>MPMO01000101.1 GCA_002238555.1 Caldilineaceae bacterium bin34
CGGCTTGCCGCAAGGCATCAGGGCGAGTATAGTACGCAGCAATCGCACGGAACACCTCTTTCGATGATGCCTGAACTACATCAACGATAGCAGGTCCCGTGCGGTTCCTTTTGGGGGTCGGAAGCCCTTGACAGGTATATGTGAGAGGCTCCGGGCGTGGGGGATCGGCAGGCAGATCCGCCTGCCGTGCGCCCGCGGGCCGGGCGTTCCATGGGGGTCCTGCGGGTGCGTAGGCCGCGGGGCCGACCGGATGCCCGGAGGGGCGGTGTGGGAGACGTGCCGGCCGGCCCGCGGGCGCGGGGCCGCGGGGTCGGAGGCGGAAGTTGCGTAAGGGAGGCGGGGTTGCGCGTCAGGGCCCCTGGGCCTTGACAGGTATATGTGACGTTGCGGTCCTGCCGTGCCGGGGCACTTTGTGCGGCCATGGCCGGAAGTTCGACGCATGGTCGTCCTCGGGTAGGGTGGCGATATCACCCACCCCACCCCACCTGCGAGGGCTGTCATGCGTCAGTGTCGGTCATGGTACAGGATCCATCCGTGGCTGCATACCCATTTGCCGCTGCCGCCGGGACCGCGGGCGAACGGCGTTCGAATCCGCCGTCTTTCCCCCACAACCGGAGCCACACATATACCTGTCAAGTTGTCCCGGAGGAAGGTGCGGTCTACCTGGAGGAACACAACCGACTTGTCGCACTTTGAGTTTGTGGTGCCGGATCGCGAATGGAACGGCCGTTCCATCCTGCGCGCCATCGAGTACGGCCTCGACGAAGGTGTCTTCTCGAAGCTTTTCTACGTTGCCATCAAGGGCGTTCAGCCCCTAACTGACCATCGGATGCCCGCGTATCCGGGCGGGCCCGGGTTTTTTCCGGCAGGTCGCTGGGCTGCTCGGCAAGGGTCGCCGGAGGAGAAGATTCGGCCGCCAGGTCCCGTTTCTTGTTTTCAGCCGCCTGCCACGTCCTGGCCTCGGCTCGAAACTCTTCAGTGAGCAGTTCGACCTGCCGGCGATCTGCCGGCGACAGTGCCTCCAGCATTTCGGTTAGGGTTGTCATGATGCCGCTCTCCCTTGTTTCAACCGTTCCAGGTGTGCGCCAAATCGCCGGTCTGCAGTATCAATCAACTGTTTGTAGAACAACTGTTGGGATTTTCCCGACTTTCGAGCAGCCACGAGAATGATGGCCGTTCTCTGGGGATCGAACGCGAATGCGACTCTCCAGGCACTATTATCAGCCTTGAAGCGAAGCTCCTTCATGTTGGAATGCCGAGAGCCCTTCAGCGTGTCCACGTGGGGACGGCCCGTATTCGGACCGGTTTCGGCAAGGTAGTTTGTGGCAGCTAGAAGTTTCAGCCTCACGTGTCTTGACAACGCCTCGAACTCCGGCTCAAACTCCGAATGGAAGACAACCTCCCAATTCATGTCCGGAAGCTTGCCACAGGGAACCATCTTGGCCTGAAAACCAACATGGCCACATGCCGGAACCGGTGGCACTCCGCGGCCTCGGTTGCTTGCGTCACGCAGGACAGTAGTGCCTGTATCGCCGCTGCGATGCCTTGTGCCACCAACGGTCCCATGGGCAAGAACTCGATTCCGGTGCCTCGGTGTCCCATCCCGCAGGCCGTCAGTGGAGTGTGCCAATGCCGGCGAACGGGTCGAGCATGTGCCCAGCTTCCAGATCCGCCAGCAACCGGCGCACCAACCGGATTGAGAAGCTTTCCTTAAAGCGAAACCTGCGCAGGCCGGGCGTCTCCTTGTTGTCCTGGTAGGAGGCTACGCGACGGGTGAACGCCGGATTGACAGCGACGTGATCCGCGAAACGCCGATAGAGGTCGGGCCGGGCCGCCAGGTCGCTGCCGTGGGGCGATGCCAGATTCAGTCCGGACGCCGGGTGCACCAAAGCAGCCTGAATGCTCATGTGTCAAGTCCCCGTCACACCCCTCCAGCTCCAACCGCCGTACTTGAACCTATGGCTCGGCCAGGGTCGGTGCGCCGGCTCGGGGTTCGCCGTCCGGTGTCAGGTAGCGGTAGAGCGTATTGGGCGTCACACCGGACAGCCGTGCAATTTCGCGGACCGTCAGCTGTCTGGCGCGCATCAGGCCGGCCGCCCGGTCGAGCTGCTCCGGCGTCAGCTTGGGTTTGCGGCCGCCCTTGCGACCCCGCGCCCGCGCCGCGGTCAGGCCGGCCTTCGTGCGCTCCGAGATTAGGTTGCGTTCGAACTCGGCGAACACGCCGCAAATCTGGAACAGCGCCTTGCCGGCCGGCGTGAGGGTGTCAATGCTCTCCTGCAGCGACACCAGTTCGATGCCGTGCCGTTCGAGGTTCGCCACCTGTTCGATCAGATCCTTGAGGCTGCGGCCCAGGCGGTCGAGCCGCCAGATCACCAGCTGGTCGCCCGCCCGCGCGTAGGCCAGCGCCGCGGCCAGTCCCGGCCGCTCCAGTCCCGGCCTCGAGCCCGACACCTGGTCGGCATGGATGTGATCAGGGTCGCAGCCCGCCGTCTGCAGCTGGTCGATTTGCAGATCCAGCGTCTGTTCGTGGGTCGAGACGCGCGCGTAGCCGATCTTCATGATCGCAGTGTAACACAAACGTAGACTAGGACGATGGTCGATACATAGATTTTTGATATGGGTTGTTGTACATGCGCCGCCGAGGAGTGCCCAAGTCCCGGCATACGTGTCCGGACCTGCCTCGCAAACGGCCGTTTGGGGAACGCCGGCCGATTGGCCCGTGGCCGCAGGGCCAATCGGCCGGCTGCGTGCCGAAAACCGGTTCCACAATCTAAGTTCACTTAATGGCCCCGACACCGTTTGCGGTACAATGGGGCCATGAAGATTGGCTACGCCCGCGTCAGCACCCACGAGCAGCTCCACGACCTGCAGATCGACTCCCTGAAGGCGGCCGGCTGCGAACGCATCTACACCGACACCTGCAGCGGATCGGTGCCCGGGGCCGAACGTCCCGAGCTGCAAACCGCCCTGGCCCATGCCAGGACCGGCGACACGCTCGTGGTGTGGCGGCTGGATCGCTTGGGACGCAGCCTGCAGGACCTGATCCGGCAGATCAACGGGCTGGCGGAGCAGGAGGTGCAATTTATCTCGTTGCAGGAGGACCTGAACACCGCCACGCCGGCCGGCCGGCTGACCTTCCATTTCTGCGGTGCCCTGGCCGAATTCGAGCGCGACCTGATCCGGGAACGGACCCTGGCCGGCCTGACCGCGGCCCGCGCCCGCGGCCGCAAGGGCGGGCGCAAGCGCAAGGTGGACGACCGCCTGCTGGCCCGCGCCGCGGACCTGATGCGGGATCGCACCGTCGGCATCAATGAGATCTGCCGCATCGTGGGCGTGGGCAAGACCACCCTCTACCGCTACCTCACGCCCGACGGCCAACGCCGCGGCGAGAGGCTGCCGGATGGGACTCGGTGAATCACGCACGCCATCGGGAAGAAACGGCCATGCAGGAAACCACCACCACAACGCGCCACCAGGAGCCGGACGAACGTGAACGCCGCCAGGACCTGGCGGATCGATGGGAGGACGAAACCGTGTTTTTGTCCAGCTCGGCACACATGGCTACACACCCGGACTACAAGGCTATCGTCAGTCTGGGGATGCCGGCTGTTCCCCTAATCCTGAAACGAATACAGACACAGGGTGGGCATTGGTACCACGTTCTGCGCGACATCACCAAGGTCAACCCGGTCAACCCCACGGAACGCGGCAATGTCGCCGCGATGCAGAGGGCTTGGCTCCGATGGGGCCGGGACCATGGGAGCATCTAGGTAGGAAGTTCAGCTTGTCGGTTACTTCCCCCAACTGACCCGTGAAGAATTCAAAATCGTTGGTTCCCACACCGAGCGGTACAACTGCATCGCGTTTGCAGCCGACGACACCAACAGTCGGTGGGACTACGACGACGACTTCGGTTACTGGCCCGAAAGCGCTACACGATCAGCCAGCGTCGACAGTCTTAAGGATGTCTTCGCCGCCATCGGCTTCGAGCAGTGCGATGGCAGCGGCGTTGAACCTGGCTTTGAGAAGGTCGCGCTGTACGAACAACAAGGTCAATGGACACATGCTTCCAGGCAAACACCGAACGGTACGTGGCGCAGCAAAATGGGTGACGGACCTGTCATCGAACACCTCAATCCAGAGTCGCTCGCCGGTGGGCCCTACGGCCACCCGACAATCTATATGCGGAGACAGGCCATGCCCCCCGATTCGGAGACCGGGCCCCGGGAGGAGCCGACACGGGTGTAGTCGCAGTATCCGAAGCCGACGTTGTAGATTCCAGACTCGGCAACTGCCGGGCAGCGTGACGGATGCCTCCGTTTGAAGAGATGTTGGACCTCCCCTGCTGGGCATCACCGCACAAGGGCTGGTAGGGCCTTCGAACTTCATGCGCGCCTCGGAGGAAACAACCGAACAGAGACACAAACGCTGGTGCAAGTTGCGCGGCCACCTGCGTACTGTTGGCTTGGACAAGAACCCTTCCAAGGATCTTCTGCTCGAACAGGAGCCAACGACCAGACCGGACATGCCACTGGTCGCGTACTACAAAGCAATGGTGTGAACAGTTTTTGAGATATTAAACGGACAGGCGTAGTCGTTCCGGCAGGGTCGGACCGGGGTGGCGGACGCTTGCAACAGGCAGGCCGCGGCGAATCCCGGGGGATTCGCCGCCGCTTCAGGTGGGTTTGGGCTCGATTTGGCCCAAGGCGAGCAGTTCCTGCAGGGCGGCGGTGTGTTTTTGCAGGGTCGGGCGCAGCCCGTCCGTGTCCAAAAGCCGCTGCACCAC
>MPMO01000102.1 GCA_002238555.1 Caldilineaceae bacterium bin34
CTCAGGTGATCCGACAGCCGGGGTCCGCCCGGCAGGGTGGCTGCGGTGCGCGCCATGGGGACAACTCCGGAAGGGAGGGACAGACCCCGTCATGATACACATTTTCATTCTAAATAGACAGTATTGCACCTAGCAGAGCGCACTCCACTTGGTTAGGGATGGCACCAACTTCTTTAGCAATCCTTGGACGATAGTATTCGTCCCAAAGGTGATAGATGACTATGACTAGGGACTTGGCCACGTAGTCCTCAAACAACCCACCATCTTGTAGGTATTCCAGCAACTCTCCTTGGGTCATCTGTGCAATTGTAGATTGCCCTGGAGATTGCTCCGAATTTGGGAAAGCCGAGCCTGTGGAAATCAGATTGCTATAGTTGGCGGGGTCTATGATTTGCTCATATCGTTTGAATTGAGCTTTGTAGCCCAACGTGGCATGACTAAAGGCAAAGTAATACTTATGGCAAACAGAACGAAATTCATCAAGTAATCCTTGCGCATCCGGGCTATACACTTGCGGGCAAGTGCGATGGTCCTCGATACTGGTCATGAAAGGGCCACCACTCCAATACAAGGCTGATGGTTCATTCATTTCTCTCTTCTCTTACTTCCTATGGTTCGGACAGTTTTGAGCTGGTTTGGCGCTTTCTTTTCGGATATGGCGATGCCTCCGGCGTGACGGGAGGGCCAAGGCGCGGCCTGGGGGCTCCCCGGTTAAACGGCGACGGCAGGTTCCATGGTGGGGTGCCGGGCGGGGGCGGAGGCGGTGGGCCGGACCGGTGCGGGGGCCGTGTTCAGGGGCCGGGCGGCCCCGTTTGGAGCGGAGGTGCGCGCAGCCCCGGGCCTGCCGGCGGGATGGGGCGGCCCGCGGTCGCGGCATTGGCGGCGTTTCGGCCTGCGGCTGAGCGGGCGGCAAACCATTTGTGGATTTCCGCCTCGAAATTGTGATGCTTGCTAGCGCGCAGGGAAAAGGGGCCCAGGGGCCGCTGCGCCCGGAGCTGGGCCTGCAGGCGGGCCCGGAAAAGCGCGGCGAAGACGATGTTGAAATGAAAGTGCAGCTTGGCCTGCGAGCGGGCCTGGCAGTGGTTGAGGCCCAGGTGCTGCTTGGCGTCGCGGAAGGCAAATTCAATCCGGAAGCGGGCCCTGTAAATCCGGAAGAGGCGTGCCGGCGCCAGCTTCAGGTCGGTACTGTACAGGAGCACGCCCTCCTTGGTTTGCGGGTCGGCCCCGCGGGGCAGGACGTACACCACCTGCAGCCAGCACTGCCAGGTCTGGCCGTGCAGGACCGCGTGGTACAGGTCAACCTTCTCGTCGTCCAGGGTCGTGCGGGTCCTGCGCGCCGGGTCGCGGCGGTCGAAACAACCGTCGAACTGCCGGCGGCGGCCCGGTCGCCGCTCGTGGGGGCCGGTGTAGGGATAGCGCAGAACCGAGTCCCTGCGCAGCCGGCCCACCGCGTGCAGGTCCAGCTCCCGCACCCCTTCCACGAAGGTCCGGCGGCCGGGCTCGCCGTCGGCCACCACCCAGCGGGTGCCGAGGCTCTCCTTGGCCCCGGCTTCCACCGCCTCCCGCACCAGGGCCAAGGCCGTGTCGACGGTCGTCTCCCGCCCGGTGTCCGCCCCGCAGGCCTGCCGGCGCGACCGGACGCGGCCCGGGGACTGCCGGGCGCAGAGGGGGTAGGCGCCGCCCTCCTCGATGTCCACGGCGGCCAGCAGCGTGACCTCCAACCCCCAGCGCACGGCGCGGGCCATGCCGCTCCAGAACCAGCCCGTGCCCCAGGTCCCGTGCCCGCTCTTGGACACGAAGCTGGCATCCACCGCCAGGGCCGACCCCAGCCCCTCCGGCACCCGCGGATGCAACACCCCCAGCGCGGCCACGGCCAGGCGCGCGAAGGGGAAGGGCCGCCCGAACCAGCGCGCATGGGTGCGCGCCGACCGGCCGCCGTAGCGTGCGAGGTCGGTGAAATGGCCGCGCCCCGGCAGCCACTGCAGCAGTTCCACCAGGTGGGCGAAATGGGCCGCCTGCGGTTTGCCACAGGGCATCAGGGCGAGTATAGTACGCAGCCATCGCACGGGACACCTCTTTCGATGATGTGTGTAGAACTGCATCAACGATAGCAGGTCCCGTGCGGTTCCCTTTGGGGACCGGAAGCCCCCCCGATTTATCCGCCGGTCAGGCCGATAGTCCCGTATGGCCTGAAATGGGAGCGTGAAACCGGCTCAAAACTGTCCAAACCATAGGTTGTACAAAGTCGATCTAATAGATGCCACTGGACGCGATCTGCTTCCCGAGTACACGACGGATACAAGGACAAGGAGCCAAGAGACTTGACGAATCAACCCGACACTTCTACTCCTGAGAGCCACGCCCCGGAGGTGCTGGACAACGACCATCCAGGCGTGCTGGAAGCCAGAGCCGGTGATCCCGAAGGCTGGTTCCTTACCTTGCGACATCTGCAAGACACTGTTGTGGGAATTGCAGGAAGCCCTTGGAGTGAAGTTGAATCACACCCCACTGAGATGGTCTTTCGCGGGGAGGATCAGGATTTTCCTTTCATGCGAACATCGATGGATCTTTGGGTAGACCCGGACGCTCAAGACCCGCTGGAGGGTTCGGACAATCAAGACCGGCGCAACAAATGGTACATCATTCTCCAAAAAACCCTCTTGGCTCTAGCGTTCGATAGTGGAATTTCTATCCCAATTCAGACATCAGACATCAAACATAACAACATTTCGGCAGACAATCTCGTGCTTTCGATTCCTAGATTGCGTCGCATGATGATTCGGTTGCAACATCAAGGAGTTCCCTCCAACTTTCTGGATTGGACCCGTGATTTGCACGTAGCCCTATACTTCGCATGCAGGGAATCGTCCACCTGCGACGGGCGAGTATGGTTCATGCCACTTTGGGGATCGCTGCGGAGCGGAGTGCCTTTCCGGAAAGGCCACAGGCACTACCTTCTTTTTGAACAGGATCAGACCTACCCTCGGATGCAGGTTCAGTCCGGTGTATCTCTCTGGCCGTATGGCGGCCGAGTCGCATGGAAGGAAGAAGACCGGGTACGTGGTGTCATCATCCCGAAGGCGCACAAGGAGCCGCTACTTCGGTATCTGCGTTTAGGGCACAACTTGGAGTCCCGCACCTTGTTTGCTGATTGGCCCGGTGTTGTGGAATCGTTGAAGGCAAAGACTCCCAATGAGATTCATCGAATGTGGGAACAGGAGGGGAGCGTGTTCGATCGCATGCTCTAGAAGTCCAATCGGAAACCCCCGGCTGGGGTTGACAGGGGGGCCATAATGAGTGTCATGGGAGTGCCATCAGGGAGCGCAAGGCATGTTGGGCCAACGGTCGTCGCAACGATGCCTGTTCGATGCCGAATACCACTTCAAGGAGCTGGTGGGCGAGGACAGTTTCCATTGGCAGTTGGGCCAAGCCCGGGCGCGGCTGTTCCGGGATGAGGACTTTGCGGATCTCTACTGTCTCGACAACGGGCGGCCCTCGGTGCCGCCCAGTCTGCTGGCCACGGCCCTGCTGCTGCAGGCCCACGACAAGGTGAGCGATGCCGAAGCGCAGCGGCGGGCGCGCCTGGACCTGGGTTGGAAGGTGGCCCTGGGGATGGAGGCCGACGCCAAGCCCTTGGCCCAGAGCACGCTGCAGCACTTCCGGGCGCAACTGATTCTGCACGACCGGATCCAGGCGGTTTTTCTGCGCAGCCTGGCCCTGGCCAAGGAACGGGGCCTGTTGCGGAGCCGGCACCTGCGCCTGGTCCTGGACACCACCCCAATCCTGGGACGGGGTGCGGTCAAGGACACCTACAACCTGCTGGCCGACGGCATCCGCCACCTGCTGCGCACGATGGCCCGGGTGCAGCAGGTGGATGCGGCGACCTGGGCCGAGCGCCAGGGCTACCGCCGCTACCTGGAACCCAGCCTCAAGGGGAGCGCCGAGGTGGACTGGAGCGACCCAGAGGCACGGCGCGGTTTCCTGGCGGTGATCGTGGCCGACGCCGAACGGTTGCTGGGCCAGGCGCTGACCTCGCCGCAGTTTGCGGACAGCCGGGATCCGGCCCGACCACGGATCCGGGACGCGGCCGGGCTGCTCTGCCAGTTGCTGTTGCAGGATGTTGAGCGCCGGCCGGACGGGGTGGCGGTGCGGGAGGGAGTGAGCAAGGATCGCATCGTTTCGGTGTCCGACCCGGAGATGCGGCATGGCCGCAAGAGCAGCCAACACCGGTTCGACGGTCACAAGGCATCCGTGGCCGTGGATGCCGAGAGCCGGTTGATCACGGCCGTGACGGTGTTGCCCGGCAACGCCCCCGACAACCAGGGGGCTCTGGCCCTGGTGTCCGAGAGTGAGCACCACACGGATGGCCGGGTGTGCGAGACCGTGGCCGACGCAGCCTACGGGGACGGCGAGACCCGCCGGCAGTTCGCCGAGGCCGACCGGACCCTGATCGCCAAGGTGCCCAAACCACCCCGGAGCCCGCATTTCACCAAGCAGGACTTCCACATCGACCTGCAGGCAGGCAACTGCACCTGTCCGGCGGGAGCGGTCACGACCCGTCTCCACAGCCAGGGCCACGACCGCGAGGGGTACGGGAAGCAGGTCCCGCGACAGGCCTTTGTGTTTGAGGGTGCGGTCTGCGACAGCTGTCGCCTGCGACCGCAGTGTGTGAAGGCCCAACCCGGTCGGGGCCGGTCGGTCAGCC
>MPMO01000029.1 GCA_002238555.1 Caldilineaceae bacterium bin34
CTTGCGGCCTGCATGTCGCACCCTCAATGCAGGCCGCAAGTCTCTGTCGCCTCTGCCAGCCTTCTGTCCGGAATACTGCAGTCGGGAAGGTGCTGTGCGACGCGGTGCCGTCAACTGCCCAGCAACTCCTGCAGGCGGGCACCCACGATCTCCGTTTCGCCCTCGTACAGCTGGTTGACCACCACTTCCAGGCTGTTGCCGCTGGCCAGCGCGGCGATTGAGGGGTTGCCGTTGGCCAGCGCCTCGCTCAACTCCTGGGCGGACATGGCGGCATCTTCGTCCAGGTCCAGCCGCACCGTGTCCATGATGGAGGTCAGGCGCGTTTCCCAGTGGCTCGTGACCCCGGGGCAATGGGCCACCGTGCGCCGCAGGACCCTGCCCTTTTCCTCGTTCTGGGCCATCCGCTCCTCGTGGTCCATCTCGAACCACTCGTTCAGGGCGGCCACCACCCCCACGATCTCCTGCCGATCCAGCTTGAACGGACGCCCGAACGCCCGGTTCTGTTCGGTTTCGAAGTTGACAAACGAGTGCTCGATGGCGGCTTCCATGTACTTGCGCTTGCCGGTCAGGATGCCGCTGCCGTTGAAGGCGCCGAAGTACTTGGCGCCGAAGCAGACAATGTCCGCACCGTTTTCGGAGAACCAGGTCATCCGCTCCAGGGGAAAGACCACGCTGGCCGCGTCCACGATCAGGGGCAGGCCGTGGGCGTGGGCGACATCCCGCAGGGTTTCGAACGACAGGGAGTGCTCCTGGACACCCCAGAAGTCCACCCCCAGATAGTGGACCGCAGCCGTCCGGTCCGTGATGGCGGCTTCCAGTTCCGCCTCCGTGATGCCTTCCGGGCTGCCGGCCTCGACCAGGCGTGCACCGCACAGGGTCAGGGCGCGGTCATAGGAATACCGCTGGCAGGCCTGGATTACGATCTCGTCCTTCATGCCGGTGGTGTCCGGCAGCTGGGCGATGCGCGCGCGGTCCGTGCCGCTCATGATGCCGGCCACGGCCAGCGAAAGGGCGGCCGCGCACCCGGAGGTGACCAGCGCCATCTCGGAACCCAGCATCTGCGCGAGGTGTTCGCCACTCCGTGCCTGGAGGTCCTTCATTACCACAAAGTGGCGGTTGGCGGCCTGGTAGGCCTCCGCCACGGCCGGCGACAGGCGGGAGCCGCCCATGACCGTGCGGGGTCCGGCGGCGTTGATCACGGGCGGCACGCCCAGATCGGTGAAAATCGACGACTCGAGCTGGCTCACGGCGATGCTCCTTGGTGGCAAATCGGCAAGTGCGGGATTGACAAATCTGCTTACATTGTAGGGAAGGCCGCATGCCCATGCGCCTGCAACGCGGTCGGACGCGACCGGCTGTCGGCAGGTGCGGCTGCCCTGCTTCTGCGGAATCGTACCCCCTTTGGCACAAGCGTGCAGGTTGCGGCAGCCGTCCTCCTCCCAAACGCCTTCAACAGACCAGCCGTCATATCGGACACAGAGCAGTACCTATGAGATCTCGCATGCGGGCACCGCGCAAGGCCACCTGGGAACGGATTTACGCGACGGTCCGCAAGATTCCCCACGGTCGGGTGGCCACGTACGGGCAGGTGGCCCGGCTGACCGGGCAGTGTACGGCCCGGATGGTGGGCTATGCCATGGCCGGCCTTGAGGCCGATACCGATGTGCCTTGGCACCGAGTCATCAATGCACGGGGTGAAATCAGTCCACGGGCCGGCATGGGCGCGGAGCACCAGCGGCAGCGTCTCCTGGAGGAGGGAGTTCGCTTCAATGAACAGGGCCGCATCGAATTCGGCCGCTACGGACTCTTCCCAGTCTCCCGCAGCGATGCCGCCAGACCGCTGTGAGGTTTGGCACTCGGTATTTTGGGGCAGGGGTCTCGGACCCGGAACTCCGGACTGTCGGCTCAACAGTAAGGTAGGTGTGGCCGGGTTTCCGGTTTGCAGCCCACAAACCCATGCGAATCGCCTCGGTCCGATTTAGTAGCATAGGGTGACAACTCCTGCGCAACATCCGATCTTTCGCACCGCGAGGCAATCCTCCCGAAACAGCACGCCATGTATCACGGTATCGAAATCGTCGACTTCCACGTCCATTTTCCGTCGCAACTGCCTTGGTTCGGCGACATGGCCGGATCTACCGAGCCGCCCTCGGACGCGGATCTGGCCAAGAGACGGATGGTTCAGGAGATGTCGCGTCCCTACAGTGCGCAGTGGCGGCGCATGTGGGATTTCCCAACGCCGGAACCCGTCGCGGACCATCCGGGGGACGAGGTTCAGGCGGACCGCTGGCTGGAGGAACTGGAGACCCACGGCATCCGCGCGGTGGGCTTCGTCACCGGCGGCGGCAACGACAATCTGGCCCGGATCTGCGCCCTGCATCCGGACCGGTTCGTTGGCTTCGCCCACCACAATCCCTTCCGGCCCGATGCAGCGGTCGAGCTGCGGCGTGCGGTAGAGGAACTGGGCCTGCGGGGCTACAAGTTGCTGGCGCCCAGCATTGATCAGCCCATTGAGGACAAGGCGATCTATCCCGTGTGGGAAGCTTGCCGGGATCTGGGGATTCCGGTGCTCATCCACTTTGGAATCCAGGGCGGCCCCGGAGGGGTTGCCTACCACGAGAACATCAACCCCTTCAAGCTGCACGACATCGCACGCGACTTTCCCGAAGTGACGTTCGTGATACCGCACTTCGGCTGTGCCTGGGAGCGCGAGACCCTGCAGCTGTGCTGGGCCTGCCCCAATGTGTGCGTGGACACGAGCGGCAGCCTGCAGTGGATTCGGTGGGTGCCCGGCGAGGTCACCATCAAGTACCTGTTCCGCAAGTTCTACGAGACCGTGGGGCCGGCGCGTATCCTGTTTGGATCCGACTCCAGCTGGTTCCCGCGCGGGTTTGCCCGGCGCTACCTGCAGGACCAGTTCCGCGATTGCGTCGACCTGGGCATGCCCGACGAGCACCTGCAGCTGATCTTCGGTGCCAACGCGGCGCGGCTGCTGCGCATTCCGTTGTCCGGTGCGGAACATGAAGAAATGAACATCGCGGGGGCGGACTGATCGCCTCCCGTTGGTTTCAGTGTCAACACAAGGAGATATGGAGATGAAGACGCCACGCCTGTTGTGGATTTTGGGATGCCTGACCGTTGCCCTGCTGGGGGTGGTGGCCTGCGTTGCGCCGGGAATGCCGGACGCCGCGGAGCCCATGGCCGACGCAGAGCCCGAGATGGTGGAAATCGAGTACTGGCAGTACAACTTCGAGGCTCGGGTCCTGGCGATGGACCGCCTCATTGAAATGTTCGAGGCGGCGAACCCCAACATCAAGGTGGTGCACAACGCCGACGTACCCTATGCCGAGTACCGGGACAAGATTGCCGCCAGCGTTCCTGCCGGTGTTGGACCCGACGTGGCCACCCTTTTCTATGGCTGGCAAACGGTTTGGCTGGACGCGGACTACCTGGTGCCTCTGCCGGAGGACGCCTTCCCCAAGGCCATGATCGATGACGAGTTCAGTCTGCTGGCGCAGGCCAGTTTCGTGGACGGGACCCTGTACACGATCCCGACCGCCGTGCGCGCGCTGGCCATGTTCTACAACAAGGATCTGATGGCAGCCGCGGGCCTGGATCCCGAATCGCCGCCCACGACCCTGGACGAGCTGGCCTCCCAAGCCGCGGCCTGCACGGTGCGGGCCGACAACGGGGACTACGAGGTGCAGGGGTTTGTCGTGGATTTGGCGGCCCAGGACCACCACTGGTTCCGGGAAGTGCTTGTGCGTCAGTTCGGCGGCGAGCCCTTCTCCGCGGACGGTCAGTCCGTGACCTGGAATTCCGAGGCCGGACAGCAGGCCTGGAACTACCTTCTGAAGTTCAAGACGGAGTTGGAGACGGGTGACCGCGATCTGTTCGACGGCAGCACCTCGGCCTTCCTGGCAGGCCGAGCCTGCTTCCACATTGACGGTTCATTCCGGCTGGGCACAATCGCGAACAATGCTCCCGACCTGAACTTCGGTGTGGTCGAACTGCCCTCCCACAACGGAGTGCAGAGCACCTTCGGCAGCTACTGGACCCACGGCATCACGCAGAAGGGCGCCAGCGACCCCGCGCGCCTGGACGCCGCCGTCAAGTTCCTCCAGTTCGTCACGTCGGACGAAGCCGGCTCGATCTGGGTGGACATGGTGGGCGAACTGCCCGCGCGCCTCAATGCCGGATCCGATCCCGAACTGTTGGCGGATCCGAAGCTCGGTGCCTTCGCGGCGGGTCTGGCCTACGCCCAGGCCACCTTCTTCGTGAACGAGCCGGATCAGCGCTAGGCCCTCGTTGACGCCTACGACATGGTCGTGCTGAGCGGGGAGGACCCGAACGCGGCGCTTGATATCGCGGCGGAAACCGTCCAGGACATCCTGGACGGCCACTACGGTCAGTAGCGGAATCGATCCCTTTGGGAGGCATGGGGACGGGACGCAACCTGCGTCCCGTCCCCACCCGACCGGAGCCGCGGAACCATGAGACTGACGCTGAGGCAACGGCAGGTGCTGTGGGCCTATGCGTTTCTGAGCATCGCGTTGGTGTTCTTCGTCATCATCCGCTGGTATCCGGCCCTTCTTTCCTTCAACATTGCATTTCGGGACTGGAACACCTTCAAGGGTGCCGGTCCCTGGGTGGGCCTGGAGAATTACGCGGCCATTTGGGACGACCTGTGGAAGCCCCGCAGCGATGTGCGGGCCGCGTTCACCAATACGCTTGGCTATGTCCTCTACGGGGTGCCGGCCCAGATGGTGCTGGCCCTGGCCGTGGCCCTGCTGCTGGACCGCATCCGGGTTCTCTCCACCCTGTTCCGGGTGGCCTACTTCGCTCCCTATGTGACATCGGCTGTGGCCGTGGCCTTCGTCTGGAACTGGCTGTACCTGCCCCAGACCGGCCTGTTGGCCCAGGTATTCGATCTGCTGCGCATTCCGGAGCAGCCCTTCACCAAGAGTCCCGACCAGGCCCTGGCTTCGATTGCCGCGGTGGCGGTCTGGCAGACCCTCGGCTACTCGGTGATCATCTACCTGGCCGGCATCAAGCAGATTCCCGCCACGTACTACGAGGCGGCGCGCATCGACGGTGCCGCCGGTGCGCGGCTGTTCCAGCACATCACGCTGCCCCTGCTCAACCCTGTCATTGTCTACCTCACGGTCCTCTCCACAATCTCGTTCCTGCGGCTCTTTGCCTTGGTGCAGAACATGAGCCCCCAAGGCACGGGGGGACCGCTGAAGAGCACGACCACCGTCGTGCTGGAGGTGTACCGGAAGGGGTTTTCGAGCTATGACATGGGCTATGCCGCCGCGCTCACCGTCGTTCTGTTCTTCGTGATCCTGTTGATCACGGTGGTGCAGCTGCGGTTCCTCACGCGTCGGTTCGAGTACTGAAGACGGGAATGTGCCGTGGCCTGTTTGTGTTCCTCGGATGATGCCGGCCAAGGCTGGTGGGCAGGGATGTTTCCTGCGGTGGTTACCGATGAATCTCCGGGTGTACGCCGTCTGCCGGATGGTTGGGTGACGTAGCGACATGTCAACGCTGGCTTCATCGGGCGGTACCCTCACCGCTTCAGGTTCCGGACGGCTGGGCCGTTGGGGCATCCAGGGGGTGACCTACGCCCTTTTGTCGGTGGGTGCCCTGATGATGGTCACCCCCTTCCTGTGGATGCTGATTACCAGCTTCAAGCCGGCCCCGGAACTCGTGGAGTTTGCGTGGTTGCCCAAATCGCCCACCCTGGCCAACTACGAGCGTGTGCTGACCACCTCGAACTTCACACGCTGGTACTTCAACAGCATTGTGGTGGCCCTGTTCTCCACAACCTGCGTTGTGCTCTTCGACTCGCTGGTGGGCTACACGCTGTGCAAGTTCGAGTTCCCCGGCAAGAACCTGATCTTCCTCGGCATGCTGGCCACGCTGATGGTCCCCACCGAGATGTTGATCATCCCGTGGTTCGACATGAGCGTGCGGTGGAGCTGGAACACGGGGCTGGCCCAGTACTGGGGCATAGCCTTTCCCGGGGTCATCACGGCTGCCGGTGTGTTCCTGATGCGCCAGTTCTTCAACGGCGTGCCCAACGACCTGCTGGACGCCGCCCGCATGGACGGCATGAGCGAATTCGGCATCTGGGCCAAGATTGGCGTGCCGCTGACGCTGGCCGCCATGGCGGCACTGGCCATCTTCAACTTCATCGGCAACTGGAATGCCTACCTCTGGCCGCTGATTGTGGCCAGCGAACGGGCGTACTACACGCTACCCGTGGGCCTGTCCTTCTTCCGGGGTGAGTCGACCACCGAGTGGGAGAAGATCATGACGGCGGCCAGCTTGGCCAGCCTACCCCTGCTCTGTGTCTTCCTCGTGTTTCAGCGCTACATCATTGCCGGAGTAGCGCTGACGGGGCTGAAGGGGTGAGGCCCAGCTGGACAGTCCAAGGGATGACCGGGAGCCACTGCCAGCCGACGGTGGTGGCAGCGGGTTTTGCATAGGCGCGCGGCGGTGCCACCACGACCGGGCGGGAGCTGCGGCGGTTGACAAGTCGCCTCGACCCTGCCGTAACCTTGCCGATGTCATTGGCATTGGTTGCATTGCAGCGACATTCCAGGGAGTGCAAGGTGTCAACCCAAATCACTGTGCGTTTGCCGGACGAACAGGTTGCAGCCTTGGATGCGGTGGCCAAGGCCCTCAAACGCAGCCGGGCCGAAGTGGTCTGCAGGGCCGTAGAGCAGCACCTGGAGGATTTCGACGACCTCCCGGTAGTGTTAGAACGTCTGTGTGATCCCTCCGATCCGGTTTTGGATTGGGATGCGGTTCGGCGTGAGCTGCTAAGTTCGGGCTATTGCAGCGCTGCCAAGGAATTGGTCTGTTCAATACCGGAATGACGTGCCTCATTGAGGGGCTGTCAACAGGCTTGGAGATGGCAATCCGGGTTTCCTCTCGTGGGTTAGCCCGTCGGCTGTGCCGCCTCGTACTCATAGACCGGAGTCTCGATTGTGCGTGCGGGGAGATCCTCTGCCCGTACGATTTGTTGCAGACGCTCGACCGTCTCCGGGGAGAAGTGTCGCTCTCCGGTCTCGAGGTTGACCCGTGCAGGGACGTGTTCAATGAGGAACAGACGGCCCTGAAATTCGATGTGGTACGTAACCTTCCTCTCCACCAGGGTTTCCTGCCACGGTTTGCTCTCAGTCATGGCGTCCTTTCCTTGTCTTGAAGTCGATCCATCGGGTTGGTTGAGGTTCGTACAGGGCGATGATCTTGATGATCGGTCTTGATGGGTAGCTGCCATGAATGTGGAGGGGCCTACCCGCGTGTGTCCGAGTATCAAACAACTCGGTCCGTACTTATCCGCTGGATAGTCTTCGATGATTTCGCACTCTGCAATGGCATCACGGATCTCCTGCACACTGATTTCTCGGGGGATACTCTGGTCAACCGCGTGCTCCGGAGAACTCGATCCTTCCGGCTTGGAACTTCCCCCGAATGGTGGTCAGGTTGAACTTGGCCATGTCGTCGACGAAGGCACAGGCGCGGGATACGAGGCATTGTCGTTGGCGGAAGCAAGCTGTTGATGCCGAGGACCAGCAGTTCGATCACATTTCGGACATTCGGCCCCAGCGATGACTACCTCCCGCAGTAGGTACAGGGCCACCTCAATGGCCGTCGCCCGTTCCGCGCGTCCTGGTGCATGTCCGGGTTGCGTTCCTCACCAGTAGCCCGTTGGCACATCTCGCCACGAATCCGAGTACCGCTTGGCATCCTGGGCATCCGGTTGCGCTTCGGCCGCGTCTCTCAGGGCTTGGAGCTTATCCGTGGTCTCCTCGGATCCGCTATCGGCAGCTTGGGCCTTGAAGTCGGCTTCCTTCGGCAAGGGCACCGGCACCGGTTCGTAAATCGGATTTTCCCAGTCCGATTCGCCCATCTCCTGCCAAAGGGTGCGGATGAAATCCACGGCAAGGTCCAGGCCGGGGGCCTCCCGCCTGTGGCTGCTGGGGTACATCTCTGCGACATACCGGCGGTAGGCATCACGGCACACATCCTGTTGGGACAGGGCATCGAGTGTGGGCACCAAGCCGTCCAGCAGGTTGTCCATGTGGCCTTGAACGAGGGCTTGCCGCACCATGCGGGGGAGGTGTCTCTTGTCTGTCCACTTCCCCAAGTCGTGAACATGGCGCATGTCCTGGTGATTGCGGCCGGGGTGCATGAGTGTCAGTGCATGCAACTTGCCCAGCATTGTGACCCAGGCAGCCACACACGGATACCGAGGGATTAGGACTTCCAACCGATCCGACACGACGGGCAGGGAATGAATGGGGCGTGCTTCCCAGACGGGTGTGAATCTGGCAAACAT
Source organism: Caldilineaceae bacterium bin34 (assembly GCA_002238555.1). Lineage (GTDB taxonomy): Bacteria > Chloroflexota > Anaerolineae > Caldilineales > Caldilineaceae > Bin34. The sequence continues at coordinate 8,351 of MPMO01000029.1, forward strand.
CACCTCAACCTTCAAACGCTCGGTGTGCCCCTGTGACACTTGAGATGGATATTCCACAAAGGCGCGTTGCACCGGCGGTCCAATGCGAAACTGTGACAATCCGGGCACGACGCGGGCTCCCGGAATGTTGGGCAACACCCACTGTTGGATGGTTTGCAACAGGTGGTTATGCACTTCCCGTTGTTTCTCCGTCGAGGTATCCGGAGGGAACGCATCCCCCAAGAACCAGAAGTCCACGTCTTCCGAAAATCGGGGCGACTGTTGCCACGCCTTCACCAAGCTCGTGCCGCCTGCGAATAGGAGACACCCGTTTTGTGGCCAAGGGGCGAGCCCCAGGCCCTGCAACACGGAGTTGACACGGACATCCTTTTCGACACGGAGGGGAGACAGGTCCAGTTGCTCGGCCCTACGGCACAGCTTCTGCGGATCGTGTATCTCCGTGGCCGTGAAGCCAACATCCGTTGTGTGCTCCATCAAGTCTCCTTGGTACTCGGTGTAGGCGCCCCCGTGATTCCACAGGAGGGAAAGGTGCACAGGTTCCTCAACCCCGATGGCTTCAAAGTTGGGCACACCCCAAACTCCCTCGCGTCCCTTCGTCTCATGGAAGCGGAAGTGGTCGCGTTCCTGGCGGCTGACACAGGTGGGCACCCCCTCACGTTGCAACAGGGACAGGGTTAGCTGTCGCAGCGAAGCGTAGGGCAAGGGGTATTCGAACCCGGCCACGTAATGGATGGGAAACCAAATGCCGTCCGCGGGGGAACCCACCCGGCGCTCCCTGGCCAGGCGGTCCAAGGCCCGATCCACGTCGATTGCCGAACCAAACCGATTCAGTTCGCCACGCCGAAAGATGCGCTCTTCCGGGCGGGCGGATTCCATGAAGGTCAGGATTTCTTCTTCCAGGCCAGACACTGTTCACCACCAGCATCAAGGAAGGCTTCGCCGGGCCTCAGTGTACACAGTCAAGCGAAGCCGCGATGCCTCAACCGGCGCATTGTTTTCCGTTTTGAGGACGTGGATGTCTACGATGTAAAGTCGACTACCACTGATGAGAGGGGAACCGCGATGCCGATGAACAATCCACCGCACCCTGGAATGGTGGTGCGGGTGTCCTGCCTGGAACCGCTCGACCTCAGTGTCACCGAAGGTGCGCGGGCCCTGGGTGTGAGTTGTCAGGCCCTCTCGAACCTGGTCAACGGCCGTGCGCAGATTTCCGGCGACATGGCGATTCGTCTGGCCAAGGCCTTTGGCTCGACTACGGCATCGTGGATACGCCTGCAGGCGGCCTACGATGTCGCTCAGGCCCAGTCAAGCGGCCGGGTTGCATCCCATCAACTTACGGAGACGGACCATGATTGAGAAGTTCACCATTAGCCGTGACGATGCCATCTACGAAGCATGGCCCGATGTGGTCCTGACCCCTTCGGGCAAACTGCTCTGTGTCTTCGCGGAGTGTACGCACCACCATGATCGGTCCTACACTCGCATCATGCTGACCGAGTCCAAGGATCGAGGTCGAACCTGGACCCCCAAACGCCCTCTGACCGACGGTACGCAAGGGTTGCCCTACTACAACTGCGGTCGCATCATGCGTTTGAGCGACGGCCGCTACGTGATCATCGTTGACAAGGTATACGACCGCGGCGAAGGCGGAGGCCGCGTACTGCTGTACTTCAGTGAGGATGAAGGCCAAACCTGGAGCGAGCCCATCGAAACCCCCGCCCGAGGCATCGTGCCGGACAAACTGCTTGAACTTGATTCGGGCCGCTGGATTCTGTCCTGCCACGACAGGGAGGCCGGTTTCGGGTATCTGGTGCAGCGGCTGTGGTATTCGGATGATCAGGGGGCAACCTGGTCCGAGCCGGTGGTGGTCGGACGACAGGAGGGACTGAACCTGTGCGAGGTGTCGATTCTGCCCTGTAACGATCAGGTGTTGGTTGCCTTCATGCGGGAGAACTCCTTCCAGGGCTGGGACTGCTTCAAGGCCATTTCCCGCGACAACGGCGAAACCTGGGGTGAGCTGATCAAGTTTCCCCTGCCGGCCTGCCATCGTCCCGTTGCCGGCTGGTTACAGAATGGACAGATCATGATCACGCACCGCTTCATCCAGGGCGGCAGGCGCGGCTTCTTCGGCGGGCATCAGAACTTCTTCGCGGCCTTGACCGATGTGGAGTCGGCGTTGGCACCCACCCGCGACGATGCACAGACGCGCATTCTGCCCATCGACTTTGATCGCTCTGCCGAGAGCGACACGGGGTACTCGGGCTGGGTGCAGTTTGACGACGGCGAGATTTACATTGCCAACTACGTCCTTGACGATGCGCCGAAGGGGCAGATCCGGGGATATTCGCTGCGGATGGAGGACTTTGTTTTCCCAACAGTCCAGAACCTGTGCTGAAAGTCAAACCTCGATGGTCGTAGGCACAAAGCTTTGCTGCCAAGGTGTTTGGTCTCGGATCACCGCGTCCAGGAGGAAGAGCGACCTGTCCATGGCCGCGACGAGTGCCACCTTCTTGGGCTTGTCCCGACCGCGCACCGAGTCCTTCCAGGAACTCGTGGCTTGGCGACATTTGCCGTATGTCCCCCATCATGGCTTGACCGCGGTGTCGGGAGGCCTGGGCCGCGGGGTGGGTGGCACTACCGGCGGGACGTGAATTGGGTTGCCCCCGTCCTGACGCTACCCGTGCGCGACTTGGTAGCCCAATCCGACAGGTCACTGGCACGATTGGGTGCACTGCACGCGGGACGATACTGTTTCCGAGGGGCCAATCGTCCGGGGGCTGGTTCAGACGGTTGCCAAAGCCGCGGGCACGGCTGACGGAGGTCTCGAGGAGGGGGTTGGAGTGCTCAACTTCCGACATCTGATGGCAGACGCCATGGCTTGATGTCCACGCGCAGGATATTCCCACGCTTGGAGGTGCCGATGACCTTCTCGGACCGGCATCAACGAAACTGAAATCATGTCCCTTGCCGCACCTGCGGGATCGGGCCCTGGCGATGCCGGTGGCTTGCATGAGAACAGCCTGCCTGTGGACGGGCGGCAACATGGTCCAGTTGCCAGTGATGTGTGACGGGAACCGCACATATCTACTCGCCTGAGCCGGCGCGGAGAGGTATGACGCACATACAACGGCTTGGCCATACCCTCGCCACCAATCGGGCAGGACAGGCTCCTGTGTCTCACCACGGCAACCACGGATTGGTATTCGACACGGTTGCTGAACAGGCACTTCCAAACTCCGGTTCCCCGTGAAGTACACTACGCCCGAATGTTCACGCGGGGATATTGCTACTCATTACGAAACCGACCATCATGAGCGTCCCGGAGATTACCATGACCAACCGGCAGGAAGACGATCTGTTAATTGAAGCAGAGGCGGACGAAGAATCCGTGCCTCAAACCCACAGATTGGAGTTCATGCAGTATCCAGCCGACTATACCCTACGCGTGCTATTCGACAAGTGGGAACGCGGCCAACTGTTGATCCCCAACTACCAGCGGGGATTCGTTTGGAGCCATACCCAGGCAAGTCGCCTTGTCGAGAGTTTCCTGCTGGGACTGCCGATTCCCCAAATTTTTCTGTTGCAACCCTATTCGGGTCACACCCTAGAGGTTGTTGACGGCCAACAACGGCTGTCCACAATCGCTCAGTTCTTTTCCGGAGATTCGCCAAAATGGGGAAAGTTTCCGCTTCGGGGGGTGATGGCCATCTGGGACGGACGAACGTATTCTGATCTGACACTGGAAGATCAGCAAACGCTTGATGATGCAGTACTGCGATCCATTATCATCCGTCCTGTCCAACGTGAAGGCGTGTCAAGCATCTACAGCATTTTTGAAAGGTTGAATACGGGAGGGACCCAACTGAGTGCGATGGAGATACGGCGTGCCGTGTGCAGTAAGGAGGCGTATGCCTTCCTGGAGCGCCTGAATTGCAATTCCGACTGGCGAGGCATACTTGGCACCAACCAGCCGCATCCCAGGCTGCGGGATGTCGAGTTGGTGCTGAGGGTGCTTTCCTTGACCGAGCGTTGGCGCGACTACAAAAAGCCGATGAAGTCATTCATGACCAGCTACATGGAACACATCGACACCTTGGATCAGAATTCGTTGACCGAATTGGAACAGTCCTTCAGCCGTACTTGCGAGTTGGTGAAAGCCTCCTTGGGCGATCGTCCCTTCCACTTGCGCAGCCAGCTCAATGCGGCGGCCCTGGACTCCGTAATGGCGGCCTGCGGAGGCAGAAGCGAGATCAGTGAGGATCAGCTTACCGAGGCGTTCGGCCGGTTGCGGGAAGACGAAGAATTCCAACAACTGGTTACCCACACCACCGGTACGGAGACCGCGGTGCGTCAAAGAATAGAACTGGTCGGGGCACTGCTGGAGCAGTAGGAGTGTTTCCATGTTTCTCAGCCATGCCTACCAAGTGATTGAAGACTGCCAGGAGCATATTGAGCATATCCGGGCCAATCCTGATCTGAACCCGGCCATCGAGGTGTATCTGGCTGCCTATGCCAACTTGCAGCTATGCGCCGACATCGAGCGTCAATTGGTTGAACTGTTCAGCAGCGGTCTTGCTGCAAAGTGTCAAGGCACAGTTGCCACCGAGTTTATTCTGAGTGCATGCAAGAGTCGTGTGCGGAGCGCCACCTACCAAGGCATGTACGAAATGTTCAAACATTTCGATCCGCAGCAACGGCAGGAGTTTCAAGAAACTGTACACAAGGAACTTGGCAACGCGCGCATCGAAGCCCTGGCATCCGCTGTCAATGCGCGGAACCGTGAGGCGCACGGTGATGGACAAATCCGGTCTTCCATGACCGAGGTCGCATCGGCACTGGAAGTGGCGGAAGAACTACTGGGAATTGTCAGTCGTGTCATTGAAGAGGGTTAACCGGTTGCCGAAGGAGCCAGTCGGTACGGACTCGAGCGCACAGGAATCTTGCATTCTGTCCGCGAACCTCAGGTCAATGCAACCCGAGAGCCGCAGGGTCCATGTCGCTTGCGGATCACCCACAGGCGGCTGGATACCAACGTTCCCCAGCATTGACCGGGCACTGTCGTTGATGGTCTTGTGGCGACATCCTGTGCCGCGTGATCCCGGGCCGAAGGAGTCGACACCGGAGCAGTTGCGGCCACCTGTGGCTCTCCGCTAGGGAAGCTCCATCCGTCTGGTACCTTGGTCGTGCTCGGCATGCCGGTGCAGCGCGCAGACGAAGACACAGCGAAGGGGTCAGCAGGAGCACTCTGGTGCCGGGCAGGCTGGGTGGGCATGATGAACTTTGGTTGTGGCTTGATTCATGGCATCAGTCTGCTTGGCCTTCCGGCTCCCCGCTCCAAGTTGTACGAAGTCCAGCCAAGGTGCACGGCATGGATAAAAATGGAACGGAGGGTTGCAGGCGACAGGGTCTTGCCGCAGAACGCGCCGCCCGCGGGAAGCCACTCGAAGGTTCGTTACCGTTGCTCGGCACCGTAGCGGGCGCGCGGCACTATTCCCGCGGCGGCGCGGTTTCCGGGTCCCTTTCCCCTGCGTTCAAGGTTGCCAAGTTGTCGGTCCGGCATTCCAGGCGGGGAGGGTTTCCCTGTGTGCGATGGAAGGCGAGTCCGACCGCAATCACTTCCCGGTCCGTGTCCTGGTGTTCACGTCCGTAGCCCCGGTCCCTGATTTGGCGTAGGGCCTCATGGATGGGTCGATTAAATTTCACCTCGAAAATGTAAACGCGGTCTCCGACATGCACCACGTGGTCGGCGCGCCCGCCCCAGTTGGAATGCTCTGCCTGTGCCGGCAGTTCCATCAGTCGGAACAGGGCTTGCATCAGCACGCGGAAGCTGGCCTCGCCCTGCAGGTTTTCGTGGGCGAAGCCGAACACGAAGGTTTCCAGGCGTGCGGCGAAGCCCGGAACGTCTCCCCGTTCCAGATGCGTGCGCAGTTCGGCGAGCACGCGGCCGTCCCGTTCGGGGGCGAGTTCCCCCAGCCCCAGAATGTCGTAGGTCCACGATTCGGCGACTTCGCGGTTGGGGAAGTCGAGGTAGGCCGGTTCGCTGTCGGCACTTCGGTGCCACGTGTAATAGCCGGTCTCCAGCATGAGGAGGATCGGATCGGGTCGGTTCAGGTCCGCAAGACCCGGAGATGGCCGCGGTTCCCGCCCGCCCGTCGCAGACAGGGCCTGGTGCGTGTCCGCGGCCAGCCGTACGATGAGACCGGGGTGCCCCGACTCGCTCCAGGCCGCGGGCCAACGGCCCGCCGCGGCCTGGGCGCGCAGAGCCTCGTTTTCGAGCGTGTACTCCAGACCGCGGATCAGGGTGAACGGGTTGTAGACGCGGGGCGTGCCAGGGTGGGGTGCGAAGCAGTAGCCGTTGTACTGTTCCCGCCACGCATCCAGCATGTTCTGTCCCCTGAACCGCGGCTCCAGGCGTTCCAGTTCATCCCGGTGGGGTGCCAGGTGCAGAGCCACCTCGTCCTCCGTGAACCCGCAGAGCGCGCCATACCGGGGCAGATCGGAAATGTCGAGGAAATTGTTGGCCGCCGAGAACAGGTGGGCTCGTGCAAAGCGTGTGATGCCGGTCACGAAGGCCCCGTAGAGCCACCCTTCGTCGTCCTTCAGCACGCGGAAAAAGTCGCGCAGTTCCTCGACCGCGGACTCCAAGGGACGGTCGGTCCCAATGTGTTTGACAATAGGCGCGTCGTACTCGTCCACCAGGACCACGGGGCGGCGGCCGTAGGCTTCTCTCAGGCCTTGGATTAGGGCGGTCAGCATGTCGGCGGGAGGCTGATTGGGGGGAGGACCGAAGCGGTCGGATACGGTCCAGTTTCCCGACCGATGCCCCCATAGACCCGCCACCTGCCACAGGTAGGCCTGCAGGGCGCTACGGGTGTCGGCGGGCGTGGGGGCCGAGGCCCGGGACAGGTCCAGCCGGATTACGGGGTGCCAGCCATGGCTGCCGTGCAGATCTTCCGCCTCCAAACCCTCCCACAGCCAAGGCGGACTGGTCCAGCCCGCGGGCATGCCGTCCAAGTTCGCGGTCAGGCCTTCAGGGTTGGTGTCATGGTCCGGCGGCAACCCCTGGAACCACGCCTCGAGCATGTTGACTAGTAGTGTCTTGCCGAAGCGGCGCGGACGCGCCAGGAACTGGTGGCGGTGGGCCAGCAGGGGTGGGGCACCCGTGTCGAAGCGGGGTGGCATCGTGGCCAGCAGGTGCCGAAAGAACCCTGTCTTATCGACGTAGAGGCCCCCGACCCAGCGGATGGCGACAAAGGACGCCTCGCTGGCATGCAGGGCGGGGAGATGGTTCATTGATTGCCGATCTTCCGGATGCCGTCAAGCGGGCCGCGAATTCTAGCAGGCCCTTCCATGCAGGCTTGTGGCCGCGCGGGGTATGACCAGGACGCTTGAATCCAAGTTGAGGGTATTGGTGGGTTTGAGCGGCCACTGGCGGGGGCCTTCGGATGCGGGAACCGTCTGTACCGCCCCCGGATATGCAGTTGGAAGGACAACGGCCGCATGTGCCGGGGCCGCGGTGACGGCCATGTGGTGCCGGACCATCCTGAACAGGGTAAGGGCAGTTCAACAACAATCCGGTCCGGACTTGGCGATTAGCACAGTTCCTACCCCTTGGCACGACCCATTGAGCTGGTTCAGTCGTCATGTCGCGTGGTTCCTTGGACAGAGTGTGTAGACATGAGGAAGCAAGTAGCCGTTAAGCCTGTGGGCGATCTTCGCGGCTACATCGTCCTTTCACTGAGCTCCCGCCACACGCTGCGCGACGTCATGCACCGCCTCTTGTCTCTTGTCTGTCCTCTCAGGATCCGGTCGGCAGGGGTTATACAATCCGCGTTGCGACCCTTCCCGGCACCGGCTTTGTGCCGATGCCCCGCTCCACACATGTGAAGGCGTGTTCGTGAAACTGCGCCCGCCTCCCGGCGACAAGCACTCCCCGACGGCATTGTTCCCGGCCACTCGGACCGTCGATCCCAAACCTGGCCGCGACTTGCGCCACGATCCGCGTGCCCGGCAGGTTGCGGCCGCCGCAGCACAGGTGCCCGGGGTGGCCCGCGTACTGCTCTTTGGCTCCCGTGCCCGCGGCGACCACGGCCCCGGCTCCGACATCGATCTGCTCGTCGTTGGCGACCGCACGCCCGCGGTGGCCGATGCCTGCTGCCGGGCCGCGGTCCGGGCCGTGCGGAATGTCTACACCGATCCTCCCGCGGTCGACGTGACGGTCTTGGACACGGCCCATTTCGACTTCATGCAGCACGGCCTCAACCATGTGGCCGTCCACGCGGCCCGCGAAGGAGTAACGCCCAGGGGCAATCGCTACAAGCTCCCGAAGCCGCCGCCCGACCAACTCCCCGAACTGCGCCGCCGTGAAGCCATGGAACGGGCCGCCTACGCCCGCGACCACCTGTTCTTTTTGGAAGAAGCCATTCAAAGAGGCATCTCCCGGCCGGGGATCCCTTTCAACCGGGATCGCTTCTTGGGGCGGGATGCCCAGGGGGCACTGGAACATGCGCTCAAGGCCGTAATTGCGATCCACGGTCGCAAGTACGAACACACCCACAAGCTTCCGGCACTGCTGGAAGCCGCACAGGTTAGCGTGCCCGACTTAACCCTAACCTCCAACCTGGAGATGCTGTCTGCCTTCGCCAGCGGCACTGCCTATGAATCCCCGGATCTGAACGAGGATGTGGAATACATGGTGCAGTGCGTTAGGCATGACGTGACACAGATGTTCGACATCTGCGCGGCCAAGGGCGGCTTCGATCCCTGGACATGCAGGAAGACCGACTATCAGCGCGGGGCGTGATGCCGACGGATTCCTCCTGTGGAACCGGGGAGACTCGAACTCCCGATCTTGACAGTGTTCAATCAGGATCGAACTCGGCCCGCCAACCGATCAAGGCATTCTCCGAAGCCTCGACGAGTGGCTGGATGTCTGCACCGGGCCGGCCTGATTCCTGACGGGCAACCAAGCGACATACATCCTTGGATTGCCAACGGGCCTCTTCAGCAAGCATGGACAACTTTGCCTTTGCGATGTTGGCCTTCGAGTCCGATGCAGAATCGTAGGTCGAATTCAACTGCTGAATCCTATCTCTCAGTGCCCTAGTGTCCATCCCAAGTTCGGCTGCCAAATCGGGGTCGTGTTCAAGCCGTTGCCACACCCATTGTTCAGGTGAACCCTTTCCGGGAAGGGATACAACCGTGGCGCCACGTCCTGCGTCTTTAATCCTTTGCTGAACGTTCCCTCCAGTTTGATCGCCGTCAAGCACGAATACAAAGTTGTGGATCCGCCCGAACTTCGTGAATGCCCTAGCGTGGGCAGGGAACTCGTCGGCACCGGTATCCCTTCCGATACGAATGATGTCACTTCGCATGTACTGACGGGGAAGCACAACATCGAACACTCCCAGAAGCACTCCCTCAGCCGCTTCATCTTCACATAATATGTTCAGAGATTCGTTTGCGCGCCCATACATGGCGTGCTGGACAACATCCCTATAGGCGGTTTGCATCGACACTTTACCGCTTTCCTGATTCCGGTCCAGGAAGATCCTGCCATTGGCCGGCACGGTGTTCAACACCACAGGGCTGTGAGTGGTAACAATGACCTGTAGGCTGTTTCGCAGCGCGAGCTGCTGCAGTTCAATCATTAGGAGTTCCTGTAGCCACGGATGAAGGCCTGCCTCCACTTCGTCAATCAGCACAAGGGCATCCTTCACCTGTCCAACATCCTGAGCAATGCGCAGAATGGCGCGTTCGCCTGCGGCCATGTGCAACTCAGAATACTTCGGACCGAGATCCTGTTCGGCGAAGAGCAGGCTCTTCTTGCCGCTCGACAACCTGACGACATTGGAGTATCTGAATGGGAGAATCCGATGCGCCAGCATGATCTGTGAGGCATTGAGGGCATCTTCAACAGGTTCCTTCTCGAGTCTGGACATGCTCAAGACTCCCCGCACCTCAGCCGGGTTGCTCAGATTGCTCAAGGTCCTCAAGTACACGTGCCTTGAAGGCTGTGTAGCCGCCTTGCGCCCAAAGAAGCTCCGATTCCATCCCTTGGTACGACGCCACCGCATTGCCCGTTGTCCATCGGGGGTCGAATACTCAAACTCCATCGATACCCTGTTCCTTGTGTCGGCACGACCAGGAAAACTCGGGCGGTAGTCGGGAAAGAGGGTAGACGGCACAAACGCTCTTGTGCCTGCACCGGGTACTCTGTACGCGCAGGCTGCTGCAAAGAGCACTGTAGTTTTCCCACTCCCGTTCCCTCCCGCAATGACAGTTACGGGATAGTCCAGCGGGATTCGAAGAGGGCCAATGCCTCGAAGCCCATCTATTGTCACTGCACTTAGGAAGTGTGGGAAGTGAATTTTTTTGCCTTGCAGGCTACCCCAGAGCTTCTGTAGACGTTTTTCGATCACGGTAGAGCTTCTCCTTGATGTTGTTGGACCGGCCCAAAGCACCCCTCCATCGATAATGAAGAAGAGGTTGCTTTGGCCTGTGCATCCATGCTCTGCGGCTTGGAGTAACCTGACTGGATCAGCAGTGAGGATTGTAGCGTTACAGGACCTTCAGAGAAGGCTCACTTGCGATCTGTCATCGTTGTGCTGGTTCCACTGGGTTTCGGCTACCAAGGCATGGCCCGCAATTCCGCTTGGAAGGGCAGGGCCAGAGCCAGGTTGTGGACACGGAGGCAGGTCTCGTAGCACACCAAGATGGCATCCCACACTACGGCCGTCTCTCGGCGTTTGGTAGACCAACCAGCGCACTGTAGCTCTGTCGTCCTTTGGCTAACTGCTGGGCAAGCCATGCTGAGGTGATAGGACAGCCATTCCGATGATCTCAAGAGAAGACTGGATACCGCCTTTGCGTTTAATCTCGGCCAGTCTGGACTCAATGGTGTGAACAGTTTTCGAGATATTAAATGAGCAGGGGCGGTCGCCCCGGCGGGGTCGGACCGGGGTTGGGGAGGCCGGAACAGGAGCTGCGGTGGCGAATCCGGGGGGATTCGCCGCCGCTTCAGGTGGGTTTGGGCTCGATTGGGCCCAAGGCGAGCAGTTCCTGCAGGGCGGCGGTGTGTTTTTGCAGGGTCGGGCGCAGCCCGTCCGTATCAAAAAGTCGCTGCAACACCATTTCCAGGAACGATTTGAGCTTGACGTTGGCCATCGAAAAGCGCGCCAGGGCCCGGTCGGCGGCGTGACGCAGTTCGAGGCGGGTCCAGGTCAGGGCCGCGAGCACGGCGTTGACGTGGAAGTGGTGGCGTGCGGCGGTGCGGGCCTGGCAGGCGGCCAGCCCCAGGTGCTGCTTGGCGTCGCGGAAGTTGAACTCGATCTGGAAGCGGTCGACGTGGATGCGGTAAATCCGTTCCGGCGCCATCTCCGGGTCGCTGGCGAAGAGGGTCGTGGGCCGGGTCTCCGCCGCGGGATCATCATCTTCGTCCAGGACGAAGACCACCCGCAACAGTTTCCGGAAGGGCTTGCAGATCAGCTGGGCGTGGTACAGCCGCAGGCCCTCGTCCGGCAGCTCGATCAGGGACAGTTCGCCGATGCGGCTGCGGTCGAAGCGGCCGGCATACTTGCGCGGGCGGCCCGGCCGGCCGGTGGGCGGCCCGGCCGGCCGGTGGGCGGCCCGGTCCAGGGCACCCACAGGGCCGCGTTGCGGCGCAGCTTGCTGACCAGGACCACATCACGGGCCGCCAGCCCCGTAACCATGGGCTCGCAGGCGTAGTGGCCGTCGCCCACGAAGACGTCGATGTCGGGGCGGTGCGCGACCGCCAGGGCCTCGTCCAGCAGGGCCAGCATCTTCGTCACCTCGGCCCGCGGCGGGCGCGACCGCCGCGCCGAGCGGCGGGACCGGGGTGCACCCGCCTCCTGCAGGCCACCGTGGACGGGATAGGAACAGTGCTCGTCCAGGTCCAGGACCGACAGGACCTCCAGCTGCTGGCCCCAGGCCACCCGCCCCTCGCCGCTGTGCCAGCGCCAGCCCACCCCGGGCAGTTTGCGACCGCTCTTGGGCAGGCAGGTGCTGTCCCCGGCCCAGGCCAGCTCGTGGGCATGGGGCACCACTTCGCACAGCCCGGCCAGGTTGAGGGCCGCAAAGTCGCAGGCGCGGGCCGCCTGGCGCCCGTGCGTGTGGCGACAACGCCCGCCGAAGCGGGTCAGGTTGCGGTGCGTGGGCCGGACCGGCAGGCCGGTCAGCAGCGGCAGCAGGAAGCCGAGGTAGTCCCTTTGCGGTTTGCCGATGGACAGGTCGGTCAGTATAGTGGGCAGCAGGGGCACGGAATACCTCCCGGGATGGCGTGGCACAGATACCAACACCATAACAGGAGCCGTGCTCCCTTCAGCGACCGCCGCCCCAGGCCTCCGCGCAAGCCAAAACAGGAGAATTAATCCCCACCCAGGTCAAGGCAATCCTTATCTCAAAAACTGTTCACACCATTGTACAGACATTCACCCCCGGTAGACGAGGCGGCACTCTGTGTCCCGCCGTATCCGACCCCGACTGTTGTGATGCCACTCAACGGAGCAGGTCTGTCGGCCGCCTGGACCCCGGACCAAAATCAACGAAAGTGAAACAGGGCCCAGTCGTCTATCAACTACACGATACACGAGCCCTGTGATATAGTGTAACTGGACGATGTTCACGTGGAGTCAAGGCGAATCGTTGGAAGACCTGTCAAGAGCCAAGCGAGTCATCCAGATCAAGGACGATCACCGTCGCCGACTCGAACGGATGCGTGCCAGGATCCAGACTAAACCCACTACGGCCAGATGCGGAACCGATTGACATTGACGACCTGTATGGCCAGACGAAAGTGAGTCTGACCTGCCACAAATAGAGGTCACCGATCCATGCTTGAACGCGTTGATGATGCAAATAAGGCACCCAAAAGAATTAGGTATGGTTGGCCTCTTTATGCTAAGGAGTGGGAGTTACTCCCTGAAGAGGTCTATACTTCGGCGTGGCAGTCGAAGCCGCTAGGTCAAGCATCGAGCCGGAGCATCCCAACCGTTACCGGGGTATACATGATGTGTGTACGTCCACCAAGTGCCACTTCGATGCAAGATCCTTTCTGTGACCTACTCACGGTTATTTACGTTGGAAAATCTACAAACCTAAATCGACGGTACTCTGAACATCTAAATACGCCAAGCCCTAAGGTCCGCATGGCGAGAGAAACCTACTCGGATAGCCTAAGGTTCTGGTTTCTAAGTCTGCCGAGGGATCGCATTTCCAATTTTGAGACCATACTGATAGATTGCTTTGGTCCTCCAGCCAATGATCGTCGAGGGGATACCCTGAAACTTCAGATCAGCACTACAAGCAAAGCTTAAGTACTAGATACACTATCCAAAGGAGAACAACGATGGCCGCTTCACTTTATCCGGCGATAAAGGCCAGCATGGGTCGATGGACCTACTACATTGTCAAGATTAAAGTTAGAGATCTTGCTAAGGAGGTTTCCCTCTCATCCGACGTGCACCAGGATAGAACCCTCGACGAGGCGATTCAAAGGGAAGTTCACGAAAGCCGCGCAAGGCAAGATTTGGTGGTATACCTCCACGATAGAAAAGACCGCTTTCTGAACTCCATCGTCGTCGCGGCGCTAGGAGGATCCCCTACCTTTACGTCCCTGCAGCTATCTGACAGCCCCGAGAACGCAGTCTTCCGCGCGATGAAGATAGACCAGTCCTTCGGCGTGTTGACATTTGATGGAGGCGAAAAGTACTACGCGCTGGACGGCCAACATAGGTTGGCCGCGATCAAAGCGATCCTTCAGCCATCAGAACTGAATCGGGACCGATTCGCCCGTGAATATGTCTCAGAGGAATTCCGCCAAGAATTTCGAGAAGAAGAAATGTCCGTCATCATGGTCGTACAGGATCCAGGACATGACGATTCTGTTCGTGACGAAGTGCTCAAAGACTACAGGCGTCTGTTCTCGAGCTTGAATCGCTATGCAAAAGCCACAGCACAATCGACCAATATTATAATGGACGAAGATGACGGGATTGCGATCCTCACCAGACGCCTTATCTCTGAACATGAGTTCTTTAAGTGGGCCGTCGAGGAGCCATCGGAATACTCAATCGTAAAGACACGAAAGGGGAAGAACCTTAGACCTTCGGATCCGTACTTTACTCAGATAGAAGTACTCTATGATCTCAATCAGACATTCTTAACTTCCGCAAGCCGAAGTGCGAAAGGCTGGAAGTCAAGCGATAGAGAGACTGTTCCACAAAAGGACTTCAAAAAAATTTGGCGAATCAATCGTCCAGATGAGGAAGTGTTGGATGACTACTATGCCGAACTCGCCTCGATCTGGGACGGTCTGCTACATACCTTACCAGACCTACGTGAATCGGCGCCGCAGATGAGAGTTCACAATCCCAGCTCATCTGAGCAAGATAAGGAGAGCCGGGACCATGCATTGTTTTGGCCGATTGGCCAGTATGTGTTGGCCGATATAGCTAGACAACTGCTAGACGACTTCAGTACTCAGAGGAGTAGAGACTCTCTCTCCTCTGAACAAGTAATTGAGGCTCTAGAGCCTCTTGGTCGTGTGAACTGGTCGCTACATAGGCCGCCCTGGAAACATCTCTTGCTGGTGATGACCGCTGACAAGGCGGGCAATTACTCGTGGACGATGAGAAACGAGGGGCGCACCACCGCAGTTGCCATCGCGCGGGAGGTCCTCGAGTTTGTTGTTGGCTTGACGTCGCTAGATGAGGAAGGACAAGCAACGTTGATGCGGAGGTGGATGAACAACTTGGCCCCTCCTCCCGGCGAGACAGATGTAGAAGCAATGGCGGCAAAAATGTGGGGTATGGTAGTCTCTCAGGCAAATGGGGGCGACCTACCTGACAGGGGTAGGTAAAGCCCCAATCCGCATCTTTGTGCCAAAAAGAAGCTACCCGGTGGGCGGGTCCACTGGCTGCATCCCGTCGGGCGGGTCCGGTCCCGGCAGGGGCTGCAGCCAGACCCGGGCCCAGGCGTAGCCGCGGTGCAGCAGCCGCTGGGCCTGGCACCAGCCCAGCTGAAACAGGCTCAGGGGCCGGTGGTCGGGGGCGGCCGGCTCCGGGGGCGGTCGCCGCACCCGGCCGGGCGCCAGGCCGCGCAGGCGGGCCTCCTCCACGCGCGTGCCGTAGGCCAGGACCCAGAGGGTGGCCACGGCCAGGACCAGCCAGTGCCGGTCCACGCGCGCCGGATCCAGGCGCCGGGTGCGGTGCCACTGCCAGCCCATGCGCTTGCGCGTGCGGAAGCCCTGTTCGATCCACACGCGCAGGCCGTAGGCGCCGAGGTCCACGGCGTCGGGGGCCTCGTCCGTGAGCACGACCCAGGGGTGGTCCTGGCCGGGAACCCAGAGCACGATCAGGGTGCAGCGCCGCTTCCGTTCCCGGAAGGCCTTCCCGGCCGTCACGGTGTACTGGCCCTCGCGGGCCACGAAGCGCCAGGCCGGCCAGCGGGGTCCGGTCTTCGCCTGGAAGGTCATGTGGCGGTCGTAGCGCATGTAGGGGTGCCAGCCCTGGCGGCGGATGGCCTTCCACAGGCGGGGGCTCTGCAGGCCCCGGTCGCAGAGCACGCGCACGGTCATGTGCGGCGGCACGACCGGACCCAGGTGGTCCAGCAGGTCGCAGAGGTCCGGCATCCAGGGACCGGGTTGGCCCCCGGTCTTGATGCGCCAGGCCCCGGGGATGGCCAGGCCCCGGTAGACCACGCTGACGACCAGGGCCACCAGCGCCTCGCCCTTGGCCGTCGGGTCGATGGCCAGGGTCAGCTCCGGGCCCTGCCACCAGGCCAGCACCCAGCGCAGGAGCGGGGCGAAACAGGCGTCCACGTCCAGTTGCACCCGGCAGGGCGCGGCCCGGTCGGCCCCGTCGCGGAGCCACTCCCGCAGGTACTGGCGCGTCGTGTGCCAGCCCAGCCCCAGGGTCAGCAGAGCCCCCAGCACGGCGTTCTGGCAACTGCTGCGGGCCAGGATGGTGGCGCCGACCCACAGGGCCAGGCCCCGGACCTGGCTGGGACGCAGATGCGGCAGGTGCTTGGCGATGCACTCTGCATGCGGATAGAATGCGGACGGAAGAAGCATGGTCGGCTCCCGGTATCTTGTTGGTTCTTGATACAGGATAACCCGCCATGCTTTTTCTGCGTCCTTGATCGTTTTTTCACCTCGGACTGGCTTTACCTACCCCTGTCAGCGACCTACCGGCTGCTGAAGAATAGGTTTGAGGCACCATCGGTACCCCGGAGATGCACGGAAGCGGTGTGTAGGCGGTCCGAGGGGCTGTGAAATCCCCGGCGCGGCCCCACGCGCGGTATCCGTATCCGTGAGCCCCGCAGGCCCCGTGACACCCCTAGCAGGCTGCTGAATAATAGGTTTGGGATGCCATTGGTACCCCCAAAGGTGCGCGGAAGCGGTGTGCAGACGGTTCGAGGGGCCCTGAACCCCCGGCGGGTCACCCGGGCGGCACGCCTGCGGTCTCCGGGGCCGTTAGGTTGGCCAAGCGCACCAGCAACTTGTATGTTGTACTGGACCTGCAGATTAGGGAATCTGTAGGGTTGGGTGAGAGGGGCATGCCGTTTTGGAGCTCTCATGTCCCTAGCCGCCGTCCTGCCCGCACCCGTGTCCGCCTCCGAGCCTCTGGCCCCCTGCTTCCGGCGACCGGAGGCCCGCTAGCGGGCCGCGGCTTACCTGGACGGCCGGCTGGACGACGCCCCGCGTAAGAACAGCTGGCAGCTGGCCGCCCCGTCTGGTCGGCCGACGCGGCGCGGGACGCGTTGTATGCCTACGTGACCGAACATTTGGGGGATCCCAGGGGCGTGGTCGTGGTCGACGAGACGGGCTTCCCCAAGAAGGGAACGTGCTCAGCGGGGGTGGCGCGGCAGTATTGCGGCACGCTGGGCCAGGAGGGGGTCTTCTTGGCCTACATCGGGGCCCTCGGCCAACACGTTGCTGGACCGGGAACTGTACCTGCCCGAGGACTGGACGCAGGACGGGGCGCGGCTGCAGGCGGTGGGACTGGCATCCGACACGCCCTCTGCGACCAAGCCGCAGCTGGCACGGGCGCGCGCGGCCGGGGTGCCGATGGCCTGGGTGACGGGGAACACGGTATACGGCCACTCCCGCGCGCTGCGCAGTTGGCTGGAGGACGCGGGCCTGCACCGACCTCTGGCGCGTGGACGAGGTGCATGCGGCCTACGGGGACCGGGAGTGGTGCCGGCTCAGTGCCAGCGCGGGCAGCCAGGGGGAACGGTGGTACGACTGGCAGTGCTAGATCCTGGCGGAACCGGAGGATGCCGACGGGGGCCACTACCTGCTTTTCCGGCGTGCCCCGGCGGTGGCAGGCCTACGTGGCTTTCGCGCCACGGGGCTGCGACCTGGAGACGCTTGTGGGTGTGGCCGGCCGCCGCTGGGCCGTCGAGCACGCCTTCGCGGCGGCCAAGCAGGAGTGGGCCTGGACGACTACGAGGTGCGCAGAGCGTACGGCTGGTACCGGCACGTGACGCTGGCCCTGCTGGCGGTCGTGCGGGCGGCCGCACGACCGGCGCACCCCAAAAAGAGGCTGGCAACGCACAGCCTGACGGCCTTCAAGCGGTCGCGCGGCCTGGCCGGGGGCTGAGCATGCCGGAGATCCGGTGCCTGCTGTGGCCTGGTCCTGCGCGTGCCGCGCGGGGGGTACCGCCGTCACCAGTGGGTGGCGCAAGGCTGCTACTACCGTCGGCAACAGCTTTAAACTGCAACAAGTACAACTGTAGTCTAAGGGAACGCAATGCCACAATTCCAACGGGAGTCGCGCGGGGGCAGATCCCGTCCGACGCGACTTTGTAAATGCCTTGGCAGATGGCGACAGGGACTCCACTGTGATGGAGCAGATCATGAAAGCTGGCGACTCTGTGACTGACCAGGTTCTACAAGTCGGGGAAATTCATCACTTATGACAAGCGATGCACACCTTCGCCTGCCCGTACAGGTCGTCAATATCGATCGGCTCGCGATCAGGACGGAGGGGATTCATCGGAGTTCGCGCCCGAATTCGAGCCAAGCGTTGTTCGTGATCCCGCCTGATCTCCTCCACTCTCTCAGGCCTTGCCAACTCATCCAGTGACTCACCATGGCTCCATGTGAATGGAGAGCCATCATCAAGGGCGGTTTTCTCGTAGTGGCGAGCTTCCTCAAAGTAGTTGGGATGACGTTCCATGAGGCGAACCCACTCGATCTTCTGCTGAAAGAAGCAGAACGTACAGCCACTACGGGTTCGCCACTCGTAGTAGGCAGGCAGGCCGAGCCCCACGCTGTCAAGGATCTCCAGGACGCTGGCCTTGTCGATGCTGGCATCCTTCAGCGGCAGTCTGACGATTAGGCGGTCGTGTTTGGAGGCGTAGCCTTCCCGATACTCCTCGTCTGCGCGGATGGCTACGTAACTGAACACCGTATCTCCATCTTCAAGCATCGGCGCGACCCAACGCTCGAACGGACGGATCTTCAACTGGCGTGTGCACCAACGTGTCTGCGGCGAGGGCAGAAAATTGTTGTACTGCTTGAGCCAGAAGTCAAAGTCCCGATCTGGGTTCAGGCGAATGATAGGTTTGCCCAGGAAGCCTTCGAGTTGCGCGAGGAACTCGTAGACCTCCGGTAGTTCCTTCCCGGTATCTGTGAAGAAGTACTCGATGTCGATTTCCGGGTGCTGCTCGCGCATGTACACTGCGAGGGCTGCGCTGTCGCGGCCTCCAGAGAGACCTAGCACGTGACGTTCCATTCTCCTGTTCCTACTACTCGTGACCCATGTGCCGCACACTCACCTTGGCGAGTGCAGCGAGGATGATGTTATCCCGGCTATCACCGTTGCAGTCAAGTACTTCTTCGATTTGGGCACTCAGTGCTTCGATCAAGGGACGATCGGCATCGGTTACGTCGAACTCGTTGTGCGCGATGTTACTGAGACCGTCCATGCCCACCACAACAGCCATCGCGTGACGCTTGTCGGCCCGGCCCTTGACGTGTGCGAAAGCCTCACTGCGAACAAACTCCTGTGCCATTGAGGCAAGCACCACCGCTGCGTGGTCCACATCGTGGTCGGTCCAAGCGTTGGAGGGCTTATTGAGTGCAAGGCTAGCGAGACTCTCGATGTCTGCATCAGTACCTTGGAAACGGGCGATGCGCACCGTGAACGCTTCCTGTCGGTGATCGGCACCAAGTTCTTGAATGTTCCTGGCACGGGCACGCAGCTCGTCTAGCGAACGACTAGACGCGTTCGGCACCTGCAACTCGGCCAGCAACATGTCTCTTAGGCGGCGTAGCATGGTGGGATACGAGTCTCGCAGTTCATGCAGGCCTTCTCGCATGCGTGCTGCTACGAGTTGCAGATCCACCTCGCGGCCCGACTTCACTGGATCACTCAACACCTGTGGGAGATCATCGAAGAGCAGTTTGTTAGGGTCCTTCGCGTGTTTGAGTAGCTGCCGTACAAGACGGGCATTGGCAGAGAGTTGGCGGGTTCGGCCTGTCCACGCCGGCAATTCGTCGTGGATCGCGACCAATCCTCTCGCTACATCGATTGGCTGTAGGTCCGCGAGACGGTTCCCGGTATCAATCTCGCGAACAACATCGGCCAGGTCCGACAGGAGTTGACGTGATGCGCTGGAGAGGTCCATCCACCGGACTTGAACATCATTCGGGTCTCGAGTGAGAAAGTCCATGTCAAGGTCGGTGATCCGAGCCTGAAATATGCCTTCCCGATAGTAGGCGAGGTCTTGCCGGTTGGAGAGCATGAACGCAGCTGCCAGTACGGGAAGAAGCCCGTTCTTGATGCCAAATGGGGGTTCGCGCCAGACACCATAAATTTCGGCCGCTGACACTGATCGGTGTGAATTGCTTCGTACAAGCTCCCTGGCTGCATGCCACATGGGAGCGAGGCTACCCTTGCTTTGCGCCAGAGGGCGAACGAATCGCCAGCCGTCATCGCCGTTTGCATACAGTCCTGGCCCCTCGATTAGCGAGGTGAACAAGCTGCCTTCCGCGGGGAATCCAACAATGCCGAGACGCTCTTGTCCCTCATTTAAGACCATTCGGTGGAGCAGGGCGTTCCGGGCCGCAACGGCATTGCTCGAGGGCTTGGTTCGGTTCAGGAGCTCGTTGTGCAGGTACGGTGTCAGACAAAACCTCTCGCTGGCAAGATCCGAAGCTAGGCTGTTGAGTTGTGCATGGTCAAGCTGTACCACGGGATGACCTTGACGGTGCCATCGTGCTCCGTTGAACACTTGACCGAGTTCAGCTTCGATCCTTCCCTGGAGCTCGATGATGCGACTGCTGACCTCCATGCGAGCGACACGATCCCCCTGCAACTCGGGGGTTTGATCACGCACGTGTTCCAAGGCAAGGAGCTCTTTCGCAAGCGTGGAGACCACCCACGCTGACCTATCGGCGACACCAATGACGAGGTCGTACCTGTCATTGCTCTCTGCCGCCTCGCATGCCATCCATTCCGCTTGCTGTGGCGAGTCTCCTTCGATCGGCAAGGCAAGGAGGAAGCCTCCGGTTGAGCCGTCCGTGGGGACATAACTTGCCGCAGTCTCCGACAGTTCACCCAAGGGCACGACGGTGATGTCGTACCACCTGAGTGTACCCGTCTCGTGATAGTGACGCTTGGCGATGATGGGCTGAAAATCAGCTAGGGCTGTCAGTTGCGCATGGTCGAGCGTGCCGATCAACTCGTACACTTCCTCCACAGCTTGCTCAATATCGAAGTCGCTTCCCTCAAAAATGCTGTAGGCATTGGCGTGTCTGCGATAGATGATCAGCGATAACTGTAGGAGGTCGTTGAGAGCTCTCCCGATCTCTTTGGATGAGTGCTTCGGCAGTGCCACGTTGAGCAGTTCGAAGCCAGGTGCCAATCCGGACCGCTCCTTGAAGAGATTGACCAGCCCGATGGTCTTTAGCAACTGAAGGTGCAGACTGTCGGCATCAGTTGCCTCAAGGCGCTCGACTACCTCGACTGCCAGTGCCCAACGGTGTCCGTCAGGAGAGGCCATGATGGAAGGCTCGAGGTTGAACCGGAGGTAGTCCCACAAGAGCTCGGGCGTGTACAGATCGGTAGCAGAGGCAGTTCGGAGGAAATCCTGGAAGCCCTTCGGCTCAGTCGAGTTCAGGAACGCAAATATGCTGCGCTGGTTTTGTCCGAACCGGCGCCGCGAGATGGGGCCAAGGAGACATGCCACGATTGGGTGTAGAGGCCAGCAGCCTTCCAAAAGACCCGCAGTCGCAGGCTGTCCCGTCAAGGTCGCAACCTTAGTCGCACATTCGTCGGGTCTGCTGCTCGGACGGCGGCCGTTTTCGATTGCTCGGCTGATGAGATCGAGTTGCTCTTCCGGAGTAGCGGAGATCGCGAGGTCGACAAACCGCCCCTGAATCTTCGCCCATTCGTCGCGCATCTCTCTAGAAAGCCGGTGTCCATACTCTTCGAACGCCTGATGCAAGATACCGATCACGATCAGACGGCGGCGGCTGCGCACGGCCAACTCAGCGAGTTCTTGGAAGAAGTATATGTCGGTACCGTCGTGCGCGGCCCCTTCAAGAAACTTGCCCATTTCATCGATGAGAACGATGAGTCCACCGCTTGTGTGCGGTGTGCGCTTCGCGACTTCGGCCAGCTTGTCCAGTATCTCGCTGTCGCTCCATTCCGTTGAGCGGCTACCCCTCACGAACCGCGCGTTTTCGAGTGCCTTGCCCACTGCCTGTGCTGGGCGCCCGCGCCTGCCAACGATAGGGAGGATCCGCCAACCCTTCTCTTGCGGCGGCAGGACATTCCAGATTGCCTCGGCAGTTCCATTACCCAACGCTGCCGCGGCTGTTCGCCTTAGTTCAATCCGGCCGTTCAATGTGGCAGCCAGCGCAACCGCGAGACTCGATTTGCCGGTCCCGTATGGTCCCGTCCAAGTGAATGCCGCCTGTCCAGTCCCACTGACGTGCCGGGCCATCGTCATGAGAGCAGCCACCGATGTCCGAGGACAGATGAATCCTTCCAGTGCTGCTGGATCTGCGAGGTCCGTGTCGATCCGGACGGATCTCTGGAAACGCCGTGCGACACGCACGTGGTCGGTAAGGGACTTCACGCGGTGCCTCTCAGGTAATCTGAGCGCAGAAGGTCAAGTGTCTCGCTACTTGAAAAGGGCCTCGCGCGGATGAGTTGTTTCAGGCCAGCTGTTTCGGACCATTGATAGTGTCTGTTGGTTGCAACCTCTAGAGCATCGAGCAACTCGACGAGGTCGTCTTCTCCGAGCCCGAAAACTCGACCTGGCGAACCAGGTTCGTGGGCCAGTGCCTCGAAGGACAGCGTGTTCGACTTCATGGAGAAACGCTTCCAAAAGTCGGTGACGGCGTAGCCGAATACTCCTGTTCCTAGGGACGGTTTCGGACCGCGCACGAACCTGAAGCCCGCACCTTTGCCGACTCGCTTGATCAGTCCGAGTTCAGCAAGTGGCGACTCCAGCGAGTCTTCGTATCCGCCTTGTGTCGAGGTTGTCTGATACACGTATGTTCGCACGAAGCAGGTCACGTCTCTCCGGATCGTAGCTATCGATGCCCGCGGCCATGCTCGTTCCTCAGCCAGATTGGCGACGCCATGCACGAGTGCGTCGCGTTCGAAAGCAAGCGCAGGGAAATGGCTGAACGCCCAGAACCAAGTGGTCAATTTGGGATGGCCGGAGACATTCCAATGTGCCAGCCATGAGGTGGTTGGTGTCTCCATGTAGGGGTCGATGCCGTCTGTGCTGTCGAAGAGGAGTTGGCCGAGCCTAGTGGGCTCGAGAACCTTACGAGCAGTATCCTCCCGGATGATGCCGGCGGCACTCGCCCAATGCCTCATTGAGGCAACCATGTTCTTCCCGACACCAAAACGCGCGACAGCATCCTCAGCAGAGAAGACTGCCTGTTTCGCCGCAGGGCTCTCGGCTTTGCTCAGGGCATCGTATGCTTTCTTGAGCCATCCATAACGGAGCGGAAAGGTCTCATGGCCTGAAAGCTTAGGGCGGTAGCCTTCGTCGTAGAGGGGGCCTCTGATCATCCGGCTTCCTTACTGGGAGATTCGTCTAGCGGGACGGTGGTACACGATCCCTATGTTACTGTATTCGTAGGCTGACCACTCTGCGGTCAACAGCCCTGTGTACCCCGTGGGGTCAGTGAGCGAACTGATGGGCATCGCCACGACAATCTACGCTGACTATCAAGCTACCACTCCTGTGGACCCGCGAGTTGTGGAGCAGATGGCCCCGTATTGGAACGGTTCCTTCGGTAATCCTCACTCAAGCGACCACGTCGTGGGGTGGAGTGCTGCGGAGACCGTCCGTGGAGCAGCGGCATCGGTCTCTACCCTCATTGGCAGCGACTCAGACGAAGTGGTGTTCACATCTGGAGCCACTGAGGCAAACAACCTTGCACTGCTCGGCTTGGGCCGCCGTGCCCCAGCGGGCCGGAGGCGGATCTTGGTCAGTGCGATCGAACACAAATGCGTATTGGCCTCTGCCCGCGCCCTTGAGGACCGCGAGGATTTCAGCGTGGAGGTGATTCCGGTTGACGCTGATGGTCTCGTACGTCTTGATGTACTTGAGGACATGGTTGATGAATCGGTACTCGTCGCCTCGATCATGGTAGTCAACAACGAAATCGGAACCATTCAGGACGTTCGGCGCATCGGGGAGTTGCTCAGGAGGCATGGTGTCCTATTCCACTGTGATGCTGCTCAGGCTCCCTGCGCGGTGGACGTTGGCGATCTTGCAGCTCATGCCGATTTGGTGAGTCTGTCTGGTCACAAGCTGTATGGTCCCAAGGGGATTGGTGCCTTGTATGTTCGTCGCGAGTTCCACGATCGCATCGAACCATTGTTTTATGGTGGAGGGCAGCAGAGGGGGTTGCGCTCTGGCACTACCCCGGTACCGCTATGTGTTGGCATGGCGGCAGCGGCCGACATCGTTCGCTCGGAGGATCGAGTGGTCGAGCGCGAGCGGGTATCACGATTGCGCGACTCGTTCGTGCAAGGGATCCTGAACAGTCCTGTCACCGCGGAGCTGAACGGACCGACGGATGGAAAGCGACATCCAGGTAATGCAAACGTGCGGTTTCAGGATGTCGATGCCGAAGATCTCCTAGGTGTGCTGCAGCCTCGACTTGCGGCTTCTACCGGTTCTGCCTGTGGGTCGGGTATACCTGAACCGTCACATGTACTCCGTGCCCTCGGCTTAAGTGAGGTTGAGGCACGGTCCTCAGTGCGGTTCAGCTTTGGTCGCTTCACGACTCAGGAGGATGTCGATACCGCCAGCGATCTCGTGCGAGATGCGCTTGGCCGCCTGTAGATTCCACTTGGTACCTCGGAACGGAAGAGTTCAGAAATACGTGAGTGCATTAGTAAGGGATAATCGCTAGAATGAGCAGGTTGTGGTGCTCACAAGTCGGAGGGTGAGAATGCAGATCGTCGGTGACTTGTTGGCCTCTCTGAGAATTAGGCCACAGTATATTGCTCACAGCGAGTTGTCCACGCAAGATAGGCTTGATCGTCTAAGTGTCCGGAAAATCCGAGAGCTCGGACGGGTTGTAGCGCCCGGCATGGTCAAGCACCGGGATACACCTCTCGGAGAGATGCTGTCCGGACTGTTTCGATACCGGTTTCAACCGACGACGAACCCATTGCCCAAGGAGGTGCGCAGCTATAGCACCCTCAGGCGCGCTGGTGTGGCTACATGGGATGATGTGGCAAAATTGGCACCTGAGCAACTCTTCGAATCTTCGAATGAAGGTCAGTTTAGTGACGTCATTGATATTGTGACCTGGTTCGTTGAGCAAGCACTCCACTCTCGTCAAACCGGTAACGCCGTAGAAGATCGCGATGGTGAGTTCAACACATTGTCTGAGCCAGTCGCTGAAAAGGAGGATTCACCGGAAACTGCTTTGGGCGATTTGCGGAACTCCGGGACTCAGGGCATCAACGTTTCGAGCCCCCTAGGAGGACTCCGCTCTCTTGCCGCTTGGGGCGTCAGAGAACGAGAGGCCGAGCAGTTGGGGGAAATCCTTGAACTGAAAGATGACGTAGTGCCCATTCCAGCTGATTTGTCGGTGGTATGGGATGAAATCTCACAGGTCGCCTTGGCGGATCTGGCTGACCGCGTACTGTTGGACGTGACCCTTGACGACTTGGTCAAACTACTCTTTGTAGGCATGGACAAGCGCCAACGCGTCGTGTACCGGCGACGCGTGATCGACGGGGCGACTTTGGCAAAGGTCAGCAAAGAGTGCGGTGTCACGCGAGAACGGGTACGCCAGCTGCAAGGGGAGGCGGAGAAGCGGATATCTGCCTCTCTACGAAGCAATCTTTTTGGCCCTCTCCGCTGGCGTGCGGCGGATCTGCGGATGTCTCTAGGCGTCACCGCACCCATCGTGCATAACCTCACGCAGCTGGCCTTGGATAAGAGTCTTCGCGGGACCAGTCCGGAGTCGGCTGAATTGCTGCGTTCACTCCTCCTTCGTTTGGCGGGACCATACCAAGAGCACAATGGGTGGATAACACTCGAGCAGGCTGATATCCCGGATCCCGCGAGCCTTATGGACCTGGCCGACGAGTTTGGCGTTCTCCTGCTGGCTGATGCATACGATTGGCTGACCGGTCGCGGCATGCGGCCAGAGTTCCATGATGTGTGGCTTGAGCACTCGGGGCGATTTCGTTGTGCCGGCGAGCATCTGATGGTCTGGTCGCGTAACGTGGTTGATAAATCTGTTGCTCTACTCGCGGTTCGAAGAGAACCAGCGGATGCCAACACCTTGGTCGATCTTGTTGGTGAGGGGCATAACGTCTCTGGTGTGCGGGCTCGCTTCTTTGACGACGAACGACTGATGCGTGTCAACCGGACGGACTGGGCGCTTCGTGCTTGGGAACTGGAGGAGTACACCGGCATTACCGACGAAATCACTCAGCGCATCGAAGAGGCAGGTGGCCAAGCTAGTCTCGATGCCCTGGTCAACGAAGTCGTGCGCCAATTCAACGTTAAGGAGTTTTCGGTACTCGCTTACACATCTGCACCAATGTTCCTTGTAGAGAATGGTCTAATCCGACTGCGTGGAGATGACGAGCCATTCGAGGTCAACGGAAGCCTACAGGAGTGTACGGGAGCATTTCGGTCCTCGGAACGAACCGTCAGTCTTCTGATCTCTGCAGATGCTCAACTCCTACGGGGTAGTAGCCGTATGTTAAATGGTCCAGTTGCAGTTGTGCTTGGTGTGGTACCCGGCCAACCGCGCTCGTTCTCACATGCAGACGGAGTCCTGAACGTCACTTGGCCCATGACTTCGGCGATGGGACCCTCACTCGGCTCAGTACGTGTGATTGCTACGAAGATTGGGGCTACGGCAAGCGACAGGATCCGCCTTGACTTTGATATCGAGGATGGGAAAGTAAACGCGGAGTGTGTCCCGCGTGAACTTGACAGCTACGAGAAGGCTGAGGCTATCCGCTTATTGACAGGGATATCTACGGATCTGGATGGAGTACTAGACGCGATTGCTGAGGCGACCGATACTTCTCCTACTAACGCTCGCTACACACTGCAAAAGCGTGGAGATGCCGATCTTGTCAGTCTACTTCCGGTTCCGGAAGTAGATCCGCAACTAGAGTCCACGCTGTCCGATCTCGCGAGGATGATTTCTCAACACTGAACTCTTGGCTACGACGAGTTCGTCACTGCACTGAGCTTCATCATGAGGTTCAACGTGGGCTCAGGTTGTCCTGTCAAGTGATCCAAAAGACGTGGGATTCCCGCATTAGCGTACTCTGAGGCCATTCGGATGACTTCAGCCGGATTGTCAAGCATCTCGTCGCCTCCCTCAGCTAGCGCAAGTAGTTCCAGATGCGTGATGCGCCACGGATCGGAACTCAGGATGCTTCCATCGTTGAACTTGACCTGGTCTGTTGGGAGAGGAATTCTCTCTCCGTACTGCACTCCGATCGCGATAGCCGCCCACCAAGCATCCACCTGGCGCGCGAATGGTTGGCTATCTTGCGCGGAGCGGGAGACAAAGCCACCAAGACGTTGATGATGGACACGCGCGATAAACAGATCCTGATTGGCATATCGGTTCATGATGCTGTTCCTTGGAATGTTACCTCCGTGTGTCTAGGTCTTGAAAGATGACGCCATGGCGGTCGTCGTAGCGACGTGCGCAGGTGTAGCAAGAATGACGGTGGTCGCACGAGCATATGCGAGAAACGGGGTAGTCCGTAGACCACGAGTAGGTGAGATCCACAGGGTAGTGCTCGGAGCAGGACAGAGTCATTACAGTCCCTGCGCGTTCGTCAATAAGGTCCTCTACATCCCGGAGCTCCGAGCGAGTCAGGAAGAGGATTACCTGGAGTTCTAGAAGTCCATCTATCGGTGGCCTCGTTACAGCGTTCAACATTCGAGACTTCACCCCACCCGATACCATCCCGAGCGGAGTGTCAATCATGCGGGGTGCAGTCGCGCCGGACACTTCCATGAGTGCCCAGATGAATGAGAGTGTGAGCGCACGCTTCGATGCGCCGTTTAGCTCAAAGTCTGGATCCAGCCGCCTTCCGTCATGGGTATCGATAATGATGTTGAAATCATCGTCTATGTGCACTCCGGCGTAGAGTACCGGACCAAAATCTGGTCGCAACGGATCATCGGGTGCTCCAACGATCTCCATGAAGAGGTCTCTCATTCTCTGCGAGACGCGTTGCACATAGTCGTTTTCGAGTACTTTCAAGACCCTTTTCACAAGTACTGTCAAGTCCTGCGCTACATCCCGCTTGAGCGCGAGTTCGTTACTGATGTCTGCCTCTTTCTGAGCGTCGTCGAGTTCTCCCTCCTGCAAGGCGCGTCGTTCGTACGCCTGATCAAGTTCGGTCTCTTTGGCCCCAATGGCTTGATGTGCTTGCACTATCTTTGCATCGATGTCCTGAAGTTTCGAAGTCAGGTTACGCACGCGTTCTTCATCAATATTGGCGCGGCGAGACTTAAGGTCGTCTATTTCGCGTCCCTTGTTGCGAAGGCTGTCACGAGCATCTGTAAACTCAGCCAATAGCTGAGATGAATTGGGGGCAAATGTTTGCCCCGATTCTCTCCGGCTCCGTTCCTCGTCTTGGGCTCGTCTTGCAAGATGGTGAAGCTCCGTGAGCCGCTGGCGGTGCTCAGAAACCCTCAACTGTTCCTCTACGAGGCGTTCAACATGCTGACGGTGGTTTGTACCAAGAGCTAATGATTCACCGCAGATGCACTCATCCAGTTCGAGTCGATCTTTAAGAATTTCGACGGATGTGCCTGGAATGATGTGCCGGTCGGCCAAGTTCGATAGCATCTCGATCCCGGCTTGTAACCTCTCATTCATGAATTGCCAAGAATACTGCTCGGACCTAAGTGCTTCACGCATGCGTGCAAGTGTCGCTTGACGCTGGCGCTCAAACCTCTCTTGATCCCTTTCTGCCTGTTCGATCCGTTCATTCAGTTCGTCGATGTCACCGATACCGCTAAGCTCGCGCAGCTCCTTTTCCCATTTACTCCGTTCGTCAGTCATTTTGGCTTGACGTTGACGTAGTCTGAGCAGATCGTCCTCCAACTCATCAATTTGACTTCGTGTCTCATCCAATCGGTCTTCAAGAGCTGAAGTATCTTTTCCTCCAGACTTCGCCGCTTCCGCCTGAAGGCTTCGGAATGCTGCCTCGATATCCCTAGCCGCGGTCCGGAATCTGTCGATGCCAAGCAGATCACGTATGGCGTCATGGACGCGACGCTGTCGCTGCTTCTGTCCAATCTGGCCAGAGATAAACGTCTGAACAGAGTCCCCATCGGTGAAGAAGACGGCGTGCAGTTGCTTTGGTAGCCATACATTGATCGTAGCTTCAGCAGGTTCTACAGGATCTTCACCTCTCGGAGTAAGCTTTAGGAGACGAACTCTCTCCTGCTGACTGTCAAATGCGTCTTCCGTAGTGGGGGTTTCAATAACGGATCGAATAAGGCGATACTGTGCAGTATTATCGTGTTCGTCTGCAATTTCGAACCAAATAGTAACTGACACCGTGGTGGCCTTGCCGAAAGGGATCGCCGAAGAAGTAAGCCTTAGTCCTTGGGCAGATTCCGGCAGACCATCCTTCCCGTGGAAGGCCCACTGGAAGGCATAGAGCAAGGAGGTCTTCCCCGACCCATTCTCGGCACGGATGACTGTCAGCGGTCGGTCGTGTTTTGTGGAGAACTCCAGTTCTACGTCTTCGAGCAGCTTGAAGTTCCGGACGTGGGCGCGAAGCAACCGCATCATTCGCTCTCCTGTTGCTGAGTCAGCACTTGTGCACCTAACTCTTCAATGATCTGTTTGACTTGTTTTTTTCGGCGACGGTCTGAGAAGCCCTCATCCTGTACACGCACAACGTTTACCAGAGTTACGACAAGGTTGTTGCGGTACTCGGAAATGCGCTCCTGAGCAAAAACAACTTGCTCGCCAACGACTTGCACTATCCGCCTTTCAGATAACATGGCCATCATTATCTCCTTGCCCACACAAGTGATTCGTAGCGTGACATGATACTGCGAGGGCCGTTGTTGTCCCATTCGTTTTCGGCGAGCCTCGCAAACGCCTCTGCTCGCCGAAGTTCGCTCTTCAGAATCGCTTGGCCAGCCGATGATTCGGAATTGGGGGGCACAACGATGAAGTCATGGAGTCTGGCGAGTATCTTGTCAGGTGCCCGGCGAAGGATGCGTCCGCGGCGTTGTACCCATTCCCGCTGGACCGCGCTCGATGCCAGCAGAAACGCTGTGTCAGTCTGGGGTATATCGATACCTTCGTCTAGCACCTTCATGGCAGTGAGCACTTGATAATCACCGCGCTCAAACGCCTCCAACCAGTTTCGAGCGTCACGGTATGTAGTCTCGGCGCTTGTGAACTGATGGCTGATAATCTCTAGCTCCGCAAGTATCTGGTTCACCTGTTCGATCTGGCGTGCCTGATCGAGCACAGGCCTCTTCGCGGAGGTGTAGATGAGGCAGCGCCTGATACTCGACGGTCCCATTCCTAGTAGCAGTTCGCTGAGTAATCCAATCTTGGATGACACTTGTTCGAGCACAGCCCGGCGCTCGATCAAGAGGTGTTTAGCCTTCGCTGAAGGTACTACGGATCGTCCATCCTCGTCGACTGTGAAGCCTGCCTTGCGCAGTTCTTCGGTCAGTTCAGTCCACTTGTCGAGCTCCCAATCGGACATCGGTGCTTCGTGCAGGTGGTACTCGTACGGCGTCAAGCAACCTGTACGGATCGCATCGGCTAGCCCGAATTCGTAGACTGGAGGACCAAAGTACTTGAATAGCTTGTCTGTACCGTCTGGATCGTATTGTCTGATCGGTGTGGCAGAGAGGCCAAGTCGCAGATTTGCTCGTGTGGGAAGGGCGTCAAACACCAATGGTGCTCCGAGGTTGTGCATCTCGTCGCCGATGAGGAATACCCTTACTGCTGAGGAAAGGTGATCCAGAAGTCCGCGGATGTCACTGTCCTGAGCAAACAGGCTATTCGTGACGACCATGATTTCAGTACGCGCGGTGCCGCTCCTCAGCGCAACCTCGATTTCCTGGAGTTGCTTCCTGCGTTTAGTGCGGTGGACAGTACTTGGGAGGGTTGGAGAGATACCGAAGTTACGAATGTCGTCTGCCCACTGCTGCATGAGCGGTCTCGAAGGCACCAAGACAACAACAAGCATTGAACCTGTGTACTGATGCTGTGCCTCAACGATGGCAATCAGCGCCGCCCTCGTTTTGCCACCCCCTGTCGCGATTGCCAGTATGCCGCGCCCACCGGCATGGAAGAAGGCATCAACAGCCTCGCCCTGATGAGCGTATCGCCCCGTTCGCCACTCCAAGCCGAGAGGTATTTCGAGCAGTGTGCGTTGAGGTAGCGGGGCACTGCTAGGAAGATCGGGTTCAAGGCCAGCAGCATGATCGCACCGCCAAGCTCTCCAGAAGTCACCCACAGTAGGTATCCGACTCGGCTCGGAGCCTCGGCCCGCGAATTGGAGGCCTGCAGATGCACTCAATGTCAGGGAGCGAGGATGCTCGTTATCCCACTGTCTCTGCCACTGAGCAATCAGCTTCTCCACGCGCTGCTTTGCTGCAGGACCGTCAGCCCAAGCCCTGTCAACCGTCATCTGCTCTCCATTGACAAGCAACCCTCGTGACGTGGCATTGCCCGAACCGTGGACGGCTACCCATACCTCATCATCGCGAATCAGCCACTGTTTCTTGTGGTAGATGCCACTCTCCATGAGAACGAACCGCAACTCGAGACGTCGTGCTGCGATGAGGTACGCGAAGCACTCTCTGGTGTGTTCCGCAAGAGCCGATTCTGATAGGTCATCGTTCCCAAAGATATCAGTAGCCAGTTGGTCGACGAGATCCTGTTCGGTAGTGACTCCCTTCTTAATGGCAGCCCAGTCCTCAGAGCTAATTTCAGGGCTAATCAGAAGCTTGAGGGGTGCCTCACTACTCTTGATGAAGTCAGCGAGTCCAGGTGCAACCTGTGCCAGACAGCACGAACTGAAGTACCCAGATCCCACCCAGACCTCATCGGCATGTGAAATCGCTGGTACAAGCACTTCGCCGATCAGGTCATCATCGGGAATCTCGTACACAGGGGCAATGTCAGAGAGGGCAGCAACTAAACTGACCATCTGGGACGCATTCTTCATCGGTTGGTCTCTACTGCGTGAAATATCACGCATGCCACCAAGAGTCCGGCAGTCCGTCTGCCTTCGGAGCGACTAGGTGACCAGGCTAGCTGACGCACCATAGGTTCCAGGAAAGGCGTAAACATGTGCGTGTCCGCGCATCTGGCCCATCTTGCGAGGGGGTAGCCGTTGCTGTGGCGGGCCCGTGTTCGTGATACAACTCAATCCTGGTCTCCGGCTCACTTTCGGCCATGAGCAATTCCACTACCAAGGGATGGCTGGTCTGCGCAAGGTCAACTGTCGGACAGAAGATGTGGTTGTCGAGCGTAGGGACGAACATGGCAGGGCACGAGTCTGGTTTAACGCAACGATGACGGTCAATGCAGGTACCATTAAACCATGAAGCAGTGACCGTAACGCAGCGCGCGTCTGCATGGGGTCTGACTTCCAACACCATTACTGAACAGTGTCGAAGAAGCTGACGACTGTCAGGGTCCATCTCTGAAACTCGGCTATGGTGCTGGTTTGATTGTCAATGATGTGGCGGCCAGCAGTGTCCTCGAGAATCCGAATGTTCCCTTGTCTCGCACTCATTGTCGGTTCCTATACTGGTTGGAGCGCTGTTAAGCCCGTAGGTCTGCCGGAGGTAGTTCCCGGCTGAATTTGTGAGGGACCTCAGGATCCGACCCGCAGTCCTCGCTGCCTCAGGCTGGTCCAAGCCAGTACCCCCAGAAAGACAGTTGTCTGCAAGAGGATGATGGACGCCCCGGAGGCAATATCCAAGTAGAAGCTGGCATAGATGCCCAGCCCCGCCGACAGCGATCCCAGCAGGATCGAGATCACCATCATCCGTCCAAAGCTGATCGTCAGCATGCGCGCGATCGTGGCCGGCATGATCAGCACCGCGGAGATCAGCGTGACTCCCAGGACCTGCATCGAGGAGATGATCACCGCAGCCAGCAGGAATGCGAAGACAATCGAAACCCGACCGGTCGGAACTCCCTGCACGTGGGCGACCTCGCTGTCGAACGTGTGGAACAGTAACGGCCGGTAGTAGACCAGCAGCAGTACGGTGGATGCGACCAGGACCGCCGCCACAACCAGCAGGTCGGCGCGGCCCACGCCCAGGATGTTGCCGAACAGCATCGCCTCGACCGAAGGGGTATAGGACCGGGCCCGGCTGATCAACGCCACCCCCAGGGCAAAACTGGCCGTGGTGATGATGCCGATCGCCGCATCCGCCTTGATCTCCGGCCGACGGGACAGGCTGTTGATCCACAACGCCGACAGCACCCCCCAGATCCCGGCTCCCAGATAGAAGTTCCAGCGCGCCATGAAGGCAACCACGGCTCCCCCGAACACTGCATGGGCCAAGCCGTGCCCGATGTAGCTCATGCCCTGGAGGACGATGTAGACCCCAAGCGCTCCGCACATGGCCCCCACCATCAGGGCCACGGCGAAGCCGGTGCGGAAGAAGAGGAACCCGAACGGCTCCAGCAGAATGTTCAGTGGACGGTGTCCGCTCCTGCTTCGGTGTCGAAGGGGGCGTGGGCGGCAACCGGCTTCGGATGGAGTTCCGTCCAGGTATGGGAGTGGGGTGCCTCGTAGACGAACACCTGACCGTTCTGCCTCAGTACAACGAGGTCGGCCTGATAGGTCCTGTCCAGGATCTCCTTCTGCAGGATGGCCTCCGGCGGTCCCTGGGCCACGATCGTCCGGTTCACGCAGACCACCCATGGCAGGTGCGTGGCCGCGGCGTTGACATCGTGTGTGCTCATGATGATGGTCTGTCCGGTGCCGTTCAGTTCCGCCAGCAGGTGCAGGATGGTTTCCGTGTGGTACACATCCACGTCGCTGGTGGGCTCGTCCAGCACCAGGATGCTGGGGTCGGATACGAGCGCGCGGGCAATGAACACGCGCTGCTGCTGCCCGCCCGACAACTCCCCGATGTGCCGATCCACCAGATGCGGAATTTCCAGCCGCTCAAGTATGGATTCGATGCGTTCCGAATCCCCCCTTGTCGGCCAGGGCGGCCAGAACCCCGCACGCCGCAGGCCCATCCAGACCACCTGGCGCACGGTGGCGGGGAAGCTCCAGTCCACGTCCTCGATCTGGGGCACGTAGCCGCAGTAGGGTCCCGACCCGCGCCGGGCCGGCTGCCCGTTGTGGGAGACGGTGCCGCTCGAGGGCTGCAGTACTCCCAGCAGCAGCTTGAGGAGCGTAGTCTTGCCGGAACCGTTGGGACCCAGCAGGGCCAGGAACTGGCCTTGGTGGACATGGATGTTGACCCCTTCCAGGATGGTCTTGGCCCCGTACCGGAAGGAAACGTCGCGCAGTTCGACTTGCGGTTCCATGGTTCAGCCGTTGGCTTGGTTCTGCGTCAGGAGCACGCTGTCCAGGGCCTGCACGTCCCCGCCCAGGGCGGCAACGATGATGCGAGTGTTGTACAGCATCATGCCGATGTAGCTGTGTTCCGGATTCCCCGGTTCGCCCGGCAGCACGTCGTCCGCCAGGCTGGCCTCCAGTCGGGCACCGGTTTCGCGGGCTATCGCCTCCAGTACCGGTGAGGGAAACTCCGCCGCCCCGAAGATGACCGGCACGTCCGCTTCCCGAACCTGCCGAATCAAATTGGCCACTTCCCGGGCCGACGGCTCCGCCATGTCCGCCGGCTGAATGGCTCCCGTGACGGTGAATCCGTAGCGCGGACCGAAGTAGGCCCACGAATCGTGATAGGTCAGGAGCTGTCGCTGCGCCTCCGGCACCGTGGCGGACGCCTCGGCCAAGGCACTGTCCAACTGGCGCAGGCGGTTCAGGTAGGCCTCGGCGTTGGCGGCGTAGGCTTCCGCCTGGGCGGGATCGGCCCGGCCCAGTTCCTCGGCGATCACCTCGACGCAGGCCATCACGAGTTCCGGGTTCAGCCAGATGTGGGGGTTTGGGGCTCCTCCGCTCTCGGGAAACGAGAAGTCGAACACCCAGTCGCTGCGGTCCAGGACCCGGTCGCCCAAGGCGACAATCGGCACATCGTCGGCGACATTGGCCTCGGCCAAGTCGAGGATCAGGGCCTCCAGCTGCAGGCCGTTGATGAAGATCAGGTCGGCGGCCGCAAGGTGCCTTGCATCGCTCGGGGTCGGTTCGTAGGTGTGGGAGTTGACGCCCGGCGGTACGAGTGCCTGCAGGGCTGCCAGGTCTCCAATCACGTTGCCGATGATGTCGGCCAGAGGAGCCACCGTGGTCACCACCTGCAACCGGTCCGGATCGGTTGGCTGCTGCTGTGGTTGTCCGTTGCCGTCGGCGGCCGTGCAACCGACCATCCCAAGACAGCACACTGCCAGCAGGCAGAGCAGGTGACAGCGGACGGTTTCCGTGGTTTGTGGCAGGAATCGGGACATGGGGACGTGCTTGGGAGACGCAAATCAGTGTCGCGGGTGCAGCTCCACAGCCGTGTCATCCGGAGTTCTGCCAACCCGTCGCCTGAGTCCGGTATTTGGCAAACCGGACCGGTACATTATCCTGCACCTGCCGGCCCCGTGAGCCGGAATTCCCAAACCGACGCGGAGACAAAATCCCCATGCCCGACCATCAGATAGGCCTGACAGTGTCCAATCGCATCCTGGACCGGTTCAAGTCCCTGCTCTACCTGCCGTCCCCGTCCAGTCGGGAGCAGGCCATCGCCGCGGAGATTGAAAGCCAGGTGTCGGCCATGGGCCTGGCTCCGCAGCGGGATGCCGGCGGCAACGTCTGGGTCGAACTGGAAGGCGAGGAGCCCTCCCTGCCCTTGTGGCTGTACGCGGCCCACATGGATGAAATCGGCCTGGTTGTCACCAAGGTGCGGGAGGACGGCAATCTGGAGGTCGCGCGCAACGGGGGGCTGTATCCCTGGAAACTGGGCGAAACTCCGGTCGAGGTCCTGGGGGACGGCGAGACGATCCTGGGGGTTCTCAGCATGGGTTCCCTGCACATTCCCCAGGAACAGCGCAAGCCTGTGGAATGGGAGGCAACCTGGATCGAGACCGGCCTGACCCGGTGGCAGGTGCGGGACCGCGGCGTCAGGCCCGGCTCCTCGGTTGTTCCCCACGCCGCGGTCAGGGGCCCAATCGTCTTTGGCGACCCGGATGATCCGATGGCGGGATCATGGACCTTCGACGACCGGCTGGGCTGCGCGATCCAGCTCGAACTGCTCCAGGATCTGGTC
Organism: Caldilineaceae bacterium bin34; assembly: GCA_002238555.1. GTDB lineage: Bacteria > Chloroflexota > Anaerolineae > Caldilineales > Caldilineaceae > Bin34. The sequence continues at coordinate 44,240 of MPMO01000029.1, forward strand.
AATTCAGGTGCCAAGCCCCGGCGCAACACGGCTATCGCGTTCGTGCACAACGAGGAGATTGGAGGCTTCGGTGCCAAGAACCTGACGCGCAAACTACAGCCCGAAACGTTCATCGCGATCGACGGCGCCCCGGTGCCGCCCGACGCCCCGCTCGAGGTCAACCATCAACCCGTTGCCTGGAGCAAGGATGCCATCGGGCACTTTGATCACGCACTCATGAAGGAACTGCTGGCGGCGGGCAGGGAAGTGGGCGTGGAGGTGCAGACCGTGGTCTATTCCAGTGCGGCCAGCGACGCCTCCATGTCGTTCGCCGCCGGCTGGGTGGATCGTGCCCTGACCTTCGGCTGCGCGCGGGGCAACAGCCACGGCTACGAACTGCTGAAGTTGGCGGTGCTGGAGAACACCCTGAAGGTCCTGGCCCGGTTTGTGGCTACCCGATGAGTTGCATCGGGAGAATTCAGCGGTCTGCGCAGTGTGATGTTGGGCGGCCCGCCCCGGTGTCACACCATTGGCAGACGGATTCCTGATCCCCCACTGATGTATTGCGACCGGTTCCGATCGCGCTGCCGCTGTCAGGCCAATTTGCCGGTTTGTCCAAACCCGCCTCCACTGGTGCGGCAACGCCGTATACGAGACGGTGGATTGTCACGTTGGCATCGAACGTGCTCACGTGTCACATACTCCTGCGGCTATGGCGCGTTCCATATCCTCCAGTGTCGCCACGGGACCATCCTGCCGTAGGATGCCGAAGAGTCGGTTCACGGAGCGTACAGGCAGGATCCGGACTTCCCCCTCCCGGATGACATAACGCACTCGGTCTCCAGGCTGCAACGCCAGAGCTTCCCGTACGACCTTGGGCAAGGTGGTTTGTCCTTTCGAGGTGATGACGGATTCGAGCATTGGAGACGACCTTTTCACATTACGTTGAGCCCAATCCACCACGTGGCAGTGGACATGGTCATGTTGCAAGCCCTCTTCCGGCCTGTCGGTCTCCTGCAGGTACACCCTCGGTGAACTCAGGCCCGGTTGTCTTCGGGTGGCAGGAGGGTTGACCAGTCCTCGGTACCGAGCAGCGCATCTACGGCATCCGCGGCGTCGGGCACCCCGGTGTCCGGCTTGACGGATGCATCCATGTCGGCGACAGGTTTCGCGATGTGGCTCATGTCCACAATCGTAGGACATTGCCGCGGATGCTTTAAGGACGTATCCGCGACGTGCCGCATGGGCGTTTCCCACACGTCGAGGAATTGGATGCTTCGAGCGAACGGATGACCGCCGCGATGTCTATTAGAGCTGGGTTAGAGCCCCTGCTTTTCCGCCTTGCCGCCTGCCGCCTTGTATACACTCCCCCTGTCTTTCGGACAGGCGCAAATTGCCGGCCGGACCAATGAGGGGAGTGTCAAAAAAACACCATGCTGCACCGTTGGCGACAACGGAAATTCCCGGAAGCGCCACAACGCCCTACAACGCAAGTCTTCGGATCTCGTTGTACACCAAACGGGGTAATGGGTTGCGGTACGGCCGCCGCGTTTTCCACCAACACCACACACAGAGCCAGACAAGCCAAGTTGCCATAGGTATTTCGGATGAGCATGAACTTTCAGGCCTTCAGCCAAAACGCACAGGACGCGGCCCGGGCCGCGATTGAACTGCTGCCGCGCTACAAGCATGTGCAGGTGGATGCGGAGCACCTGCTGTTGGCCCTTCTTTCACAGTCGGATACGTCGGCCCTGCGCCTGCTGAAGCGCATGGAACTGGACGCGCGGCAGTTGGCCAACGAGGTCGAGATCGCGCTGGAGCGCCGGGCCAAGGGCACCTTTGGCTCCTTCGGTGGCGCCAGTCAACTGCAGCTGCAGCTGACCCCGCAGCTGCAGAGGGTGCTCACCAAGGCCAAGGAGCTGGGCGGTGACGGCGAGGTCACGACGGCCCATTTCCTGCAGGCCATCGTGCATGTCGGCCAAAGCGAGGCGGCCGCCATCCTCACCCGGGCCGGAGCCAGCAAGGCGCGCCTGGACGAGGCCCAGGAGGCCGAAGAGGCGGACGTCGAGAGCGGGGCCGTCCCCCGCAACAAGTTCAAGTTCCTCTCCCAGTACAGCACCGACCTGACCCAGCTGGCGGAGGAGGGCAAGACCGATCCGGTGATTGGCCGGGATCAGGAAATCCTGCGGGTGTTGCAAATCCTCTCGCGCCGGACCAAGAACAACCCGGTGCTGATTGGCGAGGCCGGCGTGGGCAAGACCGCCATTGTGGAGGGACTGGCCCAGGCCATTGTGAACCGCGATGTGCCCGAACCGCTTCTCGACAAGCGGGTCATGTCCCTGGATCTGGGTTCCATGGTGGCCGGCACGCGCTTCCGCGGCGAGTTCGAGGAGCGGCTGAAGGGTTCCCTGGACGAGGTCATTGAAAGCAAGGGTGAAATCATCCTGTTCATCGACGAACTGCACACGGTCGTGGGTGCAGGCAATGCGGCCGGCTCGCTGGACGCCAGCAACATGCTGAAGCCGCCCCTGGCACGCGGAGAACTCCAGTTCATCGGCGCCACGACCCTGGACGATTACCGGGAGAACATCGAGAAGGACAGTGCCCTTGAGCGCCGGTTCGCCTCCGTGTTTGTGGACGAACCCAACTATGAGGAAGCCGTGGAGATTTTGTACGGTGTGCGCGACCGGTATGCCGACCATCACGGCGTGCAGTACACGGACGACTCGCTCGAGGCGGCGGTCAAGCTGAGCCAGCGCTACATCCAGGACCGCCAGCTGCCGGACAAGGCCATCGACCTGATCGACGAGGCGGCGGCCAAGCTGCGGGTGGCCCTGCACCTGCAGCCCAACGAACTCAAGAAGGCCAAGGCGGACATTGACAATCTCCTGAACCTGGAGGAAAAGGCCTGGAGCGAACGCAACTACGAAGCGGCCGCGGATCACAAGATTGCGCGTTCGCGCCTCGAGGCGGACTACAACGAACGCTACGCGGCCTGGCGCAAGGAAGCCGAACTGGACGAGGTGGTGGAGGAATCCGACATCGCCGAGGTGGTCCAGGCCTGGACCGGGATTCCGGTGCGCAACCTGATGGAAAGCGAGACGGAACGGCTGCTGAACCTGGAAGCCGAGATTCGCAAGCGAATCGTCGGCCAGGAAGAGGCGATCGGGGCCGTGGCCGACTCCCTGCGCCGGGCGCGCAGCGGTCTCAACGACCCGCGCCGGCCCATCGGCGTGTTCCTGTTCCTGGGGCCGACCGGTGTCGGCAAGTCCGAACTGGCCCGCGAGCTGGCGGTGCAGATGTTCGACGACGAGGATGCCCTGATCCGCGTGGACATGAGCGAGTACACGGAGCGGCATTCCATCAGCCGCCTGTTCGGCGCCCCGCCCGGGTACGTCGGCTACGACCAGGCCGGACAGCTGACCGAGCAGGTTCGCCGCCGCCCCTACCGCACCATCCTCTTCGATGAAATTGAGAAGGCCCATCCGGACGTGTGGAACAGCCTGCTGCAAATCATGGACGACGGCCACCTGACGGACGGCCAGGGCCGCCGCGTGGACTTCCGCAGTTCGATCATCATCATGACCAGCAACCTGGGTGCGGACGTGATCAGCAAGGGCAAGGTGGGGTTTGCCACGCCGGTGCTCAATGAGGAGGAGGTCAAGGGCGAATACAGCAGCCAGCTGAAGCGCATGTTCCAGCCGGAGTTCCTGAACCGGATCGACGAGGTCATCGTCTTCCGCGGCCTGGACCTGGGCGACATCAAGCAGATCGTGCACATCCTCATGTCCGACCTGGTCCACCGGGCCAACGAGATCGGCCTGTCGGCGGAACTGACGGAGGCTGCCGTGGGCTATCTGGCCGAGATTGGCTTCGACCCCGCCTACGGGGCGCGACCGCTGCGCCGCGTGCTCCAGAAGTCGGTCGAAAACGAATTGAGCAAGGGCCTGCTGACGGGCATGTTCAGTGCCGGGGACCATGTCGTGATCGACCACGATCCCGAGGCCGAAGGCAACTACAAGCTGCGTTGCGAGGCGCAGAAGGCGGATGCGGTTGAACTGTTTGCAGCGGCCGCAGGCGCGGAACGGGTGTAGGACTTCCCGTGATCACTTCCGCCGGGCAGGCGGAAAGTGCAATGGGCCGTGAACAGGGCCCGCCTGCGGGAGAACGGGCGTACTGATCCCGGCCAGTAGGGGATCCGATCCGGGTCAGAACCCCTTCAAATCCCCCAGACAGGCCCTGTCCAGTTGGTCATGTGGCGAGGATTAGTGTTCCATTTGGTGACTACTCGCAACCGCTTGGCATGTTGCCCAGCACTTCCTGCATTGAAGAGGCGGAGGCGGTCATGAACACATTCGGCAACATCATTGCGGCCAAGGAAAGGGAAGGCGAGGCACGGGGCGAAGAGAGGATCCTCGTGCAATTCGTTGCCGAATTCTGGAGCGACGACGAGGCGGCACGGTTCGCGCAGCAACTGGACAGCGCGGATCACGGCCAATTCCCTGCGCTCGCCGACTTGATGCGGAACCAGGCCGCGGGACGGCTCCCGCGCCTGCAACAAAACAGTCGCACGGAGCCCGGCAAGTAGGCGGAACAGTCTCTGTCGCGATACTGTCGCCCCTCCGCGGTATGCCGGCCACGACCCGACACGGTTTTCCACGGCCGGTCCGGGGTCGCGGTGCTAGAATCCGGTTCTTGCCTTTCCGACGGCCTCATCCCCCGTGGACCTTTTCCTGGCGATTGCCGGCGTCATCGCGCTGATTGTGATCGCCGTCAACCTCTTCATTACCTTCGGTCTGATGCTGGTGGCCCTGTACTACACCAAGCAGCTGGTAAAGCTGGCCGGAGGCTGGAGCGAACAGGGGTTGGCGGCCGGTGCACGTCATGTCAACACCGCGGCCGAGTTCGTGGACAAGACCGGTCGCCGGATTGTGGACCCGGTTGTCCAGGCCGAGGCCAAGGCGGCGCAGGCCCGTCGCGTGGTGGCTTCCCTAATCCCCAAGCGTTGAATGAGCGACTCCGATTCCACCGAACTGGCACCGGAACGTGCCAGGGACTCCCAAGGCCGCCTGCGGCTGTTGGCCGGCATCGGCGCCGGCGCCCTGCTCGGAGCCCTGCTGGCTTGGTATGCGGGCGAGGTCAAGGCCGAAGCGGAGCAGGAAGATGGCCAAGGCACACCGCTCAAGGCGGGTGATCTGATCACCCTGGGCGTCGAAGTGCTCGGATTTGTCAAGATCGTGTACCGCACCCTGAGGCGGATTTGACCCGGAACCGGACGGCAGGCCCCGCGGCTGCTGGCACGGGCACGGATATGACTGCAACCTGCAAGTACAAAGGAGCCCACCGGCAATGACTGTTGAACCCGTCCTGATTGCCGGCGAATGGCGCGCCCCGCGCGACCCGCAGGGCACCCTGCAGAACGAAAATCCCTCCACCAGGCAGCTTCTGCCCCAGGTGTTTCCGGTTACCGGTCGGCTGGACGTGGAGGATGCCATCGCGGCCGGCAAGGCTGCGGCCCGGGCATTGCGCAACATCCCGGTCGGCCGGATTGCCGACTTTCTCGATGCGCTGGCGGCCGGCATGGAGGAACAGTCCGGACCGCTGGTGGAGATGGCCCATGCCGAAACCGGCCTGCCGGCGGAACCGCGGCTCAATTCGATTGAGCTGCCCCGCACCACGGATCAGTTGAGGCAGGCCGCGGCCGCGGCGCGGGACGGTTCGTGGCGGCGCGCAACGATTGACACGGGGTCTAACATCCGGTCGATCCTGGGTCCGTTGGATGCGCCGGTGGTGGTATTCGGTCCCAACAACTTCCCGTTCGCCTTCAATTCCGCTTCCGGCGGCGACTTTGCCGCGGCGATCGCGGCCGGCAACCCGGTGATTGCCAAGGCCAACACCGGACATCCCGGCACCACCCAGCTGATTGCGGACATCGCCCTGAAGGCCGCGCAGGCCCTGGACCTGCCGTCCGCCATGGTGCAGCTCCTGTACCGGACCCCGCGCGATGTCGGAGCCCTGTTGGTCTCGCATCCGGACATCGGTGCCACGGGCTTTACCGGCAGCAAGGCCGCGGGCGTGCAACTCAAGGCGGCCGCGGACCAGGCCGGCAAGCCCATCTACCTGGAAATGTCCAGCGTCAATCCGGTCTTCCTCCTGCCGGGAGCCCTGCGCGAGCGGGGTGCGGAACTGGCGGCGGAGTTCTATACCTCGTGCGCCATGGGAGCCGGCCAGTTCTGCACCAATCCCGGTCTGGTCATTCTCCAGGACGACGAGACGGGCCGGGAGTTCATCCAGGAGGCTGCCAGGCTGTTCGACGAGGGCGCGCCCCAGGTACTGTTGGGTGCCGGAGGACCGGGCGACATAGCCGCGTCCGTGGCCACCCTGACCGACGCCGGGGCCGCACTGGTGACCGGCGGCAGTCAGGCCGAAGTGCCGGGATACGCCTTTGAGAACACGCTGTTGACCGTCTCGGGCGAGGAGTTCCTGCAGGATCCGGACGTGATGCAGACGGAAGCCTTTGGCACCGTAAGCCTGTTGGTCCTGGCCGACGACCAGGACCAGATGGCTGTCATCGCCGGATCCATGGAAGGCAACCTGACCGGCTGCATCTACAGCCACGGCGACGGCGAGGACGACGGAGCCTACGATACGGTGGCCGCCGAACTGCGACCGCGCGTGGGCCGTCTGCTGAACGACAAGATGCCAACCGGCGTGGCGGTCGTGTCAGCCATGAACCATGGCGGTCCCTTCCCGGCCACGGGCCATCCGGGCTTCACGGCGGTCGGCATCCCGGCCTCCCTGTCCCGGTTCGCCGCCCTCCACTGCTACGACGAAGTGCGGCCCCATCGGTTGCCGCCGGAGCTCCGGGACGGGAATCCGACCGGCATGTGGCGGTTGGTCGACGGTGAGTGGACCAGGGAATGAGACAGCTCCGCGCTCGCCTGGTCGGGCAGTTTGGGGCGGGAGACCGAAGGAAGCCGGCCGGTGTGCCGGTCGACGACAATTCACCTAACCAATACATTGACGGGGGAACCTTGTGCACGTAGATACATCGGCCAGCGAGTTCGCGGAGTACCGCACGTTGGCGTTGGCGGACGCCAAGGTGGTCGGCGGGTTTTGGTCGCAGAGACAGGCCGTCAATCGCAAGTCGAGTCTGAACCACGCCTTCGAGAAGCTTGAGGCCTCGGGCAACTTCAACAACCTGAAGCTGGCGATTGGTGAGGGCAAGGGCTCCTACTGCGAGCCCCTGTTCATGGACTCGGACATCTACAAGTGGCTCGAGGCCATGGGCTATGCCCTGGCCAACGAACCCGACGCGGGTTTGCAGGCCAAGGCCGAATATGTCATCGGGCTGCTGGCCCGGGCTCAGGAGTCCGACGGGTATCTGAATTCCTACTATCAAGTGCTGAAGCCCGACCTGAAGTGGCTCGAGCTGGCGCACGGGCACGAACTCTACTGCGCCGGCCACCTGTTCGAGGCGGCGATTGCCTATCATCGGGGTACCGGAGACCGGAGCCTGCTCGACATCGCCATCAAGTTTGCGGATCTCATCGATCGGGAGTTCGGACCCGGCCGGCGCGACGGCCCGCCGGGACACCCGGAGATCGAACTGGCCCTGGTCGAACTGGCCCGCGAGACCTGCGAGGCCCGCTATGCCCAACTGGCCCTGTTCTTCCTGGGACGCCGCGGCCAGGGCTCTCTGATTGGCCCCAAGATGTTCAGCGACGGGTACTACCAGGACCGGGTGTCGGTGTACGACGCGGAGGAGCTGGAAGGGCATGCCGTCCGGCAGCTCTACCTGACCTCGGGCATGACGGACATGTACCTGGAGACCGGGGACGAGGGCCTTTGGGCAGCCCTGGACCGGCTTTGGCGGGACCTGGCAACCCGCAAACTGCATGTGACCGGCGGGGCCGGTGCACGCCACTTCGGCGAAGCGTTCGGAGAGGCCTATGAACTGCCCAACGACACTACGTACTGCGAGACCTGTGCCGCGATCGCCAACGTGATGTGGAACTGGCGTCTGCTCCTGGTCACCGGCGAGTCGAAGTATGCGGACATGCTGGAGCGTTCGCTGTACAACAGTGTCCTGTCCGGCGTGTCCCTGGACGGATCCCGCTACTTCTACGAGAACCCGCTGTCCAGTCCCGGTGGCATTGAGCGCCCTTCCTGGTACGGATGCGCCTGCTGTCCCCCCAACCTGATGCGGTTGGTGGAACTGATTGCCCACTACGGCCTGACCACCAACAGCCGAGGGGCGCAACTGCATCAGTACGTGGACGGCGAGTTCACATGTGCCGGGGATTTCGGCAGCTGCCGCCTGCGGGTGGAGACCGGCTACCCCCATGATGGGGAGATTGCGGTCACGGTGTTGGAGGCGTCGGGGGACGAGTTCGATATCGGCTTGCGCGAGCCTGCGTGGTCGCGCGGCCGGGCCCGCGTGGGCGGGAGCTGGGACGAAGCCGAGTCGTCGGAGGGCGGGACGGGATACCGCGTCCTCCGGCGTGTGTGGCAGGCCGGCGAGCGGATCACCCTGCAGCTCGACATGTCGCCCCGCCTGATCGTGGCCAATCCCCGCGTCGATGCCGCCCGCGGGGCAGTGGTCATTGAACGGGGGCCGCTGGTGTACTGCCTCGAGGCGGTGGACAACGAAGGCATGGAACGGTCGGGGGACTTGTGCATCGATCCGCAAGCCCCGCTGGATGACATGTTTGAGGCCAGTTTGCTGGATGGTGTTCACAAGGTCACGGCCCGCGGCTGGGCTGCCGACCCGGAGACATGGTCTGATTCCCTGTATCAGTCCTGGCCCCTGTCTGAACCGAACCGGGATTGCACCCTGGTGGCGGTTCCGTACTATGCCTGGGCCAATCGGGGGCCCGGAGCCATGGAAGTTTGGATTCCCTGCGGCGTTGCCTGAGGCCTGCTGAGGAGCACTGACTAGACCGCAGTTTCAGCACTGGTCGAATTTTTGTAGTAAGATTCGGCCATGCACACATACAGGGTTGGGGCCTTTGCCACCAAGGTGGGGGTCCACAAGAACACCGTCAAGGAGTGGAACCGCGACTGCGGACGTGCGCCCCGGTCCGCACCGCAGCGGGTGGCGGTCCACGGCCGGGTGTCGCGTCGTGCCCAACGCCCGGGGCTGGAAGCCCAGCGGCAGGCCATGGAGACGTTCTGCCTGGGGGCCGGCATCACCGTGGACGACGGGCTGACCGCAATCGGCGGCGGCCTGCCTTGCCAGCGTCCGGTGTTGCGGGCCTTGATGGCATGTATTGCGTGTCGGGAACGGTCCCGCGTGGCCCACAAGGACCGTCCGTGCCGCTGCGGCTTTGACGGGTGCGAGGATTGTGCCGAGACCCACGACTGCGCCATCCGCGTGGTCCACCGGGAGAGCCTGTCGCCGCCGGCCGAGCTGGTGGAGGACCCGATGGCCGTGGTCCACACGTTCTCCGGCCGTCGGTACGGCCTGCGCCGCCACGGGAAGCAGATCCGGGAAGCCGCCCCCGATGGCTGAGAAGGTCACGCGCATCCTGCACAGCCAGGGGCTGAACCGCGCCAAGTACGACCGCCTGGCCGGCTTGGCCGAGCGGGCCGGCGGGGTGCGTGCCGACGCGTGGTGCCGGTGCAGCGGGGTGTCCACCGCGGCACAATCCCCCTACGAGATCCGAGACGCCTGGATGGCGGAGGGCTGTGCCTGGCACGGACTGCCGGCGCGCCTGGGCAAGGCGACGCTGGCCGATGCCCTGGGGGACATTGAGGCGGCGCGGGAGGCGGCCAAGGTGTCGGTCAGGAAGGCCATTCGGCACCGCACCCGCGGCGACGATGCGGAACGCCAAAGTCTGTACGGCCTGCTCAAGCAAAACCGCTGGACCGAGGATCCGTTCCTGCACCGGCAGATGCGGAAACAGTGGCGGGGCGGTCGGTCCCATGTGACCAACCAGATTGTGGCCGACAGCGGCTCCTACACCACCAAGGTCTGGCACGGACGCGCGTGGCTCCACCTGCAGTCCATGGAGCGCGGCCAACGCATCGCCATTCCCCTCAAGGGCCACCGCCTGCCGACCGGCACCCTCCGCATCATCCTGCAGGACAGCGGCCAGGTGGCCGTTCACTACGCCATTGATGAGACACAGGCTTGCAGCACCAAGCCCGGCGGTTCGGACACGGTGGGGGTGGACAAGGGGTACACGGAAGCCTACACGGACAACGAAGGGGAACGCCACGGCGAGGGCCTGGGCGACCTGCTGGCCCAAGAGAGCGACGCCCGCAAGGTCAAGGGGCAACGCCGTAACAAACTCCGTGACCTGGAAGAGAAACACAGGGACAAGGGCCACACCCGCAAGGCCGACAACATCCGGCAGCACAATCTGGGCCACCGGAAGTGGGACCGGCGGCGGACCCGGCACCGCAAACAGGTGCGCGACCATCTCTGCCAGGCGGCCCATGCCGTCGTGGACAAGGCCGGCACCATCGCCTGTGAGGACCTGTCCATGTCCATGAAATCCGCCAAGTACCGCCACAGGGACACCAACCGTCGTTTGAACGGCTGGGTCAAGGGCGTGATGGCGGACACCCTAACTTCAATATCTCGACGCAGAGGTTCTGCGTTGGCCTTGGTCAATCCGGCCTACACATCGCAAATCGACTCCCGCACGGGCCTGTTGCAGGGCACGCGTCGCCGGGACCGGTTTTACTGCCTTGACGGGGTTGTGTTGGACGCGGACGCCAATGCCGCCTGCAATATTCTGGCGAGGCTGTACGACGATGAGATC
>MPMO01000001.1 GCA_002238555.1 Caldilineaceae bacterium bin34
CCGCTGGACCGGCAGCAGGGACTCGATGTGCTCGCGAAACTGGGCTTCCGTGATTTCCATGGGGATCCTCTCCGGCTCCGAGTGCGATCGACCCCCTAGTCTACCCCATAGTGTGAACACGCCCTAGTGCACGGCGACAACTGGCAGGCACTACACTTGATGGAGGAAAAGTACTTTGGGCAAATCAAGTGCATCCATATTGACCCTCCATACAACACCAACACAAGTGGATTTCTGTACAAGAACGGCTATCAGCATTCGAGTTGGCTAACCATGATCCGAGACCGCGTGGTTGCCGGGGATTTGTTGATGAATCCAGCTGGGGTATTGCTATGCCACATAGATGAGAATGAGTATGAAAATCTTTATATCATGTTAGAAGGTCTTGGTATCCCTGATGTTGGAACCATCATATGGGACAAGAGGAATCCCATGACTGGCGGCGGTGGAATCGCACTTCAACATGAATATATGATCTGCAGGTCACGGTCAAATGAAGCGATACGTCTGCGAAACAATAACAGTCAGTTAATTTTGAACAAAGCCGAGGAGTTGTTCAATAGAGATCGCGGTGTATCAGAAGATACAAAGGTGGACTTCTCGCGCTGGGTATCGAACAACTGTTGTCTTACTGGAGGTGAAAAAGCATACCGCTACCTTGACGACGCTGGAAGAGTATATTCCAGTGTCAGCTTGAGAGCACCTGAGCCCAGAACTGATCCCAAATTTTTCGAGCCGTTAGTTCACCCGGTGACAGGAAAACCTTGTGCAATTCCACCGAATGGGTTTTCCCGCACTCCCGACACTTTGAGATCCATGGTCAATCGAGGGGAGGTCCTATTCGGAGAGGACGAGACCACACAGCCTAGACAAAAACGTTTTCTTACAAGAGAATATAGACGACAGCTTTCATCCGTGATCCAAGATGCAACAAGAGGTAAAGCCGATCTTGATGCACAAGGGTTGGAAAATTTTCCTTACTGTCACTCTGTTTCGTTCTATGAGGAGCTGCTAGGCGCGATGGCCGATGACGCCGACACCATCGTCCTCGATTACTTCGCCGGTTCCGGTACCACGGGCCACGCGGTCGTCAATCTAAATCGAGATGACGGCGGGAAGCGCACATTCATTTTGATGGAGATGGGCGAATACTTCGATACGGTTCTGCTGCCCCGCATCAAGAAAGTCACTTTCACCCCCGAATGGAAGGACGGGTACCCGAAGCGCCAAGCAACCGCAGAAGAGGTTGACAGGTCACCCCGCATCATCAAGTACATCCGCCTAGAATCCTATGAGGACGCGCTGGACAGCATCACGTTTGACCAGTTCGGCCAGTTGCCGGGTTTGGCTACTTCCGACGAGTACCTTCTCAAGTACCAGTTGGGCTGGGAGACCAAGGACAGCGAGACGTTTCTCAACGTCGCCAAACTGACCGACCCCTTCCGTTACCGGCTGCGCGTACACGTCAACGGTGTACGACGGGAACGAAGGGTGGACTTGCCGGAAACCTTCAACTACCTGCTTGGCCTGATCGTCCGTACACGGCGGACCTACGACCACCACGGACGACTGTATCTGGTGTACCGGGGCACGATCCGCGCTGATCCCAATCAGACGGTGGTCGTCATTTGGAGGGCTACTGAGGGTTGGACCGAGAATGATTTTGCCCGGGATCGGGATTTCATCGCGGCTGAATCCCTAGCTGATGAAGCCGATACGGTGTACGTCAACGGCGATTCCTGCATCCCCGGTGCCAAGCCCGTTGAGCCGATGTTCAAGGCGCGCATGTTCGCCGGCGTCAACTCTTGACCAGACCGCTTGTCCAAGGAAACGACCATGCCATCCCGAAGCAGCACGGGCAGAAACCGGCGGCCCACCGTGCGAGGTTATGCCCGGTTGGAACAACGATTGGCGTTACTGGCTTGGCTGCACCAGCAACTGGGCTTCACAAACACGGCCGACCTCCTGACCGCGGTCAAGCCGACCGACGAAGGTTTCGACCCGGAAGGGCACAGCCACATCTATGCACTGCTGGCATCGCGAAGCGGACAACTGCGGGATGTCACTACCGAGGGCCTGCAACGTTACGACGACAATATCCGTGAGCATCTGGTGGCGATGAACGAGGCCCGGACCGAACCCATCACTTTGCGCTACTTCCAGTACTTGGCCGCACTGTACGCCGAAATATACCTTGACCGCTACTGCTCCAACCCCGAAGCACTGCTGAGGTCACTGAACAAGTTCGTAGAGGATCATAATCGCAGTAGTGCGCGTGATCCACGCTATCAGGGATTCGCTGCCTCCGACCTGGGGAAGATGGCGTTCTGGATGGCCACGGGCAGCGGCAAGACGCTATTGTTGCACCTGAACTACCGGCAGTTTCTGCACTACCACCGGAAGCCATTGGACAACATCCTGTTGATAACGCCCAACGAAGGCCTGAGTCAGCAACACATTGAGGAACTGTGGGTTTCCAACATAGCCGCCGAACGTTTCGATCTTAACCAAAGAGCCGCTTGGCTAGACGGAGCCGAAACGGTGCAGGTCACCGAAATCACGAAGCTGGTGATGGAGAAGCGCGGTGAGGGCGACAGTATTCCGGTGGAAGCCTTCGAGGGCCACAACCTGATTTTCGTGGACGAAGGACACAAAGGCTCCGGTGGCGAAGCGTGGCGAGCCGTGCGCGACGCGCTGGGAGCAACGGGTTTCACTTTCGAGTACAGCGCCACCTTCGGGCAGGCCCTGGCCGCAGCCAAGGATGAAACCTTGCTGTCCGAATACGGCAAAGCCATCGCCTTCGACTACTCCTATCGGCACTTTCATGGCGACGGCTATGGCAAGGACTTCCGCATCCTCAACCTGAAGGACGACGACGCTTCAGAATGGTCGGACACCCTGTTGTTAGCCAATCTGTTGTCCTTCTATGAGCAGCAACTGGTCTTTGCGGAGCATGCGGACAAGCTGCGGCCCTACAAGTTGGAACGACCGCTGTGGGCATTCATCGGCGGCAGTGTCAACGCGGTATACCAGAAAAAGGGGAGAAAGCGGAGCGACGTTCTGACAGTGGTCCGGTTCCTGCACTTGGTGTTGAGCAATCCCGAGTGGGCCATCGACACCCTTCAGCGACTGTTGAGCGGCGAATCCGGGTTGCGGAGCCAGGACAGCGGCAGAGATCTTTTTGCAGACGGGTTCGATTACGTGCTCCTGCGCGGCTGGGATGCAACCGCCGTGTACCAGGATGTGCTGGCAAAGGTCATGCACACCCGTAGCAGCAGCGGTTTGCGCATCTGCGACCTGCGCGGTAGCGAAGGCGAATTGGGGCTCAGGGCTGCCGGTAGCGATACATACTTCGGAGTTATCAACATCGGCGACACTGGGGCCTTCAAGAAGTTGGTGGAAGCCGATGGTGCCGGCATTGTCGTGGAAATCGATGCCCTGAACAGTTCCCTGTTCGACCGCATCAATCAGCCGGATTCAACCGTAGAAGTGCTAGTGGGTTCCAGAAAGTTCAATGAGGGCTGGAACTCTTGGCGGGTATCCAACATGGGGTTGCTCAACATCGGGCGCGGCGAAGGCTCACAGATCATCCAGCTGTTCGGTCGGGGCGTACGCCTACGGGGATTGGACATGTCGCTGCAACGCAGTTCGGCATTGCCTGGCGAGCACCCGGATTGGATCCGGGTACTGGAGACCCTGAACATTTTCGCGGTGCGCGCTGACTACATGGAGCAGTTCCGCGACTACCTGGAGAGCGAAGGCATCGACACGCCCGCTGTGGAGCTGCCTTTGCCCATTCGCCTCAACGACGATTTTCTTAACAGAGGGCTGGTCGTTCCACGCCTGGACGAAGGAAGCGACTTCCTGACCGAAGAAACCGTACTGCTTGAACACAGTGACGCAGTGCCAATGCCGGTGGCAGTCGACATGGCGGCGACGGTTGAGCATTTGAGCAGCTCGGAATCGCAGGGTGTCCAGGCAACTGCAGGCAAGGAGGGAACGATACCGCCACAGAGCCTGAATCTGGTGGATTGGAATCAGGTCTACCTGGCCCTGTTGAGGCACAAGGATGAGAAAGGCCTTGGCAACCTGCTGATACGACCCGGAAAATTGCGAGACATATTGGAAGCCGAGCCGCCGGTCTACCGGCTGAACGCGGAGGAATCTCTGCTCAGACCCGAGAACCAGGCCGCGTGCGCGCGGTTGCAGGAAGCTGTAGTCAACATCCTGCGAAAGTACGCCGACACGCTGCATCGTCGCCGGCATGGGCAATGGGAATCAAGTCGCTTGATATACAAAACGCTGGACGGGAGTGAGGGCAACTTCCGTTTCAACAGGGGGGAAAGCGACCATTCCAGCCGGTACATCGTCAAGATTCCGCGTCAAAACCCCGAACTGGCAGGGGAAGTCGAGAACCTGATCGCTGACTTCAATGCACTTTATGAAGAAGACAAGGGCCGCTTACCCCGTATTCACTTCGACCGGCATCTTTACCAGCCGTTGCTCTTGGAACGGGATGGGGTGACTTCATCACCGCCTGGATTGAATGAAAGCGAGCGCAGATTCGTCACCGATCTCAAAGACTACTGCAGTGACCAATCAAACGTCTTGCCCAAAGGCGCGGAACTGTTCCTCCTGCGGAATTTGGGGCGGGGTCACGGCGTAGGCTTTTTTGAGGAGAGTGGGTTCTACCCCGACTTCATCCTCTGGATCAAGGGTGCCACCACACAGCGCATCGTGTTCGTTGACCCGCATGGAATGCACCACGCCAAGTCTTATGTCCACGATGACAAGGCACGTCTCCACGAGCAGCTGCCGGCGTTGGCGCGGGTAGTGTCGGAACGCTCACAGATGTCAAACGTCAGCATGGACTCGTTCATTGTGTCCGCCACTCCATTCGACAAACTCCGGTCGGAGTACGGCGATGGATCGTGGGAAAGGACGGATTTCACCGAGAAGCACATTCTGTTCTTTGAACGCAACGGCGAATACGACTACATCAAGCAGATTCTCCGAAACTGAACGGTAGCCAGACCCGAAGGTCATGCTGATGTCGCTCTCCGAACCCACCAACCGAAGGGAGTTGTATAACAAAATTCGCAGCAAGGACCAAATCGCGCCACCGACAGCCTGTTAGGCATGACAGTTGGGGATGCGGTAGCTTAGTACACGTCAGGCTGCACCAGACCTATCCTTGATTGGTCTGGCATTCCGAAGGACATTGATTGCTGCTGCCTCACTACCAAGTACGCGGGCGGTCAAACAGCAGAACAGCAGTGCTTCACATTGCCTCAGCAGCCGGATCAGGTCAATCCCTATACATGCCTGCTGTTTCCGGGTCTTCGGGTCGCGGTGCACGCACCAGTTCCGCGTAACCCGAACACGCTTAGCAAACTCCGTCTCGCCCCCTTTCTCTATCCCCAAGAGTTCAGAGAATTTCAATGCCAATCTCCTAACCCTATCGCGGGGTCCATCGCTTTCCTCGATCCCCATGGCCGGAGCGAGCATTTCAAGTGACTCAACCACTTTGATGAACCGTAGGTCCTCTGGCAAGATGCCATCACCGTACAGAGCGTCGAAGAACAGCAAAACTGGCTGTGACCACTCGCTACACAAGTCAATCCAGGCCTTGATGGAATCCGAATGCCCATCGTCAAGATCCTTGTATGTAAAGTTCATGAACACAGGATGGAAGTTTGTATTTGATTTAAGGCTGTGCTGTACTGACTCGCAGAAGATTTCCACCGGCTCCTCTCGGTTAGTCTCCTTCGCGACTTCCTGACCATCCTTTTGCAGCCAACCTACAAGCGCGGTAATCGCTACTGGAGCACCCGTTCCCAAACTGATAAAGTTTCGCATCCTGAAGGCCCAACTGAGCACATCTTCAGTAGTCCATGGTGTCGTGGAGGTCGAAAGTTTGATGTATGCGCTGTAGCGTGCTTCCGGAATCTTGATGCCAGCAGGAGCATGAAAGGAAATCGAGTGTTCCAGTCCAAACTCTCCCTCAATGTCGTCGCTGATCTGAAATGGCAAGGGTGGTGGCCTTTGATAGGTGATGGAGGTGGAATTGCTTTCGCGCTCTGTTGTGAATCCCGATACTCCAAGCCACTCGTGCAGCCCTTCGATCTTGCAAGCCAACCGGTCGAAAAACGGCTCATCTTTGTTGAAGAATCCGCCTGTTAGGAGGTTATCCACCACAAACGAAGTACAGTTGAACGCCGCCCCCCTTGTCATTGTTGACATTCTGAAGTGTATTACTACGGCACCTACAAGCGTAATGGCACCCCGTTTCGTCGTGTATCCGAAGATGTGCGCCAACTTCGAGTCTGTTAGACCCAAAGAGCCGTGTGCCAACGACAGTGGATTGTCACTGTAATACCCGAAGGTCTCCAATGTGACGCGGCCAGCCTCCGAAACAGCCAACATTCCCGGCACCTGACGACTCTGGTCTTCGTCACCTGGCAACCAGAAGTAACCAAAATCGGAGAATGCATCCAATCTCATCGTTGCCCCTCACATTTGCTCCCCCGCGGCCATGGATACGGATTTTGCCCGCTCTCAGACCGAACGACATCCTATCACCGATGCGCCAAGTCCAGTTGCAGGTCGTTTTCCGTCAATTGGTACCAGAGGATCCGGCCAGCATCCACCAGTGCCTGAACGTGGCGGTCGTTCTTCATACTGACCACAATCACCTGTGCAGACAGTCCGGTGATTCGTGTCAACAGGTTGGCATTGCACAGTGCCAGGCCCGAGGCTCGCTGGCCGGCCATGCAGGAAGTTTCCATGACCATGAATGTCCGTTTTTTGGGGTCCGCACACCTCACAATCAAGTAAGCACTGCAATACCTTGGCGGACAGACAGCAACAGAGGCCCCCGGAGCCGATCCTGAAGGTCTGGCAGGCGGATCCGGAACAGGTGTGGCAACTGTGCGGCTAAAGCTGGATCCGGAAGGCCCTAACGGATCTGCCCGCGGACACACAAGTAATCTAACCACATTGGATTGGTGTCACGCCTCTACCAATCCTGGCAGATTCTCCTGGACCATCCAGCGGCGGTTGCACGATCCCTTCCGGGGTCCCGTGGGATCGAGCTTGCAGTAACCCTTGATGGGCAGATCCGCCAACACCGCCAGTTCGGACCTGGGAACGCCTTGGGATTCCAGCACCCATCCCAGACGCTTGGCAGTCGTCACTCCCAGTCTGACGGCATATGCCGAGATGAGTTCGATGTTCAGCCGTTCTATGCCGACTTGCACAGCGTGGAGCGCTTCGGCGAAGCCTCCACAGTACCGTGGCATGGAGAGGCCATCCAGCAATGTGCGCTCCAGATCCGTTATGGGCACGCGAACTTCACCGATCCACCGCTGCCCGCCGCCGAAGAAGCGGTCGGGCTTGACCTGGATGAACCGGTACAACGTATCCCCTGCTTGGAAGCCGCTCCCCGATCTCTCCGCCCTGTCCTTCCTCGAACGGGGAATCCAGGCGTCCGTGGTGGTAAGAACGAACACATCCCTCGGTATCTGTTCTGTCAACCCGTGATGGTGCAAGGCTGACCAGTGGGAGATCATGGCTGGAGAGACGAGGGCCGCGGCGACTTCGAATTCATGGGCGACTACAACCCCGGGCACCACGGACGAAAGCCCGTAGAGTCCTCGGCGAAGCGACACGATCCAGTTGTTCCTACGGAGGTGGTACAGGGCCTCGACAAGGTAGGCGTCCTTCAGGCCGACGCGGGGCGCCAGCTTCCTGGCCCGGTCAATTGTGAAGATGCGGTCACCCTCGTAGGCGAGGAGCCGGACCAACTCGATGCCGACAAGGGATTGCTTGGGCTTTGTACCGACTGTCATTGGAGATCCCAAGGATTGCATCTAGGCGAACAATCCACTTGTTAGAAAATTTACAGCGAAAGCTGGACAGTGTCAAAGGATCCATACTCTATGGGTGAAGACGAGAGGTTAGGGAATAGATGGCGACATCCTCCGTCAACCATACCCCCACGCCTTGATGAGACTGTCTGCATTCAAGATCACGCCACACTCCCAGCCCCCCAGCACGACTCGGCATGAATCTGGCATTTGGTCATCGGGCCTCCAGAAGCAAGGCTTCCCACGGCATGCACGACCGCAGTCGTCAGCCGCCTCGGATACAGCTAGCAGCGTTGCACGCATAGTAGCGAGCCGAGACCGTAGCGGAAGTGCGCCTGCGTCTGAAGAACGAGCTTACCAGCAGAGGGTGTGGCAATCCGTCCTGTCTGGCACCAGCGTAGGTGCCGGCGGCCACGGCCCAGAGTCTGCTGGGGCAGTGCGGGGCTGGAGTGAGGTCCAGTAGGACATTATCTACCTACCGGTACCGCTGGAAATCCGTCTCAAGACGCCAGTCCCTGCCACACGCAAGCTGTTCCCCGGGTCCAGGTGGTTTGGCAACAGGGGCTCGGGTACGCCTGGCCGCGGTCGGCCTAAAGGCAGGCCCGGGGATTGTGTGGGACAACGGGAGGTGGCCGGTATGCAAGGTGTGGTCACCGCGCGGGTTCCAGTGTCCCAGGAAGTGCAGATTGGCTGGTCCCATCCTATATGGCAATCTCAATCGATCTGATGATGGGGCAGCTGTGGTAGGCGTAGTAGAAAAACATGAAAGATGAGGAGATAGCCCGCATTTGGAGAACCTGAACGGAGGTGCCGAGCGTCAACGGCTGGATCCGGGACGGGGGGCGAGGACCACACGGGTACGGACATGCAGGCGGTAGACACACCCCAAGTGGTGCAACCGCCCTACCTCCGAGCTGAACCCAGTCGAGCGCTACTTCCGGAAATTGCGCCAGACCATCAAGGACCGAGTCCATTCCGACCCTGCCCTGCAGACCAAGTAGGACGCGCCGGATCGATCCTAAAGGTGTGGCAAGCAGATCCGACGCGGGTGCGCCGACTGTGCGGCCAGGCCTGGATCCGGGAGACCCTGGCGGCCTCATCCACCGACAATCAAGTACTCCAAATCATGATGGATTGGTATGACTGGTCAAACCGACTGCATCTCGGCTTGGCGCACGACTGCCCTGACGAACGCTGCTGACAGTTTCGTAACGTTTGCCGTAGTGTTACGATAGGTGTATGAACAGAACCTCACTCCAGCAATCGCAGCTCCTCTTGGAGCTCCAGAATGCACCGGCCAACTCGGTGACAGAACTTGCCAAACGAGTAGGCAAGTTACGTCCCTCTGTGAGTCGATCGCTCAAGGTCTTGCGGCAACGGAATCTCGTGACCTATGAGGGACGACAGTGGAGAATCACCCCAATTGGTCAGGAAGAGGCTAACCGCGTCAAGGAGGATCTCGAGGACACAATGGCACGATTCCAACGTTCCCTTACCACACTAATGCCGCGAGTACCGACGCCATTCATGTCGGTCGGGCCTCAGCAGGCTCTCAAATCACTCGTTTCAATCGGTCGTAATGACCACATTTCTGCCTTCGTAGAACTTCAGCAGTCATCGGTCGAAGGCCTCAGAAAAGCGATGGAACCGCTGGTTCTGGCACCAACCCAGAATGCCTTTGCAGAGTTTCGACAGTCATTGGTTGAGGATTTCAGAAAAGCGACGGAACCGCTGGCTCTGGCGCAAATCCAGAATGCCACCCGTATCAAGACGACGCTAACCGCTCAGATCGGACTCGACATGGTACCTGCCTTGCAAGCCCTGAACCGGAGTCTGGCAAGTGCCATTGATGATGGTATCGCGCTCTCAAATTTGGCATCAACTCCCCTCACGGATCGTTCCTGGTCTCATCTCAACCAATTTCCACCCGTTTCAGCCCAACTTCCCGCGATCACCGAAGCTGTGGAAGCACTGAACCGACAGATGCCAAGTGTTATTGGAGGCCTGCGTATGTCGGCTCCATCCGACATCCTGATTCCTGTGGTAACGCCAACCACCGCAACAGCAGCCTACACCCGTTCATTACGCCTCTGGCTTGAAGAAGACTCGCAAGCTGGACCACCTGAAGGGTACATTCTTCCAGATTCTCACAACCAGATACTGACGTTTCTTGCAGAGGTTGATCCTGGCTTGGCCGAGAAGCATCGCGGCGCATGGAGCACCTTGCGGCGGGGAGGACCGGATTCACTTCGGCACTCGGCAGTTTCGATGCGTGAACTACTCCGGGTCTTGTTCGAACGACTCGTACCAGACGAACAACTACCACAAACAGGAAAAGTCAACCTTAAGGCAAGGGTGCGCCAGTTTTTTGGTGGCAACACTAGCAGCGCGCAGTTTGCAATGAACTTGTCTATGGCCATTGATGGTATGTACTGCCGTCTTAATGCCTACACCCACGGTGATGAGACGAATAGAAGCGCACTCCAAGCACTGCACACTTCAGCCGATGGGATCTTACTCTTTGTACGTGCCTACGCTCTTCGCTCTCCGTAACTGTCCAGCAACGCGCGAGCTGCCGCTGTTTCACCCGCATGCGGCCCTGGTGGGGCGCTGGGGCCGCATCGGCCGCTGGACGCGCATCGATGACCCGCAGCCCCTTGATCCAGAACCGGTCTTGGAACTGGCCAGAAAGCTGACCCGGACCAAACTGCGGAAGGGCTACATCGCCCAGATCTACTCCTGGCCGGACTGCTGGAGAACGGGCCGTAGGGCATGCAACTGCACTTCTCTGCCAAACATCTGCCCCTACCCAATATCCAGTTTGCGGTGCCTGTGCTGATTACATGCCTACTGGCCGGTTGTAACGCGAGAGTCGGTGGCGATCGGCCCGATGTGAACGGTCTGCCACCCCGTTTGGATCCCGCTCCTGCTGAATCGGTGACCGGTACAGTCGCTCGCCTGTCAAAGGACTGGCTCCTCTACAGCCAGCCCCCGGAGATGTACGGTGTGCCCGTGCTCCGCGCCGCCGCCAGCACGGAGTGGGCAGTGACCAGTTACTGGAAACCGCCAGCAGACATCGCCGGCTGCCAGGGTTGGATCCTGGACCGGGCTTGGTACCGCCTCGTCGCCAACGTCGCCCTGTGGAGGCAGTTGCCGAATGACTGGGTTCAGGGCGACCGCGTGCCTAGAGTCGAACCAGCCGCCGGCGCGCCCTGGGTTCGCGCACCCTATTCGGTTGGTCACGTAATCGATCCGGTTGGCAGACAGGGATTAGAGCTGCGCGCGTGTCCGGTGCTGGCGCGAACCGAAGCCGGCCAGCTAGTGCCGGCGACCAGCTGCCTGCTGGACACTGCTGGTCGGGACTGGCTGCGGATCGAGTTCCGTCAGATGGTTCTTTGGACCCTGGCTGATACGAGCCGCGTCCGTAACGTGTCGGAGCAGGCGGTCAGCTACCGCAGTTGCGAATCGGTGGTCATGTTTCCCCCGCCACCCCACACCCTCTGCCCAGTGGTTGCCGACGGCCGTTTTCTAGATCCCCTTGTACGCCAATACCACCGGCTCGATCCGGAGTTCGAGTGCCTGCCATCCAAGGTCCTGGGCGGAGAGCCATGAAACCCATGTCCGAACAGAAACGCTTGCGGGCACTCCTGTGCCATCTGCGCTGCGGCCCGTTGAACGATGTACCCATTGATCTTCTGTTGGAGCCCCCAGCCGACACTCGACCTTCCGTAATGCTTGTGGCCGAATCTACGGGATCCTGGCAAGTGTTTCTGGGGTTCCGCTCCCCGCTTGAATGGTTCAAGGCCATTGCAAAGTTTCTGATAGGACTTGTAACGCTGCTTGCAGCCTTGTTCTCAATACTGGAAGTCGACTTGGGTTCGTTGTGGGCAACGGCTTGGAGCTCGTTGAGGGCCTCTCCCCCTTGGCTGGAGATTCTTTTCCAAGGAATTCTGGTGCCTCTGGGGATGGTGTTGGCCCCCACCTTGATGTTTTTGCTCACATTGTTCTTCCTGGGACAACTGTCCTGTACGCGGGCCGCCTTGCGTCTGGATCTCAATCGTCTGCGTTGCACATTGGTCAACGGTCCGAGACGTGTGCCGTGGCGAGATGTGATAACGGTGTCCCCCGATCGCAAAGCCTGGATTTGGGTGTTGATGGAAGACCACGCGGGTTTGTTGGTGCGTGTACCCAAGGCCGACCGCGATACGCTGGTTGCGATCATGGGGGAGCTCATCCGCCACCATCACCCGCACCTACATGGGCTGGCGTCAGCACCGCGGTCCGGTTCAGAACCGACCGGGTCGGCTAC
This sequence comes from Caldilineaceae bacterium bin34, assembly GCA_002238555.1. Taxonomy (GTDB): domain Bacteria; phylum Chloroflexota; class Anaerolineae; order Caldilineales; family Caldilineaceae; genus Bin34. Next base: position 12,178 of record MPMO01000001.1, read on the forward strand.
CGAGCACGAGGGGTAGGGGAAGTGCCGTGACCAACCGGCAGGATTGGCGCTGGGGAACAGGGGCAGCATGGCCTTGTACCTGGCCACAGGTAGCCTGTACGACTTTGAGGCCGGAGTGTCGTTAGGCCTGATGGATTTCGTGTGCCGGGTGTACCGCCTGCCGGCGCAGTAATGGCTGGAAACACAGGGATTCCCGGTGCCCTTGTCCATGAAAACCGAAGACTAGCCACTCGTGCTGGACGCGCACGCAGAGGAACGACACCAGGGCGTACCGTTCCTCTGAAAGACCGACCTGCTACGGTTTGACTATGTCGCCATCCCGGACGCTCCAGAACACCCGCTGAGCCGGTGGGCGACGACCAAGTGCGCGTGTCCCCAGGGCGCGGCCCAGCCGGTCGGCTGCCGGTGGCTGTGGGGCTGGTGGGCAGCGACTCGGTGCCGGTGCCCCTAGCCCGGCCGGAAGCATAGCTGGCACCCAGCGGCCTGATGGCCTCGACGGTGCAGGGCATCCTTGCCGTGCATGTAGCCCGGGACGGCAGTCCGCGAGAGCACGAATTTCCCAACAAACGGACTTGGCGCAACCGTCAGGGCTTCCCGCGCCGCAACCGGTCCTTGACCGGCTGTGGTTTCCTGGCCGGGATGCCGGAGACCGGCTGGCGATTTGCGAGGGCCTGGCTGAAGCCTTCGTCCTGCACTGGCACCTCAACATCTCCGCCTACGGTTCGCCGGCCACACTGTCTCCCACAACTGGGGAACTGGCCCGCTTGACCGGCTGGCCGTGGTACCTGCAGTTGGGAATCTGGCCGGACCACGACACGAAGGTCAGCTCCGGTCCCGGAGTTCCGGACGAACGCATTAAATACTGTTGAGGAACTCCGCAGCAACCGACTTGAGACACCCATTTCAATGGCATGTAGATTGGTCGCGGGCGACTTGCTAACTAAAGACTGACAGCTGTCCACCACAACAGCCCCGCGTACCGGATACGGTCTGTCATGTGGATGCCGTTCAAGTGCAGGCCCAAGTTCTGTGGCTCTAAATTGTGGCAAGCCATGCAGTGTCAGCGCAGTTGCGAGCACCCACCACCATGCCCCTGATAGTCTAGTGGCGCAAGTCAGCCCTTTTGCACCCAACCGCCGTCCACGTTCAGCACCTGGCCCGTCACATTGACGGCATTGCACAGATACAAGGCAGCCTGCGCAATGTCCTCCACGGTTTGGGGGCGCCGCAGCGGCACGTTGGCATCCAGTTTCTCCCGCATCCAGGTCGCATAGTCCGGACGCTGGGCCTCAACGAACCGGGCGACATTGGCCCGATAGACCCGTTCCTGCATGGGGGTGTCGACAATTCCGGGAGCGATCAGGTTGCAGCGAACCCCGAATTCGGCCATATCCTGGGCCATGACCTGCCCGAAATTGATCAGCGCGGCCTTGGCGGCGCTGTAGGGAGGATCGTTGCGGGCGCCAAACTGCCCGGACACCGAGGCCAGCAGCACGAAGCTCCCGTCGCCGCGTTGGACCATGGGTTCAACGAAGGCGTGAGCCACGTGCACGGCGCCCAGGGTATTGACCTCGAATATCCCCTTCCAGTCCGGCGGGGCCAGCCGCCAGAAAGGGAACCCCGACTTGCCGGAACCCAGCCCCACAGCATAGAGGACATGGTGAACAGGTGCCCGCTCCTCGCATTTCGCAGCAACAGCTTGCACCGCAATCCAGTCCGTGACATCGGCCCTCAGGCTGTGGCAGTTCAGATCCGCAGCCACGGTTCCGACCTGCTGATCCCGGTCCACCAGGGTCAACTCCGCTCCGGCGTCGTGCAGGGCCCTGGCCATGGCTGCACCGATCCCCCTCCCTGCACCAAACACCACGGCATGGCGGTTGGCTACCTGCGACATGTTTGCGCTTTCCGGCAGTGTCTTGGTACTGACTTCAGCCGGATTCGATTAGGTAGCCGGCGGCGGAAACCCGTCGGTGGAGTTCAACCAACTCCGGGTCGTCCCCGACATCGACCATGGTCGTGGTCGCCCCTGGCATAAGGACGGGCAGGGTTCCCCTGCGGAAGAACGCCCAAACGGCCGACGAGTTGTGGGAATTGTTCGCGAAATGCACCTGGAGACCGCCATCCTGGCGGTAGGTGACGATGCGCGCCGGAAGATTGATTTCATCGCCGCGAGCCTTGAACCTGGTTAGGGCTTCGAGGTCGAGATCCACACCAAGCCCCGGTCCGGCCGGCACGGTCACAAGTCCGTGTCGCACTTCAAGCGGTTCCGTCAAGAGGTCGTGTTCGTATATGCCGGTGCATGTGATGGCCGGCCACTGGGCGTGGGAAAGCACGGAGCCGATGTGCGCCGCCAGTGCAGCCGTCAGACCGGTGCCCACCATTTGCAGGAAGAAGGGCTGGCCATGTGCCGCAGCCGCGTGTCCGCCACGCATTACAGCGGAAACCCCACCTGCCATGACGTATCCGTCACATCCGCCGTGGTCAATGCGGAGCGCGAGTTCGTCCGAATAGTGATGGGCCACCGGACAGGTGATGGCGGCGCGAATGGCCTTGTTGCCGTTGGAGTCCGCAGCCGGGATCGGTCCCTCCACGAGTGCCATTTTGGGGAACCGGTCCTCCAAATGCCTCAGCACCGGGATGGCTCGGGGCGCGGACAACAGGAAGTCGTTCCAGTCCGTATCGATTTCAAACGTGTCCGGCGTGGCTTGGCTGATCAGGTCGAGGGTTTCGACCACGTCGAACCAGGGCCGCGTCTTGATCTTCATGCTGGTGTAGCCGTGTTCGATCGCCCACAACGCCTCCTGCCGATACAACGCAGGCGGCATGTCGTGGTCCCAGTGGGACACGGGACAATGGGTTCTGCAGGGTTCGCCCAGCAAACGAGCAACAGGTACTCCCGCTTCCTTGCCTGCGGCATCCAACAACGCCATCTGCAGTCCGGCACCCAGCCGGTCCTGCCACATGAGCTCGAAAGGGTTGCCGCCGACCACGGCCTGATGGTCAACGGAACGGCCCCACGTGTAGTTCTGGATTGTCTCGCCCGTGCCGATGACCCCGGACTCCAGTTCAACGATCGTCACTTCGACTTCGGACCAGGCATGGATCAGTGCCCTCTCCATCTCCCGGCGGATGGCTTGCCGGGTGGGTACCCACAACAGGCGAGTTTCAACGGAGGCGATGCGCGATTGGTTCATGGGAAAGTGCCAGCGTGGACGTAAGGTGCAGGCGGGTGCTGCCGGATCTTCGGCAAGGCCGGTAGGCTACGGTGCAGCGTTCTGCCTGGCTCCGCGATTCTACTCAAGCCAAGACGGCTTCCGGCTGCAGCCTTTCCGCCCGCAGTCGAACGTCACCTGGCGGTCCAGCCGCCATCCATGATCTGCGTGGATCCTGTGATGGATCGCGCATTCGGTCCCACCAGGAACAGTGCCATCTGGGCCACCTCCTTCGGTTCCACCATGCGTTTGATCGCAGCCGGTTCCAGTATGACCCGTTCGACCACCTCCGACTCCGGCATGCCGCGGATACGCGCCTGATCCGCGATCTGGTTCCGGACCAGGGCAGTGTTGACGTATCCGGGACAAATGGCATTGACCGTGACACCGTAGGTAGCCACTTCCAACGCCGCCGTCTTGGTCAAACCCACCAAACCGTGCTTGGCTGCGATGTATGCACCCTTGAACGGACTGGCAACGAGGCCGTGGACAGAGGCAATGTTGATGACGCGGCCCCATCCCTGTTGCTTCATGCCCGGGAGAACCGCCTTCATCAACTGAAAGGGGGCCGTTAGCATGACTTGGATGAGCCTGGACCACATGTCGTCGGGGAACTCGTCAATGGCACCCACGTGTTGCAGACCGGCGTTGTTGACCAGGATGTCGATTGGGCCGAAATCCGCAACCACCCGGGAACCCAGATTGCGCACTGCTTCCATGTCGGACAAGTCGGCCTCGACAAACGAGGCACCGATGGCCTCCGCCACTGCCTCTCCCGCGGGATCGATGTCGGTCACGATGACCCTTCCGAACTTGGCGGCGAAGGCCGTAGCCACCGCTTCGCCGATCCCCCGGCCCGCACCGGTCACCAGCACGGTGGTATCGCTCGCAATGGTCATGGATTCCGGCTTCTCCCGCCTGGCGGTCATGGAGAACCGGGGTTCACAGTCGACACGGGGCAGTTGCCCGAATGCGTCGGCCGACCGGACATCCTGATTGGGCCGTGCGGTTGCCAGGTCAGCGAGACTGGCCGGGCCGGCCGCATGGTTCCGCGCGAAAAGATGGCAACGGGTTCGCGGGCGGATACGCTCCATGTGCCCGCTTGCAGGCAGGCCAGCAGCACCGTCAACACCTCCATGTAGGCAAGGTTCATGCCGGGGCAACGACGGGGACCGCCGCCAAACGGAATGAAGGCATACCCCGCGTCCTTGGCTGCAGTCGGGTCCAGGAAGCGTTCCGGGTCGAACACGTCCGGGTTGGACCAGTGTTGAGGATCCCTGTGAATCAGGAATGGAGAGATGTTGAGCAGATCCCCTTCGCGAACCGCCAGGCCGGACGGCAAGGTATCCGGCTCCAAGGCCACGCGCCGAATGGCCCAGCCGGCGGGAAACAGCCTCAAGGCTTCGTCCACGACGGCCCGGCCGTAGCGGAACCTGGTCAAGTCTTGAAGGGTCCAACTTCCGTCCGCAGGAAAGGCCAGACTGGCTTCCTGCAACCGCCGCGCCACATCCGGATGTTGTCCAACCAGCAACAGAATCCAGCAGATGGTGGCCGACGTGGTTTCGTAGCCGGCCAAGAGAAGCGTTACCAGGTCGTCGCGCACCTCCTCTCTGGTGAACTTCGCCTCGCCGGTTTCTTCATCGTGGGCCAAGCAGTAGCCAAGCACTGTCTGGTCATCCATGGTCCCTGCATCAATCCGGTCGTACACGAACCGGTCGATGGCGGCCAGGTTCGTGTGATAGGCGCGGGTCCACGGCCACGCCCGGGAGGTCAGGAAGGACGGCAGTGCGGACTGCCAAACCTGCTGGGACACAAGATTGTCGAAGGAATCCAGGAACTTCCGCCACCCCTCCGGCCGTTCCGCTCCGAACAGAGCTGTGTAAATCACCCAGCGGGTGAGGGCAACGGCCGCCTCCTCGACCGTGGACGACGAACCCTTCACCAGCCTGTGCACGGCTTCCTGGGTGCGGGCTTGAACCAAGGGGAAGTATCGGGCCAGCTGCCGATGGTTGAACGCCTGCTTCAGTTCACGCCGATGGTGACGCCAAGCCGGACCTTCGGAGTTGGAAATGCCCTCCCCCAGAAGCCTTTCCGTTGTGTCCAATCGCTTGCCATAGGCCTGCGCCCGATCCTGCATAACATGCTTGACGTCCGTCAGGTTGGTGATGACCGTCATCCGAATGGAACCGACCCGGAAACGGGCAACTTCCCCCTGGCGGCGCCACTCCTGCAGGAACAGGTCGTGCAGGTTTCCCTGCACCAGGTACCTGAGCGCATCCAGGGGGTTGATCAGACGGTACGGCGGATCCCTCGTCATGGCCGGATCCCCAACTGCCTACCGCTTCGTGACGGCCACCAAACCCGCCAGCCCCCTGCGTCGTCAACTGCAGGCCGGCTGAAAGACTGAGGCCCCCGGGCCGCGGCTCGAACCCACAAACTCGATTCGCGGTTTAGGACGGGGCCAACACCAGATCGCATGCCTCGGCAGGCATCCAGTGCTCGTCCTGCCCAAGCCACTTCACGTTGCATCCAATCGGATTGGTCAACGGCTGCGAGATTGGTTGGCCTGAAGCATGTTCCGCCAACGCCCGTTGCAGGTCATTAACGGTGGCCTTTTCGCCGTCCCGGGGATTGTCGATGCCGCGCCCGGTGTAGACCAGCTTACGCTCGCCGTCGAAAACATAGAAGTGGGGAGTACGCAGGGCACCGTACGCCAGTGCTGTCGTTTGGTCCTCGTCCCTCAGGTAGACCCACGGAAAGCGGTGTTCAGACATGCGCTGCACCATACCGTCGAACCCGTCGTCGGCCGCGACGTGCACGCTGTTGGAGTTGATGCCGACGAAGCGGACATCCCGATCCTTGAATTCATCGGCCGTGGCGCGGGTATTTTCGTCGGACCCGATTACAAAGGGGCAGTGATTGCAGGTGAAGAAAACCACGAGGGTTTCAGCGTCGCCGAAATCGGCAAGTGAGTAGTCCTTGCCGTCGGTCGCCGGCAGCCTGAAGTCGGGGGCCGTCTGGCCCAGTTCGAGTGTGAACGCCATGTTGGGGCTCCGTGTCCAAAGTGATATGGGTTGATTATAGGGTTCGCTGGCAACAGGTCCGGCCAGCCCGGCTTCGGGCTGGCTGTGGTGCGTCGCTATTCGTAGCGCAGGGCCTCGGCCGGATAGATCCGGGTGGCCTGCCAAGCCGGAAAGGCTGTGACCACGACGGAGAACAGGTAGGTCCCCCCGGCCAGCAACAGGATTGACTGCCAGGGAATCCCCAGTGTCTCTTCAGTCGCGAACGTGTAGAACGCGCCGATCAACTCGCTGCCGGTGACCATGCCGATGGCCGCGCCCACGAGAATCCCGGACAGGGCCACGAAACTGGACTCCAGGATGAACATCCAGGCGATAGCAGCCGTAGGCATGCCGATCGCCCGCAGCATGCCCACCTGTTGCCGACGCTCCACCACGGTGCGGGCGCTGATGACCGCCAGGCCGGCCAATCCGGTGATAAGTCCCAGGGCCAGGAAACCCTGGAACAACTGCAGCATGCCGCGCAGGATGGCCTGGGTAACGATGAAGCGATCCGACATGAGCGAGGCGTTGAGGCCGCCGCTGAGAAGGGAACGTTCGGCGGCCTGGGCCACGGCCCGGGCCTCTTCTTCGGTGAGCCCCTCCCGAACCTTGATGTAATGGGCGTCGGGAGTCGGAGGACGGGCGGTCAAAGCCGAGAACAAGCTGCGGTTGACCAATATGTCGGAATCGGCCAGCATGGGTCCGTCCTCCAAGACACCGATCACGTGCAGTTCAACCGGTCCCAGTGCGTCTGCGTCGGTCAAGGACAACTTGACCGTCATGGACGGGAGCGTGTTCCCGTCCATGACATCGGCCAACAGTGTCGTGGCCGAGGCGAATTCCAAGTCGTCGCCTTGCCACAGTTCTTCCATCAGCCAGTGTTCCATGATCACGACATCAGTCCGCGAACCGAGGGCCGCCCACGCATCCGCATCGGTTGCATACTCGGGGGCACGCCATCGCAACGAATAGAGTTGAGCAGCCTGGGTTGTATAGGCCGCGTCCACACCAGCAACTGACGTGCCCCACTCGCCGTGACCGTGGGGGTCTGGCTGCAGGCGCTCGATCTCGGCGAAGTCGTCAACGATCGACGACATCAACGCCACATCGGACAGCGGAAAGTCCTCCCGTTCTTTTGCCTCCGTTTCCAGATCGTGGATGGGATCGAAGAAACTCAGCGGCCCTGTTGTAAGTTCAATGTCGAAGTTGGCATTGAGTTCGGCTTGGGGCGCCGCGGCCGTATTGGTTGCCTTGATGACGTAGGCCATGACGGTCACCGAAAGGATCACGGTGGCAAACAGGAACATGACGGTGCCCGTGCGAAATCGATTGCCCAAGGAATAGGCAATAGCCAGGCGAACGGATGCCGCCACCTTGCGCAGGGGGGCCACGAGCCGGGTTGCCAGCATGGCCACGGGTGCCGCTCCGGCCTGAATGACGAAAATCGCGCCCAGCAGGGAAAACGGAGCGGACAGAATCTGATCCAACAGTACCCAGCCGGGATCGAGGTCGCCATTCATGGCTTCGTCAAACCTCAGCCAGGGATAGGCCCAGATGGCCAGCCAACCCACACCCAGCAATGCGACCGGAGCGGTTTGTCTCAATCGCCCGGGCACACCGGTCCATACCAGTGCAAAGTAGATCGTCAGGGCGAGACCACCCGTCAGCAATGTCGCGCCCCACCGAACTGGCGACATCCCGGTGCCCCCGATCCACCAACGGCTCAAGAGCAACGCCGCTCCCCCAACCAGCAACAGTACGGCCGCAGTCGTCAGGGCAACCCAACGGATCGTCTGACCTCTTCGCTGCAGGGTGCCTTCCGGGAGATTGCGAATGGCCGTCACGATGGAAACCCGACTGACGCGTATGGACGACACCAGGATTACCACCAGGGTCAACAAAAGGCCCAGACAAAAGGCCACCACCAGTGACGCAACAGAGACCGACCACTCCAAATTGAACAGGAACTCCGGCCCCCTGAACTGTCTGCTGATGGTGGACAGTAGCCCGGTCAGGAAATCGATCATCCCCCAGGAGAGAAGCAGGCCCAGCCCCAAGCCCAAAACACAGGCAGCCAGGTCGTATACCAAGCCTTCGGTGACAAACATCTGCACCATGGAACTGCGGCGCATGCCCAGGGCCCTGACGATGCCCAGTTCCGATCGGCGTTCGGCCGCCAGCATCACGTAAATCAGGAAGATCAGGACCAGGCCGGCCAGGATGGAGAAGGTGCCGGACGCCGTGAACATGGACCCGAAGGCCACACCTGCGACACCGGCTCCCTGGACCGCCAGTTGCTTGCTCAAGGGAGTGAGAACCTGGAACCGCTCAAGTTCCGCAAACCCCTTGACCAGAGCCGATCTGGAGGCGGGATCCAAGTCCAGGTCCAATATCCACTCGCGCACGGCAGCGCTGGCCAAGGCCGTCTTCAGTTCCGCATCCGTGACGGCGGGCACCGGGTCCGCATCGTCGCCCGAGCCCGATTCCGCAGAGTCCGCGGTCCAGGCCGCCAGCGTGCCCATGTGCTGTCGGAAGTCGGTCGACCCCGAAAAACTTTCGACGATGTCCACCAGGAAATCAGGTGCCCCGTCCATGTCTCCAACAAATGGATTGTCTGCGGAGATACTTGCCGATTGAATGGCGGCTTTCACCCCCGGACGGGCGAGTACCTGCATTACGCCTGCAAACTGTTCGTCGTCAAGGGACAGTTCCCGCAGCCGCTGATTGACCGTGTCCGTCAAGGCCATGCCCTCTTCCGCGTCACCTGCGAACGACACGAGGACGGCATTGTTGCGTTCAGGCATGAACAACAACCGGCGCGCCTCTTCCAGATCCATCATGACAACGGGACCAAGCAGGCCCAAGGGCCCCGATTCCTGCACGATGCCTCGGACACGGTAGGGCACCGGAATCGGCCCGACGAACACCTCCAGCAGATCGCCCGGCCGGGCATTCAGCTGCTGTGCTCCCAGCTGGTTCAGGTACACGTCGCCCTGCCGTACCTGCAATCCCACCTGGTTCAGCGACGTGTCCGTCCGTCCCAGCAGCGTATTCAGGTTCAGGAACTGAAACAGGTTCAGGTTCTCGGGAATTTCGATGCCCAGGGCCTCCAGGGTAGGTATATCCACGGCCGTGTCCGGATCGATTCCCAACGAGGACAAGTCACCGTCTGTGATCCCCAGGCCTTCCAAGCTGATTTCCGTGATCCCCTGTTCTTCCAGGAGCGATGTGTCCAGCCCCAGGTCCGCCAGGGTCCGGAGATCAATCCGGACATCCCGCAGGGAAATCGATTCGCCCTGCCATTCGGTCGCCAGAAACCAAAGGGCGGCAGCTCCCGCCAGTACGGGGGCCGCCGGACTGTCTGCAATATCACCCTCGACCACTTGCATCACGGAGGAGGCTGTTTCGGCAACGGTGCCGACCACGGGCGACATGATGTTGCCAATCCCGGGTTGCAGCACATCCATGCGAACCGGCGCACCCGATATGTCATGGAGGCCGAACTCGGATGTGTATTCGTCGTCCACGGCGAAGATGAACCCGATGGGCTCTCCTTGACCCGTAGTTGCATTGCGCACCACCGAAGGGAAAAAGATGGCCCCGGCCATCCCATCAATCAACGGTTCATCCTCGGATGCGGCACGCAGGTTGCCGTAGTCCGCAAGGGTTATGCCCGGCAGACCTTCCTCGACCAGCCGGACAATACTATCGGCATCGCCGTCAGCCAGACCCTCCAGCAACTCCACGAGGTTCGTGTCCTGCTCGGAGGAGTCTGCGGCGGCTTCAAAGTCATCGTCGACCGCAAGCTGCAACAAAGTTCCCAGGAATGCCGGCGAAATCACCTGATCGACATGGCCATAGGCCTCAACGACCTGGTTGCGCAGGGAATGGTTCAGGGTGTCCCCAAGGCTCAGGGCGGCTGTGAAAATGGTGGTGCTGAGCGTCAGGCCGACCACGATCAGGGAGGACTGCAAGGGGCGCCGGGGAATGTTGCGCAGGCCCAGCCGGGCCAGGATCGGACTTCGCACCGACAACGCCACCATCAACAGTCCCACCAGCATCAGTGCTGCCGCCATCCACAGGGCGGCGGGTTGCATGAAGTTCATGTTGTGTCCGGCCCGGTACCGGGTGTTGCACTGTCCTGCAAGCCACAGTCGGCCGATGGGCCATCCCTAACACTGGACATACCCGCGATGCCCGCGGCCTCCTCGGTCTCACTGTCGGGTTCCGTGCCTTGATCATCGGCATCTTCCGCGGCGGTGGTCGAGCCGTTCCGGTCGTGCACCATCCGGCCGTTTGCCATGCGCACCACCCGATCGCAGAAATCCCCGACCTTGGGATCGTGCGTCACAATCACGAATGTCTGGGCGTGTTCCACATTCAAGCGGCGCATCAGGTTCAGTACCTCCAGCGATGTGTCGTCGTCCAGATTGCCGGTGGGTTCGTCCGCCCAGACGATGGCAGGCCGATTCGCCAGCGCCCGGGCAATGGCTACCCGCTGTCTTTGGCCACCGGACAGTTGTGCCGGGCGGTGGTGCTTCCAGTCCAACAGGCCAACCGCGTCCAGCATGTCCAGTGCCTTGTGGCGAGCCTCCCGGCCGTGGACACCGTTCACCAACAGCGCCAGTTCCACGTTCTCGGCTGCGCTGATGACCGGCAACAGGTTGTACGACTGAAAGATGAAACCCATGTGTTCGGCCCGGTACCGGGTCAAACGCCGGTCGCCGAGCTTCTCGAGCGACTGTCCCTCGATCACCACCGACCCGCGGTCGAAGGTGTCCAGTCCCGAAAGGCAGTTGAGCAGCGTTGTCTTCCCACAACCCGAAGGTCCCATCACGGCCACCATTTCGCTGGCCTGAACCGAGAAATCCACCCCCCGCAGGGCTTCAACCTTGGAATCACCAATGAAATAGACCTTGCGGACATCGGTTGCGTTGATGATGGGTGGGTTCACGAATTGGCACTCCGGAAGTTGTCAGTCGGTACTCGATGCGGTGCCAAGGGCACAGGCCCGTGTGCACCTGCACATGGCAGCTCGAAGGCGGCGCGCCTTCCCTGCCGGGCAACGCCTTTTTGCGAAACCGCAGGCACCATTGTGGCCCAATCCCTGGCCCGCGCATGTAGGTGCGGACAACCCGGACACATGCAGGTTGCTCCGGAACCGCGGGATTCCGACCCAAACGAATGCAGGTAAGATCTCCGCACACCACTACTCGCATGGAGGATAGACAGACCATGGCATCGGTCAGGCGCAACGAAACCATAGAACTAACGTTTGAAGCGGAGGTTCAGGTTGCGAACCCCATGCGTGAAATCGAATTCAACGTCGCATTCCGCGAAGCAGGCGGCACCGAGGTCGCCCTGCCCGGTTTTTGGGACGGCGGGAACACTTGGAAAGCCAGGTTTGCCTGGCCCCGGGACAGTGAGTGGCAGTGGACCGCGACCAGCAGCCCGGAAGATGCCGGCCTGCACGGCCGGACCGGTGCATTTTCGGTTGAGGGGACCGACACCTCCACCGGCTTGTCGATCAGGGGACCCATTTGCATTGCCGACGACGGCAGGCACTTCGCCCAGGCCTCGGGCACCCCGTTCAACTGGCTGGGCGATACATGGTGGATGGGCCTGTCGCGGCGGCTGCCGCTCGAAGGTCTTGAATTCCTGATTGAGGACCGCGTCGCGAAAGGGTTCACGGTAATCCAAATCATCGCCGGCCTTTATCCCGACATGCACTGGTATGACGAGCGCGGGATGGGCGACGGCGGCTATCCGTGGGACCGGGATTTCAATTCGATCAACCCCGCGTACTTCCGTGAAATGGACCGGCGCATCGGCATGCTGGTCAACGCAGGGCTCTCTCCTTGCATTGTTGGCTTCTGGGGCTATTTCATGGACTTCGCCGGCCCCGATGTGTTGCGCCATCACTGGCGCAATCTCGTTGCACGCTATGCCAGTCTGTCCGTCACGTGGTGTGTTGCCGGTGAAGGCCTCATGCCGTTCTATGTGGACGCCCATCGGATCGAGGACATGGATAACTGGCGCAGGCAGCGAAGCGCCGGCTGGTCTGCCATGGCGACCTGGATTCGCTCCCAGGACGGATTCCAGCGGCCCATCACGATTCATCCCACCGACTTTGGCCGGCAACAGGTGGACGATCCCTCCACCATCAACTTCGAAATGCTCCAAACCGGCCATCAGGGGTTCCCGGCCCTCTCGAACACCATCAACATGCTCGAGTCTTCACTGGCCAAACAACCCGAGATGCCCATTATCATCAGTGAGGTGAACTACGAGGGCATTCTGGAGTCGAGCGGTCCCGACGTCCAACGATTCCTGTACTGGTCGAGTGCCTTGTCCGGCAGCGCCGGGTTTACGTATGGCGCCAACGGGTTGTGGCAGGTCAACAGCGATGAAATGCCGTATGGCGCCTCGCCGCACGGCATGGCTTGGGGTGGTCCGTCGTGGCGCGACGCCAGCCAGTTGGGCGGTTCCGGCCAGATTGGCTTGGCCAAGCAGTTCCTCGACACGCTGGATTGGCCGTCGCTAACCCCGTCGCCCCATCTTGTGAGCGACCATGCATCCGAAGAAGACCGCATTCTGCCGTACGCCGCGGCGGCGTCCGACGGGACGCGGATTGTATTCGTCCCCGCCCCCGCCATCTTCCTGTTGCGCCGCGGCGGCTTGCAACTGCTCGAACTTGAACCTGGGTCAAGGCGCGAGGGTTTCTACCTCAACCCCAAATCCGGCGAGGAACTGGAGGCCGTGGACATCGTGGCCGCGCCGGACGGGACAAGCTACATGCCAACGCCGCCCATCATCCAGGACTGGGTGTTCGTCCTGCGGCCGTGAATCTGCCGCCCGGTTGATCCCGTCACGATGCAATTCACATGGAACAAGCAGTGCCTGCCGACGGCATCCTGACCAATGCCCGAATCCTCACGAACTGGCCGGCCATGCCGTGGGCGACCGAAATGGTTTGGCACGGAGGCCGCATCACACACGTGGGTGGTTCCGGAAGTTCCAACAAGGCCGCAGGACCCGGCACGCTAACCGTTGATTTGGGGGGACGGCTTGTTTTGCCCGGCCTATGCGACTCCCACATGCACTTCACAAACTGGTCGCTGTCCTTGCAGGAGGCGGACCTGTTTGAGGTGCCCTCCTTGGCGGCCATGCTTGACCGGTTGAGGAGTGCTGCTGCCAGCCTGAATGAAGGCAGTTGGCTGTTGGGCCGGGGCTGGAACCAGGCCATCTGGCCCGAAGGCCGGTTTCCAACCCGGCACGACCTTGATTCCGCCTGTGGTCATCGGCCGGCTCTGCTGTATGCCAAGAGCGGACACGCCGCCGTCGCCAGCAGCTTGGCCCTGAGGCAAGCCGGCCTACACGCAGGCACAGTTGCTCCCGATGGGGGATTCGTCGAGCTGGACGACGACAACGAGCCTACCGGCCTGCTGCTGGAAGGCCCGGCCATCGGATTGGTCGAACAGGTTTGTCCGGCCCCTTCGGCATCGGCCATGGAAGCGGCCTGCCTGCAAGGACAAGCACGGCTTCATGCATGGGGAGTTACGTCGGTTCACGATTTTGACGGCAGGCAGGGATTTGAGGCATTCCAACGGTTGGACAGGTCGGGACAGTTGCGACTGCGCGCCGTAAACCACGTGTCCCAGGACCAGTTTCCCCATGCCCTCGATTTTGGATTGACAGGACCAATGCGCGGCCCTTGGCTCACCGTTGGGGGCCTGAAGCTGTTCGCCGACGGTGCCCTGGGCCCCCGGACCGCGGCCATGGCCGAGCCATACGCCGGCGAACCGGACAACTACGGCATGACGGTTGTGGACAAGGAAGAAATGCTCGAACTTGTGGCATTGGCCAGCAGCCGCGGGCTTGCCAGCTGCGTCCACGCCATTGGCGACAGGGCCAATCGGGATGTCCTGGACGTATTTCAGGAAGTGCGCCGGCAGGAGCGCGAGGCGGGCGTGACACCCGACGAACGCCGACATCGGGTGGAGCACGCCCAGGTCCTATTGGAACAGGACGTTTCCCGCTTCGCCCACTTGGACATCAACGTTGCCGTGCAACCCATTCATGCCACACAGGACATGGCGATGGTGGACCAATACTGGGGCGAGCGGGGCAGGTACGCCTATGCCTTCAAGTCGCTGCTGTCGCACGGAACCCGCATGGCGTTCGGCTCGGATGCACCGGTGGAGACTCCCAACCCCTGGGTCGGTCTGCATGCCGCAGTCACGCGTCGGCGTTCCGACGGCACCCCCGGACCCGATGGCTGGTACCCCGCTCAAAAGGTGGATCGGATGTCGGCGTTGCGGGCCTACACCTCGGAAGCAGCCTACCTGGAAGGACTTGAACGGGACATCGGAACCCTGGCACCCGGCATGCGAGCCGATCTGACGGTCCCGGATCGGGACGTGCTGGCATGTCCCCCGGACGATCTGCTGGATACGAAGTCGCTCCTGACCATGGCAGGAGGCGAGATTGTGCACCGCGACATGGGCGATTGACCCGTCCTGCCGGGTGTACGCCTGGGCAATCGCAAGATTTGCGAGGCCCAGCACTGTCTCCATGCAGACGAGATGGCATCCGGCCTTGCGGTGCCGGATGGCCGGAGTTTCGCGTGGGGCCTTCATGATTGCTTTGATGCCACTCCTTGTGCATTTGCGCAAGTCATGCTGTATAGGCAAGTCTTCCTGGCGGCACCGGTGCAATGAAGAGTTGTTACCAAGCTGGACTTTGTACAAAGTCCAGCTTGGTCTTCACGTATTCCTATGGCCACCCTACTTCGTTGCCGACAGACGGGCACCGGCAATGCCCATTTCCCCTGCCACTGAATAGAACAGATACGTCCGGTCGCCTCCGGTGAAGATGCACGGATCCCTCAGTTGCCGCGCCGGGCCGTGGATGGCTCCCCGGGCCGAAGGTTCCAGATCCTGGTCCACTCCTTCATACGGAGCCTTGGGCGCGATCACCTCGAATTCCGGACCGGCCTGCCACTCCGTCCACGCGCCCTCCGTGATCAGCAGGGCGGCCTGGATGCGCTCGGGACAGTCCCCGGCTTTGCTGAAAAACACAATGGGGCCGTCTTGGCCGACCAGCACCGCGAAGTGACGATGCGCCTCGCTGAACAGGTGTGGTCCTTCCTCGAAGTCATCCCAGGCGTTGCCGACTTGCCGATACAGAATGCCGGGCATGGCGATGGCATACCGCTGGCCCCTCCAGTTGAAGACGCGGTAGTAGCTTGGTCCCAGGATGCGGTTCCCGGACACAAAGTCGATGCCGTTGGCCGACACCGCCAGCAGTGAACGCTGACCGCCCAGATAAGGGAACTTCAGGTACAGGGGATCAGCGGCGAACTGGTCCGGCTTCAGCACCGGCCCGTGGAAGTACATCAGGATTTGCCGCCCCGCAGCATCCACATGAACGTCCGGAGAGGCGATGTGGTGATGGCAGGGGGTCTGCGCAAGCCGCAGCGTTCCCGGCGCGTAAACCTGCCAGGGACCGTCCAGGCAGTCGGCGTAGGCCAGGCGGATGTGCCTGCCCTGATGGTGGGCGAAGTACATGTAGTACCGGCCCAGACGGTCGGGGAGCCATGCCGGCGCTTCGATCACCGAGGCGCCGTTGACATTGCCTTCAAGCACCGGGGTGTGGTCGGCGTGGACCAATGGGTTGGCGGAAAACCTTTCAACCTTGAACATCCAATCCTTGCCGGTTTGCTGGAAGACTTGCGCACAACGCGGCGGGCGGGCCGCAGCCGCCGTGCCAACAACGAAGGGCAGCCATCCTACCCCAACAGTCCGCTTCCACTTCACCGTCCTTGCAGACACCCCCAGGGCAATTGCATCTAAATTGGGTGGGTTGGCCTGGAGCTGCAGTGGCCGGTTCCGGATTCAGCCTGCGGAGTGCTCCTCATGGACGGTCCCCTCGTCCCCGGTCGAGACTCTGGCCCTCGTGCAGGCCACCCTCTGGACCGGCGACCTCTTCTTTTTGCCACGGTCCCAGCCCCCCGACAGAACACGATGCCGCAGATGCCAAAGACGTACCTTTTTGATTTGTGGCATGTCGATCGAAGCGTTGTGCGCGCTGGCCGGTAATGGCAACACCGGGCCCGCTGGTGTGGCACCGCTTCCAGTCCGACCAAGCCACATGGGTCCTGGGAACCGGAGTGATGACTGCCATGTTGAAGCCAAGGGATCCGCGTATGCCTACGTGGACGGCATGAACCTGTACTACGGGGCCCTGAAACGCCATCCCGGTTACAGGTGGCTGGACATACCGTTGTTGGTAGCCAACCTCGTTCCCGATCTCGTTATCACCCACACCCGGTACTACACCGCCCGGATCAAGGCCACGTACCCGGAGGATCCTGGTCCTGCCCGACAACGGATCTACCTGGAAGCATTGCAAACCCGGTCACAGATCACCATCAAGGAGGGTGTCTACGCGGACTGGCCCCGTTGGCAGCGAAGCGACGAGAACCAAGGTCTGAATTCCCCCATCTCTTTCGTCCCCGGCTGGAAGCGGCGGAAGCTCACCATGCGGGTCGGATTCTCGAACGGGCCCAAGACCGTCAGCCATCCAATCGGCCCTTCATTCTGGTCAAAACCCGACGAACGGAAGAAAAAGGCTCGGATGTAAACCTGGCTGCCGATCTGTTGAAGGATGCCTTGGATACCCGCGCATGCGGCCCTGCCGTGGTGGTCACCAACGATTCGGACTTGGCTTACCCCTTGAAGGTGGTCCAAGAGCTTGGTGTCAAGATGATCCTCGTCAACCCGTTTCTCCAGTCCAGCCAGCGTGAGGCCGAGGGGTTGCGACGCATTCCGGTGCATAGCCGGATGCAACTGGAACCATCACACCTTCAGGACAGTCAGTTGCCTGATCCGATCATTGTTCAGGGCAGACGGTTGACCCGGCCCACGGCATGGCAATAAAAAACCTCCGCTGTCGCGGAGGGCCGGGGATCCAATGCTGCGAAGAACACCGGATAGGTAAGTGCACCCCGGCAGTCTATCGTATACCAGGACATCGATCAGGAACAAGTCGAAACGGGACAAATTCAGGGCGATTGCATCGAAATTGGTTGGGCTGACTGGGAGGGTTGGCCCGGGATTCGCAACTGTTCCGATTTCCCCACTTCTGGCTGCCTGACGGTGCCGACCGGTGTCACACTGAGTCGGTATCCGCCATATCCGCCCCGTCCAGACATCGGCGCGGGAGCATGGCCGTGCATGACCGCTTCGCATCCTACCGGAGTCGGCTGCCGGAGGAGGCCGACCACAGCCTCTGTAACGCCCACCTGTTGCGTAGGAAATTGTCGAGCCGGAGGAGCTGGACGGCCGGGCCGCACACATGCAGCGGCTGCATTCAAGGCCAGGGATGCCCTCCTGAAGCCGGTGCCCGACTGCTACGAGAACCGGCCTCCACCGGTCCGCGGCCACAACCTGACCCGGGTCCAGCGGACGGAACGGGAAGCCTGCCTGCGGTTCATAGCCGACTCCCTGCCGTGCCCTATACCAACAATCCGGTGCAGCTTGGCCCAGTGCAGGGCCAAGCTGCACTTGTCCGAAATCGCGTTAGCGTTCCGGCGGCAGGAGCGTCTGCCACTCGGCCCTGCCTTGGACAACATCCAAGGCTGCGGCTGCCTCCGGCAAATATGTTGCTTGTTGCCAGGCCGCGCGCAATCGTGCCCGTACTTCGCCAGGGAGTCCTCCGGCTTCCAACATGGATAGGAGTATCTCGGTTCTTCCTTCCACTTGCCCTTCCGCGTGTCCCTCACACCGGTCACGGGCTTGTTGGCGTTCCCGTCGAACATCCGAGTCATACCATTCCGCGTTGAGGTCATCCCAAAACTGAATGACATGGCGATGACAGTCGTCCTCGGCTTGTGTCTGACCAGCCCTTTCAACGGCGGGCAGGATGCGCAGCGCGCGTCCCAGCACCGCACTCTCCAAGACTGCATGTGCCTCCGTCTGCAACCCCTGCACCGGCAGGATTGACACATAGTCCCCGCGACGCAGGCGCCAACCCGTGAGTCGGATGCCACCATTCGCCTCCAGCAGGCTGGCAAGATCCCGTTCGCCCGGGTCACCTTCCAAGGGCAAAACCGGGTTGTAGGTCAGGTACTCCTCGACCCCCAGTGCCGCATAGAGTGCGCGTTTGGCTCCCAAGTCCTTTTGCCGGGTGTTGGGCGACAGCACCTCCAATGCCAGGCGAATGCGGTTGTGGGGATCCCATGGCAATTCGCTTGCGTTGTGCGACACGAAGTAGTCGCTGCGGTGCTCCAGTACGGATACATCCGGGGAAAAGACGATGCGGTTGGGCAGGACGGTTCGCTCGTCCTCCACGAGCTGCCAACGCACACTCTCCGGCAACCCCTCGACGAGATCCGGACCAATGGCGAACCTTTGCTCGCAAAGAACCTGCCCGTACGCTCCCTGTGCTTCGCCAATCAGGTCCTGCGCGTTCGCGACGACGATTCTGTGAGCCGGGGTCGTCATGATGGATACGCCGTCATGGTAGTAGTCGGGGTCCGTCGTGAACTGTTCCGTATAAATGTGGTTCGGACTATAGGAATAATCCGGATCGTAGTGGGACAGCGACTCCACCGGGGGGGATTCTTCGATGGTGGATTCCAACCACGGTGGCGATTCCACCGTGGGTACCGGAGGCTTCCAGGCACGGGCGGCCTGTGGCAGGCCGTTGGTCGGTGCCGATGTTGCCGGAGGCGGAGTGTCGACGACCCGGCCGACTGGTTTGGTGCTCATCTGACACACCTGGAAAATTCATCCTGCGCGGCCGCCATTGTAACCCCACCTGCCACGCCGGTCCGCGGGCAGTGCACGGTTCCGTGGTGGGTCTGTCCACTGTCAAGGGAAGTGTAGCTGTTCAGGTACCCCTGTCCAGCCCGCGGTCGATAACCGGTCCAACGAAATAGCCATCCTGGAGCTGCTGCGCACGCCGTGCCTGACAGGCTGCATCGCGACCCTCGACCAGGTACCCTCTGGATGGGACTGCCGGAAGGCGATTGCACACCAAATTCGGAAGCAGGGGGCCGACTATGTGCTGCGCGTCCGGGCCAACCACAAGGGTCTCCACGACTGCTTGGAGGATACATTCGCCCTGGAACGGGCCGGGAACTTCGCCGGGCGTCCCCACGACGATGTCGACACGGTCGGGAAGGATCCCGTCCACATCGAAACCCACCGCTGCCGGGCGACGGGTGCCCCAAGCTGTCTCACCCATGTCGATCCCGACCGCGAGTCGTGCGACCTGACCAGCCTGGTCCGGGTCGAGGCCGAACGCCGCAGCTGCGACCGGTCACGACGGATAACCGCGGCTTCATTTCCAACCTGCCTCTCAAGGCCAGGCCCCAGATACAGGCGGTGGGAAAGCACTGGAGCATCAAAAACGCCCACCACTGGGTCATGGACGTCGTCTTTAGTGAGGACGACAGCCGCATCCGCCCGGGCCACGCCACCCACAACATAGCCATCCCAGGCGCACCGCCCACAACCAGCTTCAGCAGAACCAATCCCTCAACGTGGGCGCCGCCAACCGCTTGTTGGCGGCGGCCTGGAACAAGGCCTATCTGTGCCGCCTGGTCGGCCTCAAACCCAAACCCGCTTAGATGCAATCGCCCTGCAGACACCTCCGGCTGGAAGGCCGCATAATGGTCGGTGTGGCTCTGCAGCCGACCAGGCTTGGTCACTGACTTGTCCACAGCCGCCTGACTGTGTACCTTCGCCCCTCTGTTTGATCGCAAATCACAGGAAACCAACCGCATGTATCTGTCCTTGTCCGTGCGCGTGGCCGAAAGCTTCACCAACAAAAGAATATCCACCGTGCCGCTTGCCGACATTGCGGCCACGGCCAACGAGGCCGGCTACCGAGCCCTCTGCATGCGCGCATCGGTCGTTGGGGTGGCTGATGATCCGTCCCGCCAGACCGAGGTGTTGGCCACGGTTAAGCGGATCGGGCTGAGCGTGTCGATGGTGACGCCCGACTTCGCGGTGCCCGAAAACAGCCCCGAAGGTCCGGGCGTGTTGCGGAACATCGAGCCGGCCCTGGACTTGTGCGAACGATTGGAGTGCGATCTCATCCGGGTCTGTCTCAAGGAACAGGCGGACATCGAAGCCGCGCGGCTTGCCTCGGACAAGGCCCGCGAGCGAGGCATCCGCCTGGCCCACCAGTGCCACACGCAAAGCCTGTTCGAGACCATCGAAGGGTGCCTGGATGTGTGCAGCCGGGTCGACCGGCCCAACTTCGGGTTGATTTACGAACCGGCCAATCTGGCGTTGTGCGGGGAGCCATACGGATCCGGAGCGATTGAACGGTTGGCCGATGTGGTTTTCAATGTGTACCTCCAAAACCACACCCCGGATCCTCAAGGCACGCTCATGATGGATACATGGAGCCAAGGGCGGATTCCAACCACGCTCCACCGCTTCACGGACCCGGGTGGAATCAACATGGCGGCGGTTATACTGGGCCTCAAAGGCATTGACTACACCGGCAGCGTGACGCTGCACCATACCCAGCTCGATGTTGTTTCGCCGTTGGAAGCGGCCGCCGACAGTGCGGGTTTCCTCCTGGATCTGATTGCATCGGGCTGACCTTGTTGAGGGCATCGACCAAGTTTCCGAGCCGATCCATGACCCATGTAACCCAACAACAACGAGAGCAATACCACACCAAGGGATATTTCATCCTTGAGGGTGTCATTCCACAGGACCAGCTCGACGGTCTGCGCAGCGAATGCGACCGGCTCGTGTTGGAAACCGACCGGGAGATGGAAGCCAAGGGGATTACCTCCTATGGCATCAGCCACTACAAGCAGCGCTACTTCATCGCCAACCGGGGCAAGGAGAGCGAGATCATTGCCGCGTTCCTCTTCAGCGATCTGATGGCCGACGTAGCCAAGGCCACGCTGGGCGACAACGTGTGGCTGTTCCACGAGCAGTACGTGGTCAAGGCACCGGAAGTGGGCACCAAATTTGCCTGGCACCAGGATTCCGGATACATCGGGCACTACCACACCCCGTACCTGTCGTGCTGGTGCGCCTTGGACGACATGACGCTGGAGAACGGCACCGTCCATGTTCTGCCGTACGATCGGGCGGGCATGACTCCGGACGATCTGTTCGACCATACGGTGGAGGCGGAGACCAACGACAAAATCGGATACAAGGGAGACGATCCGGGCATCCCTGCCATTGTTCCGGCCGGCAGCATCGTGGTGTTCTCCAGCCGCACCTTTCACCGGTCGGGCACCAACGTGTCCAAGAACATCCGGCGCAGCTTCCTGGCCCAGTATTCCAAGGAAGTCATCATGAACAAGGAGGGCACCGCGCCCTGGGGCCAGGACGTTTCCTTCATTCAGGACGGGCGGCAGGTCAGGCGCGGTCTGGCAATGCTCGCCTAATGGCGCAACCCAACATTGGTCCTCTGGCGAACGACCGCTGAACACGGTCGGATTCCCTCCGGGACTCCGGATGTGCCATCGCCCCCAATCCGCATGAACGGACGTGCACATGCGGAAGCGGCCAAAGCTCGCCGCACTGTGGGAAAGCGCTCCGCAACATCCTGGACACAGTGAAGTGCCGGGTAGGGAACCACCATCCCGGACTTCCGGGGCCGGCCTCCGAAGCACCAAATTCCAGATGACCGCCATCCTACCGCCAGTCCAAAGCAAGCAAGCATCGATTTCCGGATCACTTCCGTTTGTCTACCACTGAGGCCCTCCCTATGACCATCGATGCCGACCGCCCCGCAGACTGGAACCACCTTGTCCGGCACACCTTCATCGACTTCACCCAGACCACGGAGTTCCTCAAGCAACCGGTCATCATCAGCAAGGCGGATCGGATCACCTACACCGACGTGCATGGCACGGAGTATCTGGACGGACTGAGCGGCGTGTACGCCGTATCGCTGGGACACAACCACCCCAGGCTCAACCAGGCGGTGACAAGGCAGTTGGAGCGGGTTACGCTGGCCCCGCCCATGCACGGCATTGCCGACGTCTCCCTGCAGCTTGTCCAGGCTTTGGGACACGTGTCGCCTCCCGGCATGACGTTTGTCAAGAGTTTCAGCGGCGGTTCCGAAGCCAACGAGGCCGCCTTCAAGTTTGCGCGCCAGTACCACCGGCTAACCGGCAATCCGGGCAAGTACAAGATCCTGTCGTGCTACGACAGTTACCACGGTGCCACCGCGGGTGCCATGGCAGCCAGCGGCACCGGTTCGCGCAAGACCGCTTTCGAACCTCAGATGGGCGGTTTCCTGAAGTTCCTGCCTCCCGCCTACCTGACACAAGCAGCGGGGTCCCCTGAGGCTGCGACAAACCTCGCTCTTCATTTGCTGGAACGCCAAATCGAAGGCGAAGACGCCTCCACGATTGCGGCCCTGATCATTGAGCCCGTCATTCACCTGGCCGGGATTGCCGTGCCTCCCACCGGTTGGCTGGAAGGGGTCCTGGATCTGTGCCGGACTCATGAAATTCTTCTGATTTACGACGAGATCATTACCGGCATTGGCCGGACGGGCCATATGTTCGGTGCACAGACCTTCGGTGTCGCCCCGGACATCCTGACCTGCGGCAAGGGTCTGTCCAGCGGTGTCCTGCCGGTCAGTGCCATGGTCACCCGTCCAGACTTGGCCGAAGCATTTGTCGGTGCCGAGTCGGACCAGCGGCACTTCAACCATGGTCATACCTTTGCTTCCAATGCCCTGACCAGCGCCGTCGGCGTCGAGGTGTTGGCCATCATGGAGGAACAGGACGTGTGCGCCAACAGCCAGGCTCAGGGACGACTGGCTAAGGAGACACTGAACAAATGGCAAACCGAACTCCCGATCGCCAATGTGCGCGGGGAAGGACTCCTTGTGGGTTTCGATCTGGTTTCGGAACCCGGTTCTCCTGATGTCAACCCGGGGCTGGGGCCGGTCTTGCGCCGCAAGGCGATAGACCACGGATTGATCATGCGTGTCCAGCCCACTTGGGGGGCCCTGGCACCTCCTTTGGTTTGTACCGAACAGGAAACCTGGCAAATCCTGGAACGCTTCAGAGAAGCAATACTTGATGCGTGGGACGCTGCCGCTTGACAAGGACAGGGAAAGCGACAAACTCGCGCCGAGGCGGATGTGCATCGCCTAACGCCACCGGTCTGAAATTTGGACAAGCCTGTGGCCGCCCGGCATCAAGACTGACGAGTGGAAGGCCCTCCCATGGGTTATGCAGTTGAACTCTACTTTGATCCCGACAGCGACCTCGCCGTCCGAAGGATTTGGAGCGGAATTGCAGACGAGTTTGGCTTGTCCACAATGTTGACCAACGGTGGGAAACCTCACGTGTCGCTCGCTGTGTATTCCGACGACTTTGACCATCGCAGCTTCCTCCAGGAGCTGCCCGCGTTTTCCAAGTCATTGGCTCCCCTCGAGGTTCAATTGGGCAGCGTGGGAACCTTTCCGACCGAGGAAGGCGTGGTCTTCCTGGCACCTGTAGTGACGCGCGAGTTGCTCGCCGTTCACGAACGGTTTCACACGGCCTTTTCCAGGTTTGGAGGATGCTCCTCAGCTCACTACCTTCCGGGGAACTGGGTACCTCATGGCACCGTTGCGACTGACCTGACAGGCGCGGAGATTGGACAGGTGGGCAAATACTGCTGGGGGCATTTCCGGCCGATACGGGGATGGTTTCAGGAAATCGGACTGGTCGAGTTCCGCCCGGTTAGAGAGTTGGCAACTTTCGCACTCGGCTCGGCATAGTCTGCGAGCCCTTGCCTGGACACTGTGTTGAGTGTCCTGCCTCCGCCATGAGGAACAGAGACAGAGTCTGGCTGCCGGTAGGCACCCCGGTGTCGGTTGCGGGCTACCGCCAACCTCAATCAAACACACCACACTTGAACAGCGGCCGTCCAAAGCTTCTCGCAACTGCGCAGTACCTGTGGCACCGAACCGCTCCGACTCTGCGTTCAGCCTTGCAGGCTGTGATCAAGGAACCATGGTCACCAGGCGTGACCGCGGCCACGCCTGGTATTTATGTCGAGTATCGACAGGCTGCCGATTGAGTAACCTGCAAGGCCGCCTTACCTACTGGGCACAACCCGTCAGCGAGCTGATTGGCAGCGGGGCCAAGGAGTATGGTCTTCTTGAAATCCCGTTGTGGGCGGCTCTTCGTGTGCATGCCTTGATCATTGGGTGGGTTGGTCCTTTGGGGATCCGGACATTGGGAATGCGTACATCAAGTGTGGTGGCGCGGTCAAGGTGTCACGCATCCCGTACCACAAGGGACTGTGCGGTTCCTATGGTGACTTCGATCTCCAAGGTGAGCTGGTCACCCTTGCGCTCAAACGGAACCGATTGTCCGTCAACAGCCACCATGGGATCGTTCATGCCACCGAGAACCGGTACCTGCAAGTGGCGCAGGGGAAGGTCGCCGTGGAGCACACTCAACCGACAGCCACGGGCATCCAGCTCGACCGTGCCCCATCCCCGGTCCAATGACCAGAAGCATCGGAACGGGTCCGCGTCCGCGAGCACCGGATTGAACCCGACCAAACCCTTGGACATGTCGAATTTGAACCCCGAGTAGGCGTTGAGCAAGGCGTAGGACGCCATGCTGCGGGCGTAGTTGTTGCCGCACTCGAACTCGTTCCACGGATTGCGTTTGGCACCGTCGTACCTGTCCCGAATGGCCTGCACGCATTCCAGACCTTCATCGACCAGGCCCACCATGATCATGTGGATTGCCGCGGCATATTCGAACCCGTTCATGGTCTCCTGTGAATAGGGGGCGGGAATCAGCGGCTTGTAAGTACCTTCCGGCCACGCGCAGATGACCAGGCCGCCTTCGTCGTTGAGACTGTAGATGCGGCACGGGTTGTACACCCGGCTCATGTCCGGAATGAAGTTGTGCCGATGGATTGCCTGGCACGCCGACTGCACCTGATTCGGATCGAACAGTTCGCCAAGGCCATACAGCGAGGCGTGCCACTGGCCCAGCACCTGGTCGATGCTGCTCCCTTCCCCGATTTGGTACTTGATCTCCTCGTGTTCGCTGTTCCAGTACGCTTCCAGTGCCGATCCGCCGCGCAGCGTGTCGGCATGGCTCCCGAAACTCGCCAGCAGCGCCTTGTCCCCCAGATCAACCTGCTGGATGTAGAACTCGCCGTTGAACAGGTGTTCGTCAACCCAGGCCTTGCCCCTTTCAAACATGTCCAGGCAGTCATCCGCAAACCCATCCTCGCCGAGATGGCGCGCCATCTCGGATGCGGCCTTTAGGGCACCCAGGTAGAACCCTGTCAGCCAGGCGTTGGGGCCGAACAGTTCCATGTCCAGCGTATGGTGCTGACGACCGGTCAGCACCCCGGAACGGTCCGGGTCCCAGCGATCCGGATTGTCGTCGCTCCAGGCATATTCAAGCGACCGCCGCACCGACGGCCACAATTCCCGCAGCCAGTCGTCGTCGCCGCAGATCTTCCAGTCGCGGTAGGTTTTCATGACACCGCCGAACTGGCCGTCGCTGCAGGGACGGAAACCCCAGGGGGCCGTGCCGAGCGGAAGCTGGAGCCTGAAGGGCATGCCGCCATCCGGCTGCAGGTTGTACCGGTAGTCCGCGGTCCGCATGGACCGTTCCAGTTCGGGAAACAGGAAGGCAAGCGCCTGCTGATAGTTCCACACGTGCGTGCAACTGCCTTCGCAGCATCCTTCGTCCGGGTGCAGGCCTTCCCAACCGTAGAACGTGCCGTCTTCAAGACGCAGGGCGGTAGGAGACTTCAGAATGGCCAGGTTGGCCGAAACCGCGTCCAGGGCAACGGGCGGCAGTGTCGAGCCAAACAGGGCCCCCCTGAACGTGTCGGTGACGGTGTAGAGCCTCGACCAATCCTCGAGCGCATAACGGGCCGTGTCAAAGGCGCTGGACCACCGGTTGGCGTAGTGGTTCCTCCAGGAGCCACGGTTCTCCTCCGGATGCCAATAGTCCTCACAGTTGGGAAAGTTCCAGCTGATTACAAACCGCACTTGGCGGCTTGCCCCGGGTTTGACCAGGAAGCGGACCGCGAGCAGCCCACTGTCCCAATCGTCGAGACGTACACCATGGCCCCCGGCCGGCGCATCCGCATACGTCCGATTGGCAAACGGTCCCGGAGTCTCCAAGTCCTTCCAGTAGATTTCCAGATTGTCGAACCAGGTGCCCCGAAACCAGTACTCCTGCCAGCTCACGTCCATGTCGCCGGCCTTCCCCGCATCCGTGGCCAGAGCCATGTCGCCGAAAGCCGCATCCTCGGGATCCACACCGTCGCCCGCAAGCCTGAGCACGGTTCCCCACGGCGTGGATTCGACCCGATTGCTCGTCGGTTTGGCCATGGGATTGGACAGTACGCCGACCAGCGAATAGGTGAGGTCCCGATCGGTCGGGTTCTCAACGTTGAACTCGAAGAATGCCGCCGGCAACCCTGAATCGTCGGCATCGGTGGGGATGAACGGATTGAACGCGGTCATCCGCACCTTGCCGGGAAAGGAGTTGTCGATGAAATCAAGTTCGGCTATCGGGAACTTCCCCGTGAAATCCACGGAGGCAAAGTGCGGGAGGCCGGTCAGATACTCGCGGCGGGGGCCCCACCCGAAGGTGCCAAACTGGCCGCCGTGCAGTTCTCCCTGATAGGGAGCCGCCAAGTTGCCGTGCAGGATCCGTGCGTCCACCACCTCGTCGCGGTTTTCCGCCTTGACGGCGAAATGGGAGAAGCCGTTGACGCTGCCTTTGTTGGGCCGATTGAAAATCTCCCAGTCGATCAGGCGCCCGTTGCCCGCCAACCCGATGCAGCCGGCTCCAATGCCTCCCAGCGGAAAGCTAATCTGGTTGGTGTGCTCGCCGCGGTATACGAACGGATCCATGTTGACAGTGTCCTTGGTTGTAGGTCTGCGACCACGTTGAAATTCCGGCTCCGGGGTACGGCAGCAGGTACGCCCTGCGCAACGGGTACCTTCAAGCGCGTGCCAATTCAGCCTCCACCACCGCCAAGCCGTTGCCGGCGATGAACAAACCGTACACGGTGGGTAGGAGCAGGACCAAGCCCCAGCTCACATAGGCAATACCCATGCCGAACAGCACCCCCATGGCCAGCAGGCCCACGCTGTTGGCCGGATTCCGGCTTGACAGAATCAGTGCATCGCGGATGCAGGCAACCGTTCCAAGTTCGCGTTGGACCAGGTTGGGAAACGCATAGAGGACCAGGGTTGCAGCCACTGCCAGGGCAAACAGATTGGCACCGACCGCAAGCCAGGCACTTGCGGGCACCGCAACTTGCACGTCCAGCGTGGACAGCAGAGCCAACAGGAGTGCGGAGGGAACCGCCAGCAACAACCCAAGGAGGCAACTCTTGGCCCAGTGGCGACGAAAGGCCTGCCAAAACTGCCGGCTGCCGGCCGGCCGGTGCTGCAACAACCGTGTCTCATACGCAAGCAAGGCGCTCCAGCCCGGTCCCCCGATGACAACCGCTGCCACCAAGGCCGGAAGCAGCCACCCGAAGGCAAAGAGCGCGAACGCAGGCAGGCTGACAAGGTTGAACCACAAGGCTCCCCGCAACAGTTGCGGCAGATTCTCCCACAACGCGCGTAACGTCAAGCCCAGATAGGTGACGGGGTTGATGCCGTGGTCCAGCAGGGTCATCCCTTCATGCCGGTGATGGAAGCCCCCTGGACAATCCAGCGTTGGGCGAACAGGAAGAACACCAGGATTGGAAAGATGGAAATCATGATCCCTGCCAGGACCTCCGACTGGTTGCCGGAACCCATGTATCCCCGCAGGGTGGCAATGGCGATAGGGAACGTGTACAGGTCCCAGTCCCGCAGGAACAGCAGCGGCCCCACAAAGTTGTTCCAGGAACCCAGGAATGTGAATATGCCCAGGGCTGACAGGGCCGGCCCTGTCAGCGGCAGCAGGATTTGCCAGTAGGTCCGGAAGTAGGTGGCCCCGTCGATCTTCGCGGCGTTGATGAGTTCCTCCGGCAGGGACTTGAAGTGCTGCCGCAGCAGAAACACCCCGAATGCACTGGTGATGCTGGGCAGAATCAGCGCCCAGTGGGTATTGATGAGTTCCATCTCCTTGATGAGAATGAACGATGGAATCAGCGTTACGGTGGCCGGCACCATCAGGGAGGCCAGAAACAGACCGAAGAGGAAATCGCGGCCCCTGAACTGAAGCCGGCCGAAGGCGAATCCGGCCATGGAACAGGTGAGCAGCTGCGCCGCCGTGACGATCAGGGCGATCTTGAGGCTGTTCCAGAAGAACAGCAGGAACTGGATATCGGGCGAGGTGATGACCGTCAGGTAGTTCTGCCAGTGAAATGCGGTGGGCCAGAAATCGGGCGGCAGATCGAACGAATTCTTGGGGTCGCGCAACGAGGTCGAGAACATCCAGGTCAGAGGCGCGATTTCAATCAGGGCTATGCCCACCAGCAGCACCCACAGGACCGACTCGCGCAGGTAATGCCACGGCGAGTGCCCTTCCCGCTGCCTGACCGGAGCAGGCTTTTCGTTGTTGCTCAAGGTCGCTGCCACGTCCGCAAATCCAAAGCCAGGACAGCTACTCGTAGTGAACCCAACGACGGGCCACCCAGAACTGGAGCAGCGTGAGGGTAATCAGGACTGTGAACAGAGTGAACGACACGGCGGACGCGTAGCCCATCTCAAAACCCCTGAATGCCTTCTCGTAGATGTACATCGTAATCGTGCGCGAGGCGTCGCCGGGACCGCCCGACGTCAGAACCCACACGTTGTCGAAGATCTGGAACGCGCCGATCAGGGAAATGACGATGGCAAAGAACGCGGTCGGGGATATGAGCGGCAGGGTCACGTTGCGGAATTGCTGCAACCGCCCCGCCCCGTCGATGCGCGCGGCTTCGTAGTAGACGGTCGGAATGCCCTGCAGGCCCGCCAAGTAGATGACCATCAGGAACCCGCAACTCTTCCAGACATCGTAGATGGTAGCGGAAAGCAACGCCCACCGGGAACTGCTGAGCCACGGTACCGGATCAATGCCGATTTGACCGAGCAGGAAATTCACCACGCCGCGGTCCTGCGTCAGGAGGAACCGCCACACGACCGCCAGGGAAGCGGTCGTGGTGAGTACGGGGAAGAAGATGGACGTGCGGAGAAGATAGCGGAGAATCCAGGGCATCGACCGGTTGAGGCCGACTGCCAGGAGCAGCCCCAGCACGTTGTTCAGGAACGTGGCACCCGCAACCAGTTGCACCGTGTTCCGGTAGACGATCAGCAGTCTGGGATCTCCGAACAGCCGGCCGATGTTGGACCCGCTCGCCCATGTGGGCGGGGTCAGCAGGTCGTAGTTCAGAAAGATCAGAACCAGCGAGGCAATGATCGGCAGCGCGGTGAAGCCGATCAGGCCTGCCAAGGCCGGTGCCATGAACAGATAGCCGGCCAACGCCTCGCGGCCGGCGATACCCCAGTCGGCGATGGGAATGTACCGCCTCCAACCTTTCGGTACAGACAGATCTGCCGTCGCCATGGAAGCGGGAGCCAGGTTTCCTATGGGGCACGATCACCCGGCGGCGGACTCCAGTCCGCCGCCGGGTGAACCGGGTCCGAGCCGGGTTTGAGGTGGAAGACTAGCTCTGCAGCTTCGCCATTTCGGGAACGAGTTCGTCGTGGGCCGCCTGCATGGCTTCCTCGACGCTCTTCTCGCCGTTCCAAATCGTCGCGTAGTTGCGATTCAGAATCGGTTCGACAATGTTGAAGTTGGGCGGAGAGGGCACCGTGGCCGCATAGTCCAACGTTTCGTAGAACAGCGCGGTGTTGGCCGGACCGAAATCAGCGAACAACGGCATCTCCGCCACCGAGCGAAGGGCGGGGATGTTGCCACCCAGCTGTACCATGTCCATTGAGGCTTCGGTTCCGGACAGGAGCTTGACCACTTCCCAAGCCGCGTCCGGATCCTCGCTGGAGGTGGAGATGCCCCAGCCATCCGTGCCGGCCACGGTGCGGATGGGACCCGCCTGGTGTGGCTGGTACTGAATGTCGTAGGTGTTGAAATCAGCCTCCAGGGATCCCCCGATGCACCAGCGGCCGCAGGTCCGCATCACCAGGTTGCCGGCATGGAACTGGGCCCACTCGTCCCAGCCTTCCGGGTTGGGTGCCACCTTGTGTACCAGGATCAGGTCCGCCAGGAATTGGAGTGTCTCGAGCACCTTGGGATCGAGAACATTCGATTCGAGCCAATCCTCGCTCAGCGGCGACACATCGTTGTTGAAGTACCAAGCCGCCATGCCGAACATGCCGCCACCCCAAAAGGAATAGGCAAACCGGTCGTCGGCCCCGCCGCTGACCCTTGCCACCGCCAGGCTGGTTTCCAGGAAGTCGTCCCAGTTCCAGTCGTTGGCAGGGGGTTCCAGGCCCACCTCCTCGAACACGGCCGTGTTGTAGTACATGACCATGTTGTTCCACGAGAACGGGTATTCCATCTGCTTCCCGTCGACCTGCAGCATCTCGCGCAGCGTGACGTGCACATCGTTCATGAGGATCTCTTCGGCCTCGGGATCCGCCTGGACGAAACCGTCCAGCGGAACCAGGACGTTCTTGGCCGCCAGGAGACCCAGGCCCTCAATCGCGATCATGATCACATCGATTTGCTCACCGCCCGCGATGCGGGTCAGAAGCGTGTCGGAATAGCCGTCCCAGCCACCTTCGCCCCAGCCGTTGGCATTGACTTCCAAGGCAATGTCGGGCAGGTACTCCAGCGATCGCTCGATTGAGTTGTCGAACGTGTTCACGGGCATCGACGTGGTCGCGATGACGTTTACCGGTTCCTGTGCCGCGACCCCGGCATCGCCGGATGTGGCGTCGGGGGCCACGCAAGCCGCCAACACGGCGCCCGTAATGCCCAGACCGGACAATCGCAACATGTCCCTTCTGGACACGCCGGTTGTTCTTTGATGAGAAGACATGATTCTGCCGACCTCCTTGCCGAATTACGGATCCATCACAACGGTTGATTATAGTCCAGTGCGGATCAGACAAGCTTCTGTGATTCCGCGTCCCGGATTGCCGGGGCCTGGACCTGTGTGGACAGCTTGATGTCCGGGAAGATTGCCGAATCGCCCAGATCAACCCTCATGCATGACCAAGAGCGGGGCTTGCATGCAATGCATGCAGTTCTTTCAAACAGCTGCCCGCTCAGCCATCAACCTGACGGAGGGGGCAAACCCCCAATGCATGCGTATCGACCGCGGCGGCCGGGCCTTCGGGTACCGGTAACAGATTGGTGCAAGCGACCTCCCGGGGAGGGCAAAACCCAAAAAAATCAACAGGGATGCCCCTGTGATTCCGGCAGATGAGCCGAATGACGGATTGCAACCCTGCGTCACTCGTTGTTTGGCGAGCTGTTACAGGAACCGTTTACCGGCGCGGCACCCCGGAAGCGCCTGCACTTCCGGGGTGCGCCAAGGGAGCCCCAACCGGCAATGAATGGATACGTCAGATCCCGGACACGTCGCCCGATGTCGAGATTCCGGTCACTTGGTCAAGGCCGGCATAGGCCACGGCGCCAAACCGAATGTCCAGTACCTCGCCCGGTTCCATCGTGCGCGTCGCCGAGTGCGTCTGGGCTTCGGCGAAGTGGTGGTACGGTGCCGTCCAAGGTTCCAGGGCAATGTTGTAGGTACGTCCGTACCAGGGATGGCCCGCGCTGCCCCGGTACACCTGCCAAAACCAAATCGAATTGAAGATCTCGGTCGGCCAATACATGCCGAAGCCCACCTTGCGTGCCTGGTTGGTCAACCCATACCATCCCGCTTCGAGATCAAACAGGAATGCCAGATCATGGGACTTGGTTTCGGGGCCCGGTATGCGGCTCAGGTCAATCGTGCTGCCGTCCCTGCCCTTGACAAACGGCCAAGTGTAGTCTTCGCCCGATTCCAGGCGTGTGGTGGGTTCCGCCTCGACCACGCGCACCTTGGCACCCGGAATGTCGACCACGCAGCTGCTGTCGAGAAAGGGAGCGCCGAACGCGGGATGATGGCCCCAGAGAATCTCAAAGGGAACATCGCCTTCGTTCGTCACGATTTCATGAAACTGCAGGTTGGCCTGCCACCGGTGCAGGGTGACCACCTTCTCAATGCGCAGCGGCGAACGGTAGGTGCGGACATCGAACTTCACCGAAATGCACTCGGGGGTGTCCAGCAGGACTTGCATGTTCCAGGGCATCAGCGGGGTTTCGCCATGCAACCCGAACTCGCCGGCCGCGACGGTGGTCGGATACCCGCCCACCGGGAAGCATTCCTGCCAGCCGCCGAAGTAGTAGTCCAGGAAGGGGCCGTCGGACCGCGGATTCGAGGGGACAAAGTTGCGCGTGGCGCGTACCCCCAGAGGCGACCGCCACATGAAGTCCGTGTCGGTGGGCTTGTGCAGGAATTCGAAGATGTCGGTGCCCTTGTCCACCAGGATGGTGACGCGCAGAAGCTCGTTCTCCATCACCAGGGACTTCAAGCCCCGGTAGGTCATCTCGGTCAGACGGCAACCAAAGTTGCGCTCATGCACGTAGACGGGTTCCAGCATGACTATCTCCTTGAGTCCGGGTGGCGACCGTTCGACGGTCAGTTGACAAAGCCGATGTCGGCCAAGTACCTACGATTGCGCTGTGCACTTTCGAACGGCGAACCCAATCCCGCCACGACGTCCTGCTCAACGGTGACATAGCCGGTGTAGCCGGTATGCAGCAGCCAATCGCGCACCGCGGGGAAGTCCACATCCCCCTGGCCCAACTCGCAGAACACGCCCTTGGCAACGGCTTGAAAGTAGTCGAGTTCCGCCTCGGCGACCTCGGCGGCAAGGCGCGAACTCCAGTCCTTGAAGTGGACATAGTCAATGCGGGAAGCCAAATGGTCCATGGTCGCCAGAACTGTGTCGGCCCTGCCGGCACCCAACGCAAAGTGCCCGGTGTCGAACACGAGGTTTACATGATCGCCCACGTGTGCCAACAGGCGGTCGACTTCCCGTGGCGTCTCGAGCCAGCCCGCCGCGTGGAAGTGCACCACCGACGCAATGCCGACCTCGTCCCGCGCCGCGACCGCAATCCGGTTGATGGTCTCTCCCAGAACCGGCCAGAGGTCATCCTCCAGTTCCATGTCGGGGACGATGCGCCCGGCATTTTGTATGCGCACCGGATCCGATCCGTTGTCTGCTGCCACCACCAGGAACGGCGCGTAATCCTGGTGGTTCAGGTCCGCCACGGCGCGCAGCTGCCGGGCAATCATCAGATTGTGTTCGACGATTTCGGCCTGTTGGGTCGCGTCTTCGAGCCGACTGCCGACGTAGGCGCCGGTCAGGTCGAGGGAGCGCTCCGCCAACGCGGCCGCCAGGTGGTGTGCATCCGTTGGGAAAAACCCCCAGTCGCCAAGCTCCGTGCCCGTATAACCGGCCTCCGCCAGTTCGTCGAGCATGGTGGCCCACGAAATCCGATCATCCTTCAGGGAGCCGAACTCCAGGGTCCCCCAACTACACGGCGCATTGCCAATTCTGATCTGATCCAGGCGTGATTCCATGGCTGCCTCCCGGCTTGGTCGTCAGGGGGTTTCCTGGATTTGAGGGACGTCGACCCAGCCGCCGGTGGCCCAGGATTGGGACGCGGCATGTTGGGCTTCCGCCACCCGCAGGGCATCGTGCACCGACGGCGCGTGCGGCTTTCCTTCATGGATGTTCCGAACAAAGTGGAACGCCTCCAGGGCCTTCAGGTCGTCGTACCCCAGGGCAATGCCGGCTCCCGGCTGGAACCAGGCGTAGTCGGGGTGCTCGGGTCCTGCCAGTATGCGAGCGTACCCGTCATGCGGGTCCGGTTCCCGGCCGATGGCGTTCTTGTCGGTGGGCCGGTAGACCTCCAGTTCGTTCATCCGTTCGAAATCCCAGCGAAGGCCACCGCGGTCGCCGTGCAGATCGAAGGCGAACTCACACTTGGGACCGTACATCACGCGGCACGCTTCAAGCACGCCGCGGGCACCGGATGCATACTCCGCCAGAACGGCAACGAAGTCCTCGTTGGTCACGGGACCGGCCGGATCCTCCGGAGACCCCAAAGTGAAGTGCGTCCCCTTGCCCGGAACCGGCAACGGCCGATTGGGAACAAACGTGTGGCGCATTGAACAAAGGCGTGCCACCGGACCCGCGAGGAAGTTGGACATGTCCAGCACATGGGACATCAGGTCGCCCAACGAGCCGTACCCCGCCTTGTCGCGTTCAAATCGCCAACTCAGCTGACTGAGCGGATTGTGGCCGTACATCGCAAAGAACCGGCCCCGGAAATGCGTGAGCTTGCCCAGGGCGCCCGACTGTTGCAGTTGATGCGCATACTGCACGAGCGGCGCCCAGCGGTAGTTGAATCCGACACACGACTGTACGGATGCCCGGGCAACCGCGGCCGCGATCGCCCGCGTGTCCTCGACGCCGAGACCCACCGGCTTTTCGCACAGAAGGTGCTTGCCGGCCGCGGCCACAACCTCGGCCACGGTCCGATGCAGTTGATTCGGCACGGCAATCGTGACGATGTCAACGTCCGGATGGGTCGCAACCGTGTGCCAATCCGTCGCACAATCCTCGAAGCCGAACCGTTGGCGGGACTGCGCGGCCCGGTCCGCATCCTCGTCCGCACAAATCACCAGACGGACATCGAGTCCGGACTGCCAAAACCGTTCGGGTATCTGCCTGAAGGCCCGGCTGTGGGTCTCGCCCATCCAGCCCATGCCGATGACTCCGATTCCGTAGGATGCCATGGTTGCACGGATTGCCTGTTTGTGGACGCTCAGATTCAGGGAGCTAGGAGTCGGGCGTTGCCACGACTTTGACCGCGGCTCCGGTGCGGCACAGGTCCAGGCCCTCCGCGAGATCGGCCAGGGGCATTGTCAGATTGAGACCGGACGGCTGCAGCAAGCCGTCCTCCAGCAGTTGAATGGCCTGTGGAAACGTGCCTACGCCAACAAACGTTCCAAAAACCCGGAGTTCGCGTTCGGTCAAGCGACTCTGGTTGACGATCGGTGTGACCGAGTTCAGTCCAAAGCAGCAGATCTGACCCATCATGGCCGCCAGGTCCACAGCCGTTCCGAGCTGTCCGCCCACGGCGTCGACGATCAGATCGGCGCCGCGGCCTTCGGTTGCGTCGCTGACCACATCCGCCAGACTTTCCGCGTTGACGTTCACGGTCCAATCGACCCCGGCGTCCCGGGCCTGTTCCAGCCTGGCGTCCGCCAAGTCGGCAACCATTACGGGCAGGCCTTGGGACTTGAGCATCAGGGCATGCAGGACTCCGATGGGTCCTGCGCCTATGACCAAAGCGGTGCCCGCGTCGGCCACATCGAACTGATTGAAGCCCCCCAGGACACAGGACAGCGGCTCAATCCATACCGCGTCGCCCAAGGACAAATCCTCGGCAATGGACAGTAG
Organism: Caldilineaceae bacterium bin34; assembly: GCA_002238555.1. Taxonomy (GTDB): domain Bacteria; phylum Chloroflexota; class Anaerolineae; order Caldilineales; family Caldilineaceae; genus Bin34. The sequence continues at coordinate 47,897 of MPMO01000001.1, forward strand.
GGCCTTTTCCGGAGCCAGCACGTATCTCGCAAACCCGCCGTCGCGATGGATCCCGATGGTGTGAAAGTTCGCGCAATGATTGGTCCGGCCCCGGAGGCATTGGGCACACGGCTCCAGATTCTGTTCACGGCAGTACAGGTTGGGTGCCAACACGACCCTGTCCCCTTCCCGGACAGCGTTGGCCTCGGAGCCCAGTTCCACCACATGCGCCGCCAGTTCGTGGCCAAGCACCACGCCGGGCGCGGCCGGATGGCCCGGCGGATCCTTCACTATCTGGAGATCGGTGCCGCAAACCCCACAGGCCTCAACCTCGAGTTTGACCCAGTCCGACGGAACGGTGTCCAGGGACGGCTCCGGGCGGTTTTCGACAATGAATTGCCCTGGAGCGGCAAACACGCCTGCCTGCATGATGACGTTCTCCGGATTCGATTACCAGCGCTCGACCACAACCTTGGTCTGCGTATAGAACTCAACCCCGTGCCGGGATTGCGCATGCAGATCCCCGAAGAAGCTCTCGTTCCAACCGCTGAACGGGAAGAACGCCATGGGCGCGGCTACGCCGATATTGATACCGATGTTGCCGGCATCGGCCCGGTGGCGGAACTCCCGGGCTGCCTTGCCGTCCCGAGTGAACAGGCAGGCCATGTTGCCGAAGGCCCGATCGTTGACCCAGTCGATGGCCTGGTCGAGGTCGTCGGCCCGCATCAGACTGAGGACAGGCCCGAAGATTTCTTCCCTGGCAACGGGCATGCCGGGATCCGTGTTGAGGATCGTGGGGTGGATCCAGTTCCCGTCCGGATATCCGTCCACGCCGCGGCCGCGGCCGTCCACCAGGAAACGTCCGTTCCCGTCGTCGACCTGGGCCAGAAGCCCTTCGATGCGTTGTCGGCTTGCGTCAGTGATCACGGGGCCCATTTCGGTGTCGTCTGCAAGACCGTTGCCGACGCGCCGGGAAGTCGCCAGGTCGGCCATGGCCTCCGCAAACGGATCGTGCATGTCGCCGACCGTGATTGCCGTCGACAGGGCCAGGCACCGTTGGCCGGCGCAACCGAAGGCGCTTTCGGCCATGGCATTGGCTGCACCTTCCACATCGACTCCGGGCATGATGACCACCGGGTTTTTGGCACCTCCCTGGCACTGTGCACGTTTGCCCTTGGCTGTCGCGCGGGCGTAGACCAGTTTGGCCACCGGAGTGGATCCGACGAATGAAATGGCGCGCACCAGCGGATGATCGATGAGGGCGTTGACGACGTCCGCGTCGCCGTTGACCAGCTGCACAACCCCGGACGGGAAACCCGCCTGCTCAATCAGGCCAAACAGCTTTTGGCTGGTCAGGGGAACCTTCTCGCTGGGCTTGAGGATGAACGAGTTGCCGGTGGCCACCCCATAGGGCAGGAACCACAACGGGATCATCGCCGGGAAGTTGAAGGGGGTGATGGTGGCCACCACGCCCAACGGCTGGCGAATCATGTGTTCGTCGATGCCGCGGGCGATGTCCTCGTTGTTCCACCCTTGAATCAGGGACGGCATGCCGCAGGCGACCTCGACGTTCTCGATGCCGCGCCTAACTTCGCCGCGGGCCTCGGCCAGGGTCTTGCCGCATTCGAGCGTCACGGTGCGGGAAATGTCCTCGAAACTCTCCTCCAGCAGGGCCTTGAGCCTGAAGAGCGGCTGAACCCGATCCACGACCGGGGTGCTGCGCCATTCCGGATAGGCGGCCTGTGCCGTCCGCACGACCGCATCGACCTCGGAGGCGGTCGTCAAGGGCAGCGTCGCCAACCGTTCGTTGGTGGCCGGATTCCGCACCGGCAGCGTGTCTTCGGCTTGACTGGCCACGAACGATCCGTTGACGAAGTTGTTGACAATCATTGACTTGTTTCCTCCCTGGTCATCGCCGGCGGTGCGCCGATCCGGCCCTTCGGACATCGGCACGCGCCTACCGGTAGAACCGTTCCTTGGACCGCATCTGTTCCCATTCCTCGCGCGCCGCGTTGACCGTGTCGATTTCGCTGACCTCGGCCACGGGCACATCCCACCAAGTTTCGTAGTTGTCGACACCGAGATAGCGGTCGTTGGTGATGTGGATTACAACCGTGCGCTCGATCTCCTTTGACCTGGCAAGTGCCTCCACAACATCTTCCACGGTCTTGCAGCCGATGACCACGGCACCCAGGCTGGCCGCGTTGGCCGCGAGGTCGACCGGCAGGGGTCGCTTTTGCCCACCGGGTTCATCGGTCGGCAGGGCACCGTTCTCCGGAAACAGGTACCGCGTGCCAAAGCCGCTTTGTCCCAGGGAACGGCTCAGGCCGCCAATGCTCTTGAAACCGCTGTTGTCCATCAGCACGATGGTCAACTTGTAGCCTTCCTGGACCGAGGTGACGATCTCCGAGGACATCATCAAGTAGGAACCGTCCCCCACCAGGACGTAGACTTCCCGATTGGGATCCGCCATCTTCACCCCCATGGCGCCGGCGATTTCATACCCCATGCAGGAATATCCGTACTCCAGGTGGTACTGCCGGGAATGGCGGCTGCGCCACAGCTTGTGCGTGTCGCCCGGCAGACTGCCGGCCGCACCGACCATCACGGCCTCCGGATCCCCCTGTTCGTTCACGGCGCCGATGACCGCGCCCTGCGCAGCCACCCCATCGTCCGACGCGTGCAAGGCATAGATGCGATCCACCTCCGACTCCCATTCGTCCTTGAGTGAGGCAATCCGCACATCGGTATCCGCGTCGGTAATCTTGTCGGGCAGCATCGCCTCCAGTTCCTCCAGGCAAGCCCTGGCATCCCCGGTAACCGCCACCCCCTGATGCTTGCCGGCATCGAACTCGGACACGTTCAGGTTGATGAACCGGACCCCCGGATCCTGGAACGCGGTCTTGCTGGCCGTCGTGAAGTCGCTCCAACGGGTGCCGACTCCCATGACCACGTCCGCCTCCCTGGCATAGACATTGGCGGCGGCAGTCCCGGTCGCGCCCATGGCTCCCAGACAACGCGCATCGTCGAAGTTCAGGCTGCCCTTGCCCGCCATCGTCTCGGCAACGGGCACGCCGGTACGGTGGGCAAGACTCCGCAGCGCATCCTCGGCTTCGCTGTAGCGGACCCCGCCGCCGGCCACAATCAACGGTCGCCGGGCCTGCCGCAACAGGTCCGCAGCCCTTTGCAGGCTGGCCAGATCCGCGCGCGGGCGCGGCACGTGCCACACCCATTCCTCGAACAGCGCGGCCGGGTAATCGTAGGCTTCCGTCTGCACATCCTGGGGAATCGCAATTGTGACGGCGCCCGTGTCCGCGGGGCTGGTCAGGACGCGCATGGCTTCCGGCAGACTGTGGACCAACTGATCGGGGCGGTTGATCCGGTCCCAGTAGCGACTGACCGGCCGAAACGCGTCGTTGACCGAAATGTCCTGGCTGTGCTCGAACTCCAGCTGCTGCAGGACAGGCGCCACGTTGCGTCGGGCAAAGATGTCGCCCGGCAGCAGCAGGACCGGCAGGCGATTGATGGTGGCCGTGGCCGCACCCGTCACCATATTGGTGGCGCCGGGGCCGATGGACGTGGTGCATGCCAGGGTGCGCAAACGCCGCGTGTGCTTCGCAAAGCCGATGGCCGTGTGCACCATGGCCTGTTCGTTTCGGGTTTGGTAGTAGCGAAGCTCGGGAAACTGCTGCAGGGCCTGGCCCATCCCGGAAACGTTGCCGTGGCCGAAGATGCCGAAACAGCCGGCAAAGAAGGGCTGGCGCCGGCCGTCGCGCTCCGTGTATTGGCCGCACAGGAAGCGGACAATGGCCTGTGCCATGGTGAGACGCACGGTCGGTTCGGTCATCGTTGTTCCCATTCCCCGATTTGGTTGCTACCAGCCGCCATGGCTGTCGATGAATTCGTTCACCTGGTCCCAGGTGGGCATGAAGTTGGCGCAGCCGTGCCGCGTCACCACCATGGCTCCACAGGCGTTGCCCAGCCGGGCGGACCGCTCCAGCGTCCAGCCGCTGACCAGTCCGAAGATGAAACCGGCGCCAAAGGCATCCCCGGCACCCAGAATGTTGTAGATGTCCACCGGGAATCCGGGCACGTCGCAAGGAGGTTCGCCGCGGGTGTGGACGCGCGCGCCCAGGGCACCGACCTTCTCAATCACATGCTGTGGACCCAGCCTCTGGATCCGCGCGATGGCGGCCAGGACATCCCCCTCGACCTGAGTGTCGGACACCTGCGAGTCCGTCACAGTCATTTGGGCTGGATCGGCCAGCAGGGCGGCATTGACTTCATCGTGCGTTCCAACGACGATGTCTACCTGCTGCATGATCGACCGGGCCACCACCCCGAACGCCCGCGCGTCGTGCCACTGGTCGGGGCGGAAGTCCAGGTCGAACACCACGGTGGCGCCGTGGCTGCGCGCCGATTCGGCCGCAAACATGGTTGCCGACCGACTCGGTTCGCGGGAAAGGTTGGTGCCGGCGAACTGGAACACCCGGCAGTCGTCGTACGGCGAGGCCAGCACGTCGTCGATGGTGACGTTGATGTCGGCGCAATTCTCCCGGTAGAAGACCAGCGGGAACCGGTCCGGCGGTTCGATCCCCAAGACCACCGCACTCGTGCGCAGCCCGGGCTTGCGTACAACCCACTGTGTTTCCACGCCTTCGTTGACCAGGAACTCCAACACGAAATCCCCGACCGGATCGTCCCCGATTCCGGTCAGGAGGGCAGCCCGGCGCCCCAGCCGGGTCATACCCACGGAAATGTTTGTGGGCGAACCGCCCACGTAGGCGGCGAAGGACGTGATGTCCGGAAAGCGAGTTCCCACGTCGTTGCTGTAGAGGTCGATGCTGGACCGCCCCATGTGCAGGGAGTCAAAGGACTTGGCAGAGTCGGTCATGGCCAAATGAGGGAAGCGGGACGTCCGTGCAGGCCTAGGCCGGTCGATACAGCGGAACGTCGGGATTGGTGGTTCGGTATGTGTCCTTGACCCAGGCGTAGCGCGGATCGTCCTGGTTGGCCAGGCTCTGCGCGCTGCCGGCGAGCACGTTCAGATAGTAGGTCACGTAGCCCGGAGGGCTGACCACCGGGTGGTAGCCCTCGGGCACCAGCACCACGCAGTCGTTGCGCGGACGGACCAGGGCATCGATGGGCTTGCCGGCCTGGTGAAGCGGGGAGGCTTCGTCAGTATAGACGCGTTGATAGGCATACCCGTCGGGATCATAGGCTCCGAAAGGATCGCTGTGGGTGGAAGTGATTTTGTAGTAGTAGATTTCCTCGAGGTCCGCCTCCACCAGCTCTCCCCGGTCATCCTCGATGTGGACATCGTGCTTGTGGCCCGGATAGCTGCTCCAGCCGCCACTGGGCGTGTACACCTCAACCAGGACCAGCCTGCCCACCGGGGAGCCGGGCGGCAGGGGGTCGTTGATTTGCCTTGTCGCGTTGTCTCCTCCCCGCAGGTTCATGTCCACCTGGCCGGGGAGGGTGAGGAACGGTGGATGTTCCACTTGCGCCGGAGCCGTCGCGACCGCAAACTCGCCGTCTTCGACACAGGTAACCGTCAGGTCGGACCCGGGCGGCAGGTACAGGGTGTGACACGCGCCGGCGAAGACATTGGGCCGTCCGCCGAATTCGTCGGACAGGTCGATGCGGTCGGACTTCAGACGGTAGCGTCCGCTGAGGTTGACCAAGGCCAATTCCTGCTCGCCGGTCGAGGTCTCCCAGCTCCGGCCGGATTGGAGCCGGTGGACTTCGAAGCCAATCCAGGCCCAGCCGGCGCTCTCCGGGGTCACACGCGTGACCAAACCTGGTTCGCCCGACTCGGCATCGGCATGCGGCAGGACCAGAATGTTCTCTGCGGTGTACTGCATCTGTGGTTCTCGTATCCAGGAGGGCGAAGGCCGGTTCGCCGGCAACGTTGGCACCAATGCAGGCACCGGAAGTCCGCTGCCAACCGGGAACCGGTGCGGTCTGCAATCCGTGTCCCGTTATTGTCCAACAGATCCCCGTGTTTTCAAACGGTCGCTGAGGTTGAGGGGCCGAACGTGGCGGTGTGCAACCGGATTTCCGGGATCGACGGCGGCATGCGCCGATCCGTTGGCTACCCTACAATCCTCCTTACCGCATTCCTGCGTCCACAGTCCTTGGGGATGCAGCGCGTACAGCCAGTCACACGACAGTGGAGCAATGCCATGACCTTCAAACTGGGGTTCGCAACCCTGCGATGGCACGAACCGGACCTGGAACCCTGCCTGGAAGCACTCAAGGAAGCGGGATGGGATGGCTGGGAAGCCCGGTTCCCACTCGACTGGATGGGTACGCCGAAGCGCATGCGGGGCATTTGCGCTCGCGTCGGCCTGCCCTTGGCGGTGCTGACTGCCATCGGCAGCCCCGACCACAGGGATCCGCGCGTGTTTGAAATCAACAAGCGGCGCATGGAATTCGCCGCCGAAATGGAATGCGACTGCTTCATGTTCATGTGCGCCGAACAGCCTGCGGATCGGCTGGCCAACACCGACGAAGTGCACCGGGCCGCGGACGCGGCGGACGAATGGGCCGAGTTTGCCGGCACCCTCGGGCTTGAAATCACGATGCACATCCATACCAACCACACGGTCAATTCCCTTGAGACGTGGGATGCCTACATGCAGCGTCTGAGCAGGTCGGGCCTGTGCATCGACGTCTCCCATGCCCATTTATGGGGCATCGATCCCGTGGAGGCCCTGACCCTCTACCGCAGCCAGCTCAACTACGTGCACCTCCAGGAGTACACTTCGGTGGACATTCGAGACGACCGTTGGTATTACCCGGAATGGGTCGATGTGAACGTACCCGGTCACATGGACTTTCCCGCGATTCGGGCAAATCTGGCGGATTCGGGTTTCGACCGCTGGGTCACCGCGTGTCCGGGAGCTCCGATTCCGGGTGCCGACTCGCCCATGGACGAAGCCCGTCGCAGCGCGACCACACTGCAATACCTGCGTTCCATCGATTTTTGACGGCCGGCCAGGGACGGAATCGCGCTTCGATTCCGTCCCTGGCGGCGACACTCGAACCGGAATCCGTCGTAGGGCGAACCGGAGGCCTTCGAGTTACCGGTGCGCAAGTTCTGCGCGCAATTTGTCAAGCCTGAGCTGCATGATTTGCCGTTGCTGCTCGGCAGCGATTGGCAGTTCATCATCCGGCGCATTGCCCAGGCGTTCCTGCAGGAGTTCAAGCATCGCTGCCGCGCTCCTGCCCGTGGCACACACGATGAAAATATATCCGAAACGCTGTTCGTAGCGTCGGTTGCCCGCTGCCAAACCCGCCAACACCTCCTCGCTGGCTCCATCCACTCCGGACTGTTCACCCTCGGACCAATTCCTTGTGGTGGCAAACCTGGCCCGCAGCGAATCGATGTCGCCAATCTCGGGGTGGTGCGCAAACGCTTCCAGCCAGTCGTCCCGATCCAGCCCCAGCCAAATTTCGTCGGCCTCCGACCGCAGGGCCTGCCAATCCGCAAACGGAATCCGCTGCACCATGGATTGGATCCAACGCTCGGAACCACAGCATCGTTCCAGCAGCTCCGCCTGCCGCGCCGCAGGCAGGCGGTTCAGGGCAACCGCTGCTTCGCTATGCATGGATCATTCCACCACCGACACGGGTCAACCCAAATCGCACCCGGTCGAAGCTGTCACCGGTCATCGCCCTCGCCGCCTGTGCGGGACCCTCGGCCGCAGGCGCGGTTCGTCGATCCAACCTGTGGAACCGGCCCACCGGTTTCCGCGAACCACGGCAACAATCCGGACTTGGAGCCGACAGATAGGTGGGTCTATTGGTAGATGATGATGTCGGGGGGATGGCCCAGCCCCTGCACTTGTTCCGGAGTCATGAGCGGCGTGTCGTATTTGAAGAACAGCTTGAGGGCGGGCCGCTCGGATGGCGTGGGGAGCGCGAAGCGCCTGTAGCCGTTTAGTTTGGCACCGGTCCCCCCAAAACCATCCATGTCGAACGACAAATGAACGGCATCATAGTCTTCAATGCCGCCGCGATTGCGGAACATCCGTTCCGCGAACTGGTGCACCATCAGGAGTTTGGGAGGCAGCCCTTCCTCGTGCACGATTGAGGCTAGGTAACGCTGCACCTCATTTACGTCTTCGGCCGAAATGGAGCCAAGGGCCTGCCCCGGACGCACGCCCAGTCGCTCCGTCGCAAACTCGGGGTCCAGGGCGACGTGCACGAACGGTTCCCTGAGGAAGGGAGTGAGGAGCTTGACTTCCGCCAGCGGGTCGCTCCACCCAATCTGCGTGTCCAAGAACAGCAGCAGGCCCTCCTCGCGGGCCGCCTCAACGTATTCGGCTATGCGATCGTGGGCGAGCCGGCTAATCCATGCGCCGTCGGGTGTGGCGCCAGCCTGCGCGACCCCCACAATCAGGTGAAAGGCGGGTTGAGTGCCCCGGGGACCGTTGAGTTGATCGTAGCGTTCGGCCATGGCCGCGATCCGGGGAGCCACGTCGCGCGGCGTGCCGTCACCCAGCACTCCCATCACCGGCACCCCCGGAAAACCGTAGAACGAGACAATTTGGGCCTCCGCCCAGGAAAAAGCGGTGTCCGACGGAGAATCCGACAAGGTCTCGCCTTGCTCAATGACATGGACAACACTGTCCGGGTCCTGTGGTCCCGCCTGGTTCGGTACCGGATCGGGCGCGGGCACCGGCGACTCCTGGACCGCGGGTGGCCGCGGTGCCGGCGGTTCGATGGGAGGTACGGCCCCATCGGCATGCTGGGGAAACTCAAGGACTTGGCCTGCGAACAACAGGTGAGGGTTCTGCAGGCGGTTGTGTGCGATCAGTTGCCGCATGTCCACACCATAGGCGCGCGCAATGACATGAAGTGTATCCCCCCGCCGCACCCGGTGCGATGTTGCGTCGGGATCCACCGTGATCGGCTCCGGTACCGTGATCGGTGCTGGTGCGATCACCGGAGTCTGGGGGTTGCGAATTGAGGGCATGGGAACCTGTATCGGCTGACCGACCCAAATTGCAGACGACGAGTCGATGCGGTTGAGAAACAGGACCATCTCCAGCGGCACACCGTAGAGGGTGGCAATGTCAGCCAGGGAATCGCCCACACGAACCACATGGATTCCCGGGGAACGGACCGAGATGGACTTGACGGCAGGGATCATTACCCGTTGGCCGACGAAGATTAGGTCTCGGTTTTCGATACCGTTCCGGGAAACCAGAACGGAAAGGGGGACATCGTAGCGGCGGGCGATAATCGCCAGCGTCTCCCCTCGCTGGACTATGTGAACCTGGTTCAAGGCCATCGCTGGCACTGCCGTCATCGCCAACAGCAGGACGCCCGCGCATAGCACAATACCCAACCGATGCAATCTGTACATGACTTCCCTCACGACCCGAAACAGGTCCCGAATGTCAGTCGCAGGGGAGTGGAGCGCAGATTTACAACGACGGTGCGGGAGCACCGGCCTGCAACAGCAACTTCTTAAGATGACTTGTAATTCAAATGATATACCAAATTGACCATCCTTGCTGACGACCCGGCAAACGCCAAGTTGACAGCATCTAAATTGGCTGGGCCAACCGGGTGAGTTGGCCTGTGGCTACCGTGGGTAGGTTCCGGATCCGGCCAGCGGAGAACCCCGGATGCACAGCCTGATGCCTTCGCCCTGGTCGAGGCCTTGGGAACTCCGGGGATCCGCGGGTGAATCGGACCCAACAGCACCACCTGACGGATATGTGGGTGCCAACGGTGCCGGCCGTCATCTGCGGTGCGGACAGTTTCGAGGTCATCGCCCTCTTCGGCCAGCTCAACGAGGCTGGGCTGTTCACCTTCCCGGAGCTGCCTCACGAGATCCTCTCGCCCGGCACGCTGGAGCGGGTCCGCACGCGGCGGGATGCAACCCGGCTGGAGGCGGGCTTTCGGGACTGGGTGCAGGGCACCTTGGCACTGACTGCCGGTCAGGTCGTGGTCGCTGTCTCCGGTACTCTATGATGTTTCCTGAATTTGTCGTCGGCCAAGCGATTCTCTTGGCCTACCGCACCCGATTTGTGCTTGCCTGAGGATTGACTGTGCACCCGTGAAACTTGCAGCCCACACCTACGGCAAAGCCCGCGTACGCGTTTTGCGCCTGGTGCGCGAACAAACCCGGCACCGCATCTCGGAGCTCAGCGTCGACATGGCCCTGTTGGGCCGGTTCGATCGCGCCTACACCCACGGAGACAACGCGGATGTGGTGCCAACCGACACCATGAAGAACCTTGTGTACATCACGGCCTGCCAACACCCCAACCTGGAAACCGAATCGTTCGCCATTGAGTTGGCACAGGGCATGTTGCAACGATACGGCCACGTGTCGGAAGTGCACATCGACCTGGTCGAAACCCCGTGGCACAGACTGCACGTCAACGGTTCCGACCATCCACACGGTTTCGTGCAGTCGCAGGCCTGCACTCCGTTGGCGGAGGTGATGGTGGCCCGGGACCGGCAAACCGTCAGGAGCGGGTTTCGAGACCTTGCCCTCATGAAGACCACAGAATCTGGTTTCGCCGACTTTCTGCAGGACAGGGTCACAACCCTCCCGGCAGTCGACGACCGCATCTTGGCCACACGCATGCAGGCCAACTGGACCTACGGCGCGGCTCCTGCCGGCTACGCTCAAACAGCCGGGACCATCCGCACCACCCTGGAAGAGGTGTTCGCGGCCACTTACAGCAAGTCGGTACAGGACAGCCTTTGGCGCATGGGCAGCACCGTTTTGGAACGGATCCCGGAAGTCGAGGACATCACGCTTGCGATGCCCAATTTGCACTACCAGGAAGTCGATCTGGCACAGTTTGGTCTCGATGCGTCAAACCGCGTGTTTCTGCCGACGGACGAACCGCATGGCCATATTGAGGCAACCGTGACCCGGTAGTGGTGATCAGGGCTGTGCTCGGTCCACAGCCCGGCCTGTTTCGGCACGGGTCCCAAACACTTCGAATTACCCCGGTGACACGGACATGGGCATCCTGACCACGCATGTGCTGGACACGGCGCAAGGCAAGCCCGGGGCCGGCTTGCAGGTGGATTTGTACCGCTGGACCGATGGCCGCCGCAGGTTGGTGAAGTCCGTGGCAACCAACCACGACGGCCGATGCGACGAACCGCTCCTGGAAGGCGACGCGTTTGAAACCGGTGAGTGGGAGCTGTTGTTCCACGTCGGCCGCTATTTCGCCATGCAGTCGCTCGACCTACCCAATCCTCCGTTCCTCAATCAGATCCCGGTCCGCTTTGCCATCGTCCAGGACGGCCACTACCACGTGCCGCTTCTAGTATCCCCCTGGAGCTATACGACATACCGGGGTTCGTAGTTCGCACGTCTGGGGCCCGATCCTCGCAACCAAAACAAGGACAGTTGCATGAACCACTCCCATATGCGACGGGCGATAGAGTTGTCCCGGCATGCAATCGACACCAATCTGGGAGGCCCGTTTGGTGCGGTTGTGGTCCGCGGTGACCTGGTGGTCGCGGAAGGTTTCAACCGCGTCACGTCCAACCTCGATCCCACAGCCCACGCCGAGGTTACGGCCATCCGCGCAGCCTGCACGGCACTGGAAACCTACCAGTTGACGGACTGCGAAATCTACACAAGCTGTGAGCCGTGCCCCATGTGCCTGGGCGCCATCTACTGGTCGGGCATCACACGCATCTACTTCGCCAACTCGCGTGAGGATGCGGCCGCGGCCGGGTTCAGTGACCAGTTCCTGTACGAGGAGATCCCCTTGCCCGTCGAACAGCGAACCGTCCCATCCCTCAGGCTTCTGGGCAACGAGGCAATTCGGGTATTTGACGAATGGCGGGCCAAGCAAGACAAGATCCCTTACTGACCTTTCTGGTGCCGGACAAGAAGTTCCTTGGACCCGAACGCCGTTTTCCTGGCACCGATCCGATCGGCGGAATCCAAGTTCAGGATGCTGCAAGCGCCAGCATCACGGAGTCTGGCACCTGATTGCCGGCCGTGATCTCGACAGGGCGTAGGCAATCCCGCGGACTTCGGATTCCTACGCAAGCTCTATCCGCATCTCACCCATCATCTGGTCGTACACGTGCCCCGTCTGGCAGCGAATATCCAAGGTGCATTCGGCTCGCCTGGAAATCCTGTTTATGCCGGGATGGACCTCCAGCATGCCCACGGTTGAGCCCGACTTGACGCACATAACCCTGTTCTGCTGCTTCCCTGGGCAGGACAATCTCCGTGGCCCCCGGATGCATCCCGCCAATCCGGCATAGCCACCGTGCCGGCGTGTCCGCTCTCGCCGACATCACGCGGAGCTCCCCAAAGGATTCCGGCCCACATCCTTGTAGTACAGGTACCGTGCCGGTTCCTTGCCCACGGCCGTGAACCACTGGGGACAAAAGGGAGCCATCCAGATCACATCGCCGCGCTGCACCGGATGCCAGTCGTCACCGAGCCGGTATATTCCCTTGCCCTGCACCATCAGCAACCCGTGTTCCATTACATGGACTTCCACCATGGGCAAGGCGGCGCCGGGGGCGAACTCGAACAGATTGACGGCCAAATCGAATTCGGGCGCATCGGGCAACAGCGTCTTGAGCATGGCATCCGGATCACCCATGAACGGCTCCGCCGAAACCGTCTGCTCGCGTCCGGACACCGGTTGGGGCGCGGACACCCCGGCCAACGGCACGTATGGCTTCTCAAACACAGTCAGACGACAGCCTGCGGTTGAGGCAAGCAGGTGTTCACAATCGGCCGGGATGAAGGCAAAACCTCCTTGTGCAAGATCCTCGCGGGAGCCCGCGACATCGAGCGCGCACCTGCCCTGCTCAACAAAGACGAACCGTTCGATGCCGGGTGCGGGCGCGGCGGCGGCCGATTCAGGCCCCATCAACGCCGCGAATTGACAGAATCCGGCCCCCATTCGCGGCGCAATCAAAATCACGCCGGAGGAATTGATCCAGTTGGGCAGGGGTGCCTCGACATGGGAGGGAGGCGCGATGAGGGCGTAGCTGTGGCAAATTCGACTGCGGGTAAATCCGAATGGATCCATGGGAATACCTGTACTTTCTTCCTGGTCGAACACCGCATCACCGGGTCCGGTGGAGCAACCGGCCAAAGCCGGGTTCAACCCGGATGGCCTCCCGGTGGTAGACCGTGGTTCCTCTCACGATGGTCCGTTCCACTGCGCCGCGGAACGTATGCCCCACGAATGCACTGTGGCGATGGCGGTAGAACAGGTGGTCGGGGGTCAATGTCCACCGGCAGTCCGGATTGACGACCACGAAGTCGGCGTCGCTGCCGGGTTGGATTATCCCCTTGCGGGGATACAACCCCAGCAGGCGGGCCGGATTTGCCGAAGCCATCCGCGTCAAGGCCGCCAGCGACAGGCCCCGCTGGTGCACACCTTCCGTCATCAGCGCAGGCAACATGGTCTGGATGCCGGAAATCCCGCCCCAAGCCTGCCACACGTCGCCTTCTCCAACCCGCTTGAGTTCGGGAGGACAGGGTGAATGATCTGATCCGAACGTGTCAACGTCCCCTGCCAGAACACACTGCCAAAGGTCTTCCACGGTCTCGCGGCTGCGCAGCGGAGGCGCGCACTTTGCGTCCGGACCAATCCTCTCGAAGTCGTCGAGATCGAGGAGCAGATGGTGGGGACAGGTTTCCACCGTTGCCGGGACTCCCCTGCGCTTGGCCGCAGCCACAAGCCGCACCACCTCAGGCAAGGACGCATGCACAACATGCAGGGCTGCACCGGTGGTTGCCGCCCAATGCAGAACGCGGGCCACTGCTTCCACTTCCTGGTGTCCAGGACGCGATTCCGCCCAGGCCAACGGATCGCGCCGACCCCGCGACCGAAGTTCCTCGGCCAAGTACATGGTCACCCATTCGTTCTCGGCATGTACGGCCAACAGACTGTCGAGGGCGCGCACCTGGCGCATACCGGCGAACACGAGGTCGTCATCCACTCGGGGAAAATCGGGACTGGACACCAGGAACGCCTTGAAACCGACCACCTGTTCGGCGCAGAGGCTCTCCAGGTGTGCCAGATTGTTGTGGATCAACCCGCCCCACAGGGCGTAGTCCACTACGGCCTGGTCGCGCACGGCTGCCTGCTTGCGCTGCAGCTGAACGCAGTCCACGGTCGGCGGGGATGAATTCAGCGGCATGTCGACCACGGTGGTGACGCCACCTGCGGCGGCCGCCATGGTGCCCGTCCGAAACCCTTCCCAGTCCTCCCGCCCGGGCTCGTTGAAGTGGACATGGCCGTCCACCAGGCCCGGCAACAGCACGCGACCTTGCAGTTCAAGGCAGGTTGTGGCCTGGATTTCGGGAGACCCGGCCACAATCTGGGCCACGACACCGTTCTTCACGACCACCCCGCCGCGAAATTCCCCGGTCTCCGTGACGACCAACGCGTCCTTCAGATACAGGTCGGCTTGCATTTGCCTGGTTCCGGACTTTGCCTGGAGCGTTACGAAGTGCCTGCCGGTGCCGCACAACCGAGTCGGCAACGTCGCCCCGGCCCGTGGCCTGGGAGATTGCTGCAGGGGATCGGAAGCAACACCGCTTCCCGCATTGCGCAGGAAAGACGGAATGTCCCCTTGCGCATTGATCCGATTCTGCTAATACCCCTTGGCCATGTCACACACGTTTGCCAGCGGTTCGCCCGCCACATACCGTTGCAGGTTCGAGGCAAAAAAACGGACCACATTGCGGTGGCGATCCGCCGAGAACCCGGCTTGATGGGCCGTCATCAAAAAGTTCGGCGCGTCCCACAGCGGACTCGATTGAGGCAGAGGTTCAACTTCCTGAACGTCAAGGCCGGCGCCTGCAACAAGCCCTGTGTGCAATGCTCTTGCCAGCGCCTCTTCATCGATGATGCCGCCCCGTGAAACATTGACAAGATATGCATGGGACTGCATCCGGCCAAACTCCTCGTCGGCAATCCAGTGGTAGGTTTGCCTGGTCAAGGGACAGGCAACCATCACCACGTCGGCCACTTGGAGAAAGGCGTGAAGATTCTCCTTGGTCGGCGTCCTGATTTCGGCCACGCCCGGTGCTTCGGTCCTCTCCGGATCCAACGAAAGAATGTTCAGATCGTAGCCGGATCCCCGTTTGACAATCTCCTGCCCAAAGCCGCCCATGCCCAGCACCAGCATCGTCCTCCCGGTGATTTCGGCAATGGGAGCCTTCTGCCACTTGCGGGCACCATGGCTGCGAACGGCGTCGGGCAGGCCGCGCGCCAATGCCAGGAGCAACGCCCAAGCCTGCTCTCCGCCGGCGGCGGCGTACAAACCCGCCATGTTGGTCAGGGTCACGCCGGACTCGACCAGCTCGGGGAACAGAACGTTGTCCAGGCCGGCCGACGCAGACTGAAACCACTTCAACGAGCCGGCCCGCGCGAAAACCTCCTGAGGCATCAACCCCATGATTGCCTCGGCCCCGTCGGCAGCCGCGGCGGCCGCGGCTGCCGACGGGGCGTGCACGATGTCGGCATCGGGTGCCGCGGCCTGCACCTGGGCCAGATCCGACTCGGTCATGGACGGGTAGTAGACAAGAACGCGCATGGAGACCTTCGGCGACGCAGCCGAACACGGGAGTGGTTTGAATCGGAGGGAAGTCGTCAGCCGGAGCCTGTGGCCCCGGGCATGTCCGGCACACCGGGAATGTCCACGTAGACGACCTGTTGTCGTACTTCCACTTCGAAGGACTCCGCCTTGTACGGGCCCTCCACCAGGCCTTCGTTCACGGAAACCTCATAGGCTCTCACGCGCACACGCGCCGGGTTGTGCCACGACTGCCCCGTCCGGATATCGAATTCCCAGCCATGCCAGGGACAGCGCAGGATTTCCCCTTGCCGGGAGTACACGAGCGCTCCGGGCTGGCCGTGCAGGAATCCCGTTACGCGTCCACTGCACAGGGGCCCACCCTGATGGGGGCAGGTGTTGCGCAGCGCGAAAAACTCGCCTTCCAGATTGAAGATGCCGACAACGCGGCCGGCAACCTCGACAACCTTCCGCTGACCTGCCGGAATCTCATCAACGGTTGCGACCGCGTATTTGGGCATTGTGGGATCAGATGGGCAGGTCGTACAGTTCCGCGGCGTTCTCGGCCATAATGCGCCGGCGCTCGCCGTCGGCGACCGTGGACGGGATGGCGCGCAGCGGATTGTCGAAATCCCAATGGGGGTAGTCCGACGCGAACATCAACCGATCGGTCATGGCCAACTGGTCCAGCATCTGGTTGAACTGGTGCGGATACAAGGGCTCTTCGATGGGCTGTGTACTGAGCCAAATATTCTCGCGAATGTATTCGGACGGCGGTTTCTTGACCCGGGGCAGTTCCTTGTGCAGCTTTTCCCAGGTGCGGTCCAGTCGCCACATGAGCGGAATCATCCAGGCAAATCCGCCCTCGATCAGGACGAACTTGAGGTTGTCGAATATCTCAAACAACCCCTGGCTAACAATGCTGGTCACCTGGGATTGGAAGCTTTGCGCCATCCCCGCATGGTCCTCGATGTAGTAGGTCGGGGATCCGGCACCCGTGATGCCACTGCCTCCCACACCACCGAAATGCACGGCGATCGGAAGGTCGTATTCGCAGGCCGCCTCGTAGATCGGCCAGTAGCACCGGGAGCCCAAGGGCTCGCGGGTCCGGGTAACCAGGAGCACCTGTGCCATCGAGGGATGGTTGCCCAATCGATGAATCTCCTCGGCTGAAAGCGGTCCGTCCTCGTAGGGAATGATGATCGAGGCGCGCATGCGGCTGTCGTGCGCACACCAGTCCTCAATCTGGTAGTCGTTGACGGCTTGGGCATGAGCCAGCCCAAAGTCGAAGTTCAGGACTTCGCCCGTGCCGGTGAGCGGCGTGAGGATGGCGTAGTCCATGTCGAACTCGTCCAGGAGTTGCATCTGGGTGAACTCCAGGTTCGCACCCGGTATGTCGCCATTGGGAGGCCACGCGTCGTGCCGGGCAGCCATGGGCATGGACCGGGGAAACAGCATGCCGTCGTAGGTGCGCTTACCGAAATTGAGGTAATGGTCCCTCCAGAAGGGAGAGAGGTGCCTTTCGAGATCGTCGGGTTGGATGTACACATGCACGTCCGTGTCGATGATCGGAGTGCGCACAACCTCGGTGCCGGTGCGATCTTGCAGTGGGCTTGTCAAGCTAATGGCCATGGCGGGACCTCCAAATCGGCGACTAGTGTGGACAACAGCAATCCAAACAATCCTTCCGCGGTCACTCTAGACTATAGAACGCGCGCGGATTCTCAAAACATACTTTTCGCCGCAGGTCTTCCGGCATCCAGTCCGGGACCCCTGGCGCGATCTCCTTTTGCTGCCAATGCGGAAAGTCGGTGGAGAACATCAACAGCTCGTCCGCTTCCATCATGTCCAGAATTTCGAGCATCTGATCCGGATCATCCGGTGCATCCAACGGCTGCAGCGACCACCGAAAATGAGTTCGGATATAGTCCGCGGGCCAGTTCTTGACCCACGGCACATTGTGCCTCAGCCCCTTCCACTCCTTGTTCATGCGCCACATCAGCGATGGTGCCCAGGTGAAGCCGCCCTCCAGCAGCACGATGCGCAGTTGGGGATAGCGGTCGAACAGTCCTTCGTAGACCATGCTCATGACCTGTGACTGAAACACCTGAGCCATGCCGGCATGGATTTCGTAATAGGTTTGTGGCCAGCCCACACCAGTAGGGGGCACACCGGGAGCACCCCCGAAATTGATGGCTGCAGGCAGTCCGGAGTCTGCGATGGCCTCGAACAGCAGGTCCATGTTGCGTACCCCATACGGCACATGCGACCGTACGGGAAGAAGGACCTGCACAAAACCCGGAGTGTTCTGCCAGCGCCGAATCTCCTGGACCGCCGCCACGGGATTGTGGCTCGGAACAATAATCGATGCCCGGAACCGCTTGTCCGCCGCCAGCCACTGCTCCTGCTGCCAGGTGTTGACCGCCGTGGCCATCGACGCGGCCAGGTCCACGGCGTGAATGGACGGGACCCTGAAGGCATTGTTGAGGACGGCCACTGAAATCCCCAGCGGATCCAGCACCCGGTCCTGTATCAACCGGACACGCGCCGCCGTGTTGCACCGTCCGTCGCCGAAGTAGTCGTCACGGACGTCAGGGTGTACGGTCGTTGCCACCATTTCCGGATAGTCGTTCGCATCCGGCCCTTCAAACGACGACTCCTCCGTATAGTCCACCCAATGTTGTGGAAGATAAGGATATAGCTCCTCCAAATGCGGAACTTCATTGTGAATATCGCAGTCGATCACGACCGAAAACGCCTTCTATCAGCAAGGAGTGCGGTTGGAATCCTACATCAACCACATCGAGACCCGGCCCCTGTGCGATGCCCGTCGCCTACACGGCCAGACCGGCGCCGCCATCCACCTTTAGGTGAGCACCAGTGATCATGGCAGCCTCGTCCGAAGCCAGGAACAGGAAGGCCCGGGCAATGTCTTCGGGCTGGACCAGGCGTCCCATTGGTGTTGCCTCCAGCCGACGCCGGTAGTTTTCCGGCACATTGATGCTGGTCGACTCGTCGTTGGGGCTGTGAGGTGTGTTGGCCCGGAGGAAGGGCGTGTCCACATGTCCGGGGGACACCAGGTTGCACCGAATCTGATCGGCGGCATAGGCTGCGGCCGTGCTGACCGTCAAGCCCAGCATGCCGACTTTGCTTGCGGAATAGGCGGGATTGCCCCCGGCATGGGTCACCGCCAAGGATCCGGTGTTGATGATCGAGCCGTGTCCGCACCTGCGCATGGCCGGCACAACGGCCTTGATACCGAGGTAGGCCCCGGTCAAGGCGGTTTGAACGATGAAGTGCCACTGCTCTTCGGTCTGTTCGTCGAAGCTGTTGCGCACATTGCTGCCGGCGATGTTGCACAGCGTGGTTACCTGGCCGAACGCGTCCAGTGCGGCGCCAACAGCCGCCGTCCAGTCCGCGGCCGAACGCACGTCGCAGCGACTGCAAATCGCCTGCCCGCCGGCCCGACGGATCCCGTCCGCGACCTCCTCGCCTGCTTCTTGATTTATGTCAGCTATACAGACTGCAGCTCCTTCGCGGGCAAACAGCCGGGCCTGGGCCCGGCCCATACCGGAAGCACCACCGGAGATGATGGCGGTCTTGCCGGTCAGCCGCGTGCCCATGCGCGTCGTTTCCAGTCTCTAGGGATGCAGGAAGTCGCGTTGGCCGGTATAGCGCGCCACTGCATCGGGATCGAGTTCAAGTCCCAAGCCCGGACTGTCCGGTATGGCCAAATGCCCGTTGGCATCCAGGCGCCAGGCCCCCGCCCGGAGTTCATCCACATAGGCCGAACCTGCTATGTACTCCACCAGGTCCGTTCCCGGAAATGCGGATGCCAGATGGAGATCCGCCGCCAGTCCGCAGGCGGTGTTCCAACCGTGGGGGATGTAACGAACCCCGGCATCCTCGGCCATGCGGCCAATGCGGCGGGATTCGGAGATTCCGCCGACTTTCGTGACATCGGGCTGGACGATGTCGAAACACCCGCGGTCCAGCCATGGCTTGAAGGTTTGGCGCCGGGTCAGGACCTCGCCGCCGGCGATGGGCAGGGGGGCATGCACCCGGAGCTGCTCAAAGTCCGCCATGGCGTCAGGCGCCAGCGGTTCCTCAAACCAGCCCACATCGTAGTCGGCCAGCATGCGGGCGGTCCGCAGGGCCCACTTGTAGCCTTGAATCCAGAAGGCGTCGCTGGCCCCGGCATCCACCATCAACAGGCAGTCGTCACCCACTAGCGACCGCGACTCGCGTACGATCCGCTCGTCCAGACCCTGATCCTCCCGGCCGAAGGGCCCCCAGCCCATCTTGATGGCACGGTATCCCTGGTCCCGCAGCGGCAGCAGCACGTCGGCCATCCGGTCGGGGTAGTCCATCAGCACCGAGGCATAGGGCATGACCGTCTCGCGATACCTGCCGCCCAGCAGTCGTCCGACGGGTTGGCCGACAGCCTGGCCCAGAATGTCCCACATGGCAATGTCAACGGCGCTGATCGCGTGGGTTACCGATCCTCCCCGTCCGGTCCAAAACGTGTGTTGGTGAAGCTTTTCGGCCACCCGCTCCGGTTCCAGGGCGTTCTCGCCGCGCAACAAGGGCCACACCAGGTCAAGAGCACCCTGGACCAGCGCTTCCGACGTGAAGGCACTGCCCAGACCGGTCAGGCCTTCCTCCGTGACAACCAAAACCAACGTGTGGACACAGTCGTCGGCTTGCAGTTCCTCATCCCAGCCGCCTTCCGGAGTTGCCCCTCGCAAACCGGCACAGCGAATCTCACGAATCCTCATGTCAGCAATCCCGGCGGCTCACTGGTGTTCGGTACAGCACGTTGGAATTCGTTGGATACACAGGGCTTTTGGCTCGGGCGACCGGTCCTCGGATTACCATTCTGTTCCGAAACACCCAAAGAGGATTGCCACCATGGATTTGCGTTGGACCAACGATGCCGAACTGACAGACCTGATGAAAGAACATCTGTTTCCAGCCGTAGTGGGCGATGTGATGGATGCGATTGGTCTCGACCATCAATTCCTGCCCGCCGACGTGAGGCCCATTGATCCGGCCATGCTCTTGGCGGGCAGGGCCATGCCTGTGCTGTCCCGGGACGTGAACCGATCCCGAACCAAGACCGACGCAGCGGGACAGCCGTTTGGGCTCCTGATGGATGCATTGGATGATTTGCGACCCCATGAAGTGTATCTGGGGACGGGAGGCAGCCTGGATTATGCACTCTGGGGAGAGTTGATGAGTCTGCGAGCGCAGAGGTTGGGAGCCGCAGGTGCCGTTCTGAACGGTTACCACAGGGACACCAGTGGCATTCTGGAGATCGATTTCCCTACGTTTTCCAAAGGTGCCTACGCTCAGGATCAGGGTGCGCGGGGCCAGGTGATTGCCTGGCGGATCCCGGTGATGATAGGCCAGGTCGAGGTCAAACCCGGCGACCTCCTGTTTGGCGACCGGGATGGCATTTGCGTCATTCCGCAAGCCAGGGAACGGGAGGTGCTGGACCTGGCCTGGGACAAGGTCCGGGGCGAAAACACGGTTCGCAACGCGATTCGGGACGGCATGGGTGCCGCCGAGGCATTTAGGAAGTACGGCATCCTGTAATCGTCAGCCGACGGATTTGCCGACACCGGACAGCAGCGGCTGAGAAACCTGCTGCGCTGGGATTTACCGAACTGCTCATCCATGTCGGTGCGGCAGGCTTTCCCAATTTCCGGGTCACACGGCGTGTCCAACCCTTGCGGGTCAATCGAGTCGTCCGCAGGCTCCAGGCAGCAACGACAAATGTAAACCTTCTGTCCCAAGCCGGAAACGGTCACCTTGACCCCGTTCTCACTGTTGGTGACCGTCAAGCCATGGGTTTCGGCACCGGCTTTGATGGACATGAACTTACCCAGGCTCGGCCACGTGCGCACGTACACGTCCAACTCCGGCACGTCGCGACACAACCTAACTGGAACAGGGGGTTCACAGCAAATCGGGCAGCCGGACACCGAACAATCCCTGGGAAGGCGTGGCCGTCTGCCGACACCATGACTGGGGCCGTGCTCCCCTGCCCATGCCACAGGCACCGGGACCCAAAGTGATACGGGAAATTTACGTTCGTTCCTGGCTGCAGTTGCTCATCTTGAAACCGTTCACACCGTTGTGGCTCTACGCCTGATCAAGGAGAAAACGACGAGCAACGGGCGCGAACCCGGTCTGGGCTGTGTGCATGCCGAAGCCGGAAGGTCTCACCACCCCTTGGACATGTGCGGCCCCGGAATCGGACGCAACCGCCCCGGGGACTGATTCGAGGTCTTGAACGGCTCAAGGGAGCTCGGATCCCCAAACTGCATGAACGCCCAAGCAGTTCAGGAAGGCGGCAGGGGCATCAAAACCGGGACTTCGCGCCCCCCTTGCCTGGAGGAATCGAGAAGGCCTTGGATGATCACGTTGGTCATCAGCGCCTGCCACGGATCAATCGGCGAAGGTCCTCCGGCTTCGATCGCGGCATAGAAGGCTTCGCATTCCCGCTGGAACTGCACGTGCGCATGACTCGCCTCCACGCCCAGCCTGATGTCTGACAGGACCCCCCAACTATCGCGGAAGACGGTGAGCTCCGGGGTCAGGCGCAGTCCCCCTTCCCGTCCCAGCACGAATGTTTCGCCGACCGAGTCCATGTGCATGGCCCACACCGACTTGATCACCATGACCGCACCGTTGTCGAAACGAACCCAGCCGGCACCGAACTCCTCCACGTCAAGCTGCGCAGGATCCCATTGCCAGTGCACACCCCTGGTCGGAGGTCCGCCATAGCCGATGTGAGTCAGGGTCGTCCCGCTGACCGACACTGGCTGCGGGTGATCCATGAGCCAAAGCACGGCGTCCAGGGCGTAGACCCCGATGTCGGCCGTCGCGCCAAATCCGGCGGTTTTCTCGGAAATGAAGGTGCGGCCGGGAATGCCCCGGCGACGCTGGGCCACGGTTTCCGCATAGTAGATGTCTCCGAGGTCACCGCTCGCCACCACTTCGCGCGCGGTCATCAGATCGTCGGAAAACCGGGACTTGATGGCGCACATGAGCAATCGATCGTTGTCCCGCGCGGCCTTGACCATGTCCGTGGCGTGATCGAGGCGAGCCGCCATGGGCTTCTCCACAATCACGTGCTTGCCGGCATTCAGGGCATCCACGGTCGGATCGCGGTGCGCCTGGTTGAACGTACACACATGGACCGCATCCAAGTCGTCCAGGGCCACCAGGTCCCGGTGCGACGCGAACGCTTGGGGAATGCCGTGGAGGTCGGCCATTTCCTGTGCCTTGCCCGGCACGACATCCGCGACCGCCGCAACCTCCACTTGTTCAAGGGTCTGCAGGGCGCGCAGATGGGCGCGGGCTATGCCGCCGGCACCAACGATCCCGGTACGAAAGACAGCAGAACTCATGACAGGTTTCGGCTTTGCGGAGAAAAGACAGGCGCGATGTCAGTGACCACAGCGGCTTGCCTCCGGGGCCCTCGACGCATGGTGGTCGTAGTATACAGTCCGCTTTTCTCGCGTTGCCGCCGGACTGTTCCGCCTTCGGGCGTTCTTCGTTCTTGAAACCCATTGCGGGCCATGCCGACAATGCCGCGGAGGTCTCCCAGAAACTGAACGACGCCGGGCCACAGGTCATCATCGCCGAAGTGCAGCGGCAACTCGACGCCGGGGCCGCGGAGAACCGCCAACAACGACATCCCGACATCCTCACGGCCCGGTCGGCGCCAACCGTCGCTCGGGCCGTGTCGGGACAACCGGCACCGCCTGCGCGCCGGCTTGAGTCGGTGTACGGGTTACAATGAATGTCCTTACTCCAAGACCCTCCTGGCTGGAGACCAACTGCATTTGGGAGACTGCAATGGCTTATTCGCACAAGAACAAGAAGGGTGTTACCTACTACCTTCACGCCAACGAGCGTGCCACGAAGACGGGCAAGGTAACGAAGCTCTACTTCTTCTCGCGGGACGTGCGTCCTGAAAAGGCGGTTGACGAACTGCCCGAGGGCCGCCGGGTGGAAGAGACCGCAACCGGAATGCTGGTCCTCAAGAAGGAGTAGTCCGGAAGAAGGCCGGTGCACTCTCCTCAAAGTGCGCAAAGTGCCCGTGCCAACCCTCACTAGACGCAAAGCCCGGAGCATTCGCTCCGGGCTTTTTGCTTCCAATCCGGGGAAGTGGACGCTGCCGTCGTCAATCGATGCTGCCGAGTAGCAGGCAGGACTCCCCGGCTCAGTCAGTCACGGGCTCCCTTGCGGGATGAACTACATAGCCGCGGTCAGGGCCTGATCCAGATCCGCAATGATGTCGTCGATGTGTTCAATGCCGATCGACAGGCGCACGTAGTCCTCGTTGACTCCGGTAGCGGCCTGCTCCTCGGCTGACAGCTGACTGTGGGTTGTGGTCGCCGGATGGATCGCCAGCGTGCGGGCATCGCCGATGTTGGCCACGTGGTAGATCATCTTCAGGCTGTCGATGAACCGACGTCCGGCATCACGCCCCCCAGTCAGTTCAAACCCGACCAGGGCCCCGAGGCCCCCGGTCATGTAGGCGTCTGCGCGACGGCGCTCCTCGCCTTCGAAGAGGGACGGGTAGATGACCTTGGTGATGCCTGCGCGGCCCGTCAGGTAGTCGGCCACCTTGGCCGCGTTTTCGCAATGGCGCTCCATGCGCAGGGGCAGACTCTCGAGCCCTTGCAGGAAGAGGAAGGCATTGAACGGGCTCATGCATGAACCGAGGTCCCGCAACAGGGTGACGCGGGCCTTGAGGATGTAGGCAATCGGGCCCAGGGGCTTGACCGCCTCGATCCAAACTGCGCCGTGGTAGCTGGGGTCCGGCTCGGACAGGAGGGGAAACCGGTCCTGGTGCTTTTCCCAGTCGAACGTTCCACTGTCGACCAGCACACCGCCGATGGACGTGCCGTGGCCGCCAATGTACTTGGTGCTGGAATAGACGATGATGTGGGCGCCATGGTCGAACGGACGGCAAATCACCGGGCAGGCGGTGTTGTCCACGATCAGCGGGATGCCCAGTTCCTCGCCGATCGCAGCCACTTCCGCGATGGGGAAGGCCTGGAGCTTGGGGTTCGGCAGGGATTCGGCGTAATAGGCCCGGGTCTTGTCATCCGAGGCGCGCCGGAAATCCTCGGGATCCGCCGGATCGACGAAACGCACCTCGATGCCTGCCGTCTTCAGCGTGTTGGCAAAGAGATTCCAGGTTCCGCCGTACAGATCCGTGGAACTGACCACGTTGTCCCCGGTCTGGGCGATGTTCTGAATGGCAAAGGTCGACGCGGCCTGGCCGGACGAGAGGGCCAGGGCCCCGACGCCGCCGTCCATGGCCGCCACGCGCTTTTCCAGGACGTCGCAGGTCGGATTCATGATGCGCGTGTAGATGTTGCCCAATTCCTTCAGGGCGAACAGGTTCTCGGCATGCTGTGTGTCGTTGAACTGATAGGACGTGGTCTGATAGATCGGCACGGCCACCGCACCGGTCACAGGATCTGAACGATAGCCGGAGTGAAGAACCACGGTCTCAGGATTGGTGTAGCTCGGCAGGTTGTCGTTCGACACGGGCGTTTTCTCCTTGGCAAGGGCCCTTGCAACGGGCAAAAAAAATGCATGCGGTGACCGGGTCGAACCTGCGTCGAACCAGCGCACAGCACGCGGGACCCCCGGATTATAGCCAGAGTCGGACACAGGCGCCAAAGGGTTGGGCGCGCGGCACTGTTGCAATCCCGTTGACTTTGGTTCGGGCCCGTCATCGGCATCCCCCGTGTGTTGAGAGGTCCCGTGGGCCTGCCTCAGGCCATGGCATCCGCCATCCTTGGCAGGCAGTCAAAGGTCCCGCCTTCTACTTCAGTCCCCGGGTCAGGCACACCCGCGGCTTGAACCGCATCCCGGTTCCGACGGGAGTGCTACAACAATCGCGCGACCTCCTGCTCCCAGGTTCCGGCGACAGCAATTCCGTATTCCTTCACACCCCCGGTGGCGGCGGCACCGGTTATGGCAACTTCGGTGCCTTCACCGCCCATGCGCACTCCTTCACCATAGTCCGTGTTGAAGAAGTGGAAAGCCAACCCCGCACGCTCGCGGTCCGAATTGTTCTTCTTGGTGGCGTGGGCCGTGCCATAGTTGAAAAACACCGCGCCGCCTGCCGACACTGCACAGGGCACCTCTTCCCCTTCCAGGCCCTCGATGTGAATGTGGTGGTCCGAATCAGGATCGCGCGTGTGGTCGAACGCCATCCGGTGGCTGTTCGGAATCACGTGGAGCGTGCCGTTTTGAATGTTGGCATCGTGGAGGGCGATCCACATGGCCGTTCCCTTGGTCGGATCCTGCAATCTGAAGTAGGCGTTGTCCTGATGCCAGTCGGTACCGCTGCCGAGACCGGGAGGCTTCAGGAAAATCTGATCAAGGTGGCGAACGAACGGATCGCCAACCAGGGCGGAAATGCACGCAACCACCTTGGGCGCAAACGGCAGGGCCCGCATCAGGTTGCTCTTGTCGTTGAGCGGAATGATTTGGTAGTTGACCTTGGCATCGGGATCGGTTGAAACGTTGCGGCCAAGCCCCTCCCGCTTGAAGCGCTCGAGTTCGCTCAGCAAGGCTGCCACCTCGCGCTCGTCGAAAAGGCCGGGCACGACCGTATAGCCGTAGTCCCTGAAGTGCTGCACCTGCATGTCCGAAATCACGGCCATCTCCTTTCGCATGAAGGTTGTGTGGAATGGGCTTCCCGCCAAGCAGGAAGGTCAAGCAACCGGATTGCCAAACTGGAGGCAATTGCGGTTCAATCCATAGGATAGAGGCTGCAGCCGCCATCGACCAGCAGCACCGAACCGGTCATGTAGGCAGCCATCGGGGAACACAGAAATAGGAAGGCATGGGCGACCGATTCCGGGGTCTGCATCTCGCCCAGGGGAATGGCCTTCCGGGCCCTGGTCCGGTAGGACGGATCGGTGTCCCATTGCCGTTTGGCCATGCCCACGCCCACGATGCCGGGCGCCACGGCATTGGCGCGAATGCCCCGGTCGGCCATTTCCCGGGCGTACCCCCGCATCAGGGTACGCAGTGCCGACTTGCTGGCGGTGTAGGCCGTGATCTCGGGCCAAGGCACGTCCTGGACCCATGAAGTGGTGTAGATCAGGTGGCCGTTCATGTCCATCGCCAGCCACTGTGCGACAGCGGCCCGGGACACCAGGAACGCGGATCCGAGATTCAGGTCGAGTGTGTCCTCGAAGTCCTTCGTGCCGAAGGTTTCGATGGGTCCCGGCCGTACCAATCCGGCATGACAACAGACAACATGCGGCATCTGTCCCGTGCCGGCCATTTCGGCGAAGAAGGCGTTCACTTCGGTTTCCGACGTGCAGTCGACCTGCGAGCAATCAACGCCCTCGTCAACAACGCCGGCACTGTCCAGGACCGCTCGGATTTCGTCCACCGGCTTGATGTCCACGGCCCGAACCCGGGCGCCGTGGTCCGCCAGGACGCGGACCATCACGCGCCCGATGGCACCGGCTCCGCCTGTGATCAGAACGGAGAGACCCGTCAAATCAATCAGGGGCAACACGTTGGGGTGAGCGTTTGGATTCTTCATACCGTGTTCCGTGCCTGTGGGCCTCAGGGCAACCCGGTCGGACCGGGCCCGGTCCGATGCTTCACCAAGGCTGCAGCACTACTTTCCCGCACTCGCCGGTGCATTGCAGTTCCCACGCCTCCCTGAGGTCCGTGAGTGCAAACCTGTGGGTAATCATGCGATCGATCGAATTGCCGACCAACCCAATCTGATCGAGCAGACGATGCGTCGAGGCCCGGTTGTAGTGCCAGGAGCCGATGATGGTTAGGCCCTTGAAAAGAACGGTCCCGCCGAGATGAACCGACGCGTGTCCCTTGGAGGAGCCGACCACAGCCAGGCGGCCCTTGACAGCGGCAGCCTCGATGCAAAACTCCTGCCCGGGCACCGTGCCGGAACACTCGATGGCGGCATCGGCACCGCGGCCGCCGGTCAAATCCATGACTTCCGCCAAGGCCCCGTCGCGACTCGGGTCAACGACATGGTCCGCGCCCAGGTCCAAAGCCAGTTGCCTCCGCCAGGGATTGGGATCGCTGGCCACCACCAGCGACTTGCGATGCCTGCCGCCAATGACGCCACCCAACCCCACCGGGCCCAGGCCGGAGACGAGTAGAGCGGCATCGCCATCCACCTGCATTCGTTCAAGCGCCCCAAAGGAAGGTCCCAGGCCGCAGCAGGCCATGGCCGCGTGGTCCAGTGGCATGGCGTCAGGCACCGGCACCAGCTGGTCGGCGGGTTTGAGCATGTACTGGGCAAACGTACCGACCGGGGCATCGCCTTCCAATTCGGCCTCCGCCTCCCGCTGTTGCCGGCAATGGATGTACTCGCCTTCCAGACAGACGCGGCAGTGTCCGCAGGGAAGCTGAGGCATGACTACCACTCGATCCCCCGCCTTGAAGCGGCCCGATGCAGCGGGGTCCTCCACGACGCCGGCAGCCTCGTGCCCCAACACGCCTGCAGCCTTGCCTTCGGCGTAGCCATGGTACTCGTTGCACATGGGGACACTCAGCAACTTCACCAGGACCCAGTCTCCCCTGGCCGCCGGCACCGGCCTTTCGAAGCACCGGACCGCCTTGTCGGCAGCCAACCTCATTTCAATCATGTGTCAACATCCTGTTGCGCGGCTGGGACCACGGTCCGGCAAACCGACCCGGCAGCCTCACGGAACCGGCGAAACGATCCGGTTTCGGATCTGCGTGCCCCATCTATGGCCGCACCTCCTCCTCCGCGCGCCGGACCAAGGCCTTCATGTAACCAATGGTATAGGCGGTGCCGACCCGCGGATGGCCGGCCATGTTGGGAATGTGGTCGGGAATGAGGACGCCGTCGAACCCAACCTGTTGCAGTGCCTTCATGGCCTTGTACATGTCGAAGTACCCGTCGTCGACAAACGTCTCCACGAAGTGGGGCAACGGGGCATCCACATTCCGGAAGTGCACCTTGAAAATCTTGCTGCGGCCACCGAAGTCCAGGATGGACTCCTCCACGCCCTTGCCCATCAGACTGCCGCCTTCCAACCAGCAACCGATGCAGAAACAGATCCCCACGTTGGGGCTGTTCGCCACCTGCAAGGCCCGGTCGTAGCCTTCATGGCTGGAGAAGGTGCATCGGGGAACCCCGGCCAGTTCCGGTTGAGGGGGATCGTCCGGATGAATGCCAATGCGCACGCCTTCGCTTTCCGCCACCGGTGCCACTTCCGCAACAAATGATTCGTAGTTGCTCCAGATTTCGTCGGCGGTGTACCTCCTGCCATGCGAAAACGGCAGTTGGAATCTCCGGTCCTGCCAACGACCCGATGTCGCCGTCGCCAGATTGAACCCGCGGGCGTCCGCACCACCGCGGGTCAACTCCCGCTCCGTGCTCCAGATGCCGTTGGCCATGTGTGCATAGGTGGTGTACGGGATGCCGGCCTTGCCCAGGGCGCGCAGGTGATTCTTGTACTCGGAGACCTTGGCATCCCGGTTCTCCAAGTTGAGCACGATCGCATCCTGGTTGTGGACATCCGAGTTGCCGAACCCGTAAATCTTCAGGCCGTGGTTCTCAAACAGTCGACGGCGGGACGCATAGTAGTCGTAGTGGGCGTTTTCTCCGGTCGTCCAGAGCACGACGTAGTCCACACCCATCTGCCGCACAAATGCGAGGTCCTCTTCCGACGGTTCGGGTGACATCTGTGCCGCAATCTTCATTCCCGGTGGGATTTCCAGCATCGATGCCATGGGGGTACTCCTTGCTTGCGGACGGGTTCCTGCCCGGCGCAGTATGCATCACGGAGAAAGTCGCCCGATACACACGCCTACAGGGCAAACGGGACCTCCAAACCGGATGGCCCAAGGCCCGGCAACGTTCATGGGTTGGGACAGGCAGTTTGCCCTCTGCAGCATGCCTGGCGCGGGTAGGGTCCGGCATCCGGCTGGGGTAAGATTCGGCCAAGTTTCCTCTGACCAATGTGCCGGACAGGCATTCAGGAGCATGCAATGAAACTCCTCTCGTTTTCGGATGGCGGTGAAAGTCGGCTCGGAGTCCTGCAGGACGACGGCTCGATCGCCGACGTGTGCAAGGCCAATGCCGAAATCCCGACCACCATCAAGGGCCTCTTCGCCGCGGGACCCGATGCAATGGCGCGGGTCAAGGCCGCGGCCGCCGGGATTTCGTCCGAAAACGTGCTGAGCCAATGCGGCGTGGACATCGGCCCGCCGATTCCCGATCCCGGCAAGATCCTGTGCATTGGGATCAACTACAAGGATCACATAGAGGAAACCAACTCCGAGACGCCCGAGTTTCCAGTCGTCTTTGCCAAGTATGCCAACACGATTGTCGGCCCCGAGGCCGATGTCCACCTCCCGACCTATTCGACCAAGGTCGACTATGAAGCGGAATTTGCCGTCGTCATCGGCAAGACGGCACGCAACGTGGCCAAGGAGGACGCGCTCGACCATGTCGGCGGTTACACCTGCCTCAACGATGTGAGCGCCAGGGATCTGCAGCAACGGACCTCGCAGTGGGTCATGGGCAAGTCGCCGGACACCTTCGCCCCGATCGGTCCGGTGGTCGTTACCAGCGACGAGGTACCCGACCCGCACAGTCTCGACATCAAACTGAGGCTGAACGGCGAAATCATGCAGTCCTCCAACACCAAGCACCTGCTGTTCCGTGTGGAGGACCTGATTGCCGACATCGCCCGCGTCATCACGCTCGACCCCGGCGACATCATCTCGACAGGGACACCTGGCGGAGTCGGTGCCGCCCGGGAACCCGCGGTGTTCCTCAAACCGGGAGACAGCATGGAAGTTGAAATCAGCTCGATCGGCATCCTGCGGAACGGAGTGGTACAGGGACTTTAGGCACCCCATACGATAACGCCCGGGCTGTGGACCGGTTGCGGCATCCGGGGGACCAAACAGGCAGGAACGGAGGGACATTCCCATGGACAACGAACTGAAGACGCGATTGGACTTCGAGTTCGAGGCCGGCGAGGAGGTGACCCGGGAGCAGGTCGATTCCTTCAACCGCAACGGATTCATCGTGGTTCGGAACGCCCTTGACGCCAACCAGGTCAACCGCCTCCTGAACGTCATCATGGAGCTGAAGGAGGATTTGGAGCGGTCGGAGCACCGACACGACACCTATGGCCTCAACATTCGCCCGGTGGTGGACAAGCACGACGCCTTTCTTGACCTGTTGGAGTGTCCGACCACCTTTCCCAAAGCGGTTCGCTTCCTGCAACACTTCAACCTCCAGCTCTTCACTTCGCATCTGATCATGGTTCCGCCGGACCCTGAACGAAGGGCCATCGGCTGGCATCCCGACGGCGGCAAACCGGGCATCGGCTTCTACGGCCGTCGGGCTCTGGCCACACTCAAGGTAGGGTACTTCCTGCGCGACCTGAAAGAGAGCAACATGGGTGCCTTGATGGTGGTGCCCGGTTCGAACCGGATGGATGGCGGCCCATCCTTCCTCAACGGAGGCGATCCGGTTGGAGGCATGGAACTGAAGGTTGAAGCGGGCGATGCCGTGATCTTCGGTCAGCCAACCTGGCATGCATCGGCACCGAACCATTCCCACCAGGACAGGATCGCGCTGTACTACGGCTACGGATACCGCATCCTGCGGCCCATCGACTACGAAACCATGCCGCAGGAGCTTCTTGACAAGTGTTCGCCGATCAGCCGCCAGTTGCTCGGCCACAAGTCGAGCCATCTGGGCTTCTACCTGCCCACCGATGAGGACGTGCCCCTGCGGGAGTACTACCGGGAGCGCTGGGGCGAGACCTGGCAGGACCTGTAGCTCCAGGACGCGCATGGGCACGGGAGCATCTTGATCAAGGCGTTGGTGTTCGACGTCTTCGGCACCCTGGTGGATTGGCACACGGGTGTGCGCCAAGCCGGGGAGCTGGCCGGGCGCAGCGTTGCATCCGAACGGGATTGGAGCCAGTTCGCCTTGGACTGGCGTGCGGGTTACGGCCCGGCCATGGCAGCCGTCAACGACGGACGAGCGTCATGGCGAACGATCGATGACATCCACCGGGCCATCCTGGACGGATTGTTGGCCGGTTATGGCTTGGAAACACTGACGGAAGCCGACAGACAGAAGCTCAACAAGGTTTGGCATCGGCTTCCGGCCTGGCCCGATGTCGACGAGGGCCTGAACCTGCTGCGCCGGAATCATTTGCTGGCACCGCTGTCCAACGGCAATGTTTCGCTGCTAATCGGCCTGGCGCGCGCCAACGGCTGGCATTGGGATTGCGTTCTGTCCAGTGAACTGGCCGGGAAGTACAAGCCTGACCCGTCGGTCTACCGGACAGCGGCCAAACTGCTGGATTTGCATTCGTCCGAGATCATGATGGTGGCGGCCCATGACGGAGACTTGCGGGCTGCCGCCGCCACCGGCATGGCCACGGCGTGGATTCACCGGCCGCTGGAATTCGGACCGGTCGCTCCGCCTCCGAAGTTCGATGACGTGTCACCAACAATCGCTGCGGACCTGGTTGCACCCGACTTGACCACCTTGTCCCGGCAACTGGCCGACTTCGACGGCCCCAACATCGCCGCCGACTAACGGATCCGGGCCGGGGCCGCGGCCCGGTTCCACAACCAGACCGAACTCAGGCAATGTCCTCCGGATCAATGTAGGCGGCCACAAGATGTGAATTGCCGCCGGTGTCGCCGTAGTTGGTGTAGTCGGTGAAGTAAATCCTGCCGTCGTCCAGCAGCAGCCAGGACGAGTAGCCGTGGTCGGGACCCGGCTTCTGGTCCGGATGGTTGCCGTGAATCTGAATCATCCGCTCCCGCTGGTAGTGATCCGGCAGCAGGCCGGATGATGCCTCCCACGACCAATCGAAGTCGTCCAGCGTTCGATTGCGAATGGAGCAGGATACCCTGGACCACCAACTGCGCCCGCCCACATCGGCCTGGCCCCAAGCCGTGTACCCCGACAGGTTGCCCGATCGGATTGCATTGCCTACCGGTTTGGGTTCCCTGAAGATACACATGTTGATGACCGTCTCGCCATCCACCTTGACCTGCAGCCAGCCGCGCCGGTGGTGGAGCTCGAGATCCCGGGGCCGGGTCATGTCGACCGGGTGCATGAAGTCGTGCCCCGGACGCGTCCGCACGCCGTTGGGACCGATCTGAAGGACGACCCCCAGCTGGGATATCGACATGAACGAATTCGGCGTGGACGGGCCGCCCTCAACCCGCACGCGGGCCGCGAACCTCACTTCACTGAAGGCATTCTCGGGCGGCAGCAGGCAGTAACGGGCCTCATGGCCGGGCAGGTTCCGAATCTCCAGCTCGCCATCTGCCAATTGCGCCTGGTACTTGCGTCTGGGCCCTCCAATCTGGTAGCCGAGTTCGGACTTCAAGTCGCCGCACCAGCCGTAGGTGCCCAGCGGCCCGTTCATGTGGCGACCGGTCACAAACACCCTTCCGTCCGGGAGCTGCTTGCCATAGGGTCGGTCCAGGGCGAAGGGACACATGGCCGGCTTGGACCAGCTGTGGCCGTTATCCTCCGAAAAGGACACGAAACTGGGGGTGCCGGCATGATGGTTCTCCCGCAGGATGCAAGCCAGCAACCGACCCTCGTCCATGATGACGATGCCGCCCTCGCAATAGCGGTAGTGCCCGTCGTGGGCCACTACGGCGCGTCGTTGCCAGGTGTTGCCACCATCCCCGGAAACCGTCAGGATTTCGCCCAGCTCCTGCGTTTCGCCAAACATGACGTGGGTTCCAACCCCGAGGGTTCCATCCGGGAGATCCAGGATTCGATCCGGCTCGAAGCCCAGGATGGAGGGCTCCTGAGGACTGCTCCATGTATGGCCCTCGTCCTCACTCCACCAAATCCAGTTGCCGGTGGGCTGGTCCTCGTGGAAGAAGGAATGATCGTCGTGATCGCAAATGGCCGCCAAGCGGCCATCCGCCAACTGGCTGAGACGCGGAGTGACCAGGCGGTGGTCGCCGACCGCCATCACCGCCCGGTCCACCTCGGCGCGCTTGTTCCAGGTCCGGCCGCGGTCCTCGCTGGCCAGAATCGTGATGACCTGGTCGGTCTGGGACCAATGGGCATCGGTGTCCGAATAAATCAGGAGGAACGCGCCGGACGGCGTTTCGACGATATCGGGATTCTTGGTAAACCGTCCCGGGCTGCGCCAGATGTCGAACACCTTGTGGGCCACCGAGCGGGGATGAATGTGCATGGGCACCTTTCCTAACAGGAGCTAATCAATAATGTCTGGTTTCCCGGCTGGGAGCCGGCTTGGGAGTCAGGCGAAGGCCGCCGCCGCCGATTTGGTCAAACCGCTGTCCTTCGCCACAAGTTCCGCGCGCCACTCGTCCCAGGTCGGACGCCTGGCCGCCCCGGCCAGTGGAATCCGGGCGCGATTGGGAGCCAGCTTGTTCTGCATGAACATCTCGCTGGCGACTACCTGTTCCGACAGTTCGTGCTCGTCCAGGGTGCGCGAATACCGGATGTCGATGCTCCACCGTACGGCGTCCGTGAGATTGAGCGTGCTCTTGTGGAAGGTCAGGTTCGAAAAGAGGAAGATGTCGCCCTTGCGCATGGGCAGCGGCAAGGGCGTGCCCATGGAATCGATGTCGCGGTTGGTGCGCATGTTCATGTCCGCGCCGCGCTGGCCGTGCAGAAGGCCCCAGGTCTGGCTGCCCGGCATGACCTGCAGGCAACCATTCCGCTCATCGACATCGACCAGTGGAATCCAGACCGTGACGATCAGGGCATGCTGGCTGTCCGCGCCGTAATACTGGCTGTCCTGGTGCCAGGGAAACGCGGTGTACTTACTGTTGGGAAACTTGGGTCGCACATGGTAGTCGCCGTTGAAGCCAAAGCCGGGCCCCAGGATCGGCATCAGCGCACGGGTAATGCCGGGGTGGCAGATGACGTCGTACAACCCCTCCCCCATCGCGATGTTGTTCCAGCTGCGCAACCGCTCCTCGGTGCCTCGGTTCAGGGCCACCAGACGATCCGGAAACGGCAGATCCTCGTGCATGTCGCTGATTTCGCCCTTGGCCCGCAGGCTTTGGGCGTATTCGTCGATGGCTGCCTCGATATGCGCAATCAACGGATCCAGATCCGCGGGTGGCACGGCATTCCGGACCAGCAGGCAGCCATCGCGTTCGAAATCGAATTGTGTATCCATGGCGGGCACCTCAGACCCCCAGATCGCGTTTTGTGGGCAGGTGGTTCAGGTCGGATTGCCGGATTTGCATGTGCAGGACACGTTGCCAGGACTGGGACATGAACAGATTCAATACGCCGTCGTCGGCAAACCCGTCGACGTAGGAACACTGGTAGTTGCGAAACGGTGAACCCAGGTCGGTTTGCCGGGCCATTGTGCACAGGAACCCGGGCTCGCTCCAGGAGCGGCCCCAATCCGTTGACAGGGATGCCCACAACTGTCCCCGATCGTACATCCCATCCATCATGCCGGCCAGACCCACATATTGGCCCTGAGTGTGGACATTGTGATGGAGGCTGACCCAGGTTCCACCGTTGGACAGGGGGAACAGCATGGGCGGTGCATCCGGATGCACCATGGATGTCGGCTTGGGATCGGACCAGGTCCTGCCATCATCCCGGCTGCGCAGGTCCCAGAGACGACCTGTGGGCGTACGGGCCAGCAAATACACCTCGTCGCCCTCCGCAGCCAGGGGGCGACCCTCGTCCATGCGGCCCATGGGCGGTGCATGCCAACCCCCGTGCCGTACATCCGGCAACAAGTCCCAGGTATCGCCGCGATCCTCGGACCGCAGAACATACTGCCTGGTGATAAGCGGATTGTAGCTCCAGTCGCCCTCGTGGCTCCCCACCAGCCAGGTGCCGCGCGCGGTCTCCGTCATGCGCATGACGGACATGCCGCGGAACCCGGGATCGTTCGCCGGGCGTATGAGCCTGACCTCGGACCAGGCATGGCCATGGTCGTCGGAGTAGCGGTATCCGATGGGCGCATTCTCCTGCAGACCGCGTTCCCGTGTCCACATGCCCGGAATCGGCTGCGTCCCAAACGCGTACACCCGTTCGGAACCGGCCGGATGCAGGGGAATGAACCCATGCTGGCTGTAGTTTATGTCAAATGCCGGCACCGGCCCTTCCCAAGTGTGTCCCCGATCCCGGGATCGGTAGGCCAGCATGTCGTTGTCCTTTTCGTGGGTCCGGCCGTAGTGGTTGCCGTCCGGAAACATCAACAGGTAGTCCCCGTTGGCCATGCGCGTGCCCCTGGATTCGAACAGGCCCTTTTCGGGATCGCGGGCATTGTGGACCACTTGGCCCGAGAGTCCCGGGACACACGCCAGGCCCAGGCACGGGTCCAACTGCAGGCCTGCCGGCAGCGCGGCGGATTCAACGGTCCCGGTCGCGATGCGAACCTGCTCCAGCAACGGCATGCGCACACCTCCGGTGGACGAATTCAAGGCGTCCGGCTCAGCCGATCCCCAAGTGAGACTTGATCAGATTGATGATGAAACCGACATCGTGATGCACCTCGGACAGGGGCGTACGGCACTCCCGGCCTTCCCTGATGCAGCCGTGAAACGCCTGCATCTCGCGGATGAAGGCACTGGCCCAGTCGATGGCGGGGGTCCGCGCCACCGTCATGCCACTGGCATCAATCTCCTGCACCGTCACTTCGGACAACTGACCCCGCGAAAAGCCCGTGGGGTACCTGAGCGTGACGCGCTTGTCGTCGGCGCACACCTCCAGGGTCTCCTTGAAGTCCCACAGATCCGGCAGATCGATCCAGGTGCCGTTGCACCGGGCCCCGTTCGCGTACTCCACTTGGAAGGTCACCGCCCGCCCCTTCTGCCAAATGTCCACATTGTGGATTTTGGTCGGCACACCCATGATGTGACGCAGGCCGTACAGGTCGTGGATCATGCTTCCGGACAGCAGGAAGAAAGCCCGTGCCACGTCGTCCGGGAGGGTGGTGCCGAAACCGTGGACCAACGCAGCCTGGCGCGCGGCACCGGTTCTGTCGATGACAGCCGCCGGCACGTCGTCGAAGCGCTGGACATCGAACTGGGCCAGATGCAGATCGTTGGTCGGGTGCAGGTGATGGATTTGCACGAAGCGCACATCCATGTCCGCGGCTTCCGCAGCCACAACTTCGAACGCCGGGTCGTAGACCTTCATGTAGCCTGCCTGGCCGACCACTCCGGCCCGTTCCTGGGCCGACACCATGGCCGAGATTTCGTCCAGGTTGAAGCAGACTGGCTTCTCCACAAAAACGTGTTTGCCGGCAGCCAGCGCCTGCAGCACGTAGTCCGTCTTGGGGTCGGTTTGGCAGAACACCACCGCCTCGATGTCCGACGCCAGGAAGGCAGCATAGTCGGTGAAGTGGGCGGGAACATCGAAGCGGGCGGCGACATGGGCCGCCGCCTGGGCGGAAACGTCGCAAACCGAATTGAGGTCGTAGAGGTGCCAAAGCTCCTTGAGATTGGGTGCGTGGTGGACCTGGGCGATGGCGCCGCAGCCCACGATTCCGATGCGTACGTTGTCCATTGGGGGCGGCCTCCGGGGCTGCTGCGGGATTGGACCTGCCGATCAGTCGTCTGCACGCGGGGCCAGTTCGTTCCAAACCTCGTCCAGCCGCGCCACCTGCCGGTGCAAGTCGCGCATCACCACCCAGATGTTTTCCCGGTTGTAATGGTCGAAGAAAGTGGTCTGACCGACAGCTCTGGAAAGCTTGAAGGTCGCGTCCTGAACGGCGTTGTTGGCCTCCACCATGCGGTTGAGCAATGCGTCCTCGTCCACGGACTCGTCAACCTCGACATCGTAGCTGGCGTTGGGGGAGAAACGGGATGGTTTGCGCGTGCCGTCCTCGTTCCAGAACGTATGGGTGGGCTGGACGTGCGGCGTGACCGACAGATACATGATCATCGGCTCGTCGCCGACAACCCTAACCTGATGCCACTGGTCCACCAGGGCCACACAGAGCTGGCCGGGATCCAGCACCTCGGTTTCACCGTCGATTGTGAACTCGCACCGCCCGGAGAGAATCAGAAAGATTTCGTGTCCCAGATCATGTGTGTGTCCCTGTGCCTCGGTGCCCGGTTCCATTCTCAGGAACCGCGACCTAATCTGGGGGGTGACCAGCATGTTGGTGATGTGTTCCGGGTTGCGGAAGTCGTAGACAGGAAAGCCCATGGCGCGGCGATTCCTTTATTTTGGGGAAACGGGAAAGGTGCCCGGAACGCATTCCGGACACCGAATCATAACCCGGCGGTTGGACCGTCCGATTCCGAATGCCCATAAACCACGGGCGGCGGATGCGACTGGTCGCAGGCCGTTGATGGCCAAGTTCCCGGACCTTGCCGTGGCGGGGCCAACACTGCCGCCGACCCCACCGACTCCAACGCCGTCCGGGCGACCCGGATCAGTTGAAGTCCGCACGTTTCGGCGAGGCGGACAGCCATCGCGTGCGGTGGGCGCGGGACCGAACGTAGTGTCGGGTGCGCGGAGAGGCGATGTTGCCGGAGGACGGATAGTGGGCGATGGCCTCTGGAACTATATCTACGCCAAGCCCGGGCCGGTCCGGAACCACGATGTGGCCGGCCCGAATCTCCGGCTGCGGCTCCATCACCTCGTACCGCTGCGGCACATCGTCCTCCAGGTGTTCCAAAATGAGGAAGTTGGGCAGAGTTGCGCACAAGTGCACCGCAGCCATTTCGGCCACAGGGCCGAGCGATCCGTCGTGCGGCGCAAACATCACGAAGTGGGTTTCGGCCAGTGCGGCAATCTTGCGCATTGCGTTCAGGCCTCCGGCACGTCCCGTGTCCGGTTGCACCACGTCGATGATGTGGTCTTCGATCAGCTGCTGCACACCCCAGGTCCAGGCATGCCTCTCGCCCGCCGCGATGGGCAGGTTCACGTTCCTGGCCACTTCCGCGATGGCGCCGGGAATGTCCGGCGCCACCGGATCCTCATAGAACAGGAGGTCGAACTCCTCCAGGGCCTTGCCCAGTCGGATGGCATCCGGCACCGTCAACCAGGGCGGTCCATGCACATCCGCCATCAGGTCGATTTCATCCGGGAGTTCATCGCGCAACGTTCGGATTTTCCCCAGGGGTTCGGTGACTCCGCCCGTCTTGAAGGCGTCAAATCCCCTTTCCATGTAGCGCAGGCACTGGTCCGGGGTATGGGCATGGGTATAGAGGCGCAACGTGTCATGCACCTTTCCGCCGAGAAGGTTCCAAACCGGTGTGTCCAGCGCCTTGCCCTTGATGTCCCAAAGGGCCATCTCAATCCCCGTGATGGCGCCGGCGCCCACCACGCCCGTCATGCCGTGTCCCATCATCGCCACCTGCAGCTGCTGGACAATGGATTCGATGTGGAACGGATCCTGGCCAACGACCAGCGGCGTCAGGTCCCGGATGGCCGTTTCCACGACCCGGGGCCAACCACTGCTTTCGCCGACACCGTACAGGCCTTCGTCGGTATGAACCCGGACAAACAGCCAGTTGCGGGCACCCCAACCTCCACTGTCAGGAACACCGGCATGCATCAGGAACGTGTCAATGGACGTGATTTTCATGGGCAATTTCACTCCGTTGTAGAAGTTGCGGGTTGGGTGCCGCGTCGGTTCATCACCTCTGCATCGCCGGGGACCGATGTTTGCGAGGCTCCATGCTGGATGCATCCGGTTCGCGGTTTGTTTGCAGGCCACCCGAGCCAAGGCCACCGGGTGCCGGGCCTTGGCCAACCACCAATCAGGTTTGGGCCATGTACACGTTCCCCCGCACGTCGGCTGCCACCCTCGGGGATTCCGGCCGTGCCCGACTACTTGAACTCGGCAGGCCAACAGGGCCACCGCGCCCGGAGTCCCGGATCAGTCCGTCGGGAGGATGACTTGAGGACCGTCAAGCGTGCTATGGCATGCCAACGCGGTCGCCACTGGCATCGCGCGGTGGCGCCGGCCAATGAATGCCCCGCTGCCCGGACAGATCCCTGTTGGGAACGTCCGCGAAATCCGGTGCGGGCATGCCCACAAGTTCCCCGTCCACAACCCAATCGAGATCCGGTCCGTACAACTCGGCGACCAGGAGCCTTGTCATCCGTTCCAAGTCGTCGGCATGGGCGGAGAGGGAAGCCAGGTCCCGTTGCTCGGCAGGATCGGCGTCCACATCGAACAACTGGCGACGGTGGCCCCAGGGGTAGTAGATCAGCTTCAGCGAACCCTGTCGGATCATGCGGCTCGACTTGGGCCCCTCGCCACACTCTCCGTACAGATGGCTGCGGCATTCGGCGCCGAACATGGATCGGCCCTCCACATGGTCGGGGATTTCCAATCCGGCCATGTCCAGCAGCGTCGGCATGACATCCTGCCAACCCACCAGCCGGTCGGACACCGTGCCGGCGGTTGCCGCGGCCTGTTCGCGCGTGCCCTGGACGAGCATGGGCACATTCGCCGAGGCTTCGTAGTAGACGCGCTTGGCCCACAAGCCATGGTCGCCCAGCATGTCGCCGTGGTCGGAGGTGAACATGATGATCGTGTTGTCCAGCAAACGTTCCTCGCGCAGGGTGCCTATCACAAGGCGCATCTGGTGGTCAATGTGCGTGCACAGGGCATAAAACGCCCTGCGGATTCGGGCAATCTCGCCCGGAGGCATGTGCTGCCACTTGGATCGGATCACCCTCAGGAGGTAGGGCAGGCTGTCCGGATCGCCGCTCCAGTCCCCCGTGCACGCATCGTCCATGTCGAGGTCCCGGTACAGATCCAGATATGCCTCGAGGGGCACCAGCGGCGGATGGGGATGCACGTAGGACAGATACCAGAAGGCCGGCCTGGTCGGATCGCGCCGCTTGATCTGCCGGCACATGGTCCGGGTAATCCAGTTCGTGGTGTGGTGGGTTTCGGGCAGGTGCCACGGCCTGAAGGTGTACTCGTTGTTGCTCATGCCGTGGGCATAGCCCTGGCCGGCCTGTCCCTGATCCCCCAGCCAAAGATCGTAGTCGTCGACCGCGCCCAATATGGGACGGCCCTCCTCCACCAGCATCACGTCGTCGAAACCGATCCGATCCCGCTGCGGGTACACATGGAGCTTGCCCACGGCCTGGGCCTGGTAGCCGTTGTCGCGGAAGGTTTGGGCCAGGGTCGGGAAAGCCGGCATGGGCTCCAACACCTTGAATTCACGATCGCCGTGGGCACGCGTCGACATGCCGGTCATCAGCGTTCGCCGCGCCGGTATGCAGACGGGACACTCGCTATAGGCGTTGGTGAACCGAACCCCGCTGCGCGCCAGGGTGTCCAGTGTGGGAGTCCGGATCACAGGGTGTCCGGCCGCGCCCAGCAACCGGGCAGGCCAGTGGTCGGTGCAAATCAGCAGCACATTGGGTTGGCTGGACACGGCAGAAACCTGATGCTGAGGGAAATTGGGGCAGGACCTGCCCGAGTACCATTCATTGGCGCAAGGGACGACGGAACCGCGCTCCCCGATATAATAAAACTTGACCAATTCCGATCCCGTTTGCCGTCGCCGGTCCGCTTGCGAAGGACCGGCAAATCGGCTGTGTGCGGCGGTAGCCGATGGAGCCCGATCAGAATGAGCATCATTCCAGAAGTACGCGTGGGCCTCAATGCACTGGTTGGGGAGGGCCCGATCTGGGACTCGGACAAGCGGGTGCTGTGGTGGATTGACGTACTGTCCGGCGAGTTGTACGCATTTGATCCCGCGAACGGCAGCAACCGCACCTGGGACACGGGCCGCCATGTGGGCACCGTGGTGCCATGGACCGAGACCCATGTGGTCCTGGCCCTCCGGGACGGCATTGGTTCCCTCGAACTCGAGACCGGCCGCATCACCGTCCACAACGACCCGGAGTCACACCTGCCGGGCAATCGCTTCAACGACGGCAAGTGCGATCCCGCGGGCAGGTTGTGGGCGGGCACCATGGCCTACGACAACCCCACCGACCAGGGCAGCCTCTACCGTGTCGACCCGGATTTCAACGTCACCAGGATGCTGGGCGGCATTGGCATCTCCAACGGCATCGTCTGGAGTGCCGATCA
The DNA here is from genome assembly GCA_002238555.1 of Caldilineaceae bacterium bin34. Taxonomy (GTDB): domain Bacteria; phylum Chloroflexota; class Anaerolineae; order Caldilineales; family Caldilineaceae; genus Bin34. Next base: position 89,512 of record MPMO01000001.1, read on the forward strand.
GTCCACGATGTACTACATAGACTCCATGTCCTACAAGGTTCGAACCTGGAACTTCGACCCGGATTCCGGCGACATTTCCGGTGAACAGACCCTCTTGGAGGTCGAGCCGGCCTTCGGGTTGCCGGACGGCATGGCCATCGACGAGGAGGGCCATCTTTGGGTGGCCTTCTACGGAGGCGGCAAGGTCTGTCGGGTTCATGCCGAATCGGGTGCGGTCCTCGACACCATCGACCTGCCCGCGCGCAACATCACGGCCTGTGCCTTCGGTGACGACGACCTGGGCACGCTGTACATCACAAGCGCAGCCCAGCAGATGTCCGACGACGAACTGGCGGCCGCCCCCATGAGCGGAAACCTGTTTTCCTGCAGGCCGGGCATCAAGGGCACCCCCGCCGTTCGGTTTGGTGGCTGAACCTGATGGCGCGCGCTGTGCCGGGCGGATCGGCCTGACGTCCGGCCCCCATTGTTGCAACCCCGAGGCCGACTTTGTACCGGTGCAAGGCCACCTGTCGCGCGCACGCCAACATCGCCTTCGTCAAATACTGGGGTGTGGTTGATTCAAACCTGAACCTGCCGGCCAACGGGTCGCTCAGCATGACGCTGAGCCATGCGCATTCCACCACCACCGTGGCGTGGATGGATGTCGACCCCACCGGCGAGGCCGACATCGTGGTCATCGACGGCAAGGAGCAGTCGGGGTCCGCCCATCGGCGCACCGTCAGTCACCTGGATCGGATACGCACCGCCATGGGCGTCCCCTGGCCGGCGCGCGTGGAAAGCCGCAACAGTTTCCCTGCCAGCGCGGGCATTGCCTCCTCGGCCAGTGGGTTTTGCGCCTTGACCGTCGCGGCCTGCCAGGCGCTGGCCGCCGGTGGCCGGCGCGATATCCCGGACCGACGACACCAGGCGCGGTTGGCACGCCGGGCCAGTGGCTCCGCCTGCCGCAGTTTCCAGGGAGGATTTGTGGAGTGGTCCGCGGGCGGCGACGACGCCACGAGCGTTGCATGCCAGGTGGCCGGTCCGGACCATTGGCCGCTGCACGATGTGGTGGCTGTGCTCGATGCCGGGCCCAAATCGGTGAGCAGCCATGACGGTCACCGACTGGCTGCAACCAGTCCCCTCCAGGAGGAACGCGTACGCCAAGTACAGTCGCATCTGAACACGGCCCGGTCGGCAATCCGCGCACGCGACCTCAAGAGCCTCGGTGAAATCAGCGAACGCGATGCCATGCTCATGCACGCGGTCATGATGTCGTCGGAACCACCCCTGCTGTTCTTGAATGAAGGTTCCGTTGCCTTGATGCGGCAAATTCGGGACTGGCGGCTGCAGGAGGGCCTGGAGGTCTACTTCACCGTTGACGCGGGTCCGAACCTCCACGTGCTCTGCAACGAGGCCGACGTCGGGGAAGTGTCGCACCGTCTTGCACGTTGGCCATCGGTCCAGGACATACTCGTCAACGGACCAGGCCCGGCACCCGAACTCCGGAATTCGCCCTTGTTCTGACCGCCGCGCGGACCGGCGCGCGCGGTGGGCCGCTGCTCGTCCGTCATCCGCTCCAGGACTTCCCGCGATGGGCCGTCGGCCTTCCGGCCGGACGGCCCGGATATAATCGGCAGGCATGGACATCCTCTACATCCATCCGGCCAAACAGGAAGTAGAAGCCGAGTACGGGAAATACCGGGCCAGTCCCTTCTATCCGATCATTCCGGTCGGCGTGATTGGCATGGCCAACCTGTTGCGCAGCCAAGGCTGGTCCCTACAGGGACTGAACCTGCCGCTGGAACGCATGCTGGACACCGATTTCCGGCTGGAACGCTGGCTGCAGCAGGTCGATCGGCCGTCCCTGGTCATGATTGACCTGCACTGGTACGAACACTGTTTCGGGGCCGTCGACGTTGCCCGGCACGTGCGCCGCCTGCTTCCGGACGCCAAGATCGTGGCCGGAGGTTTGACTGCAACCTACTTTGCCGAGGAAATCCTCGCCTCCCATCCGGAATTCGATTTCATCATTCGCGGCGATGCCGAAGTTCCCCTCGCCACCCTGGTCGACCAGGTTTGCGGCGATGCCGTGTTGAACCCGGCAGGGGTGCCGAACCTAACCTGGCGGGAAGACGGCCGCGTTCGCAACAGTACGGAGTTCTACACGGCAGACGGGCCGATGTTGGACTCGCTTGACTTTGTCGACCTTGACTGGCTTGCACACGGCGAGAGCTACGGTGCCCTGCAATACACCGGCGGCGGTCGCATCGATGCCCACAGGACGGAGCAGAAGGGCCACTGGCTGACCATAGGGCGCGGCTGCGCCTTCAACTGCATTTACTGCGGCGGCTCCAAGGAGGCCCACACCGAACTGGCCGCGCGGTCCGGCTATGTCATGCGGGACCCGGTGAATGTCGTGGACGACGTGGAGCAACTCGCGGCTTCAGGCTACAAGCAGGTCTCCCTGTCACTGGATCCGGCCACCTTTCCGGCCCGATGGTGGCGAACGTTCTTCGGCGAGTTGCAGGCACGGGGCATTCGCATTGGAATCTACAACGAGTTTTTCCAGCTCCCGTCGCGGGAATTCATTCGGTTGCTGGGGGAGACGGCGGACCTGGAGCACACCGAGGTGGCCATCTCCCCGCTGTCGGGCAACGAGGAAGTACGCAACCTGAACGGCAAGCACTACTCCAACGAACGGTTCCTGCAAATGCTGGGCAACCTGGAGCGCTACCAAATACCGATCTTTGTGTATTTCAGCCTCAACCTGCCCGGCGAAACCGTGCTGACGTTCCGGGAGACCATCCGACTGGCCAAGGCGGTGGGCAAGGCCTACCCGGCCCGTCTGCTGCGCATGCTCAACCCCTGCCACACCATCGATCCGATGTCGCCCATGAGCCGGCTCCCGGGCAACTTCAAGATCCATGTCGAATACAACTCCTTCAAGGACTACTACGAGTACTGCCGCACCACCGGGTGGGAACCCAGAAAGGTCGTCCGCGGTGAACGACGTGGTTTCTCAATGGACGGACGGCCTGCGGAGACGGTGGAACAGATGGCCCGCATCTGGGACGGCTTCGCCCGCACCCAGCGGTTCCAGTGCTTTCCGGTGGCACGGGTCTGGTGAGAGCGGCGCCGGAAAGTACCTCGGCTGCCCGGCCCCAATCGACGCCGCATTCCCCGGAGCCGAGCCGGGTATGTCCTCCCGCCTGTGTACCGGGGGATTGGGGCTGACCGGCGATTGTCACGGTCATGAATACCCGGTGTGCCTGGCCGGTTCGATGCCAAACCGAACCATGACGGCGGCCCGGCAAGCACGCGACGGCGCCATGCGCGAAGGGGTTAGCCAACCGGCCGTTATGGCGGCCGGTTGGCGCCGCCCCCCCTGCAGCCACCGTGTCCAACCCGACTTCGTTTAACCCAATGTGTAGGCACTGTCTATAATCAGGAGTCCCTCCGGGAACAGTGATGCGCCCTTCCGGCCTGTTGCTGCGACCCTAACCGTTTTACAGAAGGCATGCCTTAAGGCGAAGCCATGGCTGCGGCGCGCAACACATCCTCCATTACACAGATTGACGACTTCAGCCGCGTGGCCCGCGACGGGTCGGGCGGCCCCCTGCGGGATGAGCGGGGGCTTATCGTCTCCGAACCGCAACGGGAACAGGCTGTTGTGGTTGGTGTCGAACTCCGATCGGAACCCGGAGCGCTGTCACTGGAGGATTCGCTGTCCGAACTGGAGTTGCTGTCCGACACGGCCGGCATTGACGTAGTCGCGCGCCTGAGCCAGCGCATGCAAACCCCGAACCCTGCCTCCCTGATTGGTGAAGGCAAGGTCTCCGAACTGGCCGAGGCGGTCGCGGAGACCGACGTGGGCGTTGTCATTTTCGATGCGGAGCTTTCGCCCCGACAGCAGCGCGTCCTGGAAGCGGCGGTGTCCGAAAACGTCAAGGTGATTGACAGGACCGCGCTCATTCTGGACATCTTCGCCAAGCACGCGCGTACGCGCGAGGGCATCGTTCAGGTTGAACTGGCCCAATACCAGTACAGACTCCCGCGCCTGACCAGGGCCTGGACCCACCTGGCCCGACAGGCCGGCGGTGGCGCCGGAGGACCGGGCGGAGGCGTCGGCCTGCGGGGTCCGGGCGAAACCCAGCTGGAACTGGACCGACGCCAGATTACGTCCAGGATTGCCAGACTCAACGCCGAACTGGAGACCATCAAGGCCCATCGGCTGCGCACCAGTGCCCGCCGTACCCAGGATGCAACCCCGCGGCTGGGCCTGGTCGGCTACACCAATGCGGGCAAGAGCACGTTGCTGAACCGGTTGACCGACGCCTCGGTATACGCAGACGACCTGCTGTTTGCCACATTGGATCCGATTACGCGCCAGTTGAAGCTGCCCCAAGGCCAGGAAGCCTTCGTAACCGACACGGTGGGTTTCATCCAGAAACTGCCCACCGCTTTGGTCGCGGCCTTTCGGGCCACCCTGGAAAGCGTCAACGAAGCCGACCTCCTGTTGCACGTGGTGGATGCGACGCACCCCAACCTGGAGGAACACATCAACGTCGTCGAGGAACTGTTGGATTCATTGGGTGCGGGGCATACGCCAATGATTCTGGTGCCCAACAAAACCGACCTGTTGGCCACAGGCCAGGATCCGCTGGCCCGGCTGCCCACCGAATGCCGGGAGACCTACCGGGCCGTCGCGCCGGTCAGCGCCGTGCACGGAACCGGTGTGGCCTCCTTGCTTGACACGCTGGTCGAAGTGCTCGCCTCGCAAATGGAGTCGGTCACATTGCACGTGCCCTATGCCCGGGGTGATGTGGTTTCACTGATTCATCGCTACGGACAGGTTGAATCGGAGTCCTACGATTCCGACGGAACGCATCTGGTGGGACGCGTGCCTCATCACCTCTGCGGCAAGTTGTCCTCCTTTATGGTCAACTGAACCGTACTACCGCCGATCCCGTACCGAACATCAATCGGGAGCTGATTAATGTCGCAATCCGTAATCCTGACCGACAGCCACAACCGTTCGCAGGTGGAGATGCCCGTCATCGACGGCGCCATCCCGGCCAAGTCCCTCCAGAAACTACGGGTGACACAAGACGGGGCGGGATTGGTGTCCTACGACCCCGGCTACCAGAACACGGCTCCGGCGATCAGCAGCATCACGATGATCGACGGCATGGCGGGGAAATTGTTGTATCGCGGCTATCCGATCGAAATCCTGGCGACTGAGTCCAACTACCTGGAAGTGGCGTGCCTCCTCAACAACGGGGAACTTCCTTCCGCCGCCGCCGCCGCTCGATGGCGCGAGGAAATCCAGGCACACGCGACGGTGGACCCGTTCATCGTCAACCTGATTCGCTCGTTTCCGCGCGATGCGCATCCGATGGGCATCCTGATCAGCGCTTTGGGCGCCATGGGCACGCTGTATCCCGAGGCCAAGGAGGTTCTGGACAGCGACGTTCGCCGGCGGCAGGTGTACCGGCTGCTTGGTCAGCTGCCCGTGGTGGCCGCCCACATCTATTGCCATGGCCAGGGCATCGAGGCCGAGGAACCCACGGCGGACGATGGCTATATCGGCAATTTCCTGCGCATGGTCCGCAACTTCGGCCTTGAAACAGCCGACGAAGTCCCGGCCATCCGGGCGGCCATGAATTGTCTGTTCATCCTGCACGCCGACCATGAGCAGAACTGTTCGACCACCGCCATGCGTTCCATCGGTTCGTCCCATGCCGATCCCTACAGCAGCATGGCAGGCGCCGTGGCCGCCCTGTATGGCCCGTTGCACGGAGGCGCCAACGAGGCGGTGTTGCGCATGCTCGAGGAAATCGAGTCCGCAGACCATGTGGAGGGCTTTCTGCAGCGCGTGATCAACCGGGAGGCCCTGCTGATGGGGTTCGGCCACCGGGTGTACAAAAACATGGACCCGCGTGCAACGTTGATCAAAACCCTGGCCTACAGCGTCTTTGAAGTCACGGGCGCCAATCCCAAAATCGACCTGGCCCTGGCCCTGGAGCAGGCGGCGTTGGGCATGGAGTACTTCCAGGCCCGGCGCCTCTATCCGAACGTTGACTTCTACAGCGGCATCATCTACCAGGCACTGGGCATTCCGGCGGACTATTACACCGTCCTGTTTGGCATCGCGCGCGCCGCGGGATGGTTGGCCCACTGGCAGGAGCAGCTGGAGGATCCGGCACAGAAAATCGCGCGTCCGAAGCAGATCTACCGCGGGCCGGACGAACGGGCATTCGTGCCCTTGAAGCAACGCTGACGGCCGGGCCCCCGCATCCGCATCCACCCTTCCATCTTCCGCCATGAGGCTGCCCGGGGACCGGCATCCCGGTGGACGAGCGGAGCGGGTGGCCGTTGACCACGAAGGGCCTCTGTACAAGCCGGGTGGGGAAGTGGTGGTCATTGCAAACTTCTACGCTCAGGGGCGGATCATATTCCAGCGCGTAGCCAGGTTCCTGGGACCGCAGTGGGAGGACCACAAGCTGTGGTCGGTGGTCAACACGGTCAACGCGCTACAGATCGTCAACAAGCGGCATGAAGTGTCGCTGGTGGTGAAGGGATCTGACACGTGTCCACTCCACAGCATGGCTCCCAGCTCCGCCATCTGCGATGAGCTCGCACAGTGGCCACCGGGTCAGATTGACGCGATGCTGGCGGCGATCCGCACGTTGGCGGGGAAGATCGATGGGTTCAAGGTATTGATACCTGGGACGCGTCCGGGTAGCGACAGCCACTCGTTCGCCGAGTCCCTGCTACACTGCCGAAACCCACGGCTGCGAGTTCCGGATGGTCAACCAGCCCGGCCTCTTACCAAGCGCCAAACGGTTGAGGACCCGATGTCCGTGGTCCATACTTTCTCCTGCAGGCTGTACGGAGTACGTCAATATCGGAAGTAAATCCAAGAAGCTGCCATTGATGGCTGAGAAAGTCACGCGCATCCTGCGCAGCGAGCGCTTAAATCAGTCCAAGTACGCCCGTCTGTCCGACCTAGCGGCGCGGTGCGGACGGGTGCGCGCGGATGCGTGGCAACGGTGCAGCGGGGTATCCACGGTCCTTCAATCCCCCTACGACATCCGCGATGCCTGGATGGCCGAGGGCTACGCCTGGCACGGGCTGCCGGCGCGGCTGGGCAAGGCCGCGCTGGCCGACGCTCTGGGCGACATCGATGCGGCGCGGGAGGCAGCCAAGGTGCCGGTCAAGCGGGCCGTGCGGCACCGCACCCGGGGCGACGACGCCGAACGCCAACGGCTGTACTCCCTACTCAAACAGAACCGTTGGACTGAGGATCCGTTCCTGCACCGGCAGATGCGGAAGTGCTGGCGCGGCGGCCGCTCCCATGCAACCAACCAGATCGTGGCCGATGCCGGCTCCTACACCACCAAGGTCTGGCACGGACGGGCCTGGGTTTACCTCCAGTGTCTGGAACGCGGCCAACGCATTGCCATTCCGCTCAAGGGCACACACCTGCCTGCCGGCACCCTGCGCATCCTCCTGCAGGACAACGGACAGGTGGCCGTCCACCATGCCGTGGACGAGGCACAGGTGTGCAGCACGCGTCCCTGCGGGGATGCCACGGTGGGCGTGGACAAAGGCTACACGGAAGTCTACACCGACAGCGACGGGAAACGCCACGGCAAGGACCTGGGCGACCTGTTGTCCGCGGAGAGCGACCGGCGCAAGGTCAAGGGCCAGCGGCGCAACCAACTGCGGGCGGTCGAGCATAAGCATCGGGCCAAGGGCCACACCCGCAAGGCCGACAATATCCAGAAGAACAACCTCGGAAACCAAAAGTGGAACCGGCGGCGGACCCTGCACCACAAACAGGTGCGCGACCACCTCTGCCAGGCGGCCCACACCGTTGTGGACAAGGCCGGCATCATTGCCTGCGAGGACCTGTCCCTGCCCATGAAGTCCGCCAAGTACCGCCATCGGGACACCAACCGTCGCCTGAACGGCTGGGTCAAGGGCGTGATGGCAGACACCCTCACCTCGATATCTCGACGCAGAGGTTCTGCGTTGGCCTTGGTCAATCCAGCCTACACATCGCAAATCGACTCCCGCACGGGCCTGTTGCAGGGCACGCGTCGCTGGGACCGGTTTTACTGTCGCGACGGGGTTGTGTTGGACGCGGACATCAATGCCGCCTGTAATATTCTGGTGAGGCTGTACGACGAGGAGATTACGTTGTACATGCCCTACAGGGACGTACGCGCCCTGCTCGCGGAACGAACCAGGACAGCGGTGGGGGCTGCTCCACCCGGACTCGAGTTGCGGGGGCTTGCAACACGGCCCCCATCAACCGAGAGCGAATTACCCGCGCCGGTACCGAAGGGTGCCGGTTAATAGGAACAGGCAACAGTATGAGCAAGGCCAAGGTATTCGTGACGCGCATCATCCCTGAACCGGGCATGCAGACGGTCCGGGACGCCGTGGACGCGACGGTTTGGCCGGACGATTTGCCGCCACCCAGGGAAACCGTCCTGGAAGGGGTGAGGGGGTGCGACGGCATTCTATCCCTGCTGACCACGCCGATTGACCAGGAGATCATGGATGCCGCGGGTCCGCAGTTGAAAGTGGTAAGCAACTACGCGGTCGGATTCGACAACGTGGACACCGACACCGCGACATCCCGGAAAATGCCCGTGGGACACACGCCGGATGTGCTAACGGACACCACCGCAGATTTCGCCTTCACGTTGCTGATGGCCGCGGCCAGGCGGGTCACCGAAGGATCCCGCTATGTACTGGAAGGCAAGTGGCAAACCTGGGGACCCTCGCTGCTTCTGGGTCAGGACATCACGGGCGCCGCCTTGGGCATTGTCGGATTTGGGCGGATTGGCAAGGGCATGGCCCGCCGCGCCTCGGGTTTCGACATGGACGTCCTCTTTGCCGACGACTGGGTGGCGGCGGATGATCCGGCAGCGGTCGCCATGGGTGCTCGCAAGGTGGACCTGGATACGCTCCTTGCCGAGTCGGACTTTGTGTCTGTTCACACTCCGCTCACACCGGAAACCACGCATCTGTTCGATGCCGCGGCCTTCGCCAGGATGAAGTCCACGGCCATCCTGATCAACACCGCCCGCGGTCCGCTCGTGAATCCCGACGATCTGCATGCGGCCCTGAAATCGGGAGACATCCTCTACGCGGCCCTGGATGTCACGGAACCCGAACCGCTGCCCCCCGACAGTCCGCTGTTGGAACTCGACAACATCATTGTTGTACCGCACATCGCCAGCGCGAGCGTGGCAACTCGGGCGCGCATGTCCGAGATTGCGGCCGCCAACCTTCTTGCCGGCTTGGAAGGCAAACGCCTCCCGCACTGCGCCAACCCCGAAGTGTACGGTTAGCCAGCCGGTGCGGCTCATCCCCTGCCACCCGGATTGACCACAGGCAACCCGGCAATTCCGCAGCGCCCGTTTGCCGCCGGGACGGAGTTCGGCACAGGGACAGCCGCGCGTCCTGGCGACCCTTGAGTTGTTGGCCCCGTGGACAGGCCTGCTTCATGCGGTCGTGGCGCGGCCCGGCAAGTGCCGGACAACCGGCCTCGTCGCCAATGGCGTTCCGGACTGCCTGTGCGCTGCCCGGACCAAGCCAACGGGGCATGTTGATCTCCGGGAGCCAGTCGTCAGGGCCGGCGTCCGCTGGGATCGGAACTACACTGTCAACTGCCGGCGGCGCACGCTTGCGGCTAGAAGGGTATTGCGGGTTGCACCGATGAATCGGATTTGTCCGGTTCCGGAAATTCGCGCGCGATCCATTCCACAACCTGGTTGTCGATCCAGGCAGCCCTGTCCAAGTCCGGCAGACCGGTCTGCCGTGTGCCCATGAGTTCGCCCGCCCCCCGCTGCTTCAAGTCGTGTTCGGCGATTTCGAAACCATTGTCCAACGACGTCAGGAGTTCCAGTCGTTCCCGGGACTCCGGATCGCGCGTGCCACAGATCAGAACACACGTCCCGGGGTGGTTTCCCCGTCCCACCCGGCTGCGCAACTGGTGCAGTTGGGCAAGCCCGTAGCGTTCGGCGTTTTCGATGAGCATCAACGTGGCATTGGGTACATCGATGCCAACTTCGATGACCGAGGTGGCCACCAGCACATCAATGCTCCCCTGGCGGAATCCTTCCATCGCCGCGTCCGTCTCGGGCTGGTCCATGCGCCCATGGAGCTTGGCCAACCGCAGGTCGGGGAACACATCGCGGGCCAGCCACTCGAACTCCGTTTCCACCGCACCCACCAATACCTCGTGCCGGTCCGCGTCGATGCGGGGATAGACAATGCAGGCCTGTCGGCCTTCCGCAACTTGCCGCCTCAGGTGACGGTGCACCTGCCGGCGATCCTCCGGTCTGCGGAGCAGGGTCCGGATTCGCAGCCGGCCGGCCGGCCGGCTGCGAATTTCGGAGACATCGGAGAAGCCGGTCAGTATTCTGTTGAGCGAGCGCGGAATCGGAGTGGCCGACATCGATATCAGGTGTGGTGTGAGGCTCTCGGCCGCGCCATGCAGTTCGTTGGCGACGCTTTCCCGCTGGTTCACACCGAATCGGTGTTCCTCGTCGACCACCAGCAATCCAAGACGGTGGAACCGCACCTGCGACTGCACCAAGGCTGTGGTGCCAACCACGATGCGGCTCTGGCCGTTGGCCAGCCGCGTACGGACTTCGGACTGCTCCGCCTGCGTCTGGGATCCAGCCAGAAGATCCACTTGGACCGGGTTCAATGCCCGATCGCCCTTCATGCCCCTGACCAGCGCGTCAAGCGTGTTCCGATGTTGGCGCGCCAGCAACTGCGTGGGCGCAATCATCACGGCCTGAAACCCCAGATCCGCAGTCAGAATCATGGCAGCGGCAACGACCGCGGTCTTGCCGCTGCCAGCTTCGCCGCGCAGAATGCGCCGGGCCGGAACATCGTCGCCCAAATCATCCAAGATTTCAATCACTGCCCGTTGTTGCTCATCCGTGAGCTGAAACGGCAGCGACGCGGCGTACTCGGCGATGAACGTCGGTGGTGCTACGATGCGCGGTGCCTGCCGCTCGAGCCACGCCTTGCGGCCGGCCCGGATGCGGTCGTGCATGTCATACAGTTCCTGGAACGCCATCCGCCGGCGCGCCCTGATCCACTCCTCCTCATCCGCAGGTTGATGGAGCATCTTGAGCGTCATCCACAGGGAAGGAAGGTCGTAGCGCTGTCGCAGGTCCCCCGACAAGGGATCGTTGAGGTTCTGGTGCAACCGCGCATCCAGGAGGCCATCAACCAGCTTGCGCACAAAACCGTTGGTCAGGCCCGCCGACAGTCGATAAATGGGAAAGCAGGTGTGCCGGGGCATGTGCCCGCGGGCGGCCAGGTCAAGATTCTGGCGCACGGTGCGGCCGTCAATCGGTTGCATCTGGGGATTGTTGATAAAGCACCGGGTTCCCCGCTGCTCGACTTGGCCGTAAATGTGGTAGAGAGCTCCTTCATCAACCGCATTGAAGACCCATTGGTTCCACCAAATCAACTCGACTTCCCCGGAACCGTCCACAATCCGCGCCCGGATTCCCGTCTTGCCCACATGCTTGCCGTAACGGAAACGAGCCTTGCTGCCGGTCACAACGCGTCCCATCACGGACACCGCACGTCCAGGTTCCAGTTCACTCAGTTGCAGGTTGTCGAACATCTGATACCGCCTTGGGAAAAAAAACAATAGATCCCCCAAGGTGTGGACATCCAGTTGTGCCAGCCTTTCGGCCATCGCCGGTCCTACGCCTCGGACAGCCGTGACCGGATCATCCAGACCGGAATCGGCTGCAACCAGGTCCTGCCCGGCATGTCGATCATTCATGGCCGCGTGCAGTTCATCCTCCTCTTCCTCCGCGTCCAAGTCCACCCTGCTACGGGCCGAGCCTGCGCACCAACCGCGCAGGTGCCGAAGCAGGGAAGGCCGCAAATGCTCGCAGTCGTCATACAGCCCCAACAACTCCGCAACCGTCTCAATGGCATCCGTGGCCAAATCGGTCGCCTGGGCCGCGTGGGCCCAGCTGATCCCCAACTTCCGCATGCCCCAGGGGGTACTGCGATTGGCAAATCCCTGTGCTTCTTCCAGATCGAGGACCCGCCGCAGACGCGCCAGGAGCGCCATGCCGGCCTGACTGGGCGCGTTCGCAATCACAGGCCTCCCTCCACCACCAGGACACCAACCACATTGGGTCCCAGTTGGGCCGCCAATCCGGGCGGATACGGCAGGTCCACCACACGGATCCCCGGGATTTCCCGGGGCAGGCGTTCCCGCAGGCTGGTCGCCACATCGGCATAGGCATGGTGCATGACGCCAATCTTTTCGATCTGCGTGTATTCCAGGACATGGGCGCACAGTGTGTCGGCCAACTGCTCCCGGCTGCAAACTTTCTCGATGGGGATCAGTCTGCCTTCCTCCATCGTCAACAGGGGCTTGATTCCCAACAACGATCCCAAGCGGCTCAAAGAGGCCGTGAGGCCGGTGCTTCTCTCGAGATAATGGAGGCTCTCGGTGAAGAAGGAGGCGAACAGCCGGGGAACCGTGCCGGCCACCTCCCGGGTAATCCGATTCATGCCCGAGCCCGCGGCGGCGGCCGCCGCCGCCGTCTCAACGAGGAAGCCCAGTCCCAAGGACACACTGCGCGAGTCGACGACACGTACGGAAACCCCTGCCAGATCCCTGCTCGCGCTCGCCACCACCTGATGGATGGGACTCACCATGCAACTGCTGTGAATCGCGACGATGCTCCGGCTCTCGCGCGCCGCCAACTCAAGGGTCGCCCGCACCGCATCGGGCTTCGGCGGCACTACTTCCGGCATGGCGGCGGACGTGCGCCGTCCCGAACGGACCAGCCGGTCGAACATTGCGTCCGCCGTAAGCTCCGTATCCTCCACTTCCTGCCCAAGCAGGCGGATCCGATGCGGAATCGTGAACACCGGCAGGCCCGTCCGGAGAAAGGCGAAGCTGTCCGTGACGATCGCGGTACCTTGCATGAAGAAGATGTTCGACGCCGGTCAAGGACGCCTGCTACTCGATCGCGAACAAGTACATGTGGTTCCGTTGGCGGGTGTCCACCCACTCCAGGTCGAGGGAAGTGGCAGCAGCAACCAGCGCCTCCACGACCGCATCCTGCTCAGGCCTGGCATCGGCGCCGCGGTACACGGTCAGAAACTCCGCCTGTCCTTCCTGAACGGATGCAAACCGGGGCTGAAGATACTCCCTGAGCAGAAAGTCCACTGCATCCTCGACCCGGGTCCACCCGCCCAATACCGTCTCGCCACCAGCGAGCGCAACAAACTGGCCCTCCAACACCGGACCGCGCTCCGAACCGGAATTGCGCACGGACTTGGCCACGGAGCCGTACACGGAGGCCTCGGCTGCTTCCTGCATGCCGCCCACAACCAAATCCCGCGGTCCCCCGCTTGGTTCAAACCTGTACATCGCGGCCACGCCGGACAACACGAAGGGAGTGCCAATCACGGTCGCCGAGGCGGGGGGCAAACTAGCCACGGCAGCCTGTGCCGCCGGCAGAGCATTGCTGTGGTTGGGCAGCACAAGAACGTGGCTGCCTCCGACGGTCCGGATTGCATCCTGGAACTGACCCACCGAGGGGTTGTAGGTATCGTTGCACTGAATTAAGCAATTGGCACCCAGCGATTCGAACAATTCTGCGAACCCCGGACCGGCCGCAACCGCGACCAGGGCCAGTTCATCGGATCGGGCCGGCTGAACCAACCGCACTGTTCCCGGATCCTGTGTCAACGCCCGGTCCTTCGCCATCGCCGCCGCCTGGGCATCCAGGTTCTCGACCACGATATCCGTGATGAAAGCACTGGCACTGCCCCATGACAACACTGCGCCCGGATCGCGCGCATGCACGTGCACCTTGACCAGTTCCTCGCTGCCTTCGACCAATCCATACTCGCCCATGGCCTGCAGTTCGGCGCGCATTTGGTCCACGGGATGAACCGGATGGTGTGCCAGGAACTGGATGTCGAAGCCGTGTTCGACAGCCGGAACTTCACCCCGGGCATAACCGGCGGGTGCTGGGGCAACCGTTTCGGTCGGCAGGTCGAATTCGGGAACCTGCACCCCCCTGAAACCCTTGAGCAGCCCTTCCAGGTAGAGTGTCAAGCCCCACCCACCAGCATCCACGACGCCGGCCTCCTTCAGGACAGGCAGGAGTTCCGGGGTGCGTTGAACCGAATCCCTGGCTTCCTCACACGCCGCGGACAACATGGCGTCGAAGCCGACCGACACAGACAGGCAGGCCACGTGCTCCGCAACATCCCGGGCCACGGTTAACACCGTGCCTTCCCGCGGTTCGGCCACGGCGGACTGCGACTTTCCGGCTCCCGCCGCGAACGCCTTCTGCAACACGGCGGCATCCAAACGGCCGGCCGATGTCACCTCCGCGGCAAAGCCGGCCATGAACTGGCTAAGGATGACACCGGAATTGCCCCTTGATCCGGCCAGGGCGCCTTGCGCTGCCCGGGACCAAATGGCCTGGGCGTCGTCTGGATCCGAACCGCCCACAGCCTCCACGACCGCCTGCAACGTCAGCGTCAAGTTGGTGCCGGTATCGCCGTCGGGGACCGGAAACACGTTCTCGCGGTTCAACTGCTCCCGGTGCCGCGCAACCCAAGCGGTGGCCGCACCAAGCATGCGGACGGCCACGTCGCGGGATACAGGTCCTGTCTGGGATTGCACGGGGGTATCACTGAATTCGCACCGAACAGGCAAGGCCCGCCAAGCCGGGCGGCGGGGACATCGTGCCCTGAGTGGGAATTATAGACATTCGGATCCGGTTGCCCCCGGTGTGCGGTTGTCCCCGGTACGGCACCGGGTTCGAAAACCGCGGATTTGGTCCCCAGATCTCGGCCAACACTCTCGCGACCGGCCGGCCGCAAGCCAACCTCCGCAACCAACAGGGCGAGATCATCCCGGCAGCCTCAACAATAGGCCACACACGCTTGCCACTGTCGTGGCTGGGCCAAACCTCCGCCCAAAAGGGAGAGTTGGAGTAGACTGTCTGCCTGCCTCCTACGCGTCCACGCGGCGCACACACGGATAGGGAACACGTTCGGGACTGTCGAGAGGAAGTCACCATGCCAAAGTGCGACAACTGTGCCAAAGGCCCCCTGTACGGCAACAACAGGCCGTGGTCGAACAAGGCGACCCGAAGGCACTGGCACCCCAACATTCAAAAGATCAAGGTGATGGAGAACGGCCGCAAGGTGTCCAAGCGGCTGTGCACCTCCTGCATCAAGTCCCTGAGCCGTTAAGGCGCCTCGCCATCGGCTTGCAGCATGACCGAAGCCGATTCCAACTTGAACCTGGTGCTGAGTTGGCCGCAGCCGGCATCCATCTCAACACCGCGGCGCACCCGGACGCTGACCGGCACGCCACTCGCCTCCACTTGCTTGGCGAACGCCCGAATCCGACCATCCGGCGTGGGCCGGTAGGGCTGTCCGGGTATCGGATTAAACGGAATCAGATTGACGTGGCAGTGCCGTCCCCGTAGCACCCGCCCGAGTTGGCGGCCAAGTTCAAGGGTGTCGTTTACGCCATCGAGCATGACGTATTCGTACGTGACCCGGCGTCCGGTTCGTTCGACGTATTCGTCTGCCGCCGCCATGATGTCGCGGATGGGCCATCGCTTGCCCGGTGGCACAAGTTGGATACGCAGGTGGTCATGGGGTGCGTGGAGACTTACGGCCAGCCGCAGCTGGAGCCCTTCGAGGGCCAGCCTGCGCATGGCCGGCACCACGCCGATCGTGCTGACGGTTAAGTTGCGCGCGCCCAATCCGTACGCCTCGGGAGATGTCAGCACACCGATTGCATCCCGCACCGGACCGTAGTTGTGCAGGGGTTCGCCCATGCCCATGAAAACAACGTTGGTGACCCGCGAACCATTGGCCCGCGCGCGATCCGTTGCCAAATCCCGGCGCTGTGCCAATTGACGCGACAGGGCCAGCACCTGCCCCACGATTTCGCCGGCCGTCAGATTGCGGGTCAGACCATCCAGGCCCGTGGCGCAAAAAGTACAGCCCATCGCGCAGCCGGCCTGACTGCTGATGCACAGGGTTCGCCGCCGGTCGTAGAGCATCAGGACCGCTTCGATTGTGGCCCCGTCGGCAAGCCGGAACAAGACCTTGAGGGTATCGCCTGACCGTGACAGACGACTGTCTGCGATTTCCAGTGGCCAAACGGACCCCCATTCCGCCAGTTGCCGTCGCAGGGGTTCCGGCAGGTTGGTCATCTGCTCGCTGGCTTCAACGTACTGTCCAAATATCCAACCGTGGATCTGCCGAGCCCGGTAGGCCGGGTATCCCCATTCGGCCAGCAACCCCACTAGGTCGTCGCGGGACAGGTCGATCAGGGAACGCATGGCGGTCAAAGGTCGGCGGGAACAAGGGCTTGTACGGAACGGACTCGGGTCCTGGCAGGTAGCCGCGTCCATCCTGTGTCGCAGCCGGGCGGCGAATGCCCGAGGCTACGAGTCGGCCACCCCGCCGTCCAAGTGGAATGCGCCGTACACCCGGCGCGTCAGACCACCGGCTGTTCCACTATCGAAATCGGGTGCGCAACGGGCTACGGCCCTTTCGTCGACTTCAACTCCGAGCCCCGGCCGGGTCGGGGGATTAATCCAGCCGTCCGACACCGGCAGCGGATCCACAACCAGTTCGTAGACATCCGGATTGTCGATCGGGTCGATCATTTCCTGGATCACGAAGTTCGGCATGGCAAAGTCCGCATGGACGCACGCCGCCGTTGACACCGGACCGTAAGGATTGTGGGGGGCGATGCCGGCATAGTGGACTTCCGCCATCGATGCAATTTTCATCAGTTCCGTGATACCGCCTGCGTGGCAACAATCCGGTTGCAGAATACTGGCGGCATTGACATCGAGGATTTCCCGGAAGCCCCAGCGTGTGAACAACCGTTCGCCGGTGGCGATCGGCGTATCCAGCTTTTCGCGTACGGCCGCCATGGCCCTGGGGTTCTCGGCCTGGCAAGGCTCCTCAAGAAAAAACGGCGCCGCCTCTTCGAATGCGCGACCATAGCGGACAGCCATTTGCGGGGTCAGGCGGCCGTGCAAGTCCAAAAGGATGTCGACTTCATCGCCCACTGCCTGCCTAACTTCGTTCAGGGACGCGGCGGCCTGTTTCACCTTCGGGATGCCCTCCACGATACCGGTGATCGGCACCGGTACAGTCTTGATCGCAGACCAGCCTGCCTGCTTCTTGGATGCCGCTGACTCCGCCGCCGATTCCGCAGTGCCGCCACCAAAGTGCGTATAGGCCCGGACTCGGTCGCGAACCCTGCCCCCCAGCAACTCGTACACTGGCCGGCCGAACTCCTTGCCCTTGATGTCCCAGAGGGCTTGGTCGATGCCGGACAGCGCCGACAGGCCGATCACCCCCTGCCTCCAAAAGCCGCTGCGATACATCAATTGCCAAAGGAACTCCGTGCGCAGAGGATCCTCACCGTGAATCATGGAAGCAAAGTCCTGAAGGCATCCCGCGACAGCACGCGGCTTGCCTTCAAGGGAGGCTTCACCCCATCCGACCAACCCGGGCTGGTCCGTTTCAACTTTGACAAACACATACACCCGGTTCGCGCCGGCTGCCAGTAGGGGTTTGACGGCGGTAATTTTCATGGGACGATGCGGAAATGCAGGGACTGAGGCGACACGGTTCCCATCCGTATCAGTACTTGTAGTCGTCCCTGATCGGACTGAAAATGTCCACCACCCTGGCAGATTCCGTCCCCTTGACAACCACGCTGTGCTCCACGTTGCCGGGAATGAAAAACACACCGCCGGGGCCTACCGTGGTGGTCTCGCCCTGCATGGTGAATTCCAGGGTTCCGGCAACGACATACCCCGCCTGTTCCTCCGGATGGCTGTGGACGGGCACCACCGATCCGGCCTGTATGTCCACGAGTGAAATCATGATGTCGTCGCCCCAGAACGTTCGGAGGGCAGGGCCCTGGTCGCCGAACGGCTGCAGAGCCGGGCGGTTGTCGGAGTTGAAAAACGGCACGGCTGTACTCCTGGCTGGCAAGAATGTTTCGACTGCTCCCTGAACGGCAGGGACCGGCAACCCCGCTTCCCACCATTCCCATGTCGGCCTCCGGCCGGCGCGCCAGTGTGCCACAGAGTGCCCGGTGCACATCGATGCCATCTCGGCCATGGCGAAGCGGACACGCGGATCCTGCGCTAGAATGCTGGCCGTCCCTCCAAGCAATCCCCTGTCCATGACCCGACATCAACTCACGGCTGCAGTGGCAGTCAGACCGACCCTTTTCAACGCTCTGTTCTCCGAACAGAGCCAGCAGGATCTGGCATCGCTGGCCGCGTTGCGCTACCAGGAGGAGGACGGTCGCCTTTCGGAGGACGAAATGATCGCCCTGGTCCGGGATTGCGAAGTGGCGGTCACCGGCTGGGGGACGCCTCCGTTCTCCCAAAACGTGGTGGATGCCTGTCCGAATCTGAAGTTGGTGGCCCATTCCGCCGGCACCATCAAGAATCTCCTGCCCGATCCGGTCTGGAACAGGGGGATAAAGGTTGTCCATGCCGCAGCCGCCATCGCACCGGCCGTGGCCGAGATGACAGTCCTGTTGATGCTGATGTGCCGCCGGAACGTGCACAACATCAACAGGCGCATGCATGTGGGGGAACAATGGCCCCAGTCGTCGGAGTTGGGCTTTGAGCTGGGGGGTACCCGGATCGGGGTCATCGGAGCCGGTCACACCGGCCGCAACGTCATCAAGCTCCTGCACGGGTTCGCCGCGGACATCGTGGTCTACGACCCGTACCTGTCCCCGGAACGAGCCTCCGAACTGAAGGTGACCAAGACGTCGCTGGAGGAACTGATGTCCACCTGCCCCATCATCACGGTCCAAGCTCCGACAACGCCGGAGACCTACCACATGCTTTCCAGGGAGCACCTCGCCATGATTCAGGACGGCGCCCTGTTCATCAACACAGCCCGCTCCCACGCCGTGGATGCCGATGCTCTCTACGATGCCCTGAAGACAAACCGCTTCCAGGCCGCACTTGACGTGTTCGACAGCGAGCCGCTGGCTGTCGACAGCCGTCTGCGCGGGCTGCCCAACCTGGTGCTGACCCCGCACATGGCGGGCAAAAGCGAACAAGCCCGCAAGCGGCAGGGAGCCCTGATTGTTGAACAGCTGCAACTGTACGCGACCGGCAGACCGCTGACGCAGGAAGTCACGCGGGACATGTTGACCACCATGGCTTGAACACACAATCCCCTGCAACATGCGCATCAGCCTTCAATCCCAGTCACTCCGGACCGGCTCCCAAGGACTGTCGGAGTGGGCCCGGGATGTCAGGGAAACCGAAATCGAACCAGCCTGCAGCGCAATTCTGGTCTGCGACGTATGGGATCGACACTGGTCGAAAGGCGCGAACCTGCGCTTGGCGGCCCTGCTGCCGCGGATGGAAGACCTCCTGAACCATACACGCAGCCGCGGCTTCCACATCGTCCACGCACCTTCGGACACATTGGCGTTCTATGCAGACTCCCCGGCACGGAAACGCATTGCCGAGTTGCCGCCGATTCCGCCGCCGGCAGATGCGGCGCGTGAAGATCCGCCCCTGCCCATCAACGACCAGGACGGAGGTTCGGATTCGGGCGAGGACGCGCCGACTGCCGTTTGGACGCGCCAACACCCGGCCCTGACCATCGATCAGGACAGGGATGTGGTGTCCGACAACGGACCGGAAATCTGGACCTGGATGCAACACACCGGCATCCGTCGGCTGTTCATCCTGGGCGTCCACACCAACATGTGCATTCTCAACCGAACCTTCGGCATCAAGCAGATGGTCCGCTGGAATGTGCCTGTGGCCCTGGTTCGGGACCTCACCGACAGCATGTACAATCCGGCCTGTCCTCCCTATGTCAGCCATGATGCAGGCACCGGTCTGGTCATCGACTACATAGAGAAGTTTTGGTGTCCAACCGTCCACAGCCAATACCTGTTCGGCTTGTAGTCATCCCGGCGGGACCCGTCGTCGCCATTACGTTCACAGGAATCAGACCAGATGCCCCTGGGTACCGCAAACCAAGTCATCGCCGGTGGCGGCTGCCACCACATCGCCCTCCAAACCCGTGACTGGGAGGCCTCGCTGAAACTGTACCGGGATGTGCTGGGCATGCCGGTGTCCGCCCGGTTCGGCACACCGGAACGGAGGGTTTGGCTCCTTGACATGGGTGACGGCAGTTTCATGGAGCTGTTTGAACCCACCGCGGACACCCCTGCACCCGGTGCCGACGCGGCCAACGACCCCATCTTCCATTTCGCCTTGGCCACGTCGGACACCAAGTCCAGCATCGAACAGGTACGGGCCGCCGGTTACGAGGTAACCGTGGAACCCAAGACGATTGAACTTGGTGACATGACCGTAACCATCGCCTTCTTCAACGGCCCCAGCGGGGAGAGCATCGAGTTCTTCCAGGTGCACTGACAGCGGCGTCGCCTGGTTGCCCGCGCATCGGTGCCGCGGCGGCTGGCGCGACGCCACTTGGGATCCTTGTTGACGGGGCCCTCCACATGGGCTCCGCAAGTTGCGCGGTTCCGGGGAGAGGCTGGCTGTGACCGGGTTGGCAACCCTGGCCGAAAAGGCGGTGGCCAAGGCCAAATCACCGCTTAAGCTCTATGTGCAGGGTCCGTACGGCACCGGCAAGACCTCCCTGTCACTGCACAGGTTGGCCTGGCTGCAACACACCTTCCCGGCAGAGGGCTTCAGGACTGTGGCCCTCCTCCCGGCCAACCTGTCGCGGCCCGAGTTCCGAAGACGGTGGCGCCCGTTCGCGAACCGGACCGCCAACCAGCCCCGGATCTTGACACCCCATCGCCTGGCCAGCACCGCGGTAACCCTGGCCTGGCCCGAACTGGCGGCGGAAACCGGCTTTGCCAAGCCGCTGGCCGAACCTGTTCCCATCACCCGGGAACATGTGCAGTACATCCTCATCCCCCGCGTGAAGTCCCTGTTCCAGGAGGGCAGGCTGGCGGGGGCTGCCGCCAAGTACAGCCGCAGGGAACGGAGGGTGGTGCGGGAGGCGATTGAAATCCTGCGGGCATCCGCCATGTACAGACTGACGTTCCAGGAGGCGCGGGACCGCCTGATCGACGGTCTGCAACCCGGACCCTACCGGGAAGGGGTTGCGGCATCCCTGGCCAATGTTGCGGACCTCCTGGCGGACTTCCGGCGGTTCTGCCTGGCCCACGGCCTGATCGACGAGAGCCTGCTGATCAGCCTGTTTTACCAGGTCATTGAACGCGAAGACCTCCTGCAAAGCTGTGTGCTGCCTACCTGCCGCCACTTGCTGGTCGAAAACCTGGAGGAACAGACCTACAACACCCACGCGCTCATTCGAACACTGGCGCCCCACTTGGAATCACTCCTGGTCACGGTTGACGAGGATGCCGGTGTCAGATACTTCGACGGCGGATACCCCGAGGGCTGCGAAGACATTGCCGCATTGTGCGAACTGCGCGTGCGGACCACCCATCCGTCCAATCCGATCCAACGCCTTCTGGCCGAAGGGCTCAACGCGGCGAACAGGGACAGGGATCCTGATCCATCCGACGGCATCGACTGGGACGGGGATGGGCGGATTGAATTGCATGCAACCGGAGGCGGGGTGAAGGGACCGCATGGCGGACGCTTGGCCCACTCCAGCCACCAGCACAACATAGACATGCTCGCCGGGGCAGCGGATCTCGCGGCGAGTCTGATTGCAGGCGGCGTTGAGCCCGGCGACATCGCCTTGGTGGCCCCGATCGTCACCAATCAAATGAGGGTGACCCTGAAGCAGCACCTTGCCGATGCCGGCGCCAACCTGTATTCGCACCGTCCCAGTCGCGCCCTGCACGAAGAACCAGCCACGAGAGCACTGCTGTGTCTCGCCCGGATCGCCTATCCCGGGCTCGCTGCGAGCGGACCCGGAGAGCTTGATCTCCGCGTTGCGTTGATGAAGTCCATCAAGAGTCTGGCCGGCCTGCAGGCGCACCACTTGGCCAGGGCCTGGCTCCCCCACTGGGAGTCCGGCGAAACGGGATTCATTCACCTGCCCGCCGACATCGGCGAACGGGTCGGCACGGCCCGTGGCCGGGACTGGGACGCATTGAGGAATTGGCTGGTTGCCTACCGGAGCGAGGAAAGTACATTTTCGCTGCACGGATTTCTCGCCCGTCTCATCCACGAGGTGCTGAGCAAGCCCCAGTATGGATTCGACCGTGATCCGGAGGATATGCGGGTGGCCGCGCATCTGGCGCGTTCGGCGGCCGTGTTCCGGGAGCTCGTACTGAAGCACGGAATCCATGCGGACTTGGCAACCGACCCGGAGAGCGGGGCCGCCGCGCTGTTCACGGATCTCGTGGAAGAGGGACTGCTGGGCGATCCCTATGTCCCGGACGAGGATCCGCCCGCGGATGCCGTGTTCCTGGCCCCCGTGACGTCCCTGCTGATGCGGTACCGGTCGTGGCGCCATCAGATATGGCTGGACATCGGCAGCGAACTTTGGGGGCAACGCCTGCGTGGGCAGCTGGCACATCCATGGGTGCTGTCCCCCACGCGCACGCATGGCGGCCCGTGGAGGGACGGCGAGGAAACCCTGGTCAGCAGGCACCTCCTGCACCGCTTCGTGACGAGCCTGGCACGGCGCACCCGCGATTGTGTCTGGCTCCTGCACTGCGACTACAACGAAAGGGGGGGCGAACAACGAGGCCCGTTGTTGCCCGTCTATCAGTACGTTGCCAATGCGGAAGAGGGAGGCAGCCCATCCCCCACCCCGTACGAGGTTGTGCAAACCCGGGACCGGTCATGAACGAGGGAACAGCCTATTGGAACGAGCGGTACACCCACGGCAGTACCCCTTGGGACACCGGCATCACACCACCCGAAGTCGTTGCGTTTTGGCAAGCCCACGGCGACCACTTTTCCCCGGACGCCCTGGTCCTGGATGTAGGTTGCGGCACACAGACCAACCTCGGGTTCCTGGCCCAACGGGGCGTCCGTGCCGTCGGTTTCGACTTGAGTCTGGTCGCCCTGCTTAAGGGCCTGCAGCGGCACCGGGAGGCTCGGGCTTCCGGTTTGCGGATGGGAGCTGCCGTCGCGGACGCGTCCGCATGGCCGTGCCGAACGTCGGAAGCCAACTATGTGCTCGACGTCGGCTGCCTGCACACACTGGGGCCGGACCAGCGACGCGCCTATGTCCTTGAACTGGCGCGCGTGCTGAAACCCGGAGCCTGGTATCACCTGTTCTGCTTTCAGAGACTATCGCCGGCGCCGCCCGACCCGGAACAGCGCCGGTTCTTCCTCGAGGGGGAACTGGACGCGTTGTTCCATGAACGATTTGTCACCGACCTGGAACAAGTGGACGAGCAGCCCCAGGACGGGAGATACGGCACTTGGCGGCTGATGCGCAGCCAAGGGTGACCGCGGTCTCAACCATCCGCACCGCTCCCCGACCTTCGCCGACAGTGATCCGGCCGCGCGGGGGAGGGAATGGCCCGGACCGTCCCCGACAACAGGCGGTTCCCCGGGCCGTCTAACATTGGGCAACTGTTCAGGGGACAGACCTCGATCCAATGACCAAAGGCAGCGTGCACCATGCCAGATTCCCAAACCCGATTTCGGTTGGACAATTCCTTGGAGACTCTTTACGCCGAACGGCCTGCCAACCTGGCCTGCACCGCCGATGATCCCCGCTCCCTGCTGGCGTGGCAGGTCGCGACGCGGCGTCAAGCGAAGGCGATGCTGGGCATCGCGGACGTGCCAACTCCCCGCATCGCGTCCAGGTCCCTGTTGCACAGGCGGGAGCGGGGGCGCATCGAAGAAGAAAAGTGGCTGGTCGAGACCGACTCGGCTCCGGACATGCCCCTGTACCTGTTGCGACCCACCGCGTCCAGCCCCCGGGGCACGCTGCTGGTCTTCCACGGACACAACCCGTCCGTCCAGACCATTTTGGGAAACTACCCGTCGGAGGAGGAGCGGAGGGAGGCCGAGGGGCGCGACGGCAACTACGCCCAGCTGTTGGCCGAAGCCGGCTATCTGGTGTGTTCGGTGGAGCAGCGGGGTTTCGGCGAACGGCAAAGCGGAACGCCTGCGCAGGACATTCCCAACTCGTGCCGGCACCAGTCGTTCTTCTACCAGATGCTGGGCCGTACCATGGTTGGAGAACGGTGCCTCGACGGCAAGGTCGCACTGGACTTTCTGGCCACCATGGAGAACCCGGTGGCGGGCGACATCGGCATCACCGGCAACTCCGGCGGCGGCACGACGACACTGTGGCTGGCAGCCATCGACGAGCGGCTCGCGGTGGCCGTGCCGGGATGCTACTTCTGCAGCTTCAAGGAGTCGATCATGGATATCCGGCATTGCGAATGCAACTACGTGCCCGGGTCCGCCAGCCGGCTTGACATGGGCGACTTGGCCGCCTTGATTGCCCCGAGGCCGCTCCGGTTCATCCAGGGGATCATGGATCCGATATTCCCAATCGACGCATCCCGGGCGGAATTTGCACGAACCGGGAAGGCCTACGAACTCCTGGAGGCGTCGGATCGGATCAGCATGTCGGAGTTCGAGACCGGCCACGCCTACAACGCGGGGGCCGCCGCCGAGTGGTTCGACCGCTGGCTTTGAGCGTACCTGCCGGCAAGTTGGACACGCGACCATTCGCCAAGCATGGTGCGTCCCCTGCAAGCAACGGATTCGGGCAGCCAGGCAGGGCACACCGTCACTTGGTAAGTGGGCCGGACCGGAGGTCCCGGCGGCCTGACGGCGGAAGGCGGAACCCGACCTTGGTTTCCCGTACCTTCGTCCGGTAACCTACAATCCCCGTTCCGGGCCCGTTTCCCCGAAGCCCAGTCGTTCCCGTCCCCTGCAACCCGCCCCGCGAGGTTTCCATGGCCGCAGCGCAGTCACGTCCCAACCTGATCCTCATGGGCATTGATTCCATTCGTGCCGACCACATGAGCGGCTACGGCTACGAACGCCTGACAACCCCGCACCTGGACAAGTTTGCGGACAGCGGCGCCTTGTTCGAGAACACCATCAGCGCCCACATTCCGACCACGTCGGCCTACGGCTCGATGCTGACCGGCCGCGACACGTTCGGAACGCAGGTGGTGGCCCTGCGCCACCGGGGAGGTTTGCGACCGGACATCAAGACCCTGCCGGAGATGCTGCGGACCGTCGGCTACGACACCACGTGCGTCGGGTTCACGGGCAACCCCAGTTCGCGCGGCTTCGACAACTACCTGGACTATGCGGCCTGGGGCAGCTGGGCCACGGGCCGCAGTCCCAAGGCCCAAAACCTGAACGAGGTCGCCGTACCCGAACTGGAACGCCTGGCGGCGGGCGACAGGCCCTTCTTCCTCTTCCTCCGGCACATGGACCCGCACGCCCCCTACCTGCCGCCGGCACCGTACGAACGGGCGTTCTACCACGGCAACGAACTGGACTCCGGCAACCGTTCCATGGATCCGGTGATGGCGTTCAAGCCGTTCCGGGACTTCTTCCGCATGTGGATGCCGCCCGGCATCACTGACAAGGACTACGTGATCGCGCAGTACGACGGCGCGATTGCGTACATGGACGCCTGCATCGCCACGCTGCTCGAATCGATCACCGCCCTGGGGCTGGACGACAACACGCTGGTGGTGATCAACGGGGATCATGGCGAGACCCTCTACGACCACGAGTGCTGGTTCGACCACCACGGCATCTACGACAATGTGCTGCACGTGCCGCTGCTCATGCGGTTCCCCGACCGCGTCCCGGCAGGCCTGCGCGTGGCCGGCTACAACCAGCACAAGGACCTGGTCCCGACCATCCTCGACTATCTCGGGGCGGAGACCGACCAGGTGCTGGACGGACGCAGTCTGCGTAAGCTGGTCGACGGGGAGGTGGAAACCTTCGAAACCGGGATTTACATCACCGAATGCACCTGGATGCGCAAGCACGGCTGGCGGACCCCGCAATTCAAGTACATGCACGCCCTGGAGCCGGATTTCCACTTCAAGCCCGAAATCGAGCTGTATGATTTGAGTGTGGATCCGGGGGAAGACCACAACATCGCACCGGAACACCCCGAACTGTGCAACTACTTCGAAGGCCTGATCCAGGCCTGGATCGCCAAGCGGGAGGCCGAGACCGGCCTCCCGAACCCCGTGCAGAACCAGCCGCACTGGCATGGGAACATGGACATTGAATACTTCAGTTCGTCGCAGGAAGCCTACGACACCCTGCACATCGGCGATCCCGTCCAGGGCCAGCGCCTGCAGGCGGGCGAGAGCGACGACTGACAGGCTTGGTCGGACCGCAGCCGGCCGCGCAGCGATACCCTTTCATCGGACCCGAGGAGGAGCATGGCGCCCATGTTGAACCAACAGCAAATCGATCAGTTCCACTGCGACGGCTTCCTGAACGCCGGCAAGGTCCTGTCCCAGGAGACCGTCGACCGCCTCAACGCGGAGGTGATGCGAACCATCGAGGACAGCGACAACCCCGCAGTCCGGCAACCCGTCAGCTGCCGCAACCTCAACGTGAACGACGACGAACCGGTGTGGCAGATTGTGGATATTTGGATCAGTTCGGAGCCGTTTCGGGACCTGATTTTCCACCCGGACGTAACGCGCGGACTGGCACAGCTGACCGATGCCGCCGAGTTGAGGATTTGGCACGACCAAATCCAGTACAAGCCGCCGCAGCGGGGCGGTGTCAACATGTGGCACCAGGACGCGCCGCTGTGGCCCATCATTGCCCCCATGACGGAAGTCACGGCCTGGATTGCGCTGGACGACGCCGGCATCGACAACGGTTGCATGAGCATGGTGCCCGGTTCGCACAAGTGGGGCGACAACATCGACTTCCTCCGCACATTGGAGAACTACGAGGCGATGCCGTCCACCTTCAACGGGCACGACATTGAAGTCCGGCGGTGTCCGGTCCGGGCCGGCGAGGTCCACTACCACCACTCCCTGACCTGGCACGGCAGCCACGCCAACACCAGCGGCCGGCCGCGGCGGGCCATCGCTCTCCACTACATGACCCAGGAAACCACGTTCGTGGCCAGCGGAGAGCACATCATGAAGCCCTACGTCACCGTCGGCGACGGCGATCTGCTGCAGGGAGAATATTTCCCGCGCGTCTATCCACACTGATCCCGGCCCAACCGGATCAACAGTTCAAGGACTTGCCCCATGCTCAACGTTGCCGTGGTCGGTATCGGGAACATCGGCCAAAACCACTCCCGCATCTACCAGGCCCACCCGGACACGGAACTCGTGGCGGTGGTGGATGTCGTCGCAGCGGCCGCCGCCGCCGGTGGCGAACGGTTCGGCGTTCCCCACTTCACGTCCATCCCGGACCTGCTCGCGAGCGATGTCCATGTGGACATGGCCAGCGTCTGCACCGCGGGCAAGGAAAACGGAGGCGACCACTACGAGCCGACCATGGCCCTGCTCGGGGCCGGCATTCCGGTGCTGGGGGAGAAGCCGATTTCCAACGAACTACCCAAGGCGCGGGAGATGGTGGCCCGGGCCCGGGAACGCAACCTGCGCTACGGCATCAATCTGAACCATCGGTTCACCCCCGCCGCCCTGCGGGCCAAGGAGTGGGTGGACGCCGGCCGCCTCGGGGAACTCAACATCATCAACATGACGATGTGGATCAACAATCCCAATGAGACATCGGAGCACTTCCACATGCGGGCCCTGCATCCGCACTCCCTGGACGTGATGCGCTACTTCGCCGGCGACGTCGAGAAGGTGCAGGCGTTTTTCAAGAAGGGCAAGGGCCGGGCCATCTGGTCCAACGTGCAGGTCAATCTGCTCTTCCGGAACGGCGTCATCGGGCACCTGACCGGCAGCTATGATGCGGGGGGCAGCTTTGGACTGGAAACCCTCGAGGTTGTGGGCTCCGACGGTCGCTTCGTCCTGCGCGAAGCCTGCCAACATCTGGAGTTCTACCCGCGCCGCAGCATGGAAACCGAGTCCTACGCCCACCTGGGCGGCATGATGGCGTTTCCGGAGACCTTCGACTCCAGGATCGCACGCTGGATCGAACAGAACAAGGCAGATGCGGCACCCGAGGACATTGATGCCTCCGGCGAGGATGCCCTGCGGGTCCAAACCATCATCGAAGGGGCGATCGAGTCCTGGCACACCGGGAAGGTGGTGTCCGTCTAACCCGCTTCCGAGCCCAAATTTTCGTCAAAGGAGTCCCCATGCAGCTTGGCATCAACTCGGTCCTCTTCGGAGGCCACGACTTGGAGACCGCCTTCAAGTACGCCCGGTGTGCCGGCTACGACGGCATTGAACTGGCCGCCATCCCCCCGATGGCCGACCACCTGGACCTAGAGAAATGGCGGGACCAGGCCGAGGACATCCGAAACCTGTCCCGGGCCTACGAACTGCCCCTGCTAGCCATGGAGCAGCCAAGCCAGGATCCCGCCGTGATGGAGAAGGCCATGCAGGCCGCCGCCGAGATCGGCGTGCCCATCGTCAACTGCGGCCCGGGCGGCGAAGCGGACAACGAGGAGAGCCTGCAGCAGTCCATCGAGTCGCTGGGACGCCTGGCGGATCGGGCGGAGCACTACGGTGTTATCGTCTGCGTTAAGGCCCATGTGGGCAACGCCGTGTACAACACGCCCACCACCCTGAGGGTTATGGAGGCCATCTCCAGCCCGGCTTTCGGCATCGACATGGATCCCAGCCACATCCACCGCGCGAACGAGAATCCCGTCGAAGCCATTGCGGCCGTAATCGAACGGGTCAAGCACGTTCACATCAGGGATTGCCGGGGGCGTCAGGAAGGACCCGGCGATCCGGAAAACCAAGCCAACGGCCGTGGCGACATCGATCTTCTGGGCTACATTCGCGTTCTGCACGAACATGGCTACGACGGCCCCTTGAACCTGGAGGTGATTGGCGCCAAGGAGTACGGCGTTGCCGAATGCTGCGTGATTGCGGCAGAGGCCAAGGGCCACATGCAGGCCTGCCTGCAGGCCTGCGGAGCCCGCTGAGGGCCCAGGGACGGAATCCATGTGGGCCGCGGCCTGTGCCGACAGCCCGTTGACGGACACCCCAAGCTGAAGAACCATCGCGCATGCGTCTCCGCGAGACGCCCCCGCCTACGAAAACCGGACCGGACCCGCAGGGCCCATGGTCCGGCCCGTTCGCATTACCCTGACTTCGCGCGCGGAGGCCCTCCCCATGTCCGTGCAGGCTGAAGCCCTGCAAGCCCTATCAAGACCGGTTGAGGCGTCCCTGCAAACCCTGCTGCGGCCCATTCGATTTTTCAGGGACTACAACCCAGACGACTTTCCCGCCGATTTAATGGCGGGCATTACGACCGGCATCATCCTGATCCCGCAGTCGATTGCCTATGCCCTGATTGCCGGCCTGCCGCCCGAAGTCGGCCTTTACACGGCGATCGTCGCACCGATCGCCGCCGCACTGTGGGGATCCAGCAACCATCTCCACACAGGGCCGACCAATGCCGCCTCGCTGCTGGTCATCACGATTGTGAGCAGTGTGGCGACCAGCAACGATCCCATCGAGTTCCTCCTGATCTCGGGTCTCTTGACAGTGCTCACAGGAGCCATGCGACTGGCCCTGGGCCTGCTGCGGGCCGGGTTCATCATCAACTTCATCTCCGACGCTGTCATGGTCGGTTTCACGGCCGGCGCCGGGCTGTTAATCATCACCTTCCAGCTTGGCGGGTTGCTGGGCCTGGATCTGGAACGGACGTTCACGTTCATCGATGCCGTGCGCACCCTCGGACAGCGGTGGGAGGACCTGCATGTGGTCAGCCTGGCCCTGGGCTTTGGCACGATACTGCTCATATTCGCCCTGCCCCAGCTCCACCCCCGGTTGCCGTCCCTCTTCCTGGCCGTATTCCTGATGTCACTGCTCGTGGCCGCGCTGGGTTTGGGGCAGCGCGGCGTAAACGTGATTGCACCGGTGCCGACCATACTGCCCCCGTTCGCCAAACTGCCGCTGACGGACTTCCAGTTGGTCGCCAAGTTAATCCCGGGCGCCTCGGCCATTGCCCTGATCGGTTTGATCGAGGCACTCACCATTGCCCGTTCCATCGCCAGCCAGTCCGGTCAGCACCTGGACAACAACCAGGAAATTGTCGGACAGGGAATCTCCAACATACTCGCCGGATTCCTGTCCGGCTACTGCGCGTCCGGCTCCTTCACCCGCAGCAAGGTGAACCTCAACGCCGGCGGCGGAACCCCCATGACGAGTCTCCTGTCGGGGGTGTTCGTGCTGGTGGGCGTGCTCACGCTCGGTTGGGCCATCCGCTATCTGGCCATACCGGTACTGGCCGGGTTCGTAATTGCGACCGCCATCACGCTCATCAACCTTCCCCAGGCCCTTCAGATCCTCCGTACCAGCAAGTCGGAGACCTTCATCATGCTCGTGACCTGGGGCTCGGTGTTCCTCTTCTCTCTGGTCGAAGCCGTGGCCATCGGCATCGCCGCCTCGCTGTTGGTGTACGTCTACAAGACCAGCCGGCCCCGCGTGGTGGCACTGGTTCCCGACACGAAGTTCAAGCACCTCCGCGAACGAAACCCCAACAAGGACCCGGTCTGTCCCCAACTGGACATCATCGCCATTGAAGGCGATCTGTACTTCGGGGCCGCGAACCATGTGGAGTACCTGCTGAGGAATCGACTGGCGGATGCCGGACGCCAGTACTACGTTCTGCTGAACCTGCAGAACATGGTGCGGGTCGACATCAGCGGTGTCCACATGCTGGAGAATTATGTAAATGAAATCAGGGGCCAGGGCGGGGATGTCTATTTCTTCAAGATGACGGACATTGCCCGGCGCCTGTTCACCTCTTCGGGTTTCATGGACCTGGTCGGCCCGGATCACTTCCTGCACGACGAAAACGCCATCGACTACCTGTTCCATCGCGTGCTGAACCCCAAGGTGTGCATATACGACTGCCCCCTGCGCGTGTTCCGCGAATGCCAGAACCTTCCCAAAATCTCCATCCCCTTCCAGGACAAGGTCCAGGGCATGACTTCGCTGCCCTATGTGCCCCTGATCCATGTGGAGGAGCTGGAGGGTCGGTGCACGCGGCGGCCCCTGGACTTCGAACTCATTGACGTACGGGAGGCGATGGAGTGGGACCGCGGCCACATTCAGGTGGCGCGGCACATGGCCTACTCGACCTTCAGCGTGGAGGACCTGGAGGTGGCGCCCGACCGCGAGGTGGTGGTGATCTCCCGTTCCACCCGTCGCTCGCGCATCATCGCCTACGTGTTGATGGAGTCCGGCTTCAGCAATGTCAAGGTGGTCGAAGGAGGCATGTCCGCCTGGATCGACGCCTCCTTCATGACCGCCATCAGTGTGTACAC
The DNA here is from genome assembly GCA_002238555.1 of Caldilineaceae bacterium bin34. Lineage (GTDB taxonomy): Bacteria > Chloroflexota > Anaerolineae > Caldilineales > Caldilineaceae > Bin34. Next base: position 120,916 of record MPMO01000001.1, read on the forward strand.
ATGACCATTCCCAACGGCCGGCCGACATGGCCAAACCATGAGATTCCGGAACATTCGGAACCCTATCCATACGTCTTCATGGGATTCGAACTGGCGCGGGCCACGGAAGCCGCAGCGCTGGCCGCAGGTCGGTATGTCGGTTTGGGGCTGCCCCAACAGGCGGACGAAGAGGCCTCGACAAGCCTGCTCAAAGAACTCGGCAGGCTACCGTGCCAGGGGTATGTCATCGGCCACGGGCACCGCGAGCGGGAGGTTCAGCATCCGGACGATCCGGCACTTTGGGTGGGAACGGGTTCCGGGCCGGAGATGGACGTAGTCTACGCCGCGGTCGACGGCACAAACCTGTTGGCGCAGGGCAGGCCCGGCGCCGTCTCCATGATTTGCGCCACGCCCCGAGACCAGATGTGGCTGCCCCGCTCGGCCCTCAACATGCAGAAAATCGTGGTGGATCGCAGGGTGGCCAAGGCCTTGGTGCCGGAGTGTCTGGACGCGCCGCCCGGATGGGTCCTGGCTCTGGTGGCACGCGAACTGGACAAGGACATCAGCGATCTGGTGGTCTGGGTGCTTGACAGACCCCGCCACACCAACCTGGTATCCCAGATCCGCCTGGCGGGAGCCAGAGCCCAAATCCGCATCGACGGCGACATCGCCGGTGCCCTGCTGGCAGGCAATCCGGACAGCCGGGTGGATGTGCTCATGGGCGTGGGCGGGGCGGTGGAGGGCCTCCTGGCGGCCGCCGGCGTCAAGGCCATGGGCGGGGCCATGGTGACCCGGCTGGCCCCGCGCGACGAGGAAGAGCGCAGGATGGTCCTCGAAGAGGGACACGACCTGCAGACCATCCAGGCACTTGACGACCTGGTCAAGACCAACGACATCTACTTCGCGGCCACCGGGATCACCGACGGCGAACTGATCAGCGGTGTGACCTTCACGGGCCGGCTCGCAAAAACCCACTCCCTGATCCTGGGCGAAGGCGGTGTCAAGCGATTTGTGCAGTCCGAACACCCCATGCGCGGCAGTCGTTCGATGGCCATGCAGGGCAGGCACACCGTGCGCGCAGCCGATCCGGAAGCCGTCAGCGTTCCGCGACGGTGACGTCCTCCGCGTGGGCGGCGATGAAGTCCCAATCGTAGACAACGCCCAGGCCCGGTCCCTGCGGCACCGGGACGCAGCCGTCCTCGTCCAACGCCTGTGGGTGATCCAGATAACCGCAGGCATATACCGGAGGAACGCAGTTCGGCATGTCCGGGCCAATGAGTGCCATCTCGTACATGTGCGTGTTCGGCAGCGCCGACATCAGCGCCCGGTGTCCAGGCCCGCACGCGTGCAGTTGCAGGTCGAACCCGAGTGCCTGGCACACATGTGCGATTTTCAAGGCGCCGGTAATGCCCATGTCGTATTCGGGATCGGCATGCACCATGTCGCAGGCGCCGTCCAGCAGAAAGTTCGCCTTCAGCTCGATGCCGCGCACGTGTTCACCCACGAGCAGCGGTGTCCGCAGCCGTTCGCGCAGCCGGCGATGGCTGCGCGCCGAGGTTCCGCTGTCGCGGTAGGGATCCTCGTACCAGAAAAATCCGGCCTCGTCGCAGGCCTGGCCGACGTACAGGGCATCCATCCAGGTACGCAGCTGGCAGGCCGGATCCAGCATCAGCCTCCAGTCGTCGCCCACGGCCGCCCGCACGGCCAGGGCGTTCGCGGCCTCCTCGCGGGCGTCGCCTTCGTGCCAGCCATGGATTTTGAAGCCCCGAAAACCGGCCGCCCGGCATTCGCGGGCATAGTCGACATAGGCTTCAATGCTGTCGAGGCCGCCCGGTTCGCGCTGGCCGTGATAGGTACTGGCATAGGTCGGCAACCGAGAGCGAAATCCTCCCAGCATGGCCGAAACGGAGACTCCGTGCGCCTTGCCGGCCAGATCCCAGAGGGCCAGATCGAGGGGCCCGTGCCCCATATGGTCGTAGGCGCGTGCCTCGCGCTTCAACTCCTCGTAAATCAATTCCCGCTGCAGGGGATTCCGACCCAGCAGCAAGGGCGCCAGCATCCGCATCTGCCCGAGTGTGGATTCGGTGCCCACCCAATGTGTCACATACTCCCCGCTCAGTCCGTCGTCGCAGAGGATGCGCACCGCGAAGCGCCGAACCGGCAACGAGCCGTCCCGATCGGCAACCATGTTGCCGACGCCCTGGGCATCGTGAGCTCCCAGGGACAGACCGGCTACCTGAAACGTAAATGGGTGGATCTCCACGCGGCGGATTTGGCTCATGGCTAAGGCACCGAATGCATGGTGGGAGGGAAGCAACCTTGATCCTACCCGCAGGCTGTAGTCGCCAAGGACCTTGGGCAGGTCCAAGCCGTTGACCGGCATCGGAAACCGACCGGTGGGAACCAACCAGCCTTCCCCGGCACCTTGGCCACATCGCAGTCCCGCACAGGCGATCCGGCTTCCTGCCTGCCGCAGACTTCGACCGGCAGCCAACCCCGGGAACGGTCCAGCTTGACCGCTGCCCGGCAGCCTGCCTATACTGGGAGCAGTTCAGCAGAGAACTGGATCGCACCGGACCAGTACCTGCCCAACGCAGCTGCAGAGAGGAGGGCCGCAAGGCTGAAAGCCCTTCGCTGGCAGGGGGTGGGGAAGTCACCGGGAAGCCAGGGCAGGTGAATCGGCGGACAGCCTGCTTCGGGTCAGCCCGTTACAGCTGCGCAAGAGAGCGGTGCCCGTTGCGGCCGGTGCCGAATCAAGGTGGTACCGCGGAGACCGCTTCGTCCTTGTACGAGCGGTCTTTTTGTTGCCGACAACAACGGACTCACGGCGATGCCCAGCAACTCAAACCAGGCCTGGAACCCATCCCAACACGAGGAAGCCCTGTATCGGGAGTGGGAAGAGGCTGGATTTTTCCGACCCGAGACCCAGGCCGACCTGGGTCAGGCGGATCCCGCAAAGGCTCCCTTCGTGGTCGCCATGCCGCCGCCCAACGTGACCGGGGCCCTGCACCTCGGCCACGCCATCATGGACGCGGTTGAGGACTTCCTGGTGCGGTACCGGCGCATGCAGGGCCATCCCACACTCTGGGTGCCGGGCACCGATCATGCCGGCATCGCCACGCAGAGCGTGGTGGAGAGATACCTGGAGAGCCAAGGCACCAGCCGGGAGGAATTGGGAAGGGAAGCCTTTGAGGAAGAGGTCTGGGCTTGGAAAGACGAGTACCACCACCGCATATCCAGCCAACAGCGGCGCATGGGAATCTCCTGCGACTGGACGCGGGAGCGGTTCACACTGGATCCCGGCCTGTCCCGCGCCGTGCGGTCCTCCTTTGTCCGGCTGTACCGGGAAGGCCTGATTTACCGCAGACACTACCTGGTGAACTGGTCGCCCCGGCTACAGACCGCAGTATCGGACCTGGAAGTCGAATACAGCGAGGAGACGGGCACTCTCTATACATTCCGCTATCCGCTGGCAGACGGCAACGAATTCATCCCGGTTTCCACCACCCGGCCGGAAACGATCCTGGGCGACACGGGCCTTGCCGTCCATCCTGACGACGACCGCTACCGTCGGTTCGTCGGCCGCAACGCCGTGGTGCCGCTCATGAACCGGCCCATCCCGGTGATCGCAGACGAAGCCGTGGACAAGGATTTCGGGACAGGGGCCCTCAAGATCACCCCCGGCCATGACCACACCGATTACGAGATTGGCTCGCGCCATGATCTTCCGGCCGTGACCGTCCTCGATCGGCACGGAATCCTCAACGACAACGCCGGCAGGTTTGCCGGCCTGGATCGGGAAACCGGACGCCGGCGCGTTTGGGAGGCCCTGGAACAGCAGGGCATGGCCATCGGCACCGAACAACACCTGCAACGTGTGCCCCGGTCCCAGCGCTCGGGCGAGATTATCGAGCCGCGACTAAGCCTGCAATGGTTCGTCTCGATGAAGGACATGGCCGCCGCTGCTTCCGCCGCGGTGCGGAACGGTGAGATTCGCATCGTTCCCGAACGGTTCGAAGCCGTGTTCCACAACTGGCTCGACAACATTCGGGACTGGTGCATATCCAGACAGCTGTGGTGGGGCCACCGCATACCGGTCTGGTACGGTCCGGACGGTCACGAGTTCTGTGCCATGGACGAAGGCGAAGCCCGGACGCAGGCGCGCGCACACTACGGACACGACACGGACCTGCGTCAGGACCCGGATGTCCTGGACACGTGGTACAGCAGCGGTCTGTGGCCCTTCAGCATCCTGGGGTGGCCGGACGACACCCAAGACATGCGGGACTGGTATCCGACCACGGTGCTGGAGACCGGATACGACATCATCTTCTTCTGGGTGGCCCGCATGATCATGATGGGGCTCAAGTTCACCGGCCGCATTCCCTTCAGCACGGTCTACCTGCACGGCCTGGTGCGTGCCGAGAGTGGCGAGAAGATGAGCAAGTCGCTCGGCAACGCCGTCGATCCCCTCGACCTCATTGCCGAGTACGGTGCCGATGCGCTGCGATACTCGCTGTTGACCGGGATCACGCCGGGCAACGACGTGCAATTGAGCACCCAGCGGCTGCAAAGCAACCGGAACTTCGGAAACAAGCTTTGGAACGCGGCCAGGTTCGCATCGATGCACCTGGACGGCACGGACCTAGCCTTGACCGCACCGGCCAACCGATTCCAAACGGCGTACGCCGTGGACCGGAAGCGGCTGTCCTGTCTGGCCAACCAGTGGATCCATGATCGGTGCCAGGCCGTCACGGCGGATGTCACGCGCCTGATCGACAGCTGGCAGATTGGCGAAGCCGGAGCCATTCTCCATAATTTCGTTTGGCACGAGTTCTGCGACTGGTATCTGGAGTCGGCCAAGGTGTATCTCCAGAGCGGGCAAGCGCACACGGCGGCCGAAACCCGTCGCACCATCGCCTGGAGTCTGGAACGAATCCTCCGATTGCTGCATCCCTACCTGCCGTTCCTGACGGAAGCGGTTTGGAAGCAGCTGCCGGGTATTCCCGAGCGTGCCGCGACCCTCATGATGGCCCGGTGGCCGGATGCGGAATGTGCGCAGCCCGGTCCCGTGCGCGACTACAGCCTGATCCAAGGGATCGTTCGCACCGTCCGCAATCTCAGGTCGGAATACCGTCTGGATCCCGGTCGGCTCCTGGAGGGGTGGCTCGTGTCACAGGAGGATTCCGAACTCCTCACCCGGAACCGCGACATCCTGTGTTCGCTGGCCCGGCTGGATGCGGGATCGTTGCAAGTCCTAACCGAGACTCCTGCCCAATCCCAAACGGCCACCGCCACCTCGGGACCGGTAACCATCCATCTGCCCCTGGCCGGAATTCTCGACATTCCGGCGGAGCGCACGCGGCTGACCAAGGACCTCGAATCCCTCGAGGCCAGACGCGGTCAGGCCGTTCGCATGCTGGACAATCCCGGCTTTGTCGCCAAGGCTCCTGCAGAGGTGGTCCAACGGGAACGGGACAAGGTCGACGGCTTGACCTCCGAAATCGAACAGACGCGGACACGCCTGCACGCTTTGGGAACCTGATTCGGGAGCCTGCACCACCGATCAATCGGCATTTTCCAGCCCTGTGCGATCCGGCCCGACAACCGGCTGCTGTGCTACAATCCGCCCCGATGCCGGGGCCACTAGCACGTAGATTATTTAGCCTTTCCGCCGTTGCTGACTGTTGGTAATCCGACCCCCACAGTTTGTTGATTGCTACTCGTGTTCCCGCTGTCGTCCCCTACCTTCTTTCCTGACTCCCGTCATAACGCCGATCGTCCGCATCCTGCCTTAGATGGCTAGGATGGTTCCAGCGCGTAGTCAATCCCGTGGCTGAACTCTCATCTGCCGGCCAGGCGCACATCCTGGAAGCCAAGCGAAGAGCCGCCGAACGGCTGGGCGTTCCGTTTGATCCGGAAGCCGCGGCCTCGGCACCGGCCCCATCTGCCACCGAGGCTCCATCGGTTCCGGAACCGGAGCCACGCACCGACCCGCCGGCAACGGAAGCTCCCGTTGCCGCGGAGGCGGAAACAGCACCCCCGATTGATACAGCAGAACCCGAACCGCCCGTCGCCGAGGCCGATTCAGCCCCGCCGGCGACTGCCCCGCCGCCCGAGCCCGCGGCTCCTGCGGCCACCCCGGCCAGGCCGCGCCCCAGGCCGGCCGCCCCCCCGCGGCGCCCTTCCCCCCCCCCCCGCCGCCCCCCCCCCCGCCGGGCCCCGCGCCTCCTGCGCCCCCCCCGGCCAGGCCGCGCCCCAGGCCGGCCGCCCCCGCCGCGCCACCCGCGCCGGAAGTTGCGGAACCCACCTACTTCCAGAGTCAGGTCCGAACCGTAAACCGAAGGGAGTTCCTCGCCTATTCCTGGACCGCGGCCGTGGGTATCGTCACCGCCCAGAGTTTGGTCGCCACCGGCCTGCTCATGTATCCGCGGTTCAAGGCAGGCGAATTCGGCGGCGACTTTCTGCTGGGTTCCACGGCCGGGCTGCCGTCGCTGGAAGCAGCGCCGCAAAGCAACCCGCTCGGAAAGTTCTGGCTGATCAACACCGACGAGGGCCCGCGCGCGCTCTACATGGTGTGCACGCACCTGGGCTGTCTCTTCAAGTGGGTGGACGCCAACAAGCGCTTCGAATGCCCTTGCCATGGTTCCAAGTTCACGCGCGAAGGGGACTGGATCGAAGGACCCGCGCCCCGCAGCCTGGACCAGTTCGTGGTTGAAGTAACCCAAGACGGCAGCGTCGTGGCTTCCACGCAGAGCGCGGACGGCGGCATCCAGGCCCCGGGCGCGCCTGCCGAAGGCACCGAAATCGTGGTCAAGACGGGCAGCAGGATTCAGGGACCAGCCCATTCATAAGTTCGATGTCAGTTCAAAGTCCGGCCCCCCAAAAGAAACCCTGGTTCCTCGCGTTGCTGTCCGCACTGGACGGCATCTTCGTCTACCTGACGGCCGGCATTTCGACCGGCGAGTTCCGGGCGATGTTGCGCGGGGATGCACCGGGACGCCCCAACACGCGGCTCACGCCGCACGCCGATGCCTTCCTGTTGCACATCAAGCCTTCCTACTACCACGAAAGCGTCACGCGCTTCACGCACACGTTCCGTCTGGGCCTCCTATCGACCTACCTGTTCCTGTTTGAAACGATCACCGGCATCATCCTCATGATTTGGTACGCCCCGTCACCCGAACGGGCGTACGTGGACATGATCCGATTGCTGAGCAACGTTCCGTTCGGGCAGTTGATGCGCGACCTGCATCGCATCGGCGCGGAACTGATGGTGGGCATCGTGACGCTGCACATGGTGCGGACCTACTTGACGGGAAGCTACAAGCCGCCCCGGGAGTTCACGTGGCTGACGGGTGTGCTGCTGTTGGTCATGACCCTGTTCCTCAGTTTCTCCGGCTACCTGCTGCCCTGGGATCAGCTGGCGTTCTGGGCCGTCACCATCGGTACCTCGATGGCCGAAGCCGTGCCTCCCGCGTTTGTGGGCGAGATCATCAACCTCCTGGCCCGCGGCGCACCGGACATCGGGGCCAACGGACTGTTGCGGTTCTACCTGTTGCACGTACTGTTCCTGCCCCTGCTTTTGATTCTGTTCTTCTTTGTCCACTACTACAAGGTCGTCCTCTACGGCATCAGCCTCCCGGCGCAGGAGGAGGAAGTGGGGGAGGATACGGCCAACCGGGTCCCGGCCAACCGCCGGGTCTACTACCTGCCCGAGGTCCTGTTGGACGAAGGAACGTTCCTCCTGGCGGTGACCGCCATCATCACCGCGGTCACGGTCTTCCTCTTCCAGGCACCCCTGGAACACATTGCCAATCCGCAGCAGACACCGTTCCATACGGTGGCGCCGTGGTACTTCTACTGGCTGCAGGGCCTGCTGAAGATCGCCGACAAGCTGTGGGCCGGCGTCATCATTCCCGGCGTCCTGCTGGTGATGCTCATGGCCATTCCGTACCTGGACCGGAACCCCAGCCGGCGGGGAGCCGACCGCCGGGTCGCCACCATTTCCGGCATTGTGGCCGGCGTCCTCATGATCATCCTGAGCTGGATGGGCACCCCGGCCTATGCGGTTCAGGGTGCTCCGGCCCTGGAGGTTGTCGAGAAATTGATGCCCGAAGAGAAGGTCGGCATTTCCCGGAAAATCGGCTACAACCACATTCCGTTCGGAACCTACGACACCAGGGAACCCATCACCACGGACGACGCGGAGTTTGCCAAGTTGTTGCACGAATTTGTCCACTTGCTTGAGGTCTGGGAGGAAAAGGCGCCCGATTTCAATGATCCCTGGGGCCTGTTGACGGTGACGCAGGACCAGGCAAACCTGAAGCACCTGCGCTGGGAAATCACGTGGCTCAGCAACGAGGGGACCGAGGAGTACTTCAAGCAGGACTACTGGCTGCACAAGGACTCCTATTACTGGGAACAGTACGGCCGCAAGAAATTCGGCGTGCCTGAATTCCTTGAAATGCAGAACGGCGGCTAAGCCATCCGGGGCCGTCCGGCGTCGCAAGCCCGTTTCGCACCCAAGAACTGTTTGATGCGCTCCCTTTACGTCCGCAGCTTCGGCTCCAAATTGATTTGGGGGCTGGTTTCATCGTTTGTGATCGTGGTCTGCGTGGGCCTGACCGCCCAGACCGAGGACACCCGCATGGAGATCCAGACGAAAAACTGGGAAGGCCGCGGCATCGAAAACGGCGCCGTCATCTTCGCCAACAACTGTGCCACCTGCCACGGACAGCAGGGCCAGGGCCTGCAGGGGATCGCACCGGCCCTGAACAGCCGCTACTTCTTTACCCGCCGCTTGGAGGACGTGGGCCAGGACGGCGTGATGACCCTGTCCAACTATGTCTACCTGACGGTGGCCGCGGGCAGGCCCAGCAAGGACAACTCCCAGTGGGTCAACCGCATGGTCCCGTGGAGTTCCCAGTTTGGCGGCCCCCTGCGCGGCGATCAGGTGGTTGATGTGGTGGCCTATGTGATGAATTTCGAGGAGACCGCGCTGCAGCAGACCGCCTCCGAGGATCCGTTCCAGCCGTTCCTGGACGTGTCCAAGCCGCCCGAGTTCCAGAACATCGGCATCAGTGCGGATGCGGAGTGGACCCCGGTCCAGCTGGCTGTCACTTCGGTTCTGCCCATGGGCGACCGGGACCCGGACTACCTGTTCGGCGCCCTGGCCTGCAGCGGCTGCCATGATCTGAATGAACCGCAGGCTCCGTCGTCCATGGGCGAAAGCGGCCCCAACTTCGGGACCATCCACGAGTTGGGAACCTACCGTCCGGAAGCGGCTGCCGATCCGGCCGCCTACATCAAGGAAAGCATCATGTCGCCCGATGCCTTCCGCGTGGCCGACTACGATGACGCCATGCCCGACGATTTTGCCAACCGCATGACGGAAGAGGAAATCGATCGTCTGGTGCAGTGGCTCCTGGACCCCGACCGCGTCACCCATGCGCGGGATGCCGAAGGCAACATCATCGAAGAGTAGCAGCCCGTTTCGGAGTTTGGGCGCGTTCGACCTTGGCGTATGATTCCCGTCAAGGACAATGGTTTCCTTGCCTGCGGGTGTAGTTCAGTGGTAGAACGTCAGCTTCCCAAGCTGAATGTCGACGGTTCGAGTCCGTTCACCCGCTCTTCGCTCCGGCGCAGCTCCTGACTCCGGTTGCGCCGGCCTGCGCAACCGGCCAACCAGCAGTTCCACCTGCGGGCGGGTGTTGCCTGTGGTAATCCCGAACATCCCCTCCGAGATCTGGTTCTCCGCCATACTGGCGGCGGCGACCTATCTCTTCATCACGGCCCGGGTTCCGTGGGAGCTCACGTCGATCCTGATCATGGTGGGCCTGGCCTTGACCCGGATCCTGACTCCGGCGGAGGCGGTGGCCGGCTTCGCCAACCTGGCCACGGTTACCATTGCCGCCATGTTCGTACTGAGCGAAGGCATGGTGCGCACCGGCGCCCTGGAGCTGGTCAGTGTGTTTCTGGGACGGGTGGTCAAAGGGAGTGCCGTGCGCCTGCTCCTGGTCCTGGCCGCCACCGTGCCGCTGCTCAGCGCGTTCATCAACAACACGCCCGTGGTGGTGATGATGGTGCCGGTGATTGTGTCCCTCTGCCTACGGAACCGGCTGAGCGTGTCCAAGATCCTGATCCCGCTCAGCTACTTCTCCATTCTGGGCGGCACCATGACCCTGATCGGAACCAGCACGAACATCCTGGTCAACGAACTGCAGATCGCCAGTGGCGAGCCATCGTTCCGCATGTTCACGTTTGCCCCCATGGGCGCGGTCGCCATTGCCGGCGGCGTATTGCTCATCATTGCCCTGGGAGACAGGTTGCTTCCGGATCGCGAGGCCGCGGAGGGCGATCAGGAATTGCCCGCCCATGCGTTTTTCAGCCAGATGCTGATTTCGCCCGGCTCGGCCCTGGTGGGACGCCGAGTCGTCGAGTCGTTCGCCAACCTCAAGGTGTCCCAGAGCATGCAGCGCCGGGTATCCCGGGTACGGCGCCTGGACGGAGACCCGGAACCGGCCGACGAAAGTGCGGAGGTCCGGTTGCTCGCTCTCAGCAAAGGCGGAACCGACGAGCCGCACAGCCTCGAGCCGGGCCAGGAGTTCCAGGCTCACGACTTGGTTCACATTAAGGGATCGGCACACGGCTTGGCGGCCATCCGCGACCGGTATGAGCTCGAACCCAGCCTGGCCCGGGTAACCCGCCCACACCGGCCGTCCCAATCATCGGAGCCGGCAGAAACGCTTCAGGCGGTGATCCTTTCCCGTTCGGCCCTGATTGGACGTACCTTGCTGGAAGTCGAAAGCCTGCGCAACTTCGCGGTCACGATCACAGGGATCCTGACAAGCGGCTCCGGTCCCACGGACCGCGTTACGGCCAACACCGAACTGGTCAGTGGCGACGCATTGTTGTTGACGGGACCACGCTCCGAACTAAACCGCGTGCGCGACCGGTATGGGCTTCTCTACACGGAGGACGATCCCAAGATGCCAACTTCGCTGGATCGCAAGTACCTCGCCATCGCTGTCATGGCACTCGTGGTCCTGGGCGGTGCGCTGACGACGATTCCGATTGTAATCCTGTCCTTGATCGGAGCCTGCATCATGGTGATCACGGGATGCCTCACCACCGAACAAGCCTTCGCCGCGCTGGACACCAAGACCCTGATGCTGATTGCCGGAACGATACCGCTGGGCCAGGGCATGCAGACATCCGGCCTTTCCCAGCGCATTGCGGATACCCTGATGGCCAGCAGTGCCATGCAGGACAACGTCTACCTGACCGTGTCAATCCTGTTCATGGTGGCATCCGTCCTGTCCGCCTTCATCTCGAACGCCGCGGTGGCGGTCCTGCTGGTACCCATCGCCCTGCAGATGGCAGGTGCGATGGGAATTGCCTCCCGGCCCCTCTTGATGGCGGTCTGTTTCGGCGCCAGCTCCAGTTTCAGCACACCCATCGGCTACCAAACCAACACGATCGTCCAACGACCAGGCAGATACCGCTATCTGGACTACGCCCGTCTGGGACTGCCGCTGCAGGTGCTGGTCTGGGGCTTGTGCACGTTCCTGCTGCCCGCTTTCTACCCCCTCAGGTGACGCTGCGATCCGGCTTGGGTCGGGACCGGCCGTTGACATACCGGACCGGCACACCGGCGGTCGTCACTCCGCATCCAGCAGGTGGGGTCCTTCGTTGCCGGCGTCGTTCACCAGTCTGCTGGCTGGATGGGCGTCGAGCGCGTCGTCGGGACAAGCCTGACAGAGGTCCCGCAACCCTGGCATCGCCCACTCGTCGGCCATCAACCACATGTCGTACTGCCTCGGGTGCAGGATCACGGGCATGCGGTGGTGATAGGTTTGCATGAACTCGTTGGCATCGGTGGTTAGGATGGTGCAGGACTCGATTTCGTGGCCGTCGGGACTTTGCCAGTGTTCCCAAAGCCCGGCCATGGCAACGTAGCTGCCATCGGCCATTTCGAAGCGGTACGGTTGCCTGCCGCCCCGCTCCCGTGTCCACTCGTAGAAAAACGTCGCTGGAATCAGGCACCGTCTCCGCTTGAATGCAGACCGGAAAGACGGTTTCTCGGCCGCGGTCTCGCTGCGCGCGTTAATGAGACGCGCAGCCCAGGAAGTGTCCTTGGACCATCCCGGAATCAGACCCCAGTGGGCAAACGTCAATTCCCTGTCCTCCGAGAATGGGTGGCGACGGACGATGGCCACAGGCTGGGTCGGTGCAATGTTGAAGCGCGGCACGATGCCCTGGGGCATTTCCAACGCGAATTGCAGATGGAAGGAGGCCTGCTCGGGGATGAGACCAAAGCGTCCACACATGCGCCTGTCCTCGAAATGTGCCGCGACCAAGTGCCCGCGGTTTCCTGATCGGTTGCCTGCACCATACAATAACGCCCCGAAGAAGGTACGGCCTCAATGTTCGGCTCTCAGGTCCGTTCGATCCCATGCCCGTTTACGAGTACACCTGCCCAGCCTGCTCCGTTCGGTTCGCGCACCTTTGGAAAACGATGGCGGCAGCTTCCGCAGGACACAGCCCGTCCTGCCCCGAGTGTTGCCATCCCGACACCAAGCGGGTCGTGTCGCAGCTTGCAGTGCTGGACAGCATCGGCGGCCTAACCCCGGGGGAAGTCAATCAGGTCAAGGCGGCCGAAGAACGGGCGGCGTCGTTCACCCCCCGTGAACACATCGACCAGCTCAAGGCGGGACGCGCCCCTTCGGAAGGGGCATGAGCCGCACGCGGTTGATGAACACCGACAACACGCTTCCGGCCGGTGGTGGTCGGCGGCCGGAAGCCACAAACCGGCGACACCTGCCGCTGGGCGTGCGCGAATACCTGTGGCAGGATGCCCGGCTGCGGCAGCAGTTGGAAGCCGCGGTCAACCGGGCATTTCGGACCTGGGGCTACAACACCGTCATCCTGCCAATGTTCGAGTTCGGCGACATGCTGACGACCCGCACACATGCCGCCGCCCACGATCGTCTGTACAGATTCCTGGACATGGAGGGGCGCACGCTGATTCTGCGGCCCGACATGACCGCCGCCGTGGCCCGCCTGGTGGGCACACGCCTGGCCGGGATGGAAGGCCCCTTCCGGTTTTGCTATGCCGGCAGCGTGTTTCGTCACGAGGAAACCTCGGGTTTGGAGTATCAGCAGGAGTTTCGGCAGGCCGGAATTGAGTTGGTGGGCTCCGCCGACGCCATGGCCGATGCCGAAATCCTGGCGTGCATGGCAGCCGGTCTCAATGCATGCAATCTGTCGGATTTCAGGATTGTGGTCGGCCACGCGGACTACTACGGCGGATTGCTGGACGCCCTTGACCCACAGCCGTCCGATGCCCGACAGTTGCGGTGGGCGATGCACCGCAAAAGTGAACACGCCCTGGCCCGGTTTGTCGAGTCCTGCCGCCCGAGTCCGGGGCAACGGGCCACGCTGGAGAACCTGCTCACGCTGCAGGGTGCGGATGTGTCCGGATTGTTGGAACGGGCCGCGGGCTTTTGCCTCAATCGGCGCATGGAGTCCGCGCTGCTCAACCTGAGGAAGCTGACCGCACAGCTGGATGCGTACGGCATCCTGGAACGAGTCACGCTGGATCTTGCCGAGTACCGGAACCTTGAGTACTACACCGGAATGACATTCGAATTCCTGTTGCCCGATTCGGCGGCCGTGGCCGGCAGCGGCGGCCGGTACGACGGATTGATAGGCAAATTCGGGCGCAGTCGTCCGGCGGTCGGCGGGATCCTGCATCTCGACCGCCTGGTCCGTGCCGTGCCCTCAAACCAGGCGCCGCAGGCCCTGAGCCCCAAGTCGCCGCTCTGTCTGGTGGGACAGACCAAATCCGGGGTTGCACTGGCGTCGATGGGCAGGCTGCGCCAACAGGGCCGCGACATCGTCGTGCACACCGATCCGCTGTCCGAATCAGGGCTTCTGGCCTTGGGACGCAGTCTGGGAGCCCGGGTCGTGGCGGCCTGGTGCGACCCCACACAGTCCTTCCATGTGCTGGCATGCCCGCTTCCGGAGTGTGTCGGGCCAATGGACGTGGCGCAGTTCGAACAACTGCTTGAGAGCCTGCAGCGGACCGAACTGTCCGGCCCCGATCAATCCACCGCGATCATGGCAGGGGGCGATGTCTGACGCAACCTGCCGGCGGCCCCTGCGCATATCCCTGCCCAAAGGACGTCTGGCCGACGACGTGGCACGGCACCTGCGGGACGGGGGCCTGGAGGTGCCGGACTTCTCCACCTCCCGGCAACTGACCCTGCGCACCGCGGACGGCACCCAGGAATACATCCAATCCAAACCGACCGATGTTCCAACCTTCGTGGTGCACGGGGGCGCGGACATCGGGTTCTCGGGCTTGGACACGCTGCGTGAAGAAGGGGTGGACGTACTTGAACCCTTCACGCTCCCCATCGGCATCTGCCGGATTTCCCTGGCGGGGCCGCGGGCGTGGCGCCACGTGGACCTGCATCTGAAGGACCATCTGCGGGTGGCCACCAAGTACACGCGCATCGCGTCCGACTGGTTTGTGTCCCAAGGCATCAATGCCGAGGTGATCAAGCTCAATGGATCCGTGGAACTGGCGCCCCTGACGGGTCTTTCGGACCTGATCGTCGATTTGGTGGAGACCGGCCGCACCCTGCAGGCCAACGGACTGGTGGAACTGCAGCACGTGTTGGACAGCAGGGTGGTGGTCATCGTCAACCGCTCGGCGTCCAGGTTGCGGGAGAACGAGGTCAATCGATTTCTGGCCTGCGTCCGTCCCGGTCCGCCGGGAGCCTGAGCGATGGATGCCCCATCCCGCGCGCCCGCAACCGGAATTGTCGGCGCCGCAATCAGGGAGCCGCGGTGGTTCGAGGATGCCAGGGGTCGTTTCGCCGAAACATGGCGTTCGGAATGGTGGCCGGGTTTCGACATGTCCCAACTGCAGGGGAATCGCTCGGACAGCCGTCCGGGAGTGCTGCGGGGCTTGCACTATCACTTGCTCCAGTTCGACTACTGGCAGGTGGTCCAAGGGGAAATCGAAGTCGGCCTGGTCGACTTGAGGACCGATTCGGACACCTTCCTTCGGGCCGAAGTCCTGCGCCTAAACGCAGAGGAGGGCTGGGGATTGTTCATTCCGCCCGGCGTGGCCCACGGCTTCCACAGTCCCCGCGGGGCAATTCTGACGTACCTGGTCAACCGGTACTACACGGGAACCGACGAGTTCAGCGTACTCTGGAACGATCCGAAACTTGCCGTCCCGTGGACCTGCACCGATCCCATCCTGTCCGAGCGTGACAGCCAGGCACCGCGCTGGCAGGATATTCCCGATTCAGACAGACCAATGGCAAAGGCAATTCGATGAACGAACCGATTCGCATTGGCGTCCTGGGAGGCAGCGGCGTCTACGACATGGAAGCCCTCACCGACGTGAGGGAACTGACCCTCGAAACTCCCTTCGGTGCTCCTTCCGGCCCCTATCTGGTCGGAGACATCCAGGGACAAAGGGTGGCGTTTCTGGCCCGGCACGGGCGCGGACACACCATCTCGCCCTCGCGCCTGAACTTCAGGGCCAACATCTACGGCTTCAAGCAGTTGGGGGTCGAGTACCTCATCAGCGTCAACGCCTGCGGCAGCTTGCAACGGCGATACAAGGCCGAGCAGATCATGGTGCCGGACCAACTGTACGACCACACGCGGCTGCGGAACCTGTCGTTCTTCAACGACCCGGATGCCGGCACCGAAAATATTGTGTGCCACATCAGCCTGGCCGAGCCGTTTTGTCCGACCCTCAGCCAAGTCTGCTACCAGGCCCTCGCGGACACGGGAGCCGATGCCATCGAAGGCGGCAACATGATCACGATCGAGGGTCCTCGCTTCAGCACGAAGTTCGAAAGCCGGACCTTCGCCAGTTGGGGTACGGACATCATCGGCATGACCACGTCACCCGAAGCGCAACTCGCCCGCGAGGCCGAGATGAGCTTCGCGGTCATGGCCCACATCACGGACCAGGACATCTTCGACGAGGAGGCCACGGTAACCGTCGAGGTGGTGCTCGGACACATGGAGGCCAACATTCGCGCCGTGCGGCTCGCCCTGGTCAGGGCTGTGGAGCTGTTGGAGGGGGCACCGCACTCCCCCTTTCACCGGGAACTGGACGCCGCTATTCAATCCGGACGCAACTACATCACGGAAGAGCAGTACCGTCGGTTTTCCCATCTCATCGGGCGCCTGAAGGCTGCCTGAAGCAACGTTCCGATGCCAGTCTCGGACCGCGCAGCCTGCCGCCTGCTGCGCAATCTGGTCGAAATCCCGTCGGTCAGCGGCGACGAACTGGCCGCCAGCCGATGGCTGGCCGCGCAGATGCGCGATCTCGGCTATGACCATGCCGAGGTGGACTCCGCCAACAACGCCGTAGGCCGCGTGGGCAGGGCCGATGCCCCGCGCACCGTGATGCTGCTGGGCCACATCGACACGGTGCCTGGACACATTCCGGTGGAACACAAGGTTGTCGGCGGGAAACAGGTTCTGTACGGCAGGGGCACGGTGGACGCCAAGGGACCGCTGGCCACCTTCACCGTCGCGGCCGCAAACCTGAAGCAGACATTGCCCAAAGACTGCCAGGTGGTGGTGGTGGGTGCGGTGGAAGAGGAAGCCGCCACATCCAAAGGCGCCCGTTGCGTCAGGGATCGGCACAACGGCCGCAACCTCCCGATACCGGACTACTGCCTGATTGGGGAACCGACCGGCACCACCGGCATTGCCCGGGGCTACAAGGGCCGCATCCTGTTGCGGTTCCACGCTTGGCAGTCCACGGCACACACCGCCGGCCCAGGCACGGAAGTCGCGGAGCTGGCCGTAGCGTTCTGGATTTATGTAAAGCAGTTGGTGGAAGCCGGAGGACAAGCGGGGTCCCAGGCATTTGAGGCAGCATCCCCCAGCCTGCGCGAAATCAACACCGAACTCTGGCGGAACGGTCGAAACCATGTCAGCACCCTGATTGGGATTCGCCTGCCGTTGGATTTCGACGCGTTGCACTTTGTGCAGCACCTGCGCTGCTGGTGCGAGGAGCAGATCGGACCGGTCCGGGAGCCCATGCCGGCGCGCATCGATGCGGACTCCCCGATTGGGTTTGCCTGCGCCGGACCGATCGTCGAAGCCCAGCTCGACCTGAGCGGGTTCGAACCCGCCTGGCTCACCCCGCGGCGCAATCACCTGTCCACCAGCCTGCGGGGCGCCATTCGGAGGGTCACCGGCGAACCACCCCGCTTCCTGGTCAAGACCGGCACCTGCGACATGAACGTGGTCGGCCCGGCCTGGGGCTGTCCCGTGTTCGCCTACGGGCCGGGAGACTCCGAACTGGACCACACCCCGGAGGAACACATCGAAATCGAAGGGTATCTCGATGCCGTCCGCGTTCTGACGGATGCCTTGGGGACCCTGGTCAGGATGGTGTGACCGGCTGCCGGCGCGGCGCGGAGTTTGGTTGCCGGCTTCTGGCCAGATTGGTGAGGTAGTCGCCGAACGTGCCTCGGAACTCCCTCAGGACGCCGTTCTGCAGGACCACGACCCGGTCTGCCAGGCGGTCCAGGAAGTAGCGGTCGTGCGACACCATCAGGATGGCACCGGCGAATCCCAGCAGGACCTCCTCCAGGATTTCAGCCGACTGGATGTCCAAGTTGTTGGTCGGTTCGTCCAGGACCAGGAAGTTGGGTTGCTGAAGCATCATCAGGGCCATCTGCAACCGGCTCCGTTCGCCGCCCGACAACGCTCCCACGGGATCCAGGCACTGGCGGTAGCCGAACTGGAATTTCCGGAGGAAGGAAACGGCGGTGGCCTCGGTCATGGAGTGGTCGCGGCGCACCGTGTCAACCAGGTTCAGCCGGTAGTCGAGGTTGCGGTGTTCCTGGTCGTAGAAACCCAGCTTCAGGCTGGGTCCCAGCTTAATCGTGCCAGCAGTGGGCTGCAGTTGGCCGCGGATCAAGTTGAGCAACAGGGACTTGCCCGCGCCGTTGGGTCCCACGATGGCCACCCGTTCGCCCTTCCAAACCAGAAGATCCGCATGGTCGAACAGCCGGACACCCGTATCGGGAAAGGTGAAGGAGACGTTGGCCATCTCCAAAACCTTCTCGCTCCCTCGTCGGTACTGCAGGGTCAGGTCCATGGTTTCGGAGTCGGTGACAGGTGCATCAATGCGGTCGATGCGGTCGATGCGCTTGAGGATGCTCTTGCCGCGGGTGATGAACTTGGGATTGTCGAAAACCGCACCCCAGGTCAGAAGGCGCTTGGCCGACTCCTCCAGCCGTGTGATTTCCTTTTGTTGTGCCTGGTAGTGACGGGCCTGACTGGCAACCGCGACCTCCTTCTGGATCACGTACTCCGAATAGTTGCCCGGCCAGGCGAATACCTTGCGCCGTTCCAGTTCAATGATGGAATCGACGATCAGGTCCAGCAGGTAGCGGTCGTGGGACACAATCGCCACCCCACCGCCAAAGGCACCGATAATCCGTTCCAGCAACTGCTTGCCGCGCAGGTCGAGATGATTGTCGGGTTCATCCAGCACCAGGAAATCGGGCCGTCCAACCAGGATGCGCGCCAGGGCCAACAGCTTCTTTTGACCGCCGCTTAGGTCGGAGACCCGCAGACCAAAGCTGTCCTCCGCCAAGCCGACCTGTCTCAGGGTCGCTTCGATGGTCCGTTGGAAACTGGGACCGCCCAGTTCGGCATACCGGGCAACCAGAGTGTCCTGGCGGGCGATGGCCGCCTCCAACCTGGGCGGATCCCCGTACACCTCCTCCAGGCCCATGCTGGCCTCGACCTCGTGGAGTTCCGTCTCAACCCGGTCCAATTCCGGGAGGGCGCCCTGCATCGCGTCCAACACCGTCGCGGATCGAGGCAACTCGGCCTCCTGAGGCAAATAGCCGAACCGGGCCGGGCGGTCGCGGACCACGCTGCCGGCATCGACACCATGCGTCCCCGCAAGGCACTTGAGCAACGTGCTCTTGCCCGAACCATTGCGTCCCACGACGCCAACAGTCTCCTGGCTGTACACAGCCAGCGTCACGTCCTCCAGGACGGGTTCGTCAAAGTAGGCCGCCGTAACCTGATTGAACGAAAGGACCCTTTCCTTCATCGTAGCCGTCCACCCGGGAACCGCATCGCCATCGAATGGTCAATTCGCCTGTGTCGTGCCCCGCGGCCGCCCCGCTGAGGATCGGAGCCGCAGGGCATCGAATTCGAATCAGGGAAGGGATCCCGCAAAGCCTCCGTCCACGGCCAGGCCGATACCCGTGATGAAGCCTGCCTGCCTGCTGCACAGAAACGTGACCGCTGCACCGAACTCCATGGGATCCCCGAGGCGTCCCAGTGGCACCGTGGCTGCCCGTTCGGCAAACGCCTCCTCCACGGTGATGCCCTTCTGGTCGGCCGCCTGTTGGGCCAGTTCATCAAGCCGATCCGTCTTGGTCACTCCCGGGCACACGGCATTCACGGTCGTGCCGGTCTCAGCAAGTTCCATGCTCAAGGTCTTGATCACACCGTGAACTCCGGTGCGCGTGGCATTGCTCAATACCATGCTTTCCATCGGATGCTTGGCGCTGACACTGGTGATGGCCACCAGGCGGCCCTGATCACTGGCTGTGACATGCGGCAAGGCGGACCGGAAGAGCCTGACGGCGCTCATAAGGTTGAGTTGCAGTGCCAAGGCCCACTCGGTGTCGGTCTTGTCCGCGAACTCCCCGCTGGGAGGCCCCCCGGCGTTGGCCACCGCAATATCAAGACCGCCGAACCGATCCGTGGCCGCCTGGATGAAGGCACCTGGAGCCTCCGCGTCGGACATGTCCGCAACCAAAGCCAGGACCTCGGAACCGGTCTCCTCCCGTATCCGGTCCGCAGCAGCCTGCAGGCGGTCTTCATTGCGTGCGCAGATCGCGACGCGGCAGCCTTCCCGTGCCAGGGTCAGAGCCGACGCGAAGCCCAATCCGGCACTGGCGGCCGCCACAGCCGCGGCCCGGCCCTTGAGGTTCAGATCCATGGTTGTTTCCCGTTGTGCACTGGCGATGAGTCCTGGGCAGCCGATCGGCATGGCCTGCCGGTTCAGCCTGCAGCCAGAATAGCACGGTCCGCCCGCACCGATCCGCCCGCACCGGCCTACAGTTTCAGAGCGCGCACGAACAGGACCGGGGGGATGTCCGGCATCGACCCGTACGACAAGGGTTGGAACGGTTCTTCGGTCGGCGGAAAGGACGGCTCCACCAAGCCGTTGACAACCAGGCCCGCGGCCGTGAGGTGGCTTACGATGGCCTGTAGGGGTCGATGGAAGTAGAAGTGGGTTTCCGGTTGCGTACGGATTCCGGTGGCCTTGTATGGTTCCACATTCAAGTAGCGGTGGACCATTACGCTGTTCTGTTGCCCGGCGATGCCTTGCGCAGCCACGAGTTCCGCGTCGGGAGTGACAAAACAGGGATGCTGTTGGGAAATCACCCAGACTCCGCCGGAGCGCAACAATGAGGCCACTTGCCGGCACATCAGGTCCACGACGGCAACATCCATGAACAACATGTTGCAGACCACTGCGTCGAACCATGTGTGGCGCCGACACAATTCCACCCAGTCCTCTTCACTGGTGACGTCCAGACGCAGGACCTCGCAACCGGGATTGCGCCGGGAGGCAATGCTTACGAACGATTCCGCTCCGTCCGTGGCAACAACATTCGCTCCTGCCCGCAGCAGCTCGCGGGTGTACAGCCCCGCGCCGCATCCCAACTCCAGGATCTTGCGGCCGCGCACCGGCTGCAGCAGTTGCGTGGCCACGGGTCGAACCAGAACATTGTGAAAATCGTTGCCGTGGTCGCCCATATAGGCATCCCAACATTCGGCAATCCGTTCCCAAACAGCCAAGGCGTCCCGGTTGTACTCCGGCCACTGACCATCGCGGATCGAATTGGCAGCCGTGCTCACAAGGCCTCCGCACAGTGCCGAAACGCATCCATGACCCGTGTCAGTTGCGCCGTTCTGGCCGGACGGGTGATCGGTCCGAGCCAGGCGGCAGGGCCATGCCAGGTTTCCCTCACCTGCGCCTGGCAACCCCCAACCGAATCCTCAACCTCAAAGACAAGCACGGTGGTCGAAGACCATATGCGCACCTCAATCACCACCATGCTCGGCTCTGCCACCAGCCGCACACGTGCCGCAAGCACTCCCCATCTGCTGTCGAGCTTCAGCATGGAACCTTCCGTCCACGGTTTGCCTTCCACCCACGAAACGTGCCGGATGCCGTCGAACCACGCCGGCCAGGCAGACGTATCCGTGAAAACCGACCATGCCCGATTTCGGCTGGCTTGGATGAATGTACTCGCACTTGCCTGCATAATGGCTCGGATCACCGGGCATCGCGGGACTGCACCGGCCGGTGCAGTTTGCCAAATTCGATCGCAAACCGGAAGCCATACTGCCCTACGCCCGCCTCAATAGACCGTTTCCGGAGATCATGACCAGGTGTGGCAAAAGCAATCGATGTCCGGACTGAGCCTGCCATGACGACTCTCAATGCCTGCGAGATCCTTCTAACGCTGCGCCCCGAGCAGTCCCGGGTTCTGGACCGGTTCCTGGAGGCTTGGGGTCCTCCGGTTTGGATTGTGGGCGGCATGGTCCGCGACCGCCTCCTGGAACTTGCACCCGGACACGACCTCGACTTGGTGGTACCGCGATCGAACCAATTGGAGGACCAACACTGGGTGCCCGGCGACTGGCGCGCCTTTTGCCTGGACCCCCGCAGGCAGATCTGGCGATTGGCATCACACCCGCCATCCAAGCGGGAGCCGGTTGGCACAATTGATTTGGTCGTATTGGGAGGCAGCCGCATTGAAGCCGATCTGGGACAACGCGACTTTCGCGTGAACGCCATGGCGGTCCGGGTCAAGTCGGTCGTCGGCACGCAGGTGACCGGCACGCTGGTCGATCCCTTCGGGGGACGGGTTGACCTTGCCCAACGCACGGTGGTCCCGGTCTCCGAACGCAACATGTTGTCCGATCCGTTGCGCATGCTCAGGGGCGTCCGGCTATCCCACGGCCACGGGCTGATGCTGTCGGCGGAATTGCGGTCGTTCATAGGGCAACACGGCCCCCTCGCCGGACAGGCTGCGCGAGAACGGGTAGGGCCGGAAGTGTGGAAGCTGGTGACTAGTCCCGCCTCGTCCATCCGCGAAGTCGCACACGACCTGAACGAGATGAACCTCTGGCCACTGGTTGCCGACCGGGAAGGCGGTCCGTTCATCCTGTCCGAAGACGATATGCTTTGGCTGTCGCGGTTGCAGGCGTGGACAAGGTCAACGAAACCGGGCCGGGGCCAATGCGAACGGAGCCCAGGTCCCATGGCACCGGACATCGATGCGGTGATCGACCTGCGGCAGATGGCGCGCGCGTACCTGGGTCCGGGGCGCATGCGCGGTGACTGGTGGGTCATGGCCGCTGTCCTCTGGCTGATCCTCCCGAACGCGACTGCAGCCAGACCAAGTGCCGGCATGCAGCGCTGGGCCAGACGATGTGCCTTTGCCAGTGCGGAGCAGCAGTGGCTGGGTTCCGTCGGCGCGGCCCTCGACCACGTGTGGCGGCAGTGGGTGCATCCGCCCGACCGCGGCCGTGCCCGAGAGCCGACGGTGATTGATTGTCACCGCTTGATGGAGAAGACCGGCTGGTACCTGGGCCGGCCCGCACTGCAGGATGCCTGCGCCATCGCAGCGCCGTTGGCAAGGACAACCGGAGCCGGGGCGCAAACCCGCCTGACGGCCATCCAGCATGCCGTCAATCGTCTGTGGCGGCTTGGTCAAGGCAGACCGGTGCAGCCCCTGGCAACCGGGCGGGATCTCCTGAACTGGTATGCCCTGGCACCTGGCCCGGAAGTCGGACGATTGCTGACCCTCCTTGTCGAGGCCCAGGTGACGGGCCGCGTCACCTCGCCCGCCGAAGCGCGGGTGTTCCTTGATGGTTTGCTGTACCATAGAAGTGCAACCGATCCTTTTCAAGGACCCAACACTTCCCGACCGCAACGTCGGACCTGCAATGGCACAAGCTAGTTCATGGGACTAATCGCGATCCTGGGTTCGGTTGTCGCGATTATCCTGTTGACTGCCTTTTACGTCGCCGCCGAAATCTCCCTGGCAGGTTCGCGGCGTTCCCGAATCCAACAGCTGCAGGATGATGGCAACACCCTCGCCGACAAGGTGGGTGGCATCATTCACGACCCCAGCCAGCTCAGTGCCTACATTTCAAGCTGTCAAATCAGCATTACGATTTGCAGCATCCTCCTGGGCTTCGTGGGTCAGGCCGGGGTCGCGCCCCGCATTGAGCCGCTGCTCCTGCAACTGGGCCTGAACCCCACCACCGCCACGTCGCTGGCGGTGGGGTCGACGCTCTTGGTCTTGTCCATGGGACAGGTGTTCATTGGCGAGCTTGTGCCGAAGAATCTGGGCATCCGCATCCCCGAGCGGCTGGCCATGGTCACCGTGAACTACCTGCGGGCCTACCACTTCCTGTTCCAGCCCTTTCTTTGGATTTTCAATCTGTTCAACCGGGCGATTTTGTTCCTGGTCCGGGTCGAGGTCACGCACCAGCACGGCCTGGTGCTGACCGATCAGGAAATCCGTCGGATTTCCAGGGAAAGCCAGGAGCAGGGCCAGTTCGACTGGGACGAAGGGGGGGCCATCGACCGGACCCTGAACATCGACAAGGAACCGGTCTCGGCCAAGATGGTGGCCCGGAAACACATTTTCGCCGCGCCGGAGTGGACGCCGGCGGACCTCCAACGGGACCTCCTGGCCAACTCCCCCTATTCCCGCATGCCGGTCTTTGATGGTTCCCTGGACAACCTGACCCGCACCGTCCATCTGCGAGACCTGATGTGCGGCGAGGAACCGCGGCCGGGAGCCAATCCGGATCCCTTCCCGGCCTTCGCGGAAGAAGTCAAAGTGGACGACGCCCTGGCCGACATGCTGCACAACAAGGTGCACTTGGCGGTGGTTCGGGACAAATTGGGTGCAACGACCGGGATCATTACGCTGGAACAGCTTGTGGAAGCCGTCGTGGGAGACATAAGGGACGAATTTGATCAGGAACAGCCACCGCCTTTCCGGTTCATCAACGACGAGGTGTTGTTCATTGAAGGGTCCGTTGATCCGATGGTTCTCGCGACCACCTTCGATCCCAAACACCGACACCTGGAGGCCGGGGCCCTGCCCGTGGAACCATCACCGGATGCACCCGTCAAGATGGACGCTGCCCCGAGTGCAAGTCTCCGTCGAGCAGGTCCCGGTCCGACGGACGGCTTTTTTGTGAATGCCACCAAGGAAACGGTCCGACTGGCGCTGCAATTGCGCGCAGCGCCTGCCGGCCGGGGTTCGTCCGACCACGGAACCGCATGATGGAAGCCCTGGCTCCGATCGCGTTGATTGCCCTGTTCGTGGCGGCCAACGGCTTCTACGTTGCCGCGGAATTCTCCGTGATGCTGGCCCCCTACCCCCGAATCGAAAGCAGGGAGGAGACGGGACACCGTCAGGCAACCTATATTCTGTCCATTCTCCGGGACAAGGAACACCGCAACGACTTCATTGCCACCTCCCAGATTGGAATCACCCTGGCCAGCTTGGCCCTGGGCATGTATGCCGAGGAACGCGTGGCGCACTGGCTGCATGAGGTTCTGCACCTGCCGTGGCTGTCGGAGCAGGCCACCACCACGGCCGCACTGGTCATCGCCGTGTCCGGACTGTCGTTCCTGCATGTCGTTGTCGGCGAGATGGTGCCGCAGACAATCGCCGTCCAGATGCCGGAGAAAGTGGTGTTGGCCGTGGCGGGAACGATGCGGGTCTGCGAAACCATTTTGGGACCCTTGGCACACCAGTTGAACCGCGCGGCGGACTTTCTCATCACCAGGTCGCCCGTTCCCGTGGACCAGGACGACGGACTGGCTTATTCAAAGGAGGAAATCCAGATCCTGATTGAGGAGAGCTACCACGCCGACCACATCGAGGAGGACGAGTTCGGCTACCTGGAACGGATTGGGGACTTCGACGACCACACCGTCAACGAAGTGATGACCCCCCGCACGCGGGTTGTCGGCATCCAGGAGGATGCAACCTACGCGGAGGTGATCGAGGTAATGCGGGAAGCCGGCCTGTCCCGCTATCCCATCTACGGCAGCAACCTGGACGACATCAAGGGGATACTCCACTTCAAGCAACTGGCGCGGCTGGACCGCAGCGCGGAGTTTCGGCTTGTCGACATCATCACAAGGGTGCCGGACGGGGACCAGGATCAGGCGGCGGGAGCACTGGTGGTTCCAGGTTCCACGCCGCTGCCCCAAATGCTGAAGCTGTTCCAGTCGCGCGGAGCCTACATGGCTGTGGTGCAGGACGAATTCCAGGGTACGGCGGGATTGGTGACCCTGGAAGACCTGATGGAGGAAATCTTCGGCGAAATCGAAGACGAATCGGACCTCGAGGCCAACCGCGCCCGGGAGGCGCCCCGGCTCGAGGTTCGATCCAGAACCACCGTGGTGGCCCGGCTCGACGTCCCGGTGGACGAACTGCCCGAGGACTTCGCGGCAGCGCTGGGCGAGACCAAGGGCGAGGCGGAAACCGTCAGCGGGATGATAATGAACGCGATCGACAGGGTTCCGGAGAGGGGAGACGAAACCCGCCTGGGGAAGGTCTTCGTACGCGTGGAGGGCGAACCGCCGGACTTGCTGGCCTTGATGAAGCTGTCACCATCCAAGCCCTCGGGCAACTGACGCCGGCGAGAAATCCGAGTTGCGGTGCATGGGGCAGCCCTGTGCACCGCCTACGCCCTCCACACCATGCAGGATCCACCAATGGCCCCGAACCGCCGCATGTCGACGCTCTTCAAACTGATCTACGGTTCAGGAGAGTGGATTCCGGCCATCACCTCAACCAGCCGCTCCCTGATCCTGAACTACTTTCTGGTGACTGTGGTCGGCCTCAGACCGGCCATTGTGGGCGTGATCCTGATGATTGGCCGCATTTGGGACGCGGTCAACGATCCGCTGGTGGGTCTCATCAGCGATCGGCTGCAGACCCGGTGGGGACGCCGCCGTCCCCTGATGCTGGCGGCCGCCGTGCCCATGATGGTGCTGTTCGCCCTGTTGTGGACGAGACCCTTCGACAACCAGTGGAGCCTGTTCGTCTGGTTTGTCGTGATTTCCGTGGCACTGGACACCGCCATCACCGTGTTCTCGGTGCCCCACACCGCGCTGGTGGCGGAGTTGTCCAGCGACTACGAAGAACGGATTGACCTCAGCGTTTGGCGCAATGCCTTCTTTATCCTGGGCGCCCTCGTCATCGCGGCCCTGTTCAAGATGTTGGCGGAAGACTGGCTGGGCATGCTGGGCGGGGAGGCCAACGTTTTCCGCGGCTACATGCTGGCCGGGTGGCTGTTCGGTGCCTCCCTGCTGGTGGCACCGGTTCTCAACTTCATCACGGTCAAGGAACCGGCCAATGTCGCGTCCGAGGTCCCCATCAGTGTGCTGGCGGGGCTCAGAACCGCCTACCGCAATCGTCCCTTCGTCCTGCTCTCGACCGCCTATTTCTTCGCATTGACCGGACTTGAAGTGGTCATCGCCACGTTTGTCTGGTATCTGCAGATTGTTTTGAGGGCGACGCCACTCCTGGAGTCTGTGTTGCCGGCGGTGTTGCTGGGTTCATCCCTGCTGGCCCTGCCCGTGGTCAACCTGCTGGTCCGGAAACTGGGCAAGCTCAAGGCCTACATCCTCTGCGGCTTCCTTTGGATTGCAACGCTGCCGGCCTACGCCCTGTATCCGCAGGGGGCCGCCGACACGTTTCTCTATTTTTGCGTCTGGCTGGGATTCACATACGCAGCGGGCATCACCATTCCGTGGGCCATGCTGCCCGACGTTCTCGAGTACGACGAGCTGCAAACCGGCAACCGCAGCGAAGGGCTGTTCACGGCCTACATGGTCTTTTTCCGCAAGTTGGGCGGTGCCGTGGCGGTGTTCGTCGCCAATCTCATCCTGGCGCAAGCCGGCTTCATTGAGGCCACCTACGGCACCGGCATCGAGCAACCCCAGTCGGTGGTGACGGCCCTGCGGCTCCTGTCCGGCGTGCTGCCGACATTGTTGGTGGCGGTTGGCGTCTTCGTCATTCGCAAATACCCGATCACGCGCGAGCTCCATCGCGACCTGCTGGCCAAACTCGCCGAGCGCCGCAGGAACGCCCCCGTTGCCCCCAGCTGACGCCAAGCATTCGCCAACATCGGTCCCCGCCTTTATCCGACCGGATCATTCGTGCCGCACGCCATCGCAATGCCTCCCGTACCCAACGAACCACTACACATCTACGGTCTGCACGATGCGGGCGGCGAGCATCTCTTCGAAGAGGCCGACGTACACGGCTGGGTGGTGTTCAACGAATTCATCGGCATGGACGCCGCCGACCGCTCCGGCGTGGACTACAGTGCCTGGTCGGAACGCGGCTACGGTGTCATTGTCAAACTGCAATTGGGTTTCAATCCGAACGGCACGCTTCCGGCTGTCGCCAACCACTTGAAATTCGCCCGGCGATGCGGCCGATTCGTCAAGGTTTCCCGTGGCTGCCGTCACTGGGTGATTGGGAACGAGTTCAACAATTGGGCCGCGCGCCCGGGTGCCGACGCACGCGCCCGGATATCCCTGCTCAAGGACGTGAAGGATCCGGCGCAGGTGCAGGCCGTGCTGCGGGCCCTGCCCGAGCGCTTTGACGCGCTTCATCCCGACGGGACCGCGACCAATCTGGCCACTGTCGGCGAAGCCGTGCACCCGGACCGCTATGTCGCTTGTTTCAGGCAGTGCCGGGAGGCCATCCGCCAAGCCGACCCGGATGCACTCGTCATTACGGGTGCGGTTACCCCGTGGAACACCCACACCCGCTATGCGGGCAACGAGAACGGGGACTGGATCACCTATTTCAGCGACATCCTGAACCGGTTGGGACCCCAGGGTTGCGACGGCATCGCACTGCATGCCTTCACGGTCACGGACGATCCCGCCGACGTTACCGCCGATGCCTGGATCCCCGACCGCTCACCACGCCGCCGCAGTGGTTTCAGGGCCTACCGCGACTTCATGCGCGGCATTCCGTACCATATGCGCCAATTGCCGGCATACATCGTGGAGGCCGACCAATTCCAGTCCTGGAGCCCCCGGCAAAACGGATGGGTGCAGGCGGTCTTCCGGGAAATCAACGGGTGGAACGAAGGTCCGGGACACCAGCAAATCCGTTGTGCCGCCCTGTTCCGGTGGGCGGCCAGCCCCGGCGGTCGCTGGCAACTGTCCGCATCCGAGGCGGCCTTGGCGGACACCGCCGCGGCCCTCAACCAACACTATGCCTGGGATCCGCAAAAGGCACCCCTGCTCAACCCCGAACAACCCGATGCCTCCGCCAGCCTGTCTCCCGGCAGCGTGGTCAGGACCATCGGCGACATCAACCTGCGGGCCGTGCCCGGATTCGTGGGTTCGCCCCCGGACGCCATCGTGACAAAGCTTCCGGCGGGCCAGCAGTGCCTGATTGTTGACGGCCCCGAACAGGTGGACCGACTGATCTGGTGGCGCGTCACGGTCAGGGTGTCCGACCACACCCGGGTTGACGGCTGGCTGGCGCAAGCCGGCGTGGATGCGCAGCCGTTCATCGCCAGGGTGTCCGGCGCCCCGGACCTGGCGGCTCCCTTCGACCCGGTGCCAATCCCGGACACGGACTCGATGGCGCCGGGCACCTACTTCCTTGTCCAGCGCCCCACCGAACTGCGGCGCACCCCGGGCACGCGGTCCAAGGAGGCGGACGACCTGTTGGGCACCGTCCCCGTCGGGACTCCGGGCATCGTGCAGGAAGGACCCTTGCACGTGGAGGACAGTATCTGGTGGCGCGTGCGCGCGGCCTGGCCGGAAGGTAGCGATTCGACGGGGTGGCTTCGGGAGGAGACCGACCGCAACCAGCGCAACCTGCAAGTCATTGCCGTACCCGGGACCCCGGCCCTTCCCGAACCCAGGTTTGCGGTTGGCGACACCGTCTGGGTGTGGCGCAATGCCCTCCTGCGCCGTTTGCCCGGAATCTCCAGCCAGGCGGTCGACGACATCGTCATGCAACTGGCTCCCGGAATGTCACTGACCGTGGAAGGCGGCCCGCGGATGGAAGACAGGCTGGTGTGGTGGCAGGTGGTCACTCCCGCCGCGGTTGAGCCCGTGCTGCGGGGATGGGTTTCGGACATGACGTCGACCGGCTACGACCTTCTTCAGGACTCCGCACCGGACCTGCCCGGACGGGACCGGCAAGCGCTCCAGCCGGGCGACAACATCTGGGTGATTGCCGCAAGTCCGATGCGGCGCACGCCGGGCCTGGACGGGGATGCAGGCTACGATGTCCTTGGCGAAGTCCCGCGCAACACGCTGTGCTCGGTCCTGGGCCATCCCCAGGGATTGGGCGGAGTCCCATGGTGGCTGCTGGCGGTGGCCACGGACGAACGGGACCGGATGTGGGGATGGGTGGCCCAGACTGCACCGGACGGCACGCCGCAGATGGGAACCAATCCGCTGCCCGCGGTCAGTCCTCCCGTCCCGCGCCGGGCACCCAATGCCCGGGAACGTCGGGCCTTCGCCAATGGTGACCGCGTCATGAACATCCAATCGGATGTCCTGCGCATCCGCCGGACTCCCGGACAGGTGGGCAAACCGGATTCGGACATCATCGGGCGTGCGCCGTCCCGCAGCACCCTACTCGTCAATGGCGGGCCGGAGATCAGGGACAATCTCCGCTGGTGGCTGACGGACATGGTGATCCCGCCCTCGAACCAGCCGTCGGGCTGGGTCGCCGAAGGTTCGCAGAGCGGACTGCGCCTGCTGGCCTACGACTTCCTGGCCGATCACATCGACATCGCCACTCCGTTTCCGGGCCGTTTCCCGATGTCCCAGGGCTGGGGCACCAATCCGCAGTTCTACGGCCGCTTCACCTACGGCGGGGTGCCCTTGCGGGGCCACAACGGCCTTGACTTCGCGTTGCCGGTGGGCACGCCGTTGCTGGCGACCGACGCCGGCAGGATCACCCGAACCGACTTCGGTGTGGGCGGCTTCGGCAAGTTCGTGCTCATGGAGCATGACTGGGGGGAATCTGTGTACGCGCACATGAGCGAGTTCTCGGTCAGTGTGAGCCAGACCGTCGGCCGCGGAGCCACCCTGGGTCTTTCGGGCAACACGGGTGCCAGTACGGGCCCCCACCTGCACTTCGGAATCCGCATTCTGCCGTATCGCAGGCCTGATGGCTGGGGCGGGTTCTGCAACCCGGCACAATTCATGTCACAGGACATTTTCCGAAATCGCCCGGTGGCCATGGAGCCGTCCCCGCCCGGCGTGGAGAGCGATTCCAACGTCCTTCCCTGAACCGGTTCCCCGCCGTGGCCCCAGCCCCCGTCGTCCAGCTCGCAGTTTCCAAAATCCCGAAGTACGCCACGCGCGAAAGCGGGGACACGGTCGAGGTGGTCGAAAGGCCGCACGGCGGTTTGAGCGCAGTCCTGGCCGACGGCCAGCGCAGCGGACGCAGCGCCAAGAACATCAGCAACCTCGTGGTGCGCAAGGCCATCTCACTGTTGGCCGAAGGCGTGCGCGACGGAGCCACGGCGCGGGCAGCCCACGACTACCTGCGCACGTATCGACGGGGCCAGGTGAGCGCCGAATTGCAAATCGTCAGCATCGACATGGACTCCTGGACGCTTGTCATCTCGCGCAACTGCCACTGCCCGGCCTGGTTCCGGACCAGCCACAGCCAGGGACTGCTGCAGGCCCACAGTCAGGCCATCGGCATCCACCGCAACACGCGGCCGGACATCACCGAGCTGCCGATCGAGGCCGGCAGCATGGTGGTGGCGGCCTCGGACGGGGTGTGGGAAGCCGGCCGCCATCCGCAGGACCGCATGAATCTGCCGGCCCTGGTCTGTGAAGCGGACCCCGACGGCAACCTGCCGGCGGACCGCCTCGCCCGCCTGCTGCTCGACACCGCGCTGGTCCTTGAGGAAGGCCGTGCCCGGGACGACCTGACGGTGCTGGTCATGAAGGTCCTGGGTCGCAACGAACGGGACGACGCGCGGCATATGACAGTCAGTTTTCCCTTGGGCTAGGGACCGGCAGGGGCCGGGCGACAGGAGTTGGGATGCAGCGTCCGCTCATCAAGGTAGTGGGGGTCAGCGCGGCCGGGAAATCGACCTTGGCGGCGACCCTCGAGCAGTGGGGCATGCACGCCCGATGCACCAGCCAGGAACACAGTTATGTCAAGGACATGTGGCAAAAGCTTCATCCTCCCGACATTCTGATATTCCTGCATGCGGACTTGGGTACCCAGTTATCCAGGCGCCCATGGGGGCGGTATACCGAGGCCGGCCACCGGGAGGAATTGGAGAGGCTGGCCCATGCCCTGACGCACGCGGACCTTGTGATCGACACCTCGCCGATGACGAAACAGGAAGTGGTCCGGACAGTTCGGCGGTTTCTGGATGATCGGCATGCCTCCAACGCCCAGGGCAACTCCCCAAACTGACATGTTTGCCCGCGCAACCGCGGCCGGGAACTGGTTTTTGCACAGGTGGAGCGGCACTGCAACGGTGCCGCACCGCCAAGAGGCATGCCGGCCGCAAATGGATGGTCGGCCTTGTCCGGCACCGCCTTGTGCAACGGGCATGGGACGTAATGGCCGTTCTGGCCCAAACCGGGTTCCCTGCTACTGATTCGGACACGGATTTTGCCCAAGGCGGCACCGATTGCTGTGTTATCATCAAACATGGTTGAGTAGCCTGGATTCAAGGGTTGAATCGGGTCGGATTGGCTCCGCGACGCGCATCCGCGCGCGTTCGTCGCCGGAGCAGTAACAAGGGGTAAACGCAGCAATGGCTATGCGAAAGATTTCCAGCAACGGCCATCTGTCGGCCAACGGACGATCCCATGACAGCGGAAACCTGAACGGTGCGGCGCCCACACCGCGTTTCCCCGGTATTCAGACCACCTCCGACGGCTCCGGGATGATCACGTGGGTTGAAACCCAAATCACTCAGGGGGCCTGCGCCTTTCCGATTACCCCGACCACGACCATGGGCGGCGGCTACGGCGCTTCCGTGGCCAACGGTGCCTGCAACCTGTGGGGCCAGCCGCTCAAGTTTTTGGAGCCCGAATCCGAACACAGCGCGGCAACCGCCTGCGAGGGCTTTGCCGTGGCGGGCGGGCGCGTCAGCAACTTCACGTCGGGCCAGGGCCTGGTCCTGATGAAGGAAGTGCTCTACACCATCAGCGGCAAGCGCCTGCCCGTGGTATTCCACATCGGTTCGCGGGCCATCACGCGCCAGGGCCTAAACGTGCATGCCGGGCATGACGACGTGATGTGTGTGGCGGACTGCGGCTGGGGCATCCTCTTTGCCAAAAACGCACAGGATGCCGGCGACCTGGCGGTGATGAGCCGTCGTATCGCCGAGGACAGCTTCACCCCCATTCTGAACGTGCAGGACGGTTTCCTGACCACCCACACGGTGGAAGACGTTCTGTTGCCCGAGTCCGAGCTGCTGAAGGAATTCGTGGGACCTCCGGGGGACAAAATACCCAACCTTTTCGATCCCATGAACCCCGTCATGACCGGAGTTGTCCAGAACCAGGACAGCTACATGAAGGGCATCGTGGCCCAGCGCAACTACTACGATCGTCTGCCCGGCATCATCGAGGACGTGTTCGCGGATTATTCCGAACTCACCGGTCGTCCCTACGACGTGATCGAACAGTACCGGATGGAGGATGCCGACTACGCCGTCGTGGGCATCGGCTGCTACATCGAAACCGCCCGCGCCAGCATCGACTACCTGCGCGAGACATTCGGCATCAAGCTGGGCATCGTGCACGTTACCTGCTACCGGCCGTTCCCGGGCCGTCAACTGGTCGAGGCTCTGGGCGGCCTCAAGGCCTTCAGCGTAATTGAGCGCATGGACGATGCGCTGGCCCCCAACAATCCGCTGGCCAACGACATCAAGGCGGCGTTCAGCGACGCCATGATGGGACACCCCGACTTCCCGCAGATCTCGCGCATCCCCCAGATCTTCTGCGGCATCGCGGGCCTGGGCAGCCGCGACGTGCGGCCCGCCGACTTTGCGGCCACCGTCCGCAACATGCTCGAAGGCAACCAGCACTTCTTTGTCCTGGGCGTGGACCACGATTTGACCCTGCCGCCGGAGCACGATCCGGACTTGCGGCCCCCGGGAGCCTTTTCGATGCGCGGCCACTCCGTCGGCGGCTTCGGCTCCGTGACCACCAACAAGGTGATCGCCACCATCGCCGGCGACGTCTTCAGCAAGAAGGTGCAGGCCTATCCGAAGTACGGTTCCGAAAAGAAGGGCCTACCCACCACCTACTACCTGACGGTGGCGGACAATCAGATCCTGACGCATTGCGAGCTCAACCACGTTGATTTCGTTCCCATGAACGACATCAACGCCTTCGTGTCCGCCGATCCGTTGAAGGGCATCCTGGACGGCGGGTCCATCTTTGTCCAAACCTCGAAGACGGATCCGGTCGAGATTTGGGCGGACATCCCTCCCGATTCACAGACCAAGATACGCGACAAGAATATTCGTGTGTTCGCGGCGGACGCCGCCCTGATTGCCCGCGAGGAAGCACCCATTCCGGACCTGTCCGTGCGCATGCAGGGCATTGTGCTGCTGGGCATTTTCCTCAAGGTGACCCCGTTCTCCGAGGAAGCCGACCTGACGTACCCGCAGGTAATGGAAAGGGCGGAGAGTGCCCTGCGCAAGTACTTCGGCAAGCGCGGCGAAGCGGTCGTGCAGGCCAACCTCAAGGCCGTCAAGCGCGGCTACGACTCGGTCATCGAACTGTCTGCGGAGACCAAGGCCCTCGAGGTCACGGCGCCCAAGTTCGATCCCTCCGCCCAAATTGAATTGTTCGTCTAGGCTGCTGTTGACAGACCGCCGCCACTGCCACCCGGCGCCCGACGTCAGGGAGTTTTCATGGTAACCACTAACGAAATCGACGTTGCCTCCATTAGCAAGACCAAGAACGGTGCCGGCGAAGGCCTCGACGCCACGATTGTGGACGTCAACGATTTCTTCGACCGCATCGTCGAGGGCTACAACGACGGCTCCGGGGAACTGCATCTCCCGGCGGATGTAGGTTTGGCGCGATCCGTGATCCCGGCCGGCACCGGCGCGGCCCGTGACTTCAGCTACATCGCCCCCGAGATCCCGGAGTACATCGAGAGCAGCTGCACCGGCTGCATGAGCTGTGTCAACCAGTGCCCCGACACAGCCATCCTCGGCAAGGTTGTGAAGGTGGATGTCCTGGACAACGCCTTGGCCGAATTGACCGACGAGGACGAACGCGGCTTCATGGCCAACCAGTTCGCCGAAACCAACAAGTTCTTCAACGTGCCTCAGAAGCGCAAGAAGGAGCCGGGCAAGTTCGGCATCTTCATCGATCCCACCAAGTGCAAGGGCTGCGCCGAATGCGTCGAAGCCTGCGCAGATTTGGGCTACAACGCCCTGAAGATGATCCAGAAGGAAGACAAGACGGTCCCGATCTACGAGAAGAGCATCAACTTCTTCCGCTCGCTGCCCGCGACGCCGGACGAATTCATCAACGACCGCATTGCCGTGGACATGATGCTGGCGGAGCAGAGCATGCTCTACGTAGGCGGTGCCGGATCCTGTGCCGGCTGCGGCGAGGCCACCGTCATTCGGATGTGGCTGGCTGCCCTGGGATACGTGTACGGCGCCGACAATATCGGCATTGCCGCCAGCACCGGCTGCAACACGGTCTATGGCAGCACCTATCCCTACAACCCCTACATTGTTCCGTGGAGCAATTCGCTCTTCGAAAACGGTCCTGCCTTCGCCATGGGCATTCGCATGAAGTGGGATCAGCAGGGATGGGAAGACAAGCAGCTCTGGGTCATGGGCGGCGACGGGGCCATGCTGGACATCGGCTTCCAGTCACTGAGCCGGATGCTGTCCAGCGGCATGAACATCAAGGTCCTGATCCTGGACACGCAGGTCTACTCCAACACGGGAGGACAGACCAGCACCGGGACCTATACGGCCCAGGACTCCAAGATGTACTCCTACGGCAAGGAGAAGCCCGGCAAAACGGAATTGCGCAAGGAGATTGGCCGCATCGCCATGATGCATCCCAACACCTTCGTATCGCAGACGGTAGCCTCCATCCCCAACCACTTCTACAAATGCATCCTGGACGCGGCATCCTTTGACGGTCCGGCCATCGTCAACACCTTCACCACGTGTCAGCCGGAACACGGTGTGGCCGACGACATGGCTCGCCACCAAGCCAAGCTGGCGGTTG
Source organism: Caldilineaceae bacterium bin34 (assembly GCA_002238555.1). GTDB lineage: Bacteria > Chloroflexota > Anaerolineae > Caldilineales > Caldilineaceae > Bin34. The sequence goes on from MPMO01000001.1 coordinate 156,278, forward strand.
ACAGCCGGGCATTCCCCGTGTTCGTCTACGACCCGCGCAAGGGCGATACCATCAAGGAGCGGTTGAGCCTGCAGGGCAACCCTGCGGCCAAAGAGGACTGGTACACCATTCCGAAGACCGGCGAGACGATTGACTTCATCACCTTCGCCCGTTCGGAGGGTCGATTCGCCAAGCAGTTCGACCGCGAGGGAAACCCGTCGCAGATTTTGATGGATTCCCAGGCCGACCGTCGCGCCAACTGGCGCATGCTCCAGGAAATGGCCGGCGTGCGCTGAACCCCGACTCCCGTCAACCAAGTTCAAAGGGCTGGCAATGCCAGCCCTTTTTGCTGCTCGGCCCACTTGCATCCGGCGGCTTGTTGCCCTGTTGCCGTCGCTGAAATCCCGCTTGGGCGACTTGCCGAATGCGTGCCAATCCCGATTGAACCAAGTCAACAACCACCAAAACCGGGCGAAGGTCGAGACCCGCCTGGAACCCGGCGGACTCAACCACCCGGGTGCCTGGCCTGTACCGACACGCCCTCACCTCAAGTCGGGCACGGACAACAACCTGCCAATGAACTCCCCCAGCAGGTCAACGGACCTGCCTTCCAAGTGAAGCGCGTGGTCAATCTCTTCCTGAGTCCGTCGGATCGCATCCTGTTGGCGACTGTACAAATGCAGGCACCGTTCCTTGATGTCGGCCGCGGCCAGCAGGGCCAGGGTGGCCTCCACGTTCTCGGGCTTCATGTCCCTGCTGTACAACGCGAGCATGCGTTCGCCAATATCCCGATCGGCGAACGCCAGCGCGATGGGAAACGACTTCTTGCGGCGTCGGATATCCTGGTGCGGTGCCTTGCCAGTGTCGTCCGCATCCGCCCAGATGCCATTTATGTCATCAAGCATTTGATAAGCGATTCCGGTCTGCTCACCCAAACGCCTGAATCGCTCGCGCATGGGCCCATCGTTGGTGCTTAGGTGTGCGCCGCACGCCAGGCATGTTCCGAACAGGGCTGCGGTCTTGCCCTGAACCATGCGGGTGTAGTCATCCAGCGACAGGCGGGAACGTTGCTCGAAGTCAATGTCCAGGAACTGGCCCTCCGTCAGGGCAATGCTGGTGTCAATCAGCATGGACATGGCAACCGCCACGGTGTCCGACCCGAACCCGGTGCCATGCAACCCGGCCATGGCTCGGAATGTACAACCAAACAGGCCATCGCCCACATTGATGGCTTGGGGTATGCCCCAGATCTTCCAGACGGTCGGGGAGTGCCTTCTGTATTCGTCGCCGTCCTCGATGTCGTCGTGCAACAGGGAATAGGCGTGCAGGAGTTCGACACTGACCGCTGCCGGCAGGGCCTTCTCCGCGTCAAGTCCCAGGGTCCGGCATGCCAACAAAAGGAGCAAGGGCCGTGAACGCTTGCCAACGGAACGGGCCATCGGCCTGAACTCCCTGTCGACCCAACCCATGTGGTAATGCATCATGCCCATGTACGGATCCAGGATGGGTTCCGGGCTCGCGAGGTGTTCCCGCAACGAGGTTTCCAGCATGCTGCGCCAGTCCGCAAGCAATGCTTCGAGTGTGGTGTCTTCCATCGTCATCCCTTTGCGTACTTCGGTTCCCATGGCAAGGCCGTCGATGTTCAGGAGTTCTCCCCTCGTTGGCCGCAAGCCGATGGGGAGCAGATTCTTGTCGACTCCAAGGCTCCGGCAGGAATTGGCATCGGGCGTTGCACAGAAACTGCCGCCTGTGTTTCCGGAACCGCGGCCACCGAGTACCGCCAAGGTCGTACCTGGAATCCCGACAGCATCGGGTCTTTCTACCCGCCAGGATCGACAGACCGCCAAAGGCGAAACCCGCTATCCATTGAGTGGCGGTTCGGCGGGAACCACAATCCGCCGGTCCACATCCGACACCGTGAAGCAACCACTGCAAAACATGGCTATGCGCAGCACCGAGCCCCAAATCTCCAGTTCCTCGACGACAGCCTCCGCGGACTCCACTGCCTTGCGCAGGAGCGGCCCGGCCACTCCCGCCAGATCCGCACCCAGGGCCAAGGACTTCAGAATATCCAGCGGCGAACGCACCCCGCCGGACGCAATCACGAGCGGCCGGTCCAATCCTGCGGAACGGTCGCCGACGACGGCACCGACTTCCTGCAGGCATACGGCGGTGGGAGTGCCCCAATGCCGGAATGCGGCCGCAATCCTTTGTTGCCGCCGCGTCCCGGCCCGGTGCATTTCAACCTCGCTCCAGGATGTACCGCCGGCTCCGGCCACATCGATGCCGGCGACGCCAGCAGCCAGCAGCCGTTGGGCGGTGCGGCCATCGATGCCCCACCCGACTTCCTTCACGATCACGGGCACCGGCAACTCCCGACATACCTGCTCGAGTTTCGCCAGCAGGCCCGTCCAGTCGGTGTCGCCTTCGGGCTGCACGCACTCCTGCAGGACGTTGAGGTGCAGGATCAGGGCCTCGGCCTCGATCGCCTCCACCACCTGCATGCATTCCGCGAGTCCGAACCCCTTGTTCAGCTGCACCAACCCCAGATTGGCCAGCAGCGGCACATCCGGCGCCGCGCGCCGCAAAGCCCGCCAGTTGCGAGCGGCCTGGCGTTCCTCCACCATGATGCGCTGGCTGCCAACCCCCATCGCAACGCGCCGGTGCTGCGCTGCCTCGGCCAGGTTCCGGTTTACCCGACTGGCGGTGTCCGTGCCGCCGGTCATGGAGCTGATCAGCAATGGCAGGGTCAAACGCCGTCCCAGGAACCGGGTCCCGGTGTCCACGCATTCAAGATTGCCTTCCGGCAAGGGGCAGTGTCGAATCCGATACCGTTCGAAACCGTTGTGCACCCGTTCCGATTCCACGTCCTCGGCGAGGTTGATGCGGATGTGATCGTCTTTCCGGTTCTGGGAACTCATCGCGTTTTTCCACCGGCAATCCAGTCTGGGCGAACGGTTTCAGGGCCCGGCCAGCGGTGTTGCCCGCGTGCATTGACCAATCCCGTCCGTGCGGGCACTACAGCCTCGGTTTTTGTTGACTCCGGCTCCGGCACTCCTATAGGATTCGGCACTGTGCAGGGACCTGACGTCAGGCATCCCGCATGCTTTGCTTTTTCCCCTTGGACCCGGTCGGGCCCAAGGATTCCCTACAACGCCGCCGAAGCTGGGAGACTGACCGATGAGCTCTACACTTGACCGGGTCAAGGAAATCATCGTTGATCATCTGGATGTCGATTCCGATGAGATTCAGATGGATTCCAACTTCAGGGACGACCTGAATGCCGACAGCCTGGACCTGGTCGAACTAATCATGGCTTTCGAGGAAGAGTTCGAAAGCGAGATCAGCGACGAAGAGGCGCAGGCGTTGCAGTCCGTGGGCGATGTCGTGAACTACCTGGACAATCAAGGCTGAACCAATCCGGACATCGAAAAAGGTGGGGATACACACCCCACCTTTTTGATTCCTGGATTGCCTGCATAAGGACCAGCGTCCGGCACCGACCGGATCGGCGACACTCCGGAGCGTCTCGGTAGGCCGAGGCACCCAGCCCTTTAAAGCCCCGCTTCCGTCCAGCAGGCTCCCAAGGCCGTGCTTGTCTCGGCAATGGCTTCGTCGGCCGTCGCGTCCCGCAGGCGTTGCAGGAACGGTTCCACCGAGCAGGGGCCGTCGTAGTCAATGGACTTCAGCTGCCTCAGCAATCCGGCACAGTCGGTGACTCCGTTCGCGCCCGGCAAATCCCTGACCAGGTCCAGTTGTTCATCCGGCCCCAGGCCAGCCTGCCCGTCGTTCAGGTGTACCAGAACGATGTCCCGGTTGGTAAGACCGCCCACGTCTTCCAATTGGGTGTGCGACGTGTACAGGTGAAACAGGTCAACCAGCAGCCCCACATTCGCACAGTCGAGGGCTGCCGCCAGTCCCAGCACCGAGTCCATGGTGTGCAGGAACGGATGGCGAAACGTATCCCTCAGGGTGCGGGGACCAATGAATTCCAAGCCCAGTCTCAGTCCGTGGAACTCCAGGGCGGCGGCGACCGAACCAAGCCGGGCCACGTGAAAGTCCCAGTTGCTCTTGAAATCCCTGTCGTTGCTGCCCGGCATGACAACCGTCGTCGTACGGGCGTAGCCGGCAGCGTAGGCCGCATCGGCCATATCCGCGAAATTCCCGGTCAAGTCCCCTGCCAGCACCGCATCGGGGCCGGTGTACCGGAGCGGCAACATGACGATGCCGGGCACCAGGTCGTGGCTCTCGAGGATGTCCTGCACCTGGGACGCCCCCAGTTCCTTCAGTTCGGAGCCCGCGATGTCCACACCTTCAAAACCATGTTTCCGGGCCGCGGCACAGGATTCCGCGAAACCAAGGCGGTGCCCAAGCATGTTGGGATTGAGCGATCGATACATACACCATCTGTTCCTTAAAACTTGTTGGTTTTCAGGTAATTCGCTCTCGGTTGATAAGGGCTTATGGTCCCTTGCAACTCGAGTCCGGGTGGAGCAGTCCCCACCGCGACCGGGTCGAAACCGGCGACACACAACCCCATGCCCTGCGCTCCCCTTACGGTAAACCGGCGAACCTGACGACCCGCTACCGTGCGTCCGTCGTTCGGTCGATTGCGATGCATGAGCATGGTCAAGGTCATGTGCCCGCGGCAGGAAACCTTCCTGCCGTGTGGTGGTAGCGGAACATCCGCTACCGGCTTGGCACATCCAAATCCAAGCCGCGCATGCTGTGACAGTGGGCTCACAGCGAACCCCTTGGTGGCATTGGCTCTCCCATCCACTGTCAAGTTGTCACAAGGGGCAACGCAACAGGTGGCTTGTTCAAGTTCCAGTTCACTGACTTGCACGGGGAATCCTAACGGAAGACCCGCCGCCGACGTAACTATCGGAGGGCACTGTTTCAATCTCGTTGATATTGGTTGCGGGCGCGCAGACGGCGAGGGCTGCCTACAATGGGGTTTGACACAACCACCAAGGAGGGTCCCCGCCGTGGATTTCAGTCCCAGCTCCTGCTGACCCCGAACGCCAACGGGCGTTGCCCGAGGATCCGGGCCCCTGCCCCCATGGCGGCGCCCGTGCCGGGCGCCCTGGACGTCCAGTGCTGGCCGTGCAAGGCCTGCCTCGGCAGCGCCTCGCCCCTGCCCCCCGGCGTGACCTCCCGCCAGCGCCCGCAGACCTTCCGTGAGCTGGCGGCCGACCTGTATGTGCACAGCGTCCGTTGCCGGGGCCTCGCCCGCATCCTGGCCCTGCTGGGCTGCGGGGTAGGCGCCGCCACGCTGTGGCGGGACGTGCAGGCCGTGGCCCCCGGACGGGAACCCGACCCGCAGGCGCCGCTGCCGGCCTGGGTCGAGGTGGACGAGACCTGGCTGCCCGTCGACGGCGCCAAGCGGCCCGTGACCGTGGTCCTGGGCCCGCAGGGGGAACGGCTGGACCTGCGCCTGAGTGGTCCCGGCTTCGACTGGAACGACGGGTTCATGGTCCTGGCGGAACGGGGCGTGCGGGGCGTGACGACCGACGACGCCCCGGCGTACGGCCCGGCCCTGCGGGCCTCCGGCTTGGACCGGCAGCCGTGCGCCGTGCACATGCAGCGCACCGTGGGACGGCACATCCGCCGCATCGACGACGACGGTCTGATACCAATCGAGTATACTAGCGGCGTTTAGTGATTGCACCTGGTTGCCAAGGGGGAAGGGGGACCCATGACCCGCAAGGTTGTCATCACGTGGGCGGCCGCGGACACGACCGCGGCGCTGCATGCCCAGTACCGGGCCGAACGGGAGCCCGAAGTGCGTACGCGGCTGCATGCCTTGTGGCTGTTGCGGCAGGGCGAGCCGCCGGCGGCGGTGGCCGCGGCCGTGGGCGTGGGGCTGCGCAGTGTGCACCGGTGGCTGCAGTGGTATCGGGAGGGCGGCCTGGCGCAGGTGCGCAGTCGGCGCAAGGGCGGTCCGGGCAAGCCCTCCTTCCTGACGCCGGCGCAGGAGCGGCAGGTGGTGGCGGAGGCGGCCCAGGGGGTGTTCGGGAGCGCGCAGGCGGTGCGGGACTGGATTGAGGAGCGGTTCGGGGTGGTCTACACCCGCGACAGCATGTACACGCTGCTGCCGCGGCTGGGGATCCGGCTGAAGGTGCCCCGGCCCCGACATGCGAAGACGGATCCTCAGGCCCAGGCGACCTGGAAAAAGGGGGGCTCGGGGCGTGCCTGGCCGCGGTCGGCCTGAAGGCGGGGCAGGGGATCGTGTGGGGCGACGAGATGCGATGGGACCTGTGGCACGCGGTGCGCAAGGTGTGGGCGCCGCGCGGGGTGGCCGTGTCCCGGGAGGTCCCAAGCGGCCGGTCCTACCTCCATGTGGCGGTCGCCCTCGATCCGATGACGGGGCAGCTGTGGTGGGCCTGGCAGCAGAACAGGAAGGGCGAGGAGATGGCTTGCATCCGGGGGGCCTGGGCCGAGGAACCCGGCATTGACGGCTGGGTCTGGGACGGGGCCGGCGGCCACAAGGGCGCGGACAGGCAGGCCATCGAGGCACCCCAAGTCGTGCCGCCGCCCTACGCCCCCGAGTTAAACCCCGTGGAGCGCTTCTTCCAAGAGCTGCGCCGGGCCCTGGGGGACCGGGTCCATTCCAACCCTGGAGGCCAAGCAGGAAGCCCTGGAACCGATCCTGAGGGCCTGGCAGGCGGATCCGGAGCGGGTCAAGCAACTGTGCGGCTGGCGCTGGATCCGGGAGGCCCTGACCGACCTGCCTGCCGACACTGTAATGTCATAATCATACTGGATTGGTATGACCCACTTGGACCGGGTGCTGCTGCCAATCCTGCAGCGGCTGGCCCGGGAACGGCCGCCGGAGGCGGGGCCGTTCCTGCTGAACCTCTGGGCCGCGGTGAGGCAGGGCCGCGTGCGCCTGTAGCCGGAGGTGCAGGCCCTGCTGTGGCACCTCATGGAAGGCTGGAACGACCTGGTGCGCAGCCAACGGGATCCCGCCGTGCCCACCTCCACCAACCGCTTGGAGGGCTGGTTTGGCCGCTTCAAGCCCCGGGCCCGCCTGACGCGGGGGCTGAAGACCGAGGCGGGCACTCTCAACTTCGTGCAAGGATGGCCCACGGCATGGCCTGAACCGACGCACGGAACCCCGCTGGCAGGGAGGCTGCCGATGACGGCCCGCCACCAATGTCAACGAGATTGAAACAGTGCCCCATGGGGATTATATACTTGTGTGCTACACGGACGTGCCATCATGGTGGAGGTCATGAGTGTTATCAGCACTGCACGACCTCCCGACAACGCCGGTTGAAGACACCAACCAGGATGTCCAACTCCCATTCTACCCCTCCGATCCCGACCGCAATCCGCAGCGAGCGGTACCGGGTGCGGTTTGACAGCCGTCGGCAGGCGGAGTTGTGTGCGCAGACGGCGGGTGCCAACCGCTTCGTCTGGAATCTGTTCCTGGCGAACAACGACTGGCGCTACCGCGTGTGCCGCAAGGCCCGGGGCTACGGCCGGTGGACCGACTTCCCGGAGGCGCAGCGGCCACTGCTTGTGGACCCCAGCCGGACCTGGCAGTCCATGTACAAGCGGTTCGCGATGATCCGCAGCGGGAAGTACGACCGCGAGTTCCAGGCTTTCCTGGCATCGCCCGAAGGTGCCGTATACGCGGAGCAGGACCTGTCCTGGCTGCGCGATCTGCCCAGTGCTCCCGTCCGTCATGTGTTGAAGTATTTGGACGCGGCCTACCGGCGTTTCCACAAGGCGCACGCCGAGGCCAAGGCGGAGGGCAGGTCCCTGCCCCGGCGGAAGTCCGACGGCAAGCCCCAGTATTTCCCGCGCCGGAAGGGCCGGCAGGGACGCAAGCCCGACGGCTTCACCATTCCGGACCATGTGAGGATGGACGGCCATCGGTTGCACCTGCCCCGGATGGGGTGGGTCCGGCTGGAGCGCGGCCGCAATTTTCCGTACAGGGGGTGCGCGCCCAAGACCGTGCGGCTGTTGAAGGAAGGTACGGACCGGCATCCGAAGTGGTATGCAACCGTTGCCTACGCGGTGCCGACAGCGCGTTTGAAACCGGCCGCCAATGACGGCGAGTTGGGCGTGGACCGCAATGTCCGGCAGGCCACGGACAGTGAGGGTGCGGTGTATGAACAGCCGGACACAACCAATCTGGACGCCAACATCAAGCGCAAGCAGCGCAAGGCGGCCAAGGCCCGGGAGCGTTCCCGTCAGAGCGGCCAACCCATGTCCAACCGCGGCCGACGCATCTGCGGCCAACTGCGCAAGCTGCACCGCAAGAAGAGGCGACGGCGGGAGAACGCTGCCCACCGGCACAGCCGGCAAATGGCGGACACGGCGCACGCCGTGGTGGTCGAGGATCTGAACGTCCAGGCCATGACGCAGAGCGCGCAGGGCACAGTCGAGAAGCCCGGCACGAACGTGAAGGCCAAGTCCGGACTCAACCGGGAGATATTGGCCTCCGGCTGGGGCCGGTTGGAACGCCACCTGGACTACAAGGCCGGCTTGGTGGTGAAGGTGGATCCGGCCTACACCTCGCAGACCTGCGCGGTCTGCGGACATGTCGACAAGGAGAATCGGAAGACCCGGGCTACATTCAAATGCATGGCCTGCGGATACACTGCGAATGCAGACCGCAACGCCGCCATCAACATTCTGGACAGGGGCCGACCCCTGATCCGACAGGCCCGAGGGGAAGGGGCTTCTGCGCGGCGAGGGGCGTTTGGCACCAGGCCAACCCCGATGATACGCGAACCGGATATGCCAACGTCACCGCCCGGACCCTCGGTTCCGGCGTGGTACACAGGTATATAATCCCCTAACTATCGTTCCGGTGCGCAGTGGAACATCGGGACACACCCTCATGCCGACGCCGCCACCGACCGACTGTTGTGGAAGGGATCGAGGGCCCGCCCCTTTTCCTCGCGGAACTGGCTCGTATACAGATGATGATAGTAGCCCCCGGCAGCCAGCAACTCGCTGTGCGTGCCCATCTCCTGGATCCCGCCGCCGCGCACCACCAGAATCCGATCCGCCTGGCGCACCGTCGACAGGCGGTGTGCGATCACCAGACTGGTGCGATCGCGCAGGACTTCGTGCATGCCTTGTTGGATTAACGCCTCGGTAAGGGTGTCAACCGAGCTTGTTGCTTCATCCATGATGAAGATGTCCGGCTGCGCCAGGATGGCCCGGGCAATACTTACCAGCTGCCGTTGGCCAACACTGAGCTTGACCCCTTCCTCGCCCACAATGCTCCCATAGCCGTCCGGGAGGTTGGCAATGAAGGTGTGGGAACCGGCCAGGCGCGAAGCGGCGAGGACCTCCTCGTCGGATGCATCCAGGCGGCCGTAGCGTATGTTCTCCTGAATCGTGCCTGAGAACAAGTGCGGTACCTGAAGCACCATCCCGACACGGGACTGGACCGAGCGCTGTGTCAGCGTGTCCACATCCCGGCCTCCAATCGAAATCCGGCCGCCCTGCGGCTCGTAGAATCGGCAGATCAGGTTGACCAGCGTTGATTTGCCGGCCCCGGTCGGTCCCACGAGCGCGACCGTTTCGCCGTTTCCGATGGTCAGGCACAGGTCGCTGAACACCGGTACGTCGCTGTCGTAGGCGAAGTCCACGTGGTGGAACTCAATGTCCCCGCGCATGGAGGCCGCGTCGACTGCGTCCGACGCGTCGACAATTTCCGGCTTGGCTCCGAGCAGACTGAAGACCCGTTCGCCGCAGGCCATGGCCTGCTGCATTTCAGCGAACACCCTTGACATCTCCTCGATCGGCATCAGCATGAACGCGATATAGGACACGAAGGCTTGAATCCCTCCGATGGTGATATCGCCGAGCTGAAACTGCCATCCTCCATACCCGATGATGGTACCAACGGCCAAGGCTGCCGCAAGCTGGACGGCAGGCAGGAACAGCGCGGACAGGAACGCGGCCCGGAAACTGGATCCGAACATCTCCAGATTGATTTCGTTGAACCGTTCCGAATTCTGTCGTTCGCGCGCCAGGGACTTGACTACCCTGACTCCTGTCAGCATCTCGTTGTACTCGCCGGTCAGGCGGCTGTTGGTACTTCGGACATGCCGGTACGCCCGTATGATGCGCGTCTGAAACCGCAGCGCGACGAAGAACAGAATTGGAATGACCGCAGCCATGATCAGGCCCAGCTTCCAGCTGATGGCCACCATGAAGCCCAGGGAGACAACAATGCTGGACAGGCCCCAGAACAGATCCATGAATCCCCAGGAGATCATTTCGCCGATGCGCTTGGCATCGGACGTCAGACGAGCCATGAGCCATCCCACGGGGGTCCTGTCGAAGTAGGACAGCGACAACTGTTGCAGTCTGTCGAACATGTCGCGACACAGGTCGTACCGGATCAACTCCCCGAGGTATCCTGCGCCCAGGATGAACCCCACAACCGGGATGCTGAACGCCGCAAACACCGCTCCGTAGTGGACGACCAACTCCACGACATGCGGCCAATCTCCTGCCACCAGCCCTTCGTCCACAATCCGTTTGGTGAGGAAGGTGAGATAGGCCTCCTGCACCGCAATCGCCAGGGTGGACACCAGGTAGACCGCCACCCAACGCTTATGGCGGAGTTGGAGCCGCAGCAGCCGGACCAGCGTCCGGCCGTCGAACGCGGTTTCGAATTCCTCTTCCTCGAAGTACTGTTCGGTCATGTCGTTCGACCATTGATACCGCCGGCACCGGGCACACTGGCCCCGTTTATCCCGACATGCGGAAGCGGATCGGCAGCCACTGTCGCCTTCCGCAACTCGTCCTGCAGCTCGCTTTCAATATCGGACTGGATGCGGAACACATCCCGGTACAGGCCATCCCGGTCCTTGAGATCGTGATGGCGTCCGTGTTGGACAATGCAGCCCTTGTCCAGAACCAGGATCTGATCCGCATGCATGATCGACTGGATACGATGGCCGATGATGAAGGTTGTCCGATCCTTCATCAACGCCTGCAGGGCTGCCCTGATGTGCCCTTCCGTCGAAACGTCCACCGACGAAAGGGCATCGTCCAGGATCAGGATGCGCGGATTCTTGAGCAGCGTGCGGGCGATCGTCACACGCTGCTTCTGGCCACCCGACAAGGTGACGCCCTTCTCCCCCACGATGGTTTCGTACCCGTCCGGAAACTCCTGGACCACATCGTGGATATGCGCAACCCGCGCCGCGGCGTAAAGGGTTTCATCATCGATTTCACCCTGAACCCCCATGAGCATGTTGCGGCGAATGGTGGTGGAGAAAAGAAAGGGATCCTGTTGGACGATGCCGATGTGCCTCCGCAGCCAACCGCGCGGCAGCGTTTTCAGGTCGTGTCCGTCGATCGTGATGCGGCCCTGCGTGAATTCATAGAACCGCGGGATCAGGGACACGAGCGTGGACTTGCCGGAGCCGGTGGGTCCCAGCAGGGCCACGACCTGACCAGGCCGGGCCACCAACGATACGTCTTCGAGCACCGCAGGGGATTGAGCACCTCCGGCGGGCCCCGAGTCGTCGACCGTGGCTGTTGCCTGGTAGGCAAACCCTACGTGCTCGAAACCCACCTCGCCCTCCATGCGCTGCGGCGGGCGGCTGGTTCGTTCACCAGCCGACTCGCGGTCCTGACGCACCACGGCCATGATGCGGGTATAGGACACCCAACCGGTGGATACCCTGGTAATCACCTGCCCCAGGTTGCGCACAGGCCACATGAACTGGCCCAGCATGGCAACGATCGCAAGATAGGAACCAAGCGTCAACTCTCCGGCCAGCACTGCGCGCGCACCCAGGTACACCGACAACACCATCTGGGCGGCCACCAGCAGGTCGGTCCCGGACCAGAACACCGCATGCAGGTTGGTGAGCTTCAGACCTTGGTCCTTGAGCCCGCGATTGTCCCGTTCGGTCATGCGGATTTCGTAGGCCTGACGCACAAAGGCGCGCACGACCCGGATGCCACTGAGGTTTTCCTGCAGGCGGGTCGAGAGACGGGCCTCCTGTTGCTGCGCCAGGTCGTACCTGCTCCTGATCAAGGGAAAAAACCGGAACGAAGCCGCCAAGATGAACGGGACGGTGACAGTGGACCACAGGGCCAGGCGAACATCCAGCAGGATCATTCCGGTCATGAACACGACAATCAGCAGGCCGGAACGCCCGATGCCCAACAAGGTGTTGGCAAACAGCTTGCGTACGGCTTCCACATCGGATGTGGCCCGTTGGAGCAGATCCCCCGTCGCGTTGTTGTCGTGGAACAGGAATGGAAGGGCCTGCATGTGGTCATAGAGATAGCTGCGAATGCGGAAACAGGCACCTTCGGCAGCCTGCGCCGCCAAGCGACCTGCGCCAAAGCTACATGCACCGGTCACCACCCCCAACAACACAAATCCCGCTGCATAGGCAGGAAGCGGCCAGTCACCATTGCCCATCAGGCCATGGTCCACGAAGTCCCGCAGCAGAAATTGGCTGCCGGCCCGTGCCAGGGCTGCCAAGCCCAAACTCAGGATCGCGATCCCGTACGCGGGTCGATAGCCCGTGATCAAGCGCCACAAGGCTGCGACGCGATGGGAGTGCGCCGTCTGCTTGAGGTCGAAGTCGTTGGCGCGCAGCAACCTTTGGGCTCCGGCTGCGCCAACTCCGACTGAAGTAACCGACATCGTCAATCCTGCCAACCAGGCTCCCGAACTGGCGGGGCACGGGCATCCCGCCGCACAACAGAGCGGGAGGTATACCAAAGCCACCCTCCAAACGCAATAATTCCGTGCAAAAAACAGGCCCGCCGATGGTGGCGGGCCTGGTCCAAGCCTGTGGATTTGCCACGCGGGGGCGCGGCGGCGGACGCATCCACGGAGGACAGTGATCCTTAGGGCTTACCTGGCATTACCGTCCCGACTGCGACATCGTTCAACGGACGCCGAGCAGCAGATCAATCAACAACTGGTCCAGCCGTTCGTACGGCTTGCCGCGGGCCCCCAATGCATCCCGGTCGAAGGGATGTTGGCGGAGTTCGTTGTTGCGGCCGGGATCGTATCCACCCTCAAGCCACATGGACATGGATCCGTCGTCCGCGGTGCACTCCGCAATCAATTCCTGAATCTCGCTGTCCGCCGCGAACTGGCGGCTTTTGTCCTTCAGGATCAGGTAGGTGCGCATGCAGCCCCGGGCGAACTCCTTGACATCATCAAGGTCGCTGGATCGATAGGCGTGGGCGTCGAAGTGGCGAGGATTGTCGTACCCGACGGACTCAAGGAAATGGACCACATTGAACGCCTGCTTGATGCTGTGGGAGCCAAACCTGAAGTCCTGGTCGTACCGGTCCATGTTCTGATCGTTCAGATCGATGTGGAACAGCTTGTCGGCATCCCAAGCCTGTGCAATGGCATGCATGAAATTGAGCCCCGCCATGTGTTCATGGGCCATTTCCGGGTTGACTCCGACCATTTCCGGATGGTCCAGGGTTGCGATGAACCCCAGCATCGATCCCACCGTGGGCAGATAGATGTCGCCGCGCGGCTCGTTCGGCTTGGGTTCCAGCGCAAAGCGCAGGTTGTATCCCTGGTCGATCACGTAGTCGCACAGATAATTGATGGCATAGCGGAAGTGCCGACCCGAATCAACCGCGCACTTGCCCACATCGGTTTCCGTCCCTTCACGGCCACCCCAGAAAACGTAGGTCTCCGCTCCCAGTTCGACACCCAGGTCGATGGCGGCCATGGTCTTCTGCAGGGCGTAGGCGCGTACTTCGGGATCGCTGCTGGTAAAGGCGCCATCCCGAAACACCGGATGCGTGAACAGATTGGTGGTGGCCATGGGCACCACAATCCCGGTATCGTCCATGGCCTTGCGGAAGTCCCGCACGATGCGATCCCGTTCGGCAGTCGTGGCATCGATGGGCACCAGGTCGTTGTCATGGAAGTTGACGCCCCAGGCACCAACCTCGGCCAGCATATGAACGATTTCGACCGGGGTTACCACGCCGCGGACCGGATCTCCGAACGGATCGCGGCCGATGTTGCCCACGGTCCACAATCCAAACGTGAACTTGTCCTCCGCCCGGGGAATGTACTGGTTGCTCATGTTTCCGTTGTCCGCCTCCTTCAACAAGCCGGCCAGGCTTCGGCCTGGCCGTCCTCACAGTGCAACTAATCCGCGACCGTTGCCGGCCGCCGCAGGGCAGCCTAGTAGACGCAGTCCACCTGCCGCCGGATCTCGGCCGACTTCAGAATGGCGTCGCAGATGACCGCATTCCGGTAGCCGTCCTCGAAGTCGGCGCCGATCGGCGCCACGTCCCGGTCGTTCACGATGCAGTCCAGCAGATGGGTGATTTCGTGCACGAACGTGTGTTCCCAGCCGATGATGTGTCCTTGCGGCCACCAGTTCTCCCACCAGGGATGAGTGGGCTCGGACACGAGAACGTTGGTGAATCCGCTGGTATTCGGATCCCCGTCGTTCCAAAAAATCTGCAGTTCGTTGAGGCGCTCCAAGTCGAAGACCACCGAACCCTTTTCGGCATTGATCTCAATGCGCTGGCCGTTTTTGCGGCCCCCGGCGAACCTCGTGGCTTCCACGGTGCCCAAGGCACCGTTCTCGAACTCCAGCAGCGCGGCGAAGGCATCGTCCACATCCACCTTGCCCATGGTGCCGTCGTCCCACGGCCGCTCCTCAATGAAGGTTCGGGTCATGCCGGACACACTCTTGACATCGCCGACCAGGTAGCGACCCAGGTCGATGATGTGGGCACCCAGGTCCCCCAGGGCTCCGCTGCCGGCTACGTCCTTTTGCAAGCGCCAGATCATAGGCAGGTTGTAGTGGGGCATGATCCACTCCTGCAGGTAGACCGCGCGAAAGTGGTAGACCTGTCCCAGCAGCCCCTGATCAATGAGTAGCCGTATCTGCCGGATGGCGGGCACGAAACGGTAGTTGTACGCCACCAAACCCTTGACGCCAGCCTTGTTGACGGCATCCAGCATGGTCTTGGCTTCCTCTCCAGTGCGGGCCAGGGGCTTTTCGCAGATGATGTGCTTGCCGGCCTCCGCGGCAGCGATGGACGGGGCGGCATGCACGTTGTTCGGCCCACCGTTGTCCAACACCTGAACGTTGTCGTTGCCAAGCATTTCCTCCCACGAACTGTAGGTATTGCGGTAGCCGAACCGCCGGGCGGCCTCGGCGGTCGCCTCCTGGTCGCGTCCGCAAATGGCCTCCAACACCGGAATGGCCGGCGGCGGATACATCATGTGCGGAATCTTGAGCATGGCATTGGAGTGGGCCTTGCCCATGAAGGCGTAGCCCAGCATGCCGAATCCAATCTCGGGTGCTTCGCCGGTGGCTCGCGCACCGGCCATGGCGGTGAAGCCGCTTCCGTCACTCATGGCTATGGGGTTCCTTGGAATGGTTGGTAAGGATGGACAAATCCGCCGCGGGTCTGCGCGTCAGTCCGCAAAGGCTTCGTCGAATACGATGTCCGACGACGGGAAATCGAACTTGCGGACCTCGGCCAAGGCCTCCCGGGCCCCGAACTCCCGATCCATGCCGCTGTCTTCCCACTCGATGGAAAGCGGACCGTCGTAGCCCAGGCGGTTGAGGGCCCGGATGATCGGGTCCCACTCGACATCACCGTGGCCCGGCGACACGAAGTCCCAGCCCCGCCGGTGGTCGCCGAAGTCCAGGTGGCTCGCCAGGATGCTGTTGCGGCCCGTCAACTGCAACCGGCTGTCCTTGACATGTGCATGGAAGATGCGGTCCGGATAGGCATTGATCAGCTCCACCGGGTCCAGGAACTGGTGCACCAGGTGGCTGGGATCGAAGTTGATGCCGAAGGCCGGATGGCCGTCCACTGCCTCGAGGGCGCGGCCGAAGGTGATGATGTCGTAGGCGATTTCCGTCGGGTGCACCTCCAGCCCGAACTTCACGCCCTGGGCCTGGAAGTGGTCGAGGACGGGTGTCCACTGCCGGCCAAACTCCGCGTAGCCCTCGTCGATTTCGGCGGACGAGGTCGGCGGGAAAAAGTAGAGCTTGTGCCAGATGGGACTGCCGGTGAAGCCGTTGACAACGTCCACGCCGAACAGCTTGGCCGCGGACGCCGTGTCCTTCATCTCCTGGGCGGCCCGTTGGCGAACCCCCTCGGGCTCGCCGTCACCCCAAACATGAGGCGGCAGAATGGCTTCGTGCCGCGCATCGATGGGATCGGACACGGCCTGGCCCACCAGATGGTTCGAGATGGACCAGCAGCCCAGATTGTGGCTCTCCAGCAGATCGCGCTTTTCGCGGACATAGGCATCCGACGACAAGGCCTTGTCCACTTCGAAGTGATCGCCCCAACAGGCCAGTTCCAGGCCGTCGAAACCCCACTCGCTAGTTGTGGCCGCGAGTACGGAGAGCGGCAAGTCGGCCCACTGGCCGGTAAACAGCGTCACATTCCTGGGCATGGATTCCTCCCGTTGGAACAGCAAGGTGGGTTTGGATTTACGGGCGCGGAGTACGCGGCAGTTGCGGCTCCGATTATACCGCCCGGCCCAGCCCTTGGGCACTTGCAGCCGAAGGGTTTTCGCAACCGTCCTCTGAATTGCTCGGTGTGGGCGGACGGGCCGTTCCCGGGAAGGATGTCGGGAACCCGCGGACCTGCTTCCGGTCCAGCGTGTCCAAACTGCCGGTCCGCCAAGCGACCGGCAAGGCCCTACGCAGCAGCGTCCTCCCGCCATCGGGATCGCAGGAAGTGGGCGGCCATCTTGGGCCGGCGTTCACGGGTAAACACACCCTTGTGGTTGAGCGACGCCGGTCGCATCACCCCCTGCCCCGTCTTGAAATCGGCGAAGTTCCAGACGTGCAAACCCGCAATCCACGGTCGCTCCGCCGCGACATCGAGCGTCATCCTCAGCACGTCAACCTGGTACTCCTCGGAGAACATCTCCGCCGGCTCGCTGTGATGGCCTGCGATCGTGTCCGCCCCGAACTCGGCAATGATGATGGGCTTTGCCAGCCGCTCGTGCAGCGAGTCCAGTTCCTCTTCCATCCCGGCCCGCGCCTGCTCGATTTGGCCGCCCAGTCGATACCAGCCCCAATACCGGTTGATCATCACGGCATCGCAGACCTCCAGCCATTCGACCGGCCCTCCCATCACGCCGGCCAGCGAAAACGGCCGGCTGCGGTCCAGTTCCCTGCCCGCGTCCACCAGGGCGGCGAAGAAATCGGTACCGGCATCCACAAAGGCCGGATTGGCGTCGGCGCCCCGAAACCGGGCCATGAAGTCGGCGGTCATCGGTTCGTTGGCCACGCTCCACATGATGACGCTGGGGTGGTTCAGGTCGCGCCGAATCAGGTCGCGCAGCTGACCCTTGCAAACCTCAAGCCAGCCGGCGAGCCGGTCTCCGTTGTCCCCGAACATCAACCCGACCGCCGGGATTTCGTCGATGACCAGCAGACCGGCCCGGTCCGCGTACCGAAGCGCTTCCTCCGCGTAGGGGTAGTGGGACGTGCGATAGGAGTTGGCTCCCATCCACCTGAACAGTTCCCCGTCCTTCACGATCAGGGGCAGGTTCAGGGCCCGGCCGTGCACGGGGAAGTCCTCGTGCTTGCCGAAACCCTTCAGGTGAATTGGCTCGCCGTTGAGCAAAATGCGACTGTCCCGCACCTCAACGGTCCGCACACCCGTTTCCAGTCTGTAGGCGTCGCGGGTGTTACCTTCGTCGTCCCGGAGTTCCATGGCAACCGTGTACAGGTGCGGATCGGCAGGGGACCACAGGCGGACCCCGGGCAACTCAAACCCGCATTCCGCCGTCCCGTCCTGCACGTTGCATGTTCCCTCCGCCACCGTCCCGCCGCCGGCGTCGAGCACCCGGCAAGCCAGCCGCGCGGCAGCCGCGCCGGCTACTTCGGCCCGCAGATTGATATAGCCGGTCAGGCCTTCGCCGCGATCGAATCCGGTCTCGATGCCCGCGGAGACGATGTGCACCGCGTCCAGCATCGAAACCCACACCGGGCGGTGGATGCCCCCGTAGGGAAAGAAATCGAAGCTGGTTGGCGGGAACGACGACATCATCGACGAGAAGGGGGAATCCGACGCATTGCCCGGAGGCACGCGGTCCGGCCTGAGATCGTTGTTGACAAGCACGGCCAGCCGGTTGCCTCCGTCCCTCGCCAAATCCGAAATGTCGAGCTCGAACGGCAGATGACCACCTTCATGGGCTCCGACTTCGGTCCCGTTGAGCCACACCCGTGCGCTGTAGTTGACCGAATCGAAACGCAGCCTCAGCACCGAGTCGGGACCGGGAGCAAAGGCATCGAACTCCGTGACGTGCCAGGCGTCCCCAAGATAGTCGCGGTGCTCGGGGAACAGTTCGTTCCAGCTTCCGGGGACCGCAATCTGCCGGCCGGCCGGCAATCCGTTCCACCACGCCTCCCGTTCGCCCTTCCCTTCGGGGTCAACCTGGAACGACCAAAAACCGTCCAAGGGCAAGGAACACCGAAAACGGTTGGACTGGGGATACAACATGCCTTATTCCCTGCGGCTGCCGCCGTCCAAATTTTGGGCCAACGCTCCCGGCGGGCCGCGCCGCCGGATGGATCAGGATGCTTCCGCGGTGTCCGAGGAACTCTCCCGGTACTTGCGGCCCTCGTCGATCAGCATCACCGGCACACCGGATCGGATCGGATACCGATAGCCGTTGCGGGGGTTCAGCAGGAAACGTCCCTCGTCCACCAGTTCAAGGTTGCCCTTGTCCTCCGGGCACACCAGAATTTCCAGCAGATCGGGACTTACCTCACCCCCCAACGGTGCCTCATCGTAGGGTTCGACATCCTGCTCCGGGATGTTGGCGGCCGACATGTCGGCCGGTTCCAGCAGCTTCCGGGCGTACTTCACCACCAAATAGGCAATCGCCAGGAAAAGTAGGATTTTGATGAGTCTGCGCATGGAGTTGGTTTCCGAGAAAATCCTGCAGGTATACGGGTTGACTGGTCACAGGGTTTGGTCAGCCTGCAACCCAAACGGCAAAAGGCCGCCAGCGCTGGATCATATCAGAGCGGAAGCGCGCCGGCCGGTGGGCCTGCCACCGGCGGCACTGTTTCAATCTCGTTGATATTGGTTGCGGACCGTCACGGGCCTATTCTCCGTACCCGCGGGTGCCGTGCGTTGCTTCAGGCCATGCCGCGGGCCATCAGGCACACGAAGTTGAGGGCACCGGCTTCGGTCTTCAGCCCCCGCGTCAGGCGGGCCCGGGGCTTGAAGCGCGCCCGGAGGGCACCCGACCAGCCCTCCAGCCGGTTGGTGGAGGCGGGCACCCTGGGGTGGTCTTGGCTGCGCACCAGCTCATGCCAGCGCTCCACGAGGTGCCACAGCAGCTTGCGCACCTCCGGGTGCAGGCGCACGCGGCCCGGCATCACCGCCTCCCAGAGGGCCAGCAGGACGGGCCCGGCCGCCGGCGGTCGCGCCCGGGCCAGGCGTCGCAGGATGGGCAGCAGGACCCGGTCCAGGTGGGTCAGGTCGTCCTTGTCGAGACCCCGGATGTGCCGCCCCACGGTGCGCTGCCTGTGCACGGCGCACTG
>MPMO01000103.1 GCA_002238555.1 Caldilineaceae bacterium bin34
GCTGCAAGCAGGAAGCGGAGCGCCGCCAACCCGCCTGGTACGCCTACATCGCCTTCGAGGTGCCGGTGGGCCATCCCGACGTGTGCCAACCCGCCGGGCATGGAGCCGTGGGCGTCGACCGCAACGTAGGGCAGGCCACGGACAGCACCGGAGCCCTGCACGCCCTCCCCGACACGACCGTCGAGGACGCGAAGATCAAGCGGTATCAGCGCCGCATGGCCCGGCAGCAGAAGGGCTCCCACCGGCGGCGCGGGACCGCCGGCAAGCTGCGCAAACTCCACCGCAGGCAGACCCGGCGCCGGGACACGGCCACGCATCAGGTCAGCCGGAAGATCGCCGACACCGCCCACACCGTCGTTCTGGAGGACCTGGACACGAAGTCCATGACGAAGAGTGCCAAGGGCACCGTTGCGAAACCCGGCCGGAACGTGAAGGCCAAGTCCGGACTCAACCGTGCCATCCTGACGAGCGGCTGGGGACAGCTGGAGCGCAAGCTGGCGTACAAGGCCGGGCAGGTCGTCAAGGTGGACCCCGCCTACACGTCCCAAGCCTGCAGCCGTTGCGGGCACACAGCCAAGTCCAACCGGCCGTCGCAGGCGGTGTTCGCGTGCGGAGCCTGCGGGTTTCAGGCCCACGCCGACCACAACGCCGCGGTCAACATTCTGGCGCGCGCGGGACTTCCGCACGTGCCCGTTCAGGCCCATGTACTGGGGGCTTCTGCGCGTGGAGGGGCGATCCCTCCCTGACCAGCCAAGATGCCGGCCACAGGGACCCCAATGAGCCGCGAACCTGAGTTGGGGCGAGAAAGCCCAAAACTACTTAGTACCAGGAAACATCGTTGTGCATACACGGCAAATCGACATTGAAAGTACCCATCCGCAGGAATTGATTTCCATCTCCGACGAGGTGCGCGGCATCGTGGAGGCCAGCGGCCTGGCGAACGGCCTGTGCACGGTGTTCTGTCCACACACCACAGGCGGATTAACGCTCAACTCGCCGCTGGATCCGACCACGGCCCAGGACTTGCGCGAAGAACTGGACCGGTTGGTGCCGACGCGGACCAACTTCCACCATCAGTTCGACACGCCGGCCGACGCAGCCGCTCACGTCAAGGGGGCGCTGGTGGGCCACTCGGTGACCGTGCCCGTGGTGGACGGCCAGCTGGGCCTGGGCTGGTCGCAGGGAATTTTTTTCTGCGAGTTCGACGGGCCGCGGTCACGCCAAGTCCGCGTCTGCCTGCTCGGCGATGCCTAAATGTCCACGGACTGTCGCTCCGACGACCCGGACCAGGCGATGAATCCGTCTCCGGAATCCATCCAGTGCACGACGATCTCCAACGTCATCATCGACGACATCGTGCTCTGGGACGGTCGCACCTACATGGGCACCCTGGGCGGTTCGGGAAGCCATGCCGTGGTCGGCATGCGCACCTGGAACGATGCGCCCCTGGGCCTGGTCGGCTATCTGGGTGACGATGCACCCGAACCGTTCGCGGCGCACCTGCAGCGGCTGGGCGTATCGACGGACGGCCTGATTCATCGGGCCGGAATTCCCACCCCGAGGGCCTGGCAGCTGTTCGAGGCCGACGGCCAGCGCACCGAGGTGTTCCGGACATCACTCTCCGAGTTCGAGGCCAATCAGGTTCGCTTTGACGAGTTGAACGCCGAACTCAGGCAGTCGTCCGGATTCCATGTGCAATGGGGCGGGTCCATGGAGGCAACCACCCGCCTGGTCCGGCAACTGAAGACGGCCAACCCCTCCGCGGTTGTTGTCTTTGAGCCCATCGACGACTTCCTCGGCTTGGACCGGGCTGCATGGGCCCCGCTGCTGCGGGAGTGCGATGTGTTCCTGCCCAACCTGGAGGAAGCCGCGACCCTCACCGGGGAGGCTTCGCCGGCGGACATGGCCACCGCTTTGCTGGACTGGGGAGCGGACCGCGTCGTAATCCGGATGGCCGAACAGGGCATCTGGGTTCAGGACGACGAGGGAAACCGGTGGCGGATTCCGGCCGTTCCGACGCATGTGGTCGACGTTACCGGTGCCGGCAATGCGTTCTGCGGCGGTCTGCTGGCCGGATTGGTGGAGGACCTGCCGTTTCTCGAGACGGCCCTGCGGGGACTGGTGGGTGCCAGCTTTGCCATCGAGCAGGTGGGCGTGCCCGAAACCCTGGTTCCCGGTTCCCCGGAGGCATTCGGTCGACTGGACTGGGCCAGAAGCCATGTCCAGAACATGAAATAATCCTGCCGTGCGCGGTTCGCCAGGGGCGTGCGCGTGACTGCCAACACGGTACAGGGGGTCTTATCCGGCAACGGGTTGCCTGGCGAATGTTGCTGCGATGGCACGGGGTCGGCATCCGCCGTGTCGGATGTTCCGCTGGCTCGACCGGAACCGTGCATCCATTTGCCGGTCGTATCCGTTGAACACTTCTTTTTTAATGGGCAATTGCAGTTTGTTACACCCCACGCCAGACATTGAAGGCACCCATCCGCAGGAGTTGATGTCCATCTCCGACGGGGTTCGCGGCCTTGTGGCGGCCGACGACCAGGCAAACGGCCCGTACACGATGCTCTTTCCACACCCCACAGCCGGGTCGGCCCTCATATCGCCCCTGAACTTGCGCGACGAACTGAACCGGTTGATGCAGGCCCGCACCGACTTCCAATATCAGTTCGGCCCGCCTGCCGACGTAGCCGTTCAGGTCAAGACGGCGCCGGCAGGCTACTCGATGCCTGTACCCGAAGTGGATGGCCGACTGGACTTGGGGTCTTTGTCTGCGAATTCGACGGACCACGGCCGCGGCCGGTGCAAGTCTGTCCGCTCGCCAATACGCAGCCATTCGCGCGCCATGGTCCAGCACTGAACCAAAACACCTTATGTCCTCCATCCAATGCACGACGGTCTCCAGCGTCATCATCGACGACATCGTCCTCTGGGATGGTCGAGCCTACATGGGCACCCTGGGCGGTTCGGGAAGCCATGCCGTAGTCGGCATGCGCACCTGGAACGATGCGCCCCTGGGCCTGGTCAGCTATGTGGGTGACGACGCGCCCGAACCGTTCGTGGCGCACCTGCAGCGGCTGGGCGTATCGCCAAACGGCCTTGTCCAGCGGGCCGGGATTCCCACCCCAAGGGCCTGGCAGCTGTTCGAGGCCGACGGCCAGCGCACCCAGGTGTTTCGGACATCGCTATCCGAGTTCGAGACCAATCAGGTTCGCCTTGACGAGTTGCACGCCGAAGTCAAGCAGTCGTACGGATTCCATGTTCAGCGGGGCGGATCAATAGAGGAAGCCACCCGCCTGATCCGGCAACTGAAGGCGGCCAACCCCTCCACGGTAGTCGTTTTTGAACCCGTCGACGCCTTCCTCGGCTTGGATCGGGCGGCATGGGCCCCGCTGCTGCGGGAATGCGATGTGTTCCTGCCCAACCTGGAGGAAGCCGCGACCCTCACCGGGGAGGCTTCCCCGGCGGCCATGGCCACCGCCTTGCTGGACTGGGGAGCGGACCGCGTCGTAATCCGGATGGGCGAACAGGGAATTTGGGCCCAGGACAACCACGGACACCGGTGGCGGATTCCGGCTGTTCCGGTACAGGTGGTCGACGTCACCGGCGCCGGCAACGCGTACTGTGGCGGCCTGCTGGCCGGAGCGGTGGAAGGACTGCCATTCCTTGAAACCGCACTCCGGGGCCTGGTGGGGGCCAGCTTTGCCATCGAGCAGGTGGGAGTGCCCGAAGCCCTGGTTCCCGGTTCACCGGAGGCATTCCATCGACTTGAATGGGCCAGGAGCAAGATTCAAGACATGAATTAGGCCGCACCGGGAACCGTCGCCAAGAAGCTTGCGGTCAAGTATGGGGACAAGCCCACTGAAAGGACGGGACCGGCCCCGGACCCTGTCTCAATGGAACGCGATTTCCTTGGTCCTCATGGTCCGGATTTGACTGCAAACACGCTTGCCGGGCAGGCGCATCCGTCCAGGTTTTGCATGGCGAATATTGCCGCGCGATCACCACAAATAACGTCACCCCCATCCCTTAGTACTACAGTTGTAAAGCAACAAGTTGTGCCTGTCTACGGTAGTGGCAGCACTGGGCCGTCCAGGCATGCAGCCGCTTCCAGTCCAGCCAGGCCAGGACGTGGTCCGTGGCGGGCACGATGCGCAGCCGCGTCTGCCACAGCAGATGGCGCACGGCGGCCAGGCTCAGGCCGACGCCAGCCCGCGGGACCGCTTGAAGGCCGCCAGGCTGCCCGTGGACTTTTTTTTTTGCCGGGGGCGCCGCCTCCGGCAACGTGGTCGCGCGCAGCACGGCCAGCAGGGCCAGGGCCCAGAGGGCCAGGGTCATGTGCCGGTACCAGCCGGTGGCGCTGCGCACCTCGTACTCGTCCAGGCCCACCTCCTGCTTGGCGGCCTTGAAGTCGCTCTCGATGCAC
>MPMO01000030.1 GCA_002238555.1 Caldilineaceae bacterium bin34
CCTGGAACCGATCCTGAAGGCCTGGCAGGCGGACCCGGAGCGGGTCAAGCAACTGTGCGGCTGGCGTTGGATCCGGAAGGGCCTAACGGATTTGCCCGCGGACACACAAGTAATCCAATCGTGATTGATTGGTATTACATTCGGGCGTACCGGGGAACCACCGTAGCGCATTCTCACCGCGCCGCCGGGGTCATTGGTCGGCGTTTCGGTTTCAGTGATTTACGATTCGTCTGCCGTTCAAACGCCACCGCTCGGGGTACCCCATGTCGGAAACACAGTTGCGCAGCCACCAGTGGTTTGGTCGCCACGACCTGATGGGATTCACCAGCCGCAGCTGGATGAAGAATCAGGGCCACGCCGAACACCTGTTCGACGGCCGGCCGGTCATCGGCATCTGCAACACCTGGTCGGAACTGACCCCCTGCAACGGCCACTTCCGCATCCTGGCGGAACAGGTCAAGAAGGGGGTCTACGAGGCCGGCGGCTTCCCGGTTGAGTTCCCGGTCATGTCCCTGGGCGAAGCCCTGATGCGCCCGACCACCATGTTGTTCCGCAATCTGGCCAGCATGGACGTCGAGGAGACCCTGAGGGCCAATCCAGTGGACGGCGTCATCCTGCTGACAGGCTGCGACAAGACCACCCCGGCCACGGTCATGGGTGCCTGCAGTGTGGATCTCCCGACCCTGGTGGTGTCCGGCGGCCCGATGCTGAACGGCAAATGGGGCAACCAGGACATCGGGTCCGGCACCCACTCGTACCGCTTCACCGACGACCTGCGCGCCGGGGCCATGAGCCTGGAACAGTACATGGAGGCGGAAGCCTGCCAGTCGCGCAGTGAAGGCCATTGCATGACCATGGGCACGGCCTCCACCATGGCCTGCATGGTGGAGGCCTTGGGCTTGACCCTGCCCTCCAACGCAGCCATTCCCGCGGTCGACGCACGGCGCAAGCGACTGGCACACATGGCAGGCAGCCGCATCGTGGAGATGGTCCACGAGGATCTGAGGCTGTCCAAGGTTCTGCAACGGGAAAACTTCGAGAACGCGATCCGGATCAACGGAGCCATCGGTGGCTCCACCAACTTCGTGATTCACCTGCTGGCCATTGCCGGCCGCCTGAACATCCCGCTGGACATGGACGACTTCGATCGGCTGGGCAGCCGCATGCCGCTGCTGGTCAACCTGATGCCTTCCGGTGAATACCTGATGGAGGACTTCTACTACGCCGGCGGCCTGCCGGTTGTCATTGAAGCCCTGCGGGACATGCTACATATGGACGCCCTGACCGTCACCGGCCGGACGCTGGGCGAGAACGTGGCCGGCGCCGTCTGCCACAACCCCAAGGTCATCGGCACGCCGGACAATCCCGTGCAGCCGGAAGCCGGCCTGGCTGTCCTGCGCGGCAACCTGTGCCCGGACGGCGCCATCATCAAGCCGTCCGCGGCCTCCCCCCACCTGCTGCGGCACACCGGGACGGCGGTCGTGTTCGAGGACATTGACGACTACCACGACCGCATCGACAGCCCGGACCTCGAAGCGGACGAAGACAGCATCCTGGTGCTCAAGAACGTGGGTCCCAAGGGCTACCCCGGTATGGCGGAAGTGGGCAACATGGGTTTGCCGGTGCGTCTGCTGCGCAAGGGGGTGCGCGACCTGGTGCGGATTTCCGACGGCCGCATGAGCGGCACCGCCTTCGGCACCGTGGTCCTGCACGTGACCCCCGAAGCGGCAGCCGGCGGCGCGCTGGCCCTAGTCGAAAACGGGGACCGCATCATCCTTGATGTGCCGGGCCGCTCCCTGACCCTGGACGTGCCGGACGCGGAACTGGCGGCCCGGCGCAGCCACTGGACGCCGCTGCCGGCCCACACCGAGCGCGGCTACGTGTCCCTCTACACCTCGCACGTGCAGCAGGCCAACCTAGGTGCCGACTTCGACTTCCTGCGGGGCGGATCCGGTTCGCCGGTGCCCAGGGACTCCCACTGAGGTTGGTGCAGGTGCTCAGGTTGGGACTGTGGTCGATACGGACCACCACATGTTCCTGCTTGACGGTGAAGCAGGGAATCACCGCATGAGGAGACCTGAAAGGGAACTTGGGCTGTCACTGCCTCCCTATGCGATGTCTTGTCAGTCCAGCTGTCCGATGAGACGGCGATTACCTGGAGCCGAAGTCCCAAGGCGTTCACCACCTCCGGCACGGTGATGAACCCCGGGTGGCCTTTGGCGAACGGCGGGTGGTACGGACTTTGCCTGCTCAAGGACCTGTCACAGCGCATGCTCTGGGCCAAGGGGCGGTGACGGCCGTTGCGTCCGCGGGCCTTCCCTATAATGGCAACCTAGAACGAACCCGCACAGGAATTTCGACCATGACCGTTGCTGTCCTGCCGTCCCGCACGCAGACGCTTCCCAACGGCCGCACGACGGAACGCCCCCTGCACGCGCTGGCCGACCCGTCCATGACGCGGGAGGCGCGGGTGCAACGAGTGGCCTGGCGCCTCGACCACCTCGACCTGTGGCAGGCCCAAATCGAGGCGCTGCAACACTACCAGCCGTGGTACCCCTACGACATTGCCCACGAATACGAATACGACTGGACCACGGATCCCGACTACTGCGCCGAGGGCATCGCCCTCTTCGAATACGACGAGAACGGCATGCTGCAGAACCAGGACGAACGCTCGCAGTCCATTGAAACACACATGCGCGACACCGCCCGGGACCGAGTCGGCCACCGCGTGGTGTACCAGACCGGCTATGTATTCGTCCCGGAGATTGCCGTGCAGTTGGGACGCTACACGGCACAGGGCAAGCCCGCGAATGCGGTGAAACCCGACCTGATTGTCATGCCGTCGGAGGAGGATCTGTACGTGGACAAGTCGCTGCCCCCGGAGGAACGCGGCCCCCGCCCCGACGATCCCGTGCCCGAACTGGTCTTGGAGATCCTGTCGGAATCCACGGCCCAAAAGGACCTGAACGAGAAGCGGCTCATCTATGAAACCCTGGGAGTTCACGAATACCTGGTCTACGACCTGGGCGGCAAGCGCGCACCGGATTCGCCGCGCGCCCTGTTGCTGTACCGGTTGGACGCGGACGGCCGGTACAGGTCGGCGCAGCCCGACGCCGAGGGCACGCACTGGAGCGAGGTGTTCGACGCCCGCATTCGCTTGCAGCCGGCCGCGGACGATCCCGACGGAACCGAAGCACCGGTGTTCCAGTGGTACGACCGGGAGAAAGGCTATTGGCGGGACCATGCCTCGGACAAGCAACGGGAAAGCCGTGCCGAGGGTCATGCCGAGGGTCGTGCCGAGGGCGAAGTCCGCATGGCGTTGCGGATGCTGGACCGCGTGCTGCCGCCGGACGCAGATCGTGCTGCCGTTGCAGACTGCTGGACCCAACACGGCCTTCCGGACAACGTCGACGACTTGGTGCTCCAGGTCATGGCCGCCCCCGACCGCTGGCGGGAAGTCCTCGAAATACCCGCGGCACCTATCCCCCCGGCGAATTGACTTGACAAACCAGTCCTGGCGGGGGTAGGGCCTCCGGCCAGGGCCGGCATTGGGACGTACTCGCGTTACCCGGGGGCTTGCCGCCGGAAACAATCACAGGCCGTGGAATTCACGCGCGCTGACCCGGCCCCATTCATCGGGCCTGCCTGTCCGTGGGCACTGTCCATATCCGGGGAACGGATTCCACCTCGGTCCGGACCGGAGCCTAATGCGAACGCTACACCGCGACACACCCGTGCACGGGACCCGACACCGCCTTCGACACCATGGTCCTACACGTGCCCCCCAAAGCGGCGGCCGCCGGCGATTTGGCCCTGATGCACAACGGGGACCGCATCACGCTTGACATGCCGGATTGCTCCCTGACCCTGGACGCGCCGGAAGGGGAACTGGCCTACCGGTGCAGTCGTTGGACACCGTCCCCGGCCCACACCGACCGCGGCTACGTTTCCCTCTACACCTCACACGTGCAACAGGCGAGCCAGGGCGCGGACTTCGACTTCCTACGGGGCGGGTCCGGATCGCCGGTACCCCGGGACTCCCATTGAGGCCGCCGCAGATGCTCAGATCGATACGGCGGTCGACACGGACGCAGCCTTGATTTCCTCTGCCGTCACCTCGCGTTCCAGGCGGGAAGACAGGTAGATCCCCTCGGAAATCAGCATGCAGTTGAGCGCGATGTCCGCGGTCGGCAACAGTTCCACGCGGCCCTGCAGGCCGGCAATCCAGTGGGACTGGGGATCGGCGTACACATCGCCGACCTGATGCACGAACCGCTGCCGGAAGGCCTCGATCTGAAGGTCCGGCGTGCTGTCCACGGCCAGATCGCCGTGGCTGTGGTACCAGCCGAAGGGCTCGAGCCGCACGCCGCCCCGGTCGCCCAGCAGGTAGGCTCCCTCCAGCCCGTCCAGGTGCATGGCCCAGGCTTCCGTGATCTCCAGGGTCGCACCCGCGGCAAAGCGGACCATGCCCACGGCCAGTTCCTCGACATCGTAGCCGCTTTCCTGCCGCCGCTGCTCGTCCATGGGCAGCTTTTGGTACGTCTGGCCCGCGATGCGCAGCGGATCCGGATTGTCCATGAGGTACAGCAGCCGGCAAATGTGGTAGACCCCCATGTCGTAGAGCGCGCCGCCGCCGGAGTTGCGCTTCTGCACGAAGGTGGGCGATCCGTAGCCGTCCACGTAGGGGCGGCCCATGCGCCGGAAGCCGGTGGACCGGCCGTGGTAGACGGAACCCAGCTGTCCCTCGTCCAGAAGCCTGCGGGCAGCCTTGGTCTCGGCGGTGAAGTAGAGGCGGTTCTGGATGCCCAGTTCAAGGCCCAAGTCGCGGGCGGCCGTCCGCATCGTGTTGGCGTCCGTCCAGCTGCCGGCCATCGGCTTCTCGCAGAAGACATGCTTGCCGGCCTCGAGCGCCGCCACGGTAGCCGGCATGTGGAAGTTGTTGTGCAGGCAGACATCGACGGCGGCAATGTCGTCGCGGGCCAGCAGGTCCCGGAAAGAGGTGTACCGATGGGGCACCCCGTACTGGTCCGCCACCCGTTCCAGTTCGCCCTCGGCAATGTCGGCCAGGGCCACCAGTTCCACGTTGTCGTTGCCGGCATGGTGGGCAATGTGCTGCTTCCCAATTTGGCCGCACCCAATCACCCCTACGCGTATCCGTTCCGCGGTGCCGCTGCCCATGTTCTCCCCCTGCGGCCCCAGGCCGCGTTCCAAACTTGCCGCGGCCGATTATGCCTGTGCGCCGTCCCGCTTGCGCAAACGTCGCGAAGGTCGGGCCGGGACCCGGTCACCCCCCGCATTCACCCAAAACAGGACGGTTCGCGCCCGGTGCTACGATCATCGGCACCTTGGACAATCCAAATTTCACAACGAGGTGACCACCATGACTTCCGCTACACGATGGCCGCACCTGCGGCTCCTATTGGCATTGTTGGCCATGGGCCTGATTCTGGCCGCCTGTGGCGGCCAGCCGGACGCCGACCCCGCGGACGAGGCGGAAGCCCCGGCGGCAGAGGCCCCGGCGGCAGCGGACGACTCCATGGCCATGGGCCAATTCGTTGACGATCCCCACTCGGGCCGCGACTTCAACCTGGCGGACTACGAAGCCGAATACGGCGTCACGCTGACCGAGTTCAGCGAGGCCCCGATGCTGGCCGAGATGGTGGCCGCCGGCGAACTGCCGCCCGTGGAGGAACGCCTGCCTGCCAACCCGGTCGTGCAGATCCCGCTCGAGGACATCGGCACCTACGGCGGCAACCTGCACTGGGTCGAGTACACGATCGACTACGACCACTATATTCGCCACCTCAACGAAACCAACCTGGTGCAGTTGCGCCCCGCCGTGGGCGTGGCCCGCTACAAGTGGATGGGCGGTGAGATCACGCCCGGGGTCTACGAAACCTGGAGCAAGAACGACGACAGCACGGTCTTCGAGTTCACACTGCGCGACGGGCTGAAGTGGTCCGACGGCGCGGCGGTCACAACCGAGGACATCCGCTTCTACATCGAGGACGTTTTGCTCAATACGGACGTCACACCGAACGTGCCCTCCTGGCTCAACTACCGGGGCCAGCCGACGGTCTTCGAGGTGGTCGACGAGCGGTCCGTGCGCTTCACCTTCGCGGAGCCCAACGGCTTCTACCTGCCCCAGATGGTGAACTGGGCCTGGTCCTCACACCTGCGTCCCGCCCACTACTTCAAGGAATTGCATACCGGATACACCGACATCGCGGACCTGATGCCGCTGATGGAGAAGGACGAGTACGTGGAAGCGGAGGACTGGGGCCGCTGGTTCGCCGGCATCCAGACCAACATCACGGGCGGTTCCTACTCGCGGCGTACGCCCGACTTCCGCAACACCCCGGTACTGCAGCCCTACGTCTGGGAGAGCGAACCCCAGCAGGGCGAGTTCATCATGTCGCGCAACCCCTACTTCTACAAGGTCGATCCGGACGGCAACCAGCTGCCCTACATCGACACCATCTCCCGCGCGCTGGTGACGGACCTCGAGGTTGAGAACCTCAAGATCATTGCGGGCGAGACCGACATCCAGGGCCAGTTCATCCGGCTCTCGGACTACCCCATGTTCTCGCAGAACCAGGAGGCCGGGAACTACCACCTGATGGCACTGCCGGCCTGGCAGGACCAGCTCCTGATCTTCCCCTTCAACTTCGATCCGGCCGATCCCGTGCTGGGCGAGATCATCCGTGACAAGCGCTTCCGGCAGGCCCTGTCGCTGGCCGTCGACCGCGACGAGGTCAAGAAGTCCATCTTCCTCGACTTTGGCGTGCCCAGCGCCTTCGCCCCGGTGGCGGGGAGCGCCTGGTACAAGGACGAGTTCCGCGACGCCTATGCGGAATACGACGTGGACGCGGCCAACGCGCTGCTGGACGAGATGGGCCTCGAATGGGACGAGAACGGCGAGTTCCGGCTGCGCTCCGACGGCGAGCGGCTGATTCTGCCCATCGACTACTACGACGTGACCCCACCGGCGACCCCGGGTGGCGAACTAATCCGTGAGTTCTGGGTGGAGATCGGCGTGGACACCAAGGTGGAGCAGGTCAACGGCCAGTTCTACTGGCAGAAGCGCGGCGCCAACGAGACGGTTGGCACCATCTGGTGGGCCAACGGCCTGTCGCCCGCGGACGCCGTCTTCGTGAGCAGCTTCCTCATGACCCCGTCCTGGTGGGACTGGTACAACGCCCAAGGTGCCGCCGGCACCGAGCCGCAGGACCCCGCGGCCGTCGAGCTGGTCGAGCTCTTCTGGGAGCTGCAAACTGCCACCACGGACGAGGAGCAGGTGCGACTCGGTATCGAGATCTTCGAGAACCACAAGGAAAACGTCTGGAACATCGGTACGGTGGCCAGCGCGCCCCAGCCCTTCGTCTACAACCGGGGTTTGGGCAACATCTCCGTCGCGGAGGAACGCGGCTACTACCACATCTCCCTCATGGAGTTGTCCGAACAGTTTTATTGGAAGTAGATCCGCATTGCGGATTCCGAACCCGGCCGGGGGCGCAGCGCGCCCCCGGCCCCTGAACGCCCAAGGGGGCCGACCCCGTGCTCGCCTACTCGCTGCAGCGCTTCCTGTACATGATCCTGCTGCTGTTGCTGCTGAGCGTGACCACCTTCGTGATCATCCAGCTGCCCCCTGGCGACTACCTGACCACCTACATTACCCGCCTCGAGGCGAGCGGCGAGAAGGTGGACCAGTCCGAAATCGAGTCGCTCAAGCGCCAGTACGGCCTGGACCGGCCGATGTATGTCCAGTTCCTGCGCTGGTTCGCAGGCATCTTCCAGGGCCGCTTCGGCACCTCGCTGCAGTGGAATCGACCGGTCATTGAAATCATCGGGGACCGTATGGCGTTGACCCTTGTGGTCAACCTGGCCTCCCTGGTCCTCGTCTATGTTCTCTCCATTGCCGTGGGTGTCTACTCCGCCACGCGCCAGTATTCGGTCGGGGACTACGCGGCCACTGCCGTGGGCTTCGTGGGACTGGCGACACCTCCCTTCCTGCTGGCCCTGCTGGTCATGGTCTTCTTCCACACCCAGTTCGACATGAGCGTGGGCGGCCTCTTCTCCAAGGAATATGCCCACCAGCCCTGGAGCTGGCCCAAGGTGGTGGACATGATCAAGCACCTGCCGGTGCCGATCATCGTGATCGCGATCGGGTCGACGGCCGGCCTGATCCGCGTGATGCGCGGCGTGCTGCTGGATGAACTGGGCAAGCAGTACGTGATCACGGCCCGCACCAAGGGCCTGACCCGCCGCAGGGTGCTCTTCAAGTACCCGGTGCGGGTCGCCATCAACCCGATGGTGAGCACCATTGGCTGGGTCCTGCCGGGCCTGGTGTCGGGCGGCGCCATCGTCGCCATTGTGCTCAGCCTGCCGACCGTCGGCCCCCTGCTCTACCGCGCCCTGCTCAGCGAGGACATGTACCTGGCGGGCACGCTGGTCATGTTCCTGGGCATCCTGACCATCGTCGGCACCTTCATCTCCGATCTGCTGCTGATGGTGGTGGATCCCCGAATCCGACTGGACCGCTGACGCGGCACAGGTCCGATGGCATGACCGCCTCCACCGTGGCCCAAGCGGCGTCCCGCCGGGAGACGACCGCCCAGGAGCGCTTCTTCATGGCCTCCCAGACCCAGCTGATGTGGCGCAAGTTCGTGCGCCACCGGCTGGCCATCGCGGGCGGCATCGTCCTGATCGCGATGTATGTCAGCTCCATGGTCTGCGAGTTCATCGCGCCCTACGGCGTGCACCGGCGCAATTCCGACTATATCTACGCACCACCCCAACTCCCGCGGTTCATGCATCCGGAGGACGGATTCACCCTGCGGCCCTTCGTCTACGGGTTCACGCAGGAACGGAATCCGGAAACCTTTGCGCTTGAGTTCGCGGTGGACCGGGAACAGACCTTCCCCCTGCGCTTCCTCGGCCGCGGGGACGAAGTGAAGTTCTGGGGTTTGTTCAATACGGACCGCCACCTGCTGGGCGTGGCAGAGCCGGGCTACATGTTCCTGCTGGGCACCGACAAGCTGGGACGCGACATCTTCTCGCGCATCCTCTACGGAGCTCGCATCTCGCTCACGATCGGCCTGGTGGGCGTTGCCATCAGCTTCGTTCTGGGCTGCCTCTTCGGCGGCATCTCCGGCTACTTCGGGGGCGTGTCCGACACGATCATCCAGCGCCTCGTGGAGTTCCTGCTGGTGATCCCGACGATTCCCCTGTGGATGGCGCTGTCGGCCGCCATCCCGCGGGAAATGCCCCAGCTGCAGGTTTACTTTCTGGTCACGATCATCATCGCGCTGGTGACTTGGAGCGGCCTGGCGCGCGTGGTGCGGGGGAAGATCATCAGCCTGCGCGAGGAGGACTACGTCCTGGCGGCCCGCATCGCGGGCGAGACGGACATGAAGATCATCCGCACGCACATGCTGCCCGGCTTCATGAGCTACCTGATCGTGAACATGACCCTGGCCATCCCGGGCATGGTCTTGGCCGAGACCGCGCTCAGCTTTCTGGGTCTGGGCATTCGACCGCCGCTGGTGAGCTGGGGCACGCTGCTCAACGAAGCCCAGCAGGTCCAGGTCGTGATCCTCTACCCCTGGCTGCTCTATCCCGGCCTTGTCCTCGTTGTCACGCTCGTCGCCTTCAACTTCCTCGGCGACGGCCTGCGCGACGCCGCGGACCCTTACAAGTAAGCCGGCAAGGGGGTGGTTCGTGAGCGACATCGCGTTGGAACTCCAGGACGTTGAAACCCACTTCTTCCTCCGCGAAGGGATCCTGAAGGCACTCAACGGTGTCTCCTTCTCCATCACGCGCCACAGCACGGTCGGCGTAATCGGGGAGAGCGGATGCGGCAAGAGCGTGACGACACAGTCCATTCTGCGCATCGTGCCGTCCCCGGGCCGCACCGTGAACGGCACCATCACCTTCAATCCCGTCGAAGGCGAGGCGGTCGAGCTGCTGGAACTGCCACCGGACGGTCCGGCCATCCGGGCGATCCGGGGACGCGAGATCTCCATGATCTTCCAGGAGCCGATGGCCAGCCTTTCGCCCGTGCACACGATCGGCGACCAGATCAGCGAGATGATCCTGCTGCACCGCACGCAGAACCGGCAGGAGGCCCGCGAGATCACGGTCGACATGCTGCGCAAGGTCGGGATCTCCAATGCCCCGCAGCGCTTTGACGAGTACCCCCACCAGCTGTCGGGCGGCATGCGCCAGCGCGCCATGATCGCAATGGCCCTTTCCTGCAACCCGTCCCTGCTGATTGCCGACGAACCCACGACGGCCCTGGACGTGACGGTGCAGGCCCAGATTCTGGACCTGATGCAGCAGATGCAATCCGAGATGGGCATGTCGATGCTCTACATCACCCACGACCTGGCCGTGATCTCCGACATCGCCGACGAAGTGGTGGTCATGTACCTGGGCATGGTCGTGGAACAGACGGACGTGCGTTCCCTGTTCAAGGAACCCCTGCACCCCTATACGCGCCTGCTGCTGAAGTCGATCCCGCGCGTGGGCCGCAAGGGGCGGCAGCGGCTGGATGCCATCGAGGGTTCGGTGCCCATCCCGCTCGACCTGCCGACCCAGTGCCCCTTCGCTGACCGTTGTCCGGAAGTGATTCCGGATGTCTGCGACACGGCGATTCCGCCGCTCTACGAACCCCACCCCGGCCACCGGGTGCGGTGCTTCCTCTACGAAGACCAGGATGCGTCCCATGGCGACCCCGCTTGACCGGAAACCGATGCTCCAGGTAGAGGGGATCAAGAAGTACTTCCCCATCGAGAAGGGCCTCTTCCGGCGCGTCGTGGGGCAAGTCAAGGCGGTCGACGACGTGGAGCTGGAGGTCCGGCAGGGCGAGACACTGGGCCTGGTGGGGGAATCCGGCTGCGGCAAGACGACGCTGGGCCGTTGCATCGTCCGGGCCATCGAACCCACCGAGGGCCGCATCCTGCTGCGCCTGGACGGCGACCGCATGACGGATCTGCTGCAGCTGGGCAAGCAGGATCTGCGCGCCCAGCGGCGGCACATGCAGATGATCTTCCAGGATCCCTACTCCTCACTGGACCCCCGCAAGACCATTCTGGATATCGTCGCCCAGCCGCTGCGCGCCAACCGCATGGGCTCCGCGTCCGAGATTGAGGACCGCGTGCGGGACCTGGTGGAATTGGTAGGCCTGAACGTCGAGTCGCTAATCCGGTATCCCCACGCCTTCTCCGGCGGCCAGCGACAGCGGATCGGCATCGCGCGGGCCCTGGCCACCAACCCGCGCATCGTGATCGCCGACGAACCCGTCTCCGCCCTGGACGTATCGGTGCAGGCGCAGATCCTGAACCTGCTCCAGGATCTGCAGGAGGAGTTCGACCTCACGATGCTGTTCATTGCGCACGACCTGAGCGTGGTGGAGCACGTCTCGGACCGCGTGGCCGTCATGTACGTGGGCAAGATCGTGGAAACAGCGGAGACCCAGGAGCTCTACCTGCATCCGCTCCATCCCTACACCGAGGCCCTGCTCTCCGCCGTCTCGGTCCCCGATCCGGACATCGGCCAGGACCACATGATCCTGCCCGGGGAGGCGGCCAACCCCGCCGACCTGCCGTCCGGCTGCTATTTCCACCCCCGCTGCCGGTACGCCGAGGACCGGTGCCGGACCGAAACCCCGGCTTGGACCGAGGCCCGGCCCGGCCACTTTGCGCGGTGCCACTTCGCCGGCGAACTGGAACTGACCGGCGTTGATGCCTAGCCGGCGAAACCCGTGGCGCTCTTCGTCCTCGGCTTCCTGATCTTCATCGTCGTCTTCACGCTGGCCGCGGTCCACGGCACGCGCCTGGCGGGCCGGGTCATGGGGGCGCGCGTCAATGCCCTGCACCAGGAAATCGAGACCATCCTGGAAACGGAGCGGATCCCCGAAGCCTGGCTCGATCCCCATCCCGCCAACGACCAGCGGCAGTTGCGCCGGGCATTGCGCCGCCTGCGCAAGACCCGGGCCTACATCGAACGCACCCCCAGCATCTCCGACGTCGAATCCCGGGAGTACATCCTGTCGGAACTGGACCGCATCCGCGACCAGTGGCAGGTGGGGGAGTGGTTCCCGCCGCCAGGTCCGGGCACCGATGCACCACCGGTCCCGACCGACCCGACACCTGCCGGCCGTATCTGATTCCCGTACCTCATTGCCGGCTCGCCGACCGGCCGACTTCGGCACAACCCGCATCGTTCAAGGAACCCGCTACGCCATGTCCGTCCCCCGAGCCCACAACGTTGTCTGGCACTCCCCCAGCCACGACTCCCAGGGATCTGTGCCCCTGGGCAACGGCGAGATCGGCCTCAACGCCTGGGTTTCGCTGCGCGGGGAGTTGCTCTTCTACCTGGCGCGCACCGACGCCTGGGACGACAACGGAAGGCTGCTGAAGCTCGGCCGCGTGCGCATCGCGCTGGATCCGGCTCCCAACCCATCCCGCCTGCGGCAAACCCTCGACCTGCCGACCGGCACCTGGCACGTGCAGTATGGTCCCTCGCCGGATCATCGCGACGCGGCGCAGGTGGACCTCCAGCTGTGGGTCGATGCACACCATCCCGTCGTTCATGTCCGCATCGACACCGAGAACCCGGTCACGGCTACGGCACACATCGAACTGTGGCGGACGGAGCGCGAGGAACTGGAGGAACTGCAGATCAGCGATGTGATGCTGGATCGGGACCGCCCGGACCAGAAGCACGCACCCACGATCATCGAACCCGACACGATTCTGGATGATCTCCCGGACTGGATCGGCTGGCATCACCACAACACCAAGTCGGTGGGCCCCGCGTTGACTGCGGAGCTGCAGGGGCTCGACGGGTTTGAACGGGAGGATCCGCTGCTCGACCGGATCTTTGGTGCCGCCATCATCACTTCCGAAGGAGTCCGGGAGAGCGATGTCGCGCTGCGGTCGCGGCGGGACCGCAGGGTGGAATTCCAAATCCCCGTGCTTGCCCTGCATCCCACTTCGCCCGCGGTATGGCGCACAGCCATGGAGGAACTGATCGCATCGGTGCGGGAAGCCGACAAACCCGCACGCCGCGCCGCCCACAAGGAGTGGTGGCGGGCCTTCTGGGATCGAAGCTGGATTGAGGTATCGGGCCGCGGCCCGGAGGCCACGCGGGAGGCGGAACTGGTGAGTCGTTCCTACGCCCTGCAGCGGTACGTGCAGGCCTGTGCCGGTCGGGGCCGCTATCCCATCAAGTTCAACGGCTCGCTCTTCACCGTCCCCTACCCCGGCAAGCAGGGCGACGCCGACTACCGGCGCTGGGGATCGGGCTACTGGTGGCAGAACACCCGGCTGCCCTATTACAACATGTGTGCCGCCGGCGACTACGAGATGCTCCAGCCCCTGTTCCGCATGTATGCCCGGGACATGCTGGAGCTCTGGCGCCATCGCACCCGCCGCTACTTCGGCTTCGACGGCATCTTCTTCTCCGAGTGCGTCTACTTCTGGGGCGATGTCTTCACCGAGACCTACGGCTGGACGCCCTTTGCGGAACGCGACGACCCGTTGCAGGAGAGCGGCTACCACAAGTGGGAGTGGGTGGGCGGACTCGAACTGGCCTTCCTGATGCTCGACTACTGCGAACACACGGAAGATCGGCGGTTCCTGCAAGAGACGGCCGTGCCGTTCGCCGACCTGACGCTGCAGTTCTTCGCCAACTTCTACGACACCGGCGAGGACGGCAAGCTGGTCATGCATCCCGCGCAGGTCCTCGAGACCTGGTGGGAGAGCACCAATCCCATGCCGGAGATCGCAGGCATCCGGGCGGTTGCGGCGCGGCTGCTGGCCCTGCCCGAGGATGCGGCTCCGGCGGACCGACGCGCAGCCTGGGAGGACCTGCTGCGGAAAGTTCCGGAACTCCCCGTGCGCGAGGAGGACGGCATCCGCATGTTGGCACCGGCGGCCTCCTACGGCAACCGGCGCAACATCGAGAACGGCGAACTCTACGCCGTGTTTCCCTTCCGCCTTCTGTCATTCGAGAAGGAGGACCGGGAACTGGCGCTGGCCGCCCTGAATCACCGCGGCTTCCTCGGTCACTACGGCTGGCGGCAGAACGACCTGTTCCTGGCCTACCTGGGTCTGGCGGAGAGTGCCCGCAACGCCGTTGTCACGCGGGCAGGGACGCGCAACCACGATTCCTTCGGCCACTGGAACCCGGAACTGGCCCAGCAGAACCTGTCACGCTTCCCAGGCTTCTGGGGTCCCAACTTCGACTGGTACCCGGACCAGTGCCATGGAGGTGTCTTGAACACGACCCTGCAAGCCATGCTGCTGCAATGCGACGGCCGGAAGATCTTCCTGTGCCCGGCCTGGCCATCGGACTGGGATGTGTCCTTCAAATTGCACGCGCCCCACCAGACCACGATCGAAGGGTCCGTGATCAAGGGCAAGGTGAACTACCAAGTCACACCCTCCGACCGCGCAGCCGATGTGACGGTCTGTTTGGGATAGGGTGAGGCCTATGCCTTACCGCATCCGGTCCCGACAAGCCGAACATTGTGTGGCCCGTCGCGGCCACGAACCCAGCCCCAACGTCTGGCTGCTATTGCGTCGCCATCCTCGTCATGCTGGACCACTTCTGCATAGTGAGGGGAGGGCGATACGGCCCAAAACACTCCAGGAACCTGTCCCGGACCTGTCTGCTGTCAGACGCGGCCTACCTCACATCGGTTCTCCGGCCGGCCGTACCACCCCGTCAGGGAACCTAAAGTTACTTTGGACCTAACCCAGCACATCGTCGTCCTATTGCACGACACTCGGCACCGTGATATCGTAGGTGCGTGACCTTCCATTAACAGGTGGTTAGTGCACTCAAATGGTTACCCAGGTTGTCCCCTCGGGGATTTCCGGCCGAAACCGTCGTCTCTTGGCAACGCTGCACAGAAGCGTCTCCGGGCCCTTTTCGGTACAGGAAGCAGCCACTGCGCTTACCCTCAGTATTCCCAGAACCCACAGGTTACTCGCTTACTTGGCGGACCGAGGCTGGTTGTTGCGCCTACGACGCGGCCTGTACTCCCTGGTTCCGCTTGAGGTTGTCCATGCACGAGAGTGGGTGGAAGATCCGTGGGTCGTGGCCTCCAAGTTATACGGGGCATCCTCTTATATCGGAGGATGGTCAGCCTGTGAGCACTGGAACCTGACGGAACAACTCTTCAGAGATACTGTTGTGATAACCACCCGTCAGATACGTAGCGCGCTGGACGAAGTCCAGGGCTTTACGTTTCGCGTCAAGAGAACGAAGTCGGACAGGATCTTCGGTATCAGGTCGGTCTGGCGTGGACGTACCCGAGTGAATGTCTCGGACCCTTCCCGGACTGTGGCTGATATTGTGTCGGATCCGTCTCTGGGCGGAGGTATTCGACACGTTACAGATATCCTCGAGACATATTTTGAGGGCGAATACCTCAACGAAGATCTACTCGCTAGCTACGTTGAAAGACTGGGCAACCGCACTGCCTTCAAGCGCCTGGGTTACCTGGCTGAAATGATCGACGTTGGTTCACCTGCCTTCTTGCAACGTTGCCGCGACGGCATGAGTTCTGGCATCAGTCTTCTGGACCCCGGTTTGCCTGCCAGGGGGCGGTACCTCAGGAGGTGGAATTTGCGGGTGAATGCTAATGTTTCTCTTGAGCGCCATTTCTCATGATTGCCAAGGCCGACATTATGTCCAGGGTCAGAGAGTGGCGTCTACGTGAGAATGTGGTCGAGAAGGACTACGTTATTGGCTGGGTTCTTTGGGGAATTGGAACCGATCCCCGTCTTTCAGAGAACTGGGCATTCAAAGGTGGTACCTGCTTGAAGAAGTGTTACATCGAGACCTATCGGTTCTCGGAGGACTTGGACTTCACTATCCTTCCCGAAGGGCTGATGGACCTATCGGACTTGCGCCGTGTACTGCAGGACGTTCTGGACCGGATTAACCAAGAGTCTGGAATTGATTTCAGCAGGCGTGAGCCTCGCCTGCGTCTCAGGCCGGATGGGACTTCGTTGCAAGGACGCATTTACTACACCGGTCCACTCGACGCACCCCAAGTTGCTAGCTTGAAGCTTGATCTGACGATTGCCGAAACTGTGGCACACCCCACCGTACTTCGGAATATAGATCACCAGTATCCAGATAAGCTTCCGCCTCCGGCGACGGTGCGTTGCTATGGATTCGAAGAGGTTTTTGCTGAAAAGCTTAGAGCTATGGGCCAAAGGTCACGCCCAAGGGATCTTTATGACATAGTCAACCTGTTCAGGAGGGGAAATTTTCTACCCCACTGGGAATTGATTAATTCCTTGTATAGAGAGAAATGCCGTTCCAAGGGCTTGGAAGTCTACGACTTCAGCAGT
Source organism: Caldilineaceae bacterium bin34 (assembly GCA_002238555.1). Taxonomy (GTDB): domain Bacteria; phylum Chloroflexota; class Anaerolineae; order Caldilineales; family Caldilineaceae; genus Bin34. Next base: position 16,377 of record MPMO01000030.1, read on the forward strand.
TTGGAAAGATCACCATTTCGCACACAGCTGGAATCCGAGTGGTCAAATATGCTAGCCCACCAGCTTCCACCCCTACCCCCTTTCCAAGAATTTTGGGAGCAGCTCCCCAAGCTCTTTGCTTGGCTAAACCAGGGTGTGCCGCCGACTGGTCTCCCCCTAGTATCTGTAGCCGATTCTGAAGAGGAGACCTGGGTTCCCCCCAGTACTGCTTGGGTCTGGGGACAAGGGATACCTCTTGAGCCTGTCGGATTTGCCGCTGTCAATCATTTGTGTGTGGAATTGGGTTACCAAGGCAGCGTTCGCATCATCGAGCCATACAGTCTCCGGCGTACCCGTGCCGGGAATCTTCTTCTCTACGGAGTCCGCATTGACAACCTTGAAACCTGTTCCTATAGGGTAGATCGCATCACCAGTGTCAAAGTTACATCTAGGCCTTTCAGTCCTAGGTACAGAGTCGAGATGTAACTGTCCAGCAACTGTGTTGAAGCATTGCTGGGTATAGTTACTGGTCTCAGCTGCCAGGAGACCTGGTCTTGGAGTACGGCGTTGAGGACGAGGATCGGCTTGCGCATAGCCGCGACCATGGTCACCTTTCCGGGTTTGCCTCGAAGGAACAAATGGGTGTGGAAGTCGCGGACAGCGGACATGCGACGGTCACGGTCACAGTGGTCATGCAGGGGAAGTCGTGTACGAAGGAGAGGTCACCCCAGATGCTGTGCAGGCCATGGCCTCGTCTGCCGGTAGCAGCCATTTGGTAGCCATTGAGACATCCCCAGCTTCGGCAGTTCGACGATAAGAACGGCGACCACCGGCCCCCCAGCGCGTGGACAAGGCGACACCGCAACAGGCGGAGCCGGGGCAGGCCAGCATGGCCCTGGTTAGCCGCTGTTGCCGCAGTTCCGCGAGTTCCTCGTCCTGCAGTGCAATCCGCTCTCGCTCAACCAGACGACACTTGGTGCAACAAGGAACCTGGGCGCGAACGACTCGACAACGGCTTTGGCAATGAAGGAACTCGGACCGGGTTCCTTCAAACGGGTTTCCCCATTGGGGAATGTCACCAGAACCCGGTCTCCCCGGTCCGCGGCGGCACCGGCGCGCATGATGGCGATGCGGGCCAACGCGCCACGACCCAAGTGCGCTGCCTGCCAGGTTTGAATGTGGGTTTGCCGTCCCTTCTCCGTCAGCTGGGGATCGAACAGCCCCGCGAAATCCGTTGTCAGGGCATATCGGCCCCGGGGCGATGTTGTCGGCAAGTCCGTACGTTCCGTCACGGCACCTGTCAAAACCAGGCCCCACCGCAGGGTCTCGTCACGAATGGGCTCCCGCGTATTGGCCGCATACCACTGATCGGTCAACGCCCCACCGGTCGGCTTCACCGACTCCCGTGCCCATTCCATGCGGTCCGCGTCCGTAGTCAAGGTGACCTGTGCATCGGCCATTCTCGTCACTTGGTCCGGCCGCAGCCAGTAACCGTTGCCTTCGATTGCGCCCGCGTACAGCATGACAAACACGGTCTTGGCTGCCATCTCCCGAGTCAAATGGTTCCGGTTGCCGGTTCCCTCCGGGAACACCTGTTGGAGACGCTCATGGATGATGACCACGGTCGGCAAGGGAGCGAGTTGCATCACTCGATGTTCCGTTGGGTGTAGAGGTGTTCCGCCTCGCGTTCCAAAGCTTCACGACCCGCCTGCGACCGGACCAGACGCTCCATTTCCTGCATGTCTTCGGGAGGTGGCAAAGGCAATGCCTGAAGTTCGTAGGCCGACACCGCCACGCTGCCGTTGATGCAGCGGAACACCTGATCCACCGCCTTACTGTTCAGGAGTGCGACCAAGGCAGCGGGAGACACCATCGGGCTGCGTTGGTAGGCTGCCCGCAGTTCGGGAGACAGTTTCACGCGTCCGTAGGGGGGATTGCCAATTACCAGATCGAACCGGTCCTGTGGTTCGTGTCGCGCCAGGCTATCGCATACCTGTACGACCGGCTCCGATCGAATGTCCGGCCCATCGCACAATTCGACCAGAGTGGCGTCAAGGAAGACCTGCGACATCCATGCCGCGAAGGGATCAAGTTCAAACCCGGCCAAACGGCCCTGGATGTCCGACAGCACCGCTGCCGGCAACCGACACCCCAGGGCTTCGACCATGCGTCGGGCCACCGGCGCAAGGAACGCGCCTCCTCCGCACGCCGGATCGAGCACCCGCGCCGAACTCCAGTCGACTCCGGCAGCCTCGGCCAGATCCAACAGCCGTTCACACAGTGCCGGAGGGGTGTAGTACGCCCCGTGGGCCGCCCGGAACCGTCTCGGCAACAACCCGGTGTAAATGCCCCCGACCGCATAGCCAGCCTGCGTCGCATCCAGCTTGGCGGCCGCCTGCCCAATGGTTCGGGCAAGGCCATCGACCGACGCTCCATGCAGGTAGGCGACATCAAGGTCGGGAGAGATCTCCCGCAGCTCACCCAAGCCATGGAAGGCGGCGCGTAGGCCGCTCTAGTAGTGGCAGATTACTTCCGAGACGACTGCCCGCGCGCAGGCAACACGCCGTTTGGATTCGACCGACTGGACGCACCGCTTGATCACCGCCAGGGCTTGTACGGCATCCGAGTCAACCAACCCGTTCACAACCTCTGCCATCGGCGTTCCCATGATTCATGCCTTGGTACCGAGAACCCCACACCTTGAGTTGGTTCAAAATCGAAGGTTTGCCTTCCCATGCTTGCCTTTGATCTTTCCATAGGCTGCTGCCACAGGGCGTATCCCACCCGGCTTGGCAGTCAAGCATGCCTGTCTTCACCGCCTGTATTCCTTGTAACTGAACAGCCATGGATCAGTTGAACTGCAGCTCATCCCGGGAAAGACAAACGTCCTCTGCGAAGGTTGGGTTGGCCAATCTCTCCCGGACCAGGTTGAAGCACGAACCCGATTCGCGTGGCAAACAAGCTGCCTGCCCGCCGCCGTACTGCGGTCACCTCCGCTGCAGGTGGGACTTGGTTGCCCATGACGGGCCAGCACGTAGTCGGCCCCGCAGTCTGCATGCTGCACGATGGCCATCAGGCGACGACAGCATCGATGATGACCACAATGCACCCGCGCATGTACCGTCCTAAGACGCGGAAACACGTAGCGTCTCGAACAGTTTTTCGACATCACTGAGATTCTCGCATTTTGCTGTCCCTGCGGCTTGCCCGGTTCCGAAGTTCCGAACCCTACGCTGCCTCTGAATATCCCGGTCCGGCACTGGAATCCGGCACCTTCGGGCACACACACCGACACGAGGACGCTAGCCCGCGGTCCGGGATGCGAACCGTTGAGGCCGATAGGGTCCCAGTACCGCATCGGCCTGCATACCGTCGCAAATTTCCTGCACCACCAACTGGCTCAGTACGGGCGCAAGCGTCACGCCGCTGTGCGTCAACGCGACATACACATTGGGGACTTCCGTGGTGAAGCCGATGGCCGGATAGCCGTCAGCAGGCAGGGGGCGCAGGCCCGCCGGAACCGCCACCGCCCGGGCCTGCGCCAGTTCCGGAAGGTAGGAGCTGGCGCGCGCCAGCAGTTCGTCGGCGTGGGCCTGGCTGCCATCTTCGGCGTGGGTTTCCTGGTCGCCTTCCCCCACCATGAAGCCACCGTCCGCGCACTGGCGAAAATGCACCTCGGGTACCCCCGCCGCCGTGGGGGGTGCGTAGATGACGGCGGCACGCTGCAGCAGAGGCGGCAGCGGCGTGGTCCTGATCACCACCCCCGAGCTTGTCTCCTGCGGCACATGAACGCCCAACCGGGAGGCCAGCCGCGTAGTATCCGAGCCGGCCGCCAGCACCACGACATCGCAGCGAATGTCGCCGGAAGTGGTCTTGACAGCCTTGACGCGTCCCTCTCTCGTCAGTGCGTAGCCCGTCACCTCCGTGTTGCGGCAAACATCGCAGTTCCTTTCCGCCAGCCGGTGCAGACAGGCTTCGATCACGAGTTGCGGCTCCACTTGTCCTTCGTTCTCGCTGTACGCTGCCGCCGCCACGGAGCCGACCTTGAGACCGGGCTCCATGTCCGACAATTCGGACTCGCTCAGCAGACGCATGGGGTATCCCCAGAACTGCATCTGGCGCACATGGGCCTCCAGTCGGACCGCGGCATCGGCATCCGACACCCAGGCCAACTTTCCTCCCCAGCGCAATCCGAGACTCGCGCCATCACCGTCCCGGGCCAGCTCCGCGGCGAACCGCGTCCACATGTCCTGCGACCTGCGGTTCAGGTTGTGGTAGTGGAGGGGGGACTTGGCATCGGCGTTGATCATGGCGAAGCTGTGGCTGGAAGCTCCGCTGCCGGGATCCGACTTATCGATGAGAGTTACCGGAAATCCCCTTTCGCTGATGCACCAAGCGATGCACGCGCCGAGAATGCCGGCTCCCACGACCACGATGTGACGGGAAGGTTGGTTGCGGATTGTCATGGGACTTATATACATTGGTTGACACCATGCATATCCGGTTCACGGGTCGCGGGAGTCCCTGTGGTCGGCCTTGCGACCGACCAGGGAGGGAGCGCTCCTCGCCGTGCAGCAGCCCCAGTCCCGCGGGCCGGAACGGGTGTGGGCGGAAGTCCCGCCCGCACCAGGATGTTGAGCGCCGCGTTGTGGTCGGCGTTCGCCCGGAACCCGCAGGCTCCGCACGCGAACACCGCCTGCGACGGTCGGTTTGACTTGGCGGTGTGCCCGCAACGGCTGCAGGCTTGCGAAGTGTAGGCCGGGTCCACGCACACCACCTGGCCGGCCTTGTACGCGAGCTTGCGCTCCAGCTGTCCCCAACCCGATGCCAGGATGGCACGGTTGAGCCCTGCTTTCTGCTTCACGTTCCGGCCGGGATCCTCGACCGTGCCCTTCGCACTCTTGGTCATGGCCTTGGTGTTCAGGTCTTCGAGCACGACGGTGTGGGCCGTGTCCGCCACCTTGCGACTGATTTGGTGAGTGGCGTTGTCCCTGCGCCGGGCCTTCCTGCGCTGGAGTTTGCGCAGTTTCCCGCCGGTCCCGCGGCGGCGATTGGAGCCCTTCTGCTGTCGGGCCATCCGGCGCTGATACCGCTTGATCTTCGCGTCCTCGACGGTCGTGTCGGGGAGGGCGTGCAGGGCTCCGGTGCTGTCCGTGGCCTGTCCCACGTTGCGGTCCACGCCCACGGCTCCGGCCTCCGCGGGTGGGCAGACATCGGGGTGGTCGACCGGCACCTCGAACACGATGTAGGCATACCACTTCGGCTGCTTGCCCTCCGACTCCTGCTTGACCCGCACCGTCAGAGGCTTGCCGTCAGCATACCTGCGGATGGGAGCCAGACGCACCCAGCCCATCTTCGGGATGCGCAGGCAACCATCCTTGATATGGACTTCGGACGGGATCGTGAAGGCGGGCTGTGTGTAGTGCTTGGCCTTGTACTGCGGACGCCCGTGGTCCGGACGGTCCGGGTCGAAGAACGCGGCGTAGGCGTCGCCCAGGTACTTGCAGGCGTACCGGACGATTTCATAGCTGTAGTCCTTCAGCCACTCGTGGCCGGGTGCGTTCCGCAACTGCGTGAACCGCTGGCCCAGCGCGAAGAAGGTCGGACTGCCGGGAACCTCCCCCCTGCGGCCCCCGCTGGCCGCGCGCGAAGAAGGGCGGCCTGCCGGGCCCCGCCCCCGGCTTGCCGGCCGCCTTCCACGTGCGGAAGTCGCGCTCGTGCCCGGCCAGCACGTGGTTCCAAGCGAACCGGCAGGCTCCGGCCAACTGCTCGAGGTACTGGCCGTTCGCGGCCGTGCCGGGATACAGACGCACGCGCAGGGTCCGCATGACGGTCAGGGGCTCTTGCGTTGTAGACTTGGGTTTGCTGGCCACGGTGTCCCAATCACTGTGTCCGGTCGAGGGCCCGGTTCGCCGTCGGTTCCTCATCATTTCACAGGAATTGTAGCACAAGAATTCGACTGTCAACTACTGGATATAAGCCCTATTGTCATCGGGACTGCTCCAACTGCGCCGGACCCGCGGCGGGCCGCCGGGAGGCCATGCATCACCAAATCCGGTAGCGATGGACCGACTGCGTATCGGGCGTTAGACGAAGCCGCCGCGGGCCGGATGGAGGCGGCGTGTTCCGTGTCCTCCATCCGCGCATAAAGAATTCGGTCCCCGAATCCGCGGGCCCCTGCGTTGAAGAATCGGTGTCTGGGACAGCCGATCTGTCAATCCCAAGTGAATCCCACACCCAGTTCTTCCGTCCGTGCCTCCCAGAGGGATTCATAAATGGCCGGCGCATCACTGAAATGGGCCTTGCGCGTCATGAGACGGGAGAGATCCAGTTCACTGTCCAGAAGCAGATCAAAAAAGAATTCGGTGTGCCGCTCCCGTGTCCAGGGGTTGTCGGGAGTCGCAACGGGCGGATGCGATCCACCATGGGTCCCGATAATCGTATAGCTGGGGGAATTGCAGAGATCGTGGAAGTCGAACTCGGTCTTCCCCCGGGGACTGCTCAGCAGAATAAAGCGGCCCTGTCGGCGTACGGTGCTCATTGAGTCAGGTATGGTTCGAGGCAGCCCCGTCACCTCGAAGGCACAGTCCACCAGCCGGTCGCGCGTCGCCGCCGCAATGGCCTGCCGGACGGCTTCCGCCCCCTGGGACGCATCCACGGGTTGGATGCCGGCCTCCTCCGGCAGCAAGGCCCGGCGTTTGGCGGCCGGATCCACGCCAAAGACCGGCCTGGCGCCGCACAGCCTGCAGAAACGCACGGCCAACTGCCCCAGAATGCCGAGTCCGAATACGGCCACGGCCTCGCCCCAGCCGACCCGGGACCTGCGCACCCCGTTCATCACGGTCTGGGCCAGCGTATAGAAGGCGGCTTCCTCGCCGGCGATCGAGTCCGGCACCCGCGTCAGGTCATCCGTGCCCAGAACATTCAGCCTGCTGTGCCGTCCCCGAGTGGCCACACGGGCTCCCAACCAATCGGGATCCACGCCGGCACCGACATCCTCCACCACGCCGATGTTGGCGTAGCCCGGCGTGAAGGGATACCGCGCCATGCCCGCCCACCTGGAATGCTCAGGGAATTCGCCGCTGTACAGTGTCAGTTCGGTACCCGTACTGATCAGGGTCAGTTGGCTGCGAACCAGCACGTGGCCGGGCAACGGCCAGTCGAGCGCCTGCTCCCGCACGGAACACTGCCGGGGGCCGTCGAAGAATACCGCTGGGGTGGTGGTCATACCGATCAACCCTTGATGCCGCTGAGAACAATGCCGCGCACGAAGTACTTCTGCGCCACCACGAACAGCGTAATGCCCGGAATGGAGACCGTGAGCGACGCGGCCATGAGAAGGTGCTCTCGGGGGGCACCGCCGGCGTCCGCCACCAGTTGGAAGAAACGCAGGCCGAGCGGCAGCGTGTATTTCTCCATGGTGTTGAGATAGATCAGGGGCCCCAGAAAGGAATCCCAGTTTGCCAGGAACGAGAAGATGGCGACCGTGGCGAGGGCGGGCCGGGACAGGGGCAGAATGATGCTCCAAAGAATGCGCAGGGAATGGGCGCCGTCCAAGCGCGCGGACTGGTCCAAGTCCAAGGGGATGGTCAAAAAGAACTGTCGCATCAGAAAGATAAAGAACGGTCCCGCACCGAAGTAGAAGGGCACGATCAAGGGCTTGTAGGAATCCAGCCAGCCCAATTCCCGGAAGATCAGGAACTGGGGAATCAGCAGGACTTCAAAGGGCAGGATCATGGTGCTCAGCACCACCATGAACAGGAAGTCGCGGGTGGGGAAGCGAAACCGCGCAAAACCATAGGCCACCAATGTCGTGGACAGGATCTGGCCCACGACCGCGGCCCCGGTGACGACGACGCTGTTCCTGGCAAAGCGGGCGAACGGCACCTGGATCCAGACTTCCTGCCAGTTTTGCCACTGCATCTCTCTGGGCCACAGCAGCGGTGGGAACACATATATTTCGGTGGGATGCTTGAAGGAACTGCCCACGGTCCACAGAAAGGGCCCTATGAACAGGGTCCCCAGCAGGAGGACCGGCAGGTAGAGCAGGTACGGGTGTCGGCGAGCGGACATCAGGCAGTGGGGAACGGCGGGACTTCAGCCTTGTTCACCGGCATAGAAGACCCAGTGACGCGAGGCGCGTACCTGCAGGTAGGTGAAGGCGATGAGAATAATGAAGAAGAGCCAGGCCAGGGCGGAGGCGTACCCCATGTTGAAGTACTTGAAGGCCTGAGTGTACAGGTGGAGGATGTAGAACCACGTGGCGTAGGCGGGCCCTCCTTCCGTGGAAACGTAGGCCACGGTGAAGACCCGCAGGGCACCAATGACTCCCAGGATGAGGTTGAAGAACATGGTGGGGGAAATCATCGGCAGCGTGACGTGCCGGAACTTGAACCAGGGGCCGCCGCCATCGATTTCCACAGCCTCGTACAGTTCCTGCGGAACCCCTTGCAGACCGGCCAGGAAGATCACCATCTGACCGCCCCCCACCGTGCCCCACAGGGCCATGATGATCAGGGACGGCAGGGCCCATTCGATGCTGCTCAGCCACCCCGGACCGTCAATGCCCACCTTGGCCAGCAGGAAGTTCAACACGCCGAAATCGGGCTGGAATATCCATTGCCACAGCAGGGCCAACGCCACCAGGGGCGTCAGTGAAGGCAGGAAGAAGAGGACCCGGAACAACGTGGTCCCCTTGAGCCCCTGGTTCAGGAGCAACGCGCAGGTCAGGGATCCCAGAATACCCAGGGGAACGCCGACGACGGCATAGGTGAACGTACGGCGCAGGGAACCCCAAAAGAGGTCATCGCCCGACAGGGCTTCCACATAATTGGCAAAGCCCGCGAAACGCGGCTGGGAGACGACCGTGTAATCGGTAAAGCTGAGATAGAAGGAAGCCAGAAAAGGGAAAGCCGTAAAGGCCAGAAAGCCCAGCAGCCAAGGAGAAATGTAGATGAATCCCGCGACGGCTTCCTGACGCTTAAGCGAAGCCGGTTTCCGGAGCTTGGAACCTCCCTTGATGTCGGAGGCAATCTCGCCTTGCATACGGACCTCGGTCCAGTCAACGCCTCATCGACCCTCAACGCGCACTACGCCCGCGGCCTGGTACTGTCCGGGTTTGCGGGCCGCAGCGGCGGGACCTGATTCGAATCAGGCCCCACCGCACCAAAGTGGTCTAGGAAGCCGGCTTGTCCAGAATTTCCTGGATCTTGGCGGAAATCTCCGGCACCAGGTTTTCGGGCTCTTCGTTGCCCAGCCAAATCGGATCCATCCCGTTGCTGTAGGCATCCCGGAATTCCAGGCCCCGGAAATTGCCCGGTCCCCGGAACGGCAGCACGTTGTACATGATGTTCGTGAAGACGTTGTGCATCGGGGACTTGGTCAGCCGTTCGTGCTCCCAGACATCCGGACGGGAGCCGGGCACGGAACCCGCTTCCGCGATGCGGATGCCGGTTTCCTGATTGGCCAGCCACTTGACCCATTCGAAGGCTTCGTCCGGGTGCTCCGTGCCCGCCCAGATGCAGGCAGGATCGAATTCGTACATCGAACCATTGATGCCTGCCGGCCCCTTGGGCATGGGCACCGCGCCCAATTCAAACCGGTCGCCGATGCGATTCACCCAGCTCTGCCCCCAGTACCCGCTCTGGGCCATGCCGATACGGCCAGAGACAAACATGTCGGATGTCTGCTGGTCCGGCGAGGGAGCCACGTTGTGGGTGTGCATCAAGTCGTAGACGAAGCGAATGGCAGAGAGCGTTTCCTCCGAATCCAAGAGGGAGGTCTCGCCTTCCTCGTCGAAGATCTCGCCACCCGATCCGCGTGCCCATACCAGGAGGCTCCAGGGGTCCCGGCCCGGCTGCATGCCGAACTGGTCAATCTGCCCGTCGCCGTCGGTGTCCTGGGTCAGGACCGTTGCGTACTCGAGCAGATCCTCGAAGGTCCAGTCCCCGTCCTCGGGCGGCTCTTCCAAACCGTTGTCGGCCAGCAACTGCTTGTTGTAGTAACAACCCACCCGGCCCGGATGGCAGATCCAGGGCAGGCTGTACATGGAACCGGCATGGCTGGCCGCGTCAAGGGATTCGGGGAAGAATACGCCCAGATCGTATTCATCCGAGGCGATCAGGTCATCCAGAGCCAGCAACACGCCCTGATTGGCATAGCGGTGATAGAGACCGGACAGCAGGACGGTCCAGAATGTATCGCCGATGGTCTGGCCTGCCAGCAGCACCTCCATTTTCTGGTGGTACTCCGCATTGGGGAACAGTTCCTCCTTGATTGTTATACCGGGATTTTCCTCCTCGAAAGCCCGCGCGCGCTCAATAAAGTGATCGCCCTGGACCCCGGTGCGACCGTGGAACCGAATGACCACGGGTTCCGCGTCGGCACCGGTGCCAGCCGCTGGTGCGCCAGGGGCGGGAACACAAGCTGCCAACGCGGCTGCACCGAGACCGGCACTGCTCCATTGCAGAAACTTTCGTCGAGAGACACCAGATCTGAACATGATTGTTTCCTCCGGTCCGCACCCCTGGCGCGAACTGTTTCAAGTTTGCAGGCCCAGTATAGAGGACAGGAAAATGCTGTCGAAGGCCATTCGGAGGCTTAGTACCGTTCGCCCATCCGGTGCCTGACCTGCATATTCGCGCCGCGAATTAACTCAACGTGTTCCTGATCAGGCCTTTCCAGTTCGTCGAGCAGGCCGCGGCGTCGCGCCTTGTTGCGCTGGTAGGCGCCACACAGATGAAAACCGATGCAGCCGGGGTTGTCGAACAGTGCTGCCAATACATCCGCGTACCATTCGCCGTCGTTGGGGACGAACCCCCCGGGGGGCGCGGGATTCCTCAACCCCGCCGCGTCGGCCAGCAGCACGGGCTTTCCTGTCTTCCTGTGCCATGCGTCGAGATGGGCCACCGGATCGCGGAAGTCCTGGAACGACAGCACATCGACGTACGGCAACGCGGCTTCCACGACCTCCTTGGCAATGGCTTCGTTGGCTTCGTAGCGGTCCCCCAGAATCAAGTGGTGGGGATCGTAGCGCCTGATGGCGTCGTGGGTTGTCCGATAGTAGGCGCGGGCCAGCCGGGCGAGCTCCTTACGGCCCACTTCGGACTTCAGGCGCTCGGGGTCGAAGATCGGTCCGCGCCAGGTGTTCTCGGGGCGCGCGTGCACCCACGTCGGGCAGTCGCTGTAGAAATATCCGATGAGATTGCGGTCTTCGCTTAGCTCGGCGCAGTGCGAGCGTGCCACATAGTCGACCCATTCCTGCCACTCTGAACTCCGAAAGTCGAAATGGCGGGTGTGCTGCTCCCACTGGTGCGATTCGGTGAACGGCAGCAAGTGGCAAAAGGGCATGTCCAAAGCCCGGTACTCGTCGTTCGTGAATGAACGGGAGTGCCGCCACTTGAGCACAGTTACTTCCTGGACCCAACCGACGGTGTTGAAGGCCCACTTCCTGAGGTTGGGCACCACAGACTCCCGGATCCAGCGCTCCGTGCTGCCGCCGTACTTGTCGCGCCAGATGTGGATGTTCTCGGGATAACGCAGGCTGGCGGGGTCGATGTGGTTGAGTCCAAGCGAAAAGAAGGGCTCCCCATCGGGTGTTGCGAACCACCAGTGGTTATCATGCCGCCCCAGGGTGAAGAAGCCGTCGGGTTGGGCTTGGGTGGTCTTGGCCTGGGCCATCCCCGCAACAGCGGCATCGCCGAGGCCCCGATGTCGAGTGGTTCCCATGGCTTATGTGCCCGTATCCTTCTTCAGAAAGGCAAATCGCTGTTCCATGACCCGGCGGTAGGCGGCCTTGGTCTCATTGTAGGAATCATGAATCTCGGCAAGCGACGATGCGTCCAAGGGTCTGCGCACCGCATCAAGGATCCGTTGGTTCGCGCTGCGCGCGGTTGCGACAAGACTCCGGTTCGGCTCGCCGTCGATGTTGAAAAAGCCCGGCTGACCACGGTCGTAGGCCTGTCGCCAATGGGACTGATCGTGGAGCACGGCACAGAAGGACACGCCAATGAAATCCGGGTCGCGCGCGATCCGGCCGGCCAGCAGGTCGTACAGAACCCGGCGATCCACGTGCTCCGGCACGGCGCCGGGAGTGCCCATCCTGCCCTGAAGGGCGAGTGGATACACGTTTCCGAATTCCTGATCGCTCAGCAGTGCCGGCACACCCAGCGCTTCGACACTGGGCTTGATGGGGTTTACGTCACTGACATCCTGTGGGCCGAAGATGTCGATGTAGGGTGCAATTCGCCTCCAGATCCCCTGTTTAAAGGTCGTGTGCTTAACGTAGGCCCCCAGTACCATGTGCTTCGAGTCATGCCGGCGAATCTCGGTATGGGCGATTTTGTGGACTCGTTCGACAATTTCGCCCAGCAGGGCCTCCGCATCGGCGAGGATCTCCTGTGCACCGGCCTGCTCAGGCAGCGGTGCGCCGGCCTTGACGGCCGAGATCCAACGCGGATAGGTTAGGGAGCCGTTCCGGCGCAGATCCGGGAACGAGGCGAAACCCGTTCCGTAGACAGTGTTCAACTGTGCGATGTCGCCGCGATAGCGCTGTTCGAGAATGTCGAACAGCCGCTCGCGGCCGGGGCTGCCGGGCGCGTAGGCAAGGGTCTGGTTAATCCAGAGTTCCTCGCGCATGAACGACCCGTAGCCGTAGTAGTAGCCGAGGAGCCACGGATTGTCCCGGTGGGGTGCAACACGTTGGGCAACCTCCTCGCCGACAAACCGCCGATACCGGGCGCTGAAGACATCGGGACGCCTTTCGCCGGGCTTGAGCTCAACCTGATGCTTGATCAACGGAACATGGATCGCGTAGGGAATCTCGGCTTCGCGGTAGATCCCGTCCGCCAGGGCGGTGTCAATGTTGCCGGAGGGAATGCGCTCCAGGCTGTAGGGGCCGGACCAGACGCAGTTGAAACCCAGGGCGCGCATCTTGCGGATGCCGTCGCGCATCCACTCCTCCTGACTGCCGCCGTAGGCGAACGTGATGGCGGCCTCCGACATGCTGGTGATCGGATGACTGAGGCCGATGCCAAAGAAGCCGTGCCCGTCGGGCGTGACCAGCCACCAGCGCTCGTGGATGCGTTCGGTGTGGAAGAAACCGGTTCGTTGACCCTTGACGGCGACGAAGCCGCCGTAGCGATCGAGCTGCTGCCCGTTGGATGCAGGATTCCCACTGGGCTCAGGGGGAGCCGCGGATTGAGGGACAGTGTTTTGACACATCAGTTTTGACACATCAGTTTTGACACATCGGGCCGTTGACCATGCGGTCCTGGTTCCGAGTTAAGAATACATGTACCAGACAAACCTCGATTTGCCCGGAAGGGTCCGCCAACGCCAAGTTGCACAAAGTCCAAGTCAGTCGTCTTCCAAAGGGACCAGCCGTCCGAAGACCGGATCCAGCCGGTCGTACTCGCGCTCGAACTCGTCCAGAAAACGGCCCGTCTCGTCGACGGGACACAAGGTGTGGGGCGGTGGCGGAAACATGACAACCGGTTCGCAGGAGCGATATCCGGCGGCCTCCGCGCCCCCGAGCCGCAATCGGCCTGCCCACGACACGATAAGATGGCCCGAGCCGGCTTCCGCCCACAGGATCTTCTGCCGGAACTCCACGCGGTACCACAATCGTCCATCACCGTCCGTGAATTGGCCGGTCACGGGCACTGCCTGATCCCGCACCGGCCGTTCCAACACGGGACAGGCCCGATCGGGACAGGCGTGCAATGTGATGGTTCCATCGGCCGGCACGGTGAGCACATGGCCCACAGAGTAGGGCACGGTGCGCCACGGCTGCCCCCAGGGAGGGGTCACGGTCGGGACGGCCATGCGGTCGCCCACGATCCAGTCGTCGGGCAACTGTCCCCAGAGCACAACGCGGCCCCACGGTGCCACATCGCCTGTCAAGCGGTACCAGTCTCGCTTCAGGAGCCACCCTTGGCGGCCGGACAGGTCGGCCGCCGCGGCGGTCCAGCGGCCGGTCACCTCCCATTCCGTGCCACCGGACGGACGAAGCACCGGCACACCGAACTTCTCCGGGGGCTGGCTGTAAAAGGTCCATTCCTTCGGCAGGCGTGCGACCGTGTCGGTCGCCGGCCCCGCGGGCGCGGGATCCAAGCGGGGCTGAGGGCCGTCCACTTCGGGCATCGCCCCGCCCACACAGGCCACCAAGAACCAGAAGCACACCGCAAGCACGATCGGGACCGCCCACGGAGAGGGACCAAGGAAACTCAACATGAACCAATATATGTATATATGCGCATTGAGGCGGCGAGTTCCCGCCGTCCGCGCCTCTTCCCCGTCAATGGTATGATCGGGCTTCTAACCCAAGCACAATGTTGAGCGGCCTCTCCGGGCCGAATAACAACATATGACAACAGCCACCGAGACCATCGCGGCGAACTTTGAGCGGGACGGCTACCTGATCGTCCCCGACCTCTTCACCGCGGACGAGGCGGCCCGCCTCAAGGCGGAAATGCAGGCCGTGGTGGACGATGTCGTCCGCGAGCGGCGGGCGGAGGATCCGGACGGTCCCGAACCGGTCCTGTCGGTCGGCGTCTATGTGGGCCTTGCCTACCGCAGCGCGCTCTTCCGCACCTTCGCGGGCGACAGCCGCATCCTTGATTTGCTGGAACCGATCCTGGGACCGGACATTGAGTTCCTCAGTGACAAGGCCGTCTTCAAGGACCACGACACGGACTTCGGCAGTCCGTGGCACCAGGACCACCCCTACTGGGTCGGCAGCCACAAAATCTCGCTCTGGGTCGCGCTGGACAAAGCCACGGTCGCCAACGGCTGCCTGAAGCTGGTGCCCGGTTCCCACCGGACCAAAGTTGAGCACGCAGACGTGGACGATGGCCAAGGGTTCGGCTACCGGTTGGGCGACCAGGACACCCTGGAAGCGGAGGCCGTGACCGCACCCCTGCCCGTGGGCGGTGCCATTGTCTTCCACGACCTGACCCTCCACGCCAGCCACGAGAACGCGTCCGGCGCGGACCGCTGGGTCTGGATCCCCACCTACCGCTCGCTGCATCATGACGACCCGCCCTATCCCTGGGCCGTCGCCGCCCACCCGGTGCGCACCGCCAATCAAACCTGAAACCGCTCGGCTGGCCGTCCTCTGGTGCGCTCCCCAGCCCCTCACGGTCTTAATCTAATTATCCCTGTCCAAGGAGTTTGTGAAATGAACGGAAACGCATTGAGTCGACGCCGCTTCCTGGTGCTTTCGGGCACGATGAGTGCCGCCACGGTCCTGGCGGCCTGCGCCTTGCCGGAAACCGGCGGCGAAGGCGCGATGATGGCGGAAGGCGTCACCCTGAGCCACTGGCAGCACCATTCCACCGGGCGCGCCGCGGCGGTGGAGGAGTTCAAGGCCCAGTTCGAGGAAGCCAACCCCGACATCACGATCGACTTCCAGTCCATTCCCTGGGCGGAATACTGGGGCAAGCTGGCTGCCGGCATCGCCGGCGGGGAAGGCTCCGCCCCCGACATCTTCCAGATTCCGATGGGCCTGGTCGAGGAGTACATCGCCGGCGACAACCTGCTGCCGGTCTCGGATTCCGTAATCACCGCCGGCCAGATTGAGGAGAGCTACCTGCCCTGGACCGTGCAGCGCGGCTCCAAGGGTGGCGAGTACTACGGCCTGCCCCTGGACGTGCAGACCCTGGTCATGTACCGCAACGACGCCATCTATGAAGAAGCCGGCCTCGACCCCAAGGCACCGTATGCCGATTTGGCCGACATGTACGACCAGGCCGCCCTGTTCACCAACCTCGAGGGTGGGGATGACGACCGCATCGGTATCAACACGGGCTACTACAGTGCCTTCCAGACCATCCTGTACCAGCAGTTCCTGCAGCGGGAGCGGGACGGGCAGCCTTGGGTGGACGAGTCCACCAACCAGCTGGTGTGGCCGGACCATCCGGAGATTCTGGAAACCTTCACGTGGTTCTGCGACCTGTCCGGATCCTCGGACGACAATTCCTTCCTCGACGGCCAGAACCGGTTCGCCCTGGGACGGGCGGCCATGGAGATTGGCCACCCGGTGTCGCGCGGTTCGCTGATGGCACAGGCCCCGGACATGGCCTATTCGATCGTGCCCTTCCCGACCCGATCGGCCGGCCAGGACCTGTACACCGCCGGCTCGCACTGGATGTGGGTCGTCGGCAAATGGGTACCCGACTCCGAGGCGGGTTGGTCGTGGGTACACTACTGCACCAACGGCGATGCACAGATTGTCTGGAACGATGTGGCGGGCGACCTGCCCAGCTTCCAGGGCCTGGGCGCGGACCCGCGGTTCCGACCCGACGCCAACGCCGAAGTCTGCCTCGACTCCCTGGAATACGCCACACCCTGGGAATGGGTCGGCTGGGCCGAATGGGTCAAGGAACTGGGCGATGGCCGCGACCGCGTCGTGATCGGCGGCGAGGATCCGGCCACCTCCTTCGACACCATGGTGGCCAACCTGAACGACGTTATCGATACACACACGATTAGCTAACG
This sequence comes from Caldilineaceae bacterium bin34, assembly GCA_002238555.1. Taxonomy (GTDB): domain Bacteria; phylum Chloroflexota; class Anaerolineae; order Caldilineales; family Caldilineaceae; genus Bin34. The sequence goes on from MPMO01000030.1 coordinate 32,853, forward strand.
GACGATTGCGCGCGTGCCGGGGCGGGGAAGCCTGTCCCGGTACCCGCGCCTGGCGGCCCATTCCGGCAACCCAGCCATGAAGCGGAAGGTTTCGCGCCTGCAGCTGCGGGAATACCTTTGGGCCTACACCTTTCTGGGACCGGCTTTCTTCTTTCTGCTGGTGCTGGTCGTCTTTCCCATCCTGTTTGCGTTCTGGATCAGCCTGCACGACTGGAATCTGATCCCGCGCGACTTCCCTTGGATTGGCCTGGCAAACTATGCGGAGGTCATTGAGGATGCGCTGACGCGCAAGAGTCTGCGCAACACGTTGGTCTATACCGTCGGGGTGGTACCGGTCGGCATGAGTCTGGCGCTGGTGCTGGCCCTAATCATGAATCAGGACCGGCTCCCCCTGCGCACGGCCTTGCGTACCGTCTACTTCATTCCGGTCATCACCTCGTGGGTGGCAGTCTCCTTCGTCTGGATCTGGATGTTCGAGCCCCACTTCGGGCTGGTGAACAGTGTCCTGGACTTCTTCGGCATCGAAGGGCCCAAGTGGCTGGCTTCGCCGACCTGGGCTCTGCCCGCCATCATGCTCGTGGCCATCTGGAAAGGCCTGGGATTCAGCATGGTGATCTTCCTGGCCGGCCTGCAGGGCATTCCCCGCGAGTTCTACGAAGCCGCCCAGATCGACGGCGCCAGCCGCTGGGCCCGTTTCCAGAACATCACCTTCCCGCTGCTGAACCCGACCATCGTCTTCATCACGGTGACCGGTGTCATTGGCTCGCTGCAGGTGTTCACCCCGGCCGTCATCATGACCACCCGGCAGGGTGAGGCCGGCGGGCCCATCGACTCGACGCGGGTCATGGTCTACCACATCTACGCCACGGCCTTCCGCTACAACGACCTGGGGTTCGGGGCCGCCTTGGCCTTCGTGCTATTCGCCCTGATTCTGGTCATCACCCTGATTCAGCTCAGGGTCACCCAGCGCGAGTTCGAGTACGGATAACCCTGCCATGGCCGCCACGGCTCCTACGCAAGCCTCCGCGCCCAACGTCCGCATGCAGTGGCTGGGCAAGACCATCGGCCTGCTCGTGCTGATAGTCGGCGGCATCTGGATGCTGCTGCCCCTGGGCTGGATGCTGTCCGCGTCCCTGATGCCCCTGTCCGAGGTGATCAAGATCCCGCCGGTCTGGTTCGCCCCCGCCAAGTACACCGTCGGCAACTTCAGCGAAGTCTGGTTCAACATCGGCTTCTGGCGCTTCTCCCTGAACAGCGCCTTCGTGGCCCTCACGATTACCGCCTGCCAGCTGCTGACGAGCACGATGGCCGGGTTTGCCTTTGCCCGCTACGAGTTCCCCGGGCGCACCGCCATCTTCATCGTCATCCTGTCCACCCTCATGATCCCGTTCCAGGTGATTATGATTCCCCTGTTCATCATGATGGCGAGGCTGGGCTTGGTGAACACCTACTGGGGCATGATCGTGCCAGCCATCGTGACCCCGTTCGGGATCTTTCTCATGCGCCAGTTCATGCTGAGCGTGCCCAAGTCCCTGCTGGAGGCCGGGCGCATCGACGGCGCGTCCGAGCCGTACATTTATGCGCGCATCATGTTGCCCCTGAGCAAGCCGGCCATTGCTGCGCTTACGATCTTCACCTTCCTGGCCGCCTGGGACGACTTTCTCTGGCCGCTGATCATCATCAACAGCAAGCAGAAGTGGACGCTGCCCATCGCGATGTCCCGCTTCACCGAGCAGTACATCTCCCAGACCCACCTGCAAATGGCCGGGGCCGCGGTCATGTTCCTGCCGGTCCTGATTGTCTTCCTGCTGATGCAGCGCAACTTCATTGAAGGCGTGGCCATGACGGGCCTCAAGGGCTGATTTGGACCACCCCTGACAGGCCGGAATCTTCCGCCACAACCCAGCCGCCCATTCACCGGCCGGCCACACCTGTCCCAACGTCGAAACTGCAAGGCCCATCAGGCATACCTCCATGCACAGAGTAGGCATCGTCGGGGCCGGTAGCATCTCCCGCATCCATGCGGCCGCGTGGGCAAGGCTGCCGGTGAAACTGGCGGGATGGCACGACGTCGTGCCGGAAGCCGCCGTAGCGGCGGCGGAACGCTGGGGCGGCCGGGCCTTCGATTCCTTGGAGGACCTGCTGGCCGCGTCCGACATTGTGGATGTCTGCACCAATGTCACCGCCCACCCGGAGCCGGTCCTGGCGGCCGCACACGCCGGCAAGGCCATCGTGTGCGAAAAGCCGCTGGCCCGGACCGTGGCCCAGTGCGAAGAGATCCTGGCCGTCTGTACAGAGCGGCAGGTACCTCTGTTTGTGGCCCACGTGGTTCGGTTCTTCCCCGAGTTCGAAGCCGCCCGGAGGACCGTACAGGCGGGCACCATCGGCAAACCGGGCATGATCCGCACGGTGCGGGCAGGCGGCTTTCCCCGTATGGGCGGCGGGGCCGCGGCCCGCCGCTATGCGGACTTCGAACAGAGCGGCGGAGTCATCATGGACGTGGGCATCCACGACATCGACTTCCACCGCTGGTGCATGGGCGAAGTCGAACGCGTGTTTGCCCGGGGCCTCCTGGAAGCCGGTGTGCCGCAGTGCGACCACGCCCTCCTGGTCCTGCGGTTCGAGTCCGGTGCCATCGGCCACATCGAAGCCAGTTGGGCCCACACCCCCGGCCGCACACGCACTCACCTGGAAATCGCGGGCGATCAGGGACTCGTGGCCTGGGATTCACGGGATCCCGCCTCGCTGTCCTGGCGCACGCGGGCGGACGACATGCCCATGGCACAGAACGCGCTGCAGGAAGCGGACCACCCCTACTTCGCCGAACTGGCCCATTTCCTGGATTGCCTGGACAAGGGCCGCGAGTTTCGGGTGACCCCGCACGACGCCCTGATGGCCGTCAAGGTTTCGCAGGCCGCCCTCCGCTCCATCCGCACCGGCCAGCCGGTCGCGATTGCCGACTTCAGGGAGTGACCATGGCCGTCCGCATGGGCCTGTGCAGCCTCGACCACCTGCATGCGATGTCCTATCTGGCCTGCCTGACCGAGGTTTTGGACATCGACCTGGTCGGCATCTGGGACGAAGACAAGGAGCTCCGGGAGGCAACCGCCCAACGCTTCGGCACGCAGGCCTGCGCCTCGTTGCAGGACCTCCTCGACCGGGATTTGGACGGGGTCATCGTCTGCTCGGCCAATGCCCGCCACCGGGAGCATGTGGAAGCAGCCGCCTCGCACACCCCGCACATCCTGTGCGAAAAGCCGATCGCCACCTCCGCAGCTGACGGCCAGGCCATGCTCGACATTTGTCGGGAGACGGGCACCAAACTTCAAATCGCGTTCCCGGTCCGGTTCGCACCGGCCGTGGCGGAGGCCAAGCGCATGCTGGATGCGAACCGGCTGGGCCGGGTCTACAGCGCCGCCTGCACCAACCAGGGCTTCAACCCGGGCAGATGGTTCGTGGACCGGGAGCAGTCCGGCGGCGGCGCCGTCATCGACCATACCGTGCACGTGGTCGACCTTCTGCGCTGGTTCTGGGATACCGAGGTGGTCGAGGTCTATGCCGAGATTGGCTACAGCTTCTTTCGGCCGAACCTTGTCATCGACGATGCCGGCCTCCTCAGTTTCCGTTTGGCCAACGGTGTCTACGGCACGCTGGACACCAGCTGGTCCAGGCCGGAAGGCCACCACAGTTGGGGCAATGTCATCCTCGAACTGGTCGGTTCCGAGGGGGTTCTGTCCGTGGACGCCTTCCGTCCCCACCTGGATGTCACCGCCGGAACCCCGCGGCGTTCGCATTGGCTTCCCTGGGGCCGCACCCCGGACCACGGCCTCATCGACGACTTCGCGGACATGATCCGCACCGGGCGCGAACCGTCCATCAGCGGCCACGACGGTCTGCAGGCCCTGAGGGTGGCCCTGGCCACCTACGAGTCCGCCCAAACCGGCCAGCCCGTTGCCCTCGACCACGGCTGATGCCCGCGTCGTACCGCCGGACGCGCCTTCCCTGAACTCCATCCAGCCACCACCTGTGAGCTCGTGCCATGCATCTGCGACTTGGAACCTCCACCTACTCCTACTGGCACTTCACACCGGACAAGACCCCCATCGAGACCGTGCTCGAATCGGCCCACCAACTGGGCCTGTCCGGCGTGGAAATCCTCCACCGCCAACTGGAGAGCGAGGAGCGGGACTATCTGCAGCGTCTCAAGCGGCGGGCCTTCGAACTGGGCCTGTCGCTGTACAACCTGTCGATTCACCAGGACTTCGTATGGGCTGAACCGGAGGCACGGCTACGCCATGTGGAACACACGCTGCACTGCATCGACCTGGCCCATGACATGGGCATTCCCTCCATCCGCGTCAATTCGGGCGGCTGGCGCAAGGAAGGTTCCTTTGACGACTTGATCCAGGCACGCGGATGGGTGGAACCCTGGCCGGGCCACACGCAGGACGAGGGATTCGCATGGGTTTGCGACTGCATCCACCAATGCCTGGACCGTGCCGCAGAACAGGGGGTCATGCTGCTCCTGGAGAACCACTGGGGCCTGACCACCTTCGCCGACGGGGTGCTGCGCATCCTGGACACCGTCAACTCCCCATGGCTGGGCGGCATCCTGGACATGGGCAACTACCTGTTCGAGGACGACATGTACGCGGCCATGGCGAAGGTGGCCCCGTACATCAACCTGGCCCACATGAAGACCTATCCCGGCGGCGGATCCTGGTACAGCCTGGACCTGGACTACGCACGGGTGTTCAGGGCCCTGCTCGAGTCCGGGTTCTCGGGTTACGTCTCCATTGAAATGGAAGGGGCGGATCCACCGGAGACGGCCATGCCCTACAGCATCGACTTGGCCCGCCAGGCTTGGCACGAGGCCGTTCACCAGGAATAGGCCCGGCACGATTGTTCCCGTCTTGCCGGAGTGCTTGGACTGAACAATCCCATGCGCCAACTAAACCGACGTAACTGCTAGGTACCTCCTTCCGGATGGTGTGACAGCAGACCGGCGCGGTTTCGTTGGGTGAGGGTTGTGCTGCAACATCGGGTCGTGCGTTGCGTATCGCCCCTCCCTATCCGAGTACACAACCCTCGTGGACGTCGACCCCTTTCTGGCGGGCCATCCGGTGATTGCCGGCCCATCGGCCACCGCGACCAGCCGGGCCGAGAGGGGAGGATTCGGCCCCCAGTGGCAACGGAACAGGTCGATGCCCCCAGTAGCCCACTGGCCGGCATGGGCAGGTCGGTGCCATTCGATCTCCGCCTGGCGGAACAGGTGACCAAATTGCACCATGCCCAGCACCCGCGCGTGACGCGACTTTGGGTTCTGCTGCGGAAGCCGTATGCCGTGTCCCTGTCTCCGAAGACGATCAAGACCCTCTGCCTTTGTGCGGCCGCCCGTCGACCATCTCGTAGGCCTTGGCCATCCCAGTGGCCGGAATGGACGAAACCGGTTTTTGCGCAGCGGTAAACACGCCCTGGGTACACGTGATCGGCAGTGAGCCTATCAACTTCCATCGCGTGGGGAGCGGGCAATATCTGGGCCCGGTACACCAACACAGCCCCCACTTCAACTTTGCACATTAGCCTTGCAATATGTTATAGTCATAGTGCATGGACAACATGTGAGAAAACATTTCAGATCAGGAATATTCGACATGCAGATTCTAGCAACTGATGCAAATGGCACCGAATTTTCCGGTGACGCTCCACACTTGGATAACGTTGCCATAGCTGCATTGAACACCTTCGAATTTTCAAAGAAAAAAGTCAAGGATAGCATCGACAACTTGGATATTCCTTCAGATGCCAAGTTTATGCTCCATTCCATCATGGACCAAACCATCGAGGTAGCCGTCGACACAGGAAAGGTTCTCATCTGGATCGGACGCAAAATCATAGAAATTGTCATGTTTCTGGCGCGTAACTTCCCGAACGCCACATTTGGAATGATTTTCGGTGCTGTGATCGGTATCCTGATTTCGTCAATCCCGATCATTGGCTGGGCACTCGGGGGATTGGTCGGATCTGCCGTCGCTCTCGGAGCAATTCTGGGATTAGGACGCGGAGCAATTGAAGACTTCAAGGCGATGGCCGACGACCCACGTATCATAAAGGCCTGTAGCCAGTTCAACTCCCTGCTGACAAATTGATCATGAACCAAGGCAACAATGACAGATTGCATGAGTGGTATGACAAATTCGCGGAATTGGAAATCGAATCTCCACTGTCAAGTCCCCTCGATTTCAAGAAGGAGTTGCATATAGGAGAAAATGCCTATCGATCGCTTATAATCAAGAAGAAAGTGTTAACGGCGGTGCGCTTCGCCGGCGCGGCAGGAATCGGTGGCGCGGCCGCTGGTTCTGGTGCAGTAGCAACTACGTTTTTCCCCGCGACAGGGATCATGGCGGCGCTGGGGCTGGGTGCCGCGGTCACCCCCGTTGGGTGGATTGTCTTGACCGCCGTTTTGTCCGGAGTTGCCTGGACCGTCATCGCCAAAAAATTCGATGATTTCGGCGTACGCCGTGTGGATGAGATTCCTAAATTCATTAACACCCCTCTGGACTTGCTTGCTATCAGTATCTTCGATCTGCTTTCTCCAATGTTTGTGAAATTGGCGTCTGTTGATGGTGAATTTGATGAGCTGGAACGGAATACGATTGTCGATTATTTTGTGGATTGCTGGGGATACGACGAGAATTTCGTGAGAGTAGGTATCGACATGGCAAGTGAATCCGCTCTCAGGTTCAGTGAAGTCATCAGTAATTTCGTCGAATTCATACGGTCAAACCCGGATTGCAATGCAACGATCATTTCACATAACGTCATGGCGTTTCTTCATGAAGTCGCAGAAGCCAGCAATGGGGTAGTGGATCGTGAGCATCGCGCGCTCGTTGAAGCAGAGAGTGCCTTTGCTGAATGGCAAACACCTAAAGGATTTCGAGTAGGCGAATGGGTTAAAGGCTTGGGCAAGTTTCGCGCACGCCGCTCATGAAATTCCTGCTTCGCAACCCCTTAGGATGTGTCGCCTCGCCGCGGTTGAACACCGCCCACGGAAGTCTCTTATTGGGCTGAATTCCGTTTCCCCAGACTCCTTTTTCTGATCCAACGCCCTGCACTAAGTGGTCACGATCAGGTCAAAAGAGCTTCTGGGCCTCACGTTGGAAAAATAGAAGTCTTCCACAGTTGTCCAGCGTGCGTGCCACTGCGCGAGGAACTCTGCTTCCTCCCGTCGGGTAAGTCGGGTCCACCGCTCCGTCTCCGATGTTTCGACCAGAACCGTCAGATCGACCAGATCGGCAAGTTGTGGCCCCGAGGAGTAGGCACCGTCAATGATGATGACCGGAGCTGGTTCAACCTCAACAACTGCGGCTTTCATTCCATAGGTGCCATCGGCTCTTGGACCGGTTTCGAAGTCGAATGGATGCCAACATGCCGCCGTCCCGGCACGCAGAGGTCCAACGGCCTGAGTACGGACTCTTGCCCAATCAAAGACTCTGGCGCCGCGCTCCTCGGCAGTCATTCGATCCCAGTCGGCATTGGGAATGGACGCGGCAAAGAAGTCGTCGAGAAGCACAACAGCCGCCGGCACCGCCTCAGCCACCCTGGACGCCAGCGTAGACTTTCCGGTACCGCTGCGGCCATCGAAGGCCACTACAAGGGGTACTTGGCCGGACGCGGCGGACCGTGTGACCAATTCCGTGATCGCGGCACAGGCTTCGGTCAGGGCCATGCGACGCTCAGACAACAGCGGCCATGTATCCGGACGCAGTCGCCGACTGGGAGAGTATCAAACCCCACACAACCGTCCCCTTTCAAATCGCATCTCCAACTGCACCCCGGAATCGATCCGGGTGTCGTGTACCTACTTCCTGGCCTGCTTCGGCATGTGCCCTGCGCGTATGCTCCGGTCCAAGCGCCAGGATATCAGCCGGCGCGGCATCAACCGGCAGACATGCTTTCGACGAGCTTAAACCGCCCGAGTCCGATTCAGATATGCAAACAACACGATGAGCAGCGTCCCAACTGCGACCAGCGCCAGTCCGATCCCGCGCACCACCACCAGACTGCTCCCCACCGGATTGGCAATCACCAGCACCCCGAGCCCGACGGCTGCGACTCCCACCGCGGCCCGGCCCCACTGGATGTGCGCCTGGCCGTCCTGCTCCCTGGTCCTGAATTGAGACACCTGTACGACCCCGAACAGAATGGCCAACACACCGGCCACGATGAGCAGGACACCGGGAAAGACGGCCAGCGCAATCATCGGGTTGGCGATGGCCGCGATGCCGGCCAACAGGCTTAGCGCCCCGCCCAGCAGCAGCCGGTTGCGGGCCGGATGGCGCCGACGGCGCAGACCATCCCAAAGATTGGTTGCCCCCATCAACGCCAAGTAGACGCCCAGAACCGTGTAGAAGACGGTGGCGCCCCAATCGGGACGTATCAGAAGCAGAAACCCAAGCAGCGCGGTGGCGACACCGCTTCCACCCAGAACCCAGCGACCGGTCATGCCCGTGGCACCGCGTCAGGCCCCGACACCCAGTTCGCGCCGGATCAGCGCCAGCGTGCCCAGGACTCCGGCCGCCTCGTCACCGTCCTCCGGCGTGCTTTCGATGCCCCACACGCCGGCATAGCCCGCATCCTTGAGCAGGCTGAAACAAAGACCCAGGTCCATCGACGGGTCGTTGCCGGCTTCGTCGAAGCCAAAGGCCTTGATGTGCAGCGCCTTGGCGTGCCCGGCGCAACTGCGCCAGGCCTCCTCGCGGCGTTCCGGGATCCAGTTGTAGGAATCGAACAGCAGGCCCAATTCGGGCAGGGCCTCCAGGAGCCTGATGGTGTTGTCCGGGTCCTTGGTGGGACCCCAGTGGTTCTCGGTCAGGATCTCGACGTTGCGCTCCCGGCCCCGGGCAATCAGGTCGTTGAAGCCCTCGACAATCACGGCAAAGGCATGGTCCGGCATGTCCTCCGGGCCGCCCGCATCAATGCGGACCTGGGGCGCGCCGAGCGCGGCGGCAATGTCGAGCCACTGTAGGGCACAGGCCCGGGTCTTTTCCCGATCCGCCGGGTCGTCTTCGTAGATGTGGCCGCCATCCACGGCCACGCAGCCCATGGCCAAACCGGCCTCCGCCGCGGCCCGGCCAACCCTTTCGGCAAAGCCGAGGTCCGTCTCGGCTTCCGTCAGATGCCGGTTCCACGGCTCGATGCAGTCGATGCCGTGCTCCCGGCAGAATTCGATGCAGCTGAAGATGTCCATGTCGCCGGCTTCGACGGTTCGGCGAAAGCTGTAGGTCATGAGGCTGGTTTGCATGGGGCTGGCTCCGGAGGAAGGTTTGATAGGGATCGGATGCGGATTTTAGCCCAGCGGAGAGCCATCCAATCCCGGACCAGGGACTCAAACCTGCACATTGTTCCCATCCGGGTGCCGAATCCACCGTCGGCCGGGCCTGCATCGAGCCAAGGGCAGCGAACGGGATCCGTCCCGAATCCCTGTGATACGATCCGCATGAGGGTCAGATTCGGACGACGCGGCATACCTTGAAAACGATCTCCGTAGCATCCCTGCAGCAGGGGATGAACATGCCGCTCACGCAAAAGGAGTTCCGCACGGACTTCGAGCGGTACCTTAAGGTCGCATCCGTGCGGCGCTGCGACGTGGTGGTGGGCAGCGAACTGGGTGCCGCCATGATCGGGCTGCCCTTTGTGGAGCGCGGCCACCGCGAGGCCCTGGCCCGCATCCGGGATGGACAAAACCCCAAGGCCGGCATTCTCACGCGGTTGCGGGGTTCGGCCACGAAGCTGAACCCCGGATGGTCCACCGGCCAGACCCAGACACTTGTGCTCAAGGCCCTCGTGGCCCACCGCAAGCAGATTTGGGAGTACTACGACAACACGTTCGGACGCCTGGCCAAGAAGTACGAAGTGGTTCTTGTGGCGCCCAGTGCCTGGCTGTGGGATCCGGTGGACGGGCGGATGCGCAACATCGCCTGCGTCTACGATCGCGACGGCACCCGGGTCGGCTACCAGGCGAAGGTTCTCGTCAACCGCAGCGAACGGAAACTGGCCCGGCCCGGAACCGGCTGGCAGCCCATTGAAACCAGTGTCGGCAACATCGGACTGGCCCTGGGCCACGACGCGCTGGTACCGGAGGTGGGCCGCCTGTTCGCCTCCCGCGGGGCCTCGGTGCTGGTGTCCCAGCTGGCCTGCCGCACCGACCTGGAATGGGGCCGCGCGCACCGCGCCACCTTGATGCGCTGCATGGAAAACCAGTTGTTCGGTGCGGTCAGCTGCCTGGTGGGCACGGATCGGCTTGACCCGGATCCCGAAGCGGACGCGCCCTACCGCGGCCATTCCATGATGCTGGCCCCGATTGAGCTGTCGCCCAAGGGCAACGGCGTTCTGGTGCAGACGGACCATCCCCAGCGGCAGGGCATGGTGGTGTGCACGCTGGACTACGAGGCCCTGCAGCTGATCTGGGAAAGTTCCGAACCCGCCTTCCGACAGGAATTCTCCCGGGTGTGGAGCCTGTACTCCCGCTCCCTGGTGCCGGAAGGGGACAGTTCCCGCCTGCTGCCGGAGCAGGTCCTGATGGATCCCGACGGCGATGCCATCGTGGACTCCGTGGCCGAACCGGTGGCGGCAGACGCCGACTCCGTTGTCGTGGTGCCGCCCTCCCCGGCCCGCCACCGGGAAGCGGCCGAGAATTCCAAGCCGGCTTCCGAGAATGCGGCGAACGCCGCCGACTATTCGGACACCGGCGGCACCCTGGAGCACGGGGAGGAGCTGGTGGTCGAAAGCACCACGCTCGATGATCTGCATGTCATGCAGTCCAGGGCCGTGCCTTGGGAACCCCATCCCATCGCCAACCGGCAGCCCCGGCAGGCCTATGGTCCGAGCGGCGACCTGGAAGACACCCGCGAGATGGAGACCCTCGACCAAAAGGGCTGAGACGCGCCGGGACGCGGTTGTCCGTCTCAACCCGGGCTGCTTGACCGGTGACCATTTCCGCTGAGGCACAACGACCCCGCCTGGTTGTTGTACGGCGTCTGTACCTCTACACCGTCGCGTTTGTCGGCCTGGTCGCAATCCACGGCAATCTGCGGTCCCTGACACGGGAGCTGACCAATTTCTGGATCAGCCTCGGGGACGACTGGCTCAATCCCCTTGCCTGGCCGGTTGAGAACATCCTCGAACGCAGCAGCATGCTGCTGGTGGCACTGCTGTTCTTCGCCGTCCATTGGACCCTGATTCAGGGCTATCTGCACGGAGACCGGGCGGAGACACGGAGCTCCCTCCGGCACCTCTTTGTTTGGCTTTGCCTGGTGGTCAGTTTCTACTGGTTCGGAGCTGGCCTTGCGGACTTCATTTCGGTGCCGCTCCAGATGCTGCCGGGCCTCCAGGCCGTGCCGGCCCGAACAGTACTGACCTCCTTGCCGATGGCAATCGTGCCGTTGGCGATCGCGGCCCTGTGCGTGGACCGGTTCGGGGGCATCTGCATCTCCGAACAAAACACCAACCGGACGCGCCTGGTGCGATTCATCGCCGCGGGCTGTCAACTGCTGATGCCGCTGACATGCCTCCTGCTGATCATCGGCTACCTTCACGATGCGGCCTTCATGTTGCTGCTGCCCGCACTGCTGGGGCGCGCCGTGCAGATGGGCGGCGAGCCCACCACCTGGATCCTGCCCGGCAATATCGCGGTGGTACTGGCCGCCATGCTGGTGCTGACCCGGTTGGAGCACCTGCGTTGCAACCGGCCGGAGGCCGACGCGACCACTCTGGCCGCGGCGTTCCGAACCGGCTACCTGCAAGCCGGCATGTTCACGGGCGTAATCCTGCTCTTCGTGGCCCTGGGCCTCGCGCTCAAGCCCCTGTTGCAGCCCCTCTTCACGGATCAACCGCCGTATCTGGGTCGGGTTGAGATCCTGCTCACGGTTGCCGTGACGCTCCCGATCGGCCTGGCCTGCTGGCAACTGTACGCCTGGCTCGGCCGTCGTTCCCCGGATCACAAACCCGCCGCCGAGTGGGCCGTCGCCCTGCCCCGCTTCCGGGACTACGCCCTGGCCGCCGTCGGGTTGACGGTGCTGTCCGCCGGCACAAGCTTCATCCTGCGGGACCTGCTGCAGGGTCCACTCGATCCGGATCTTGCGGACCTCGACGACGTTGTACTTGGCATGAAGACCGGACTGCTGCCGGTCTGGTTCCCCGGCAGTGTGGAGGATTGGAGTTGGACCCTGGCGTCCATTCCCCTGCTGGGCGCCGTCTGGCAGACCATCGGCCGACACGCCCGCGGGCGTTCGCAATCCATTCTGGCCATCGTTCCCCGGCGCATCTACCTCTATCTGGTTTCGCTGATCAGCGTCCTGTTCCTGCTGGTGCAGGGCGGCCTTATCCTCTACGCCCTTCTGCTGCTCTGGACCGGCGGCGAGGACACCCAGTGGGAAATGCGGCTGACCGGCATTCCGGTGGCCGTGGTCGTGCTGATCTGGCACCTGGTGCTGCTCCGACGGGAAGAGGAATGGCCCGCACCGGAACCGGACGGGAACCGCGCCCGGACGCAGCTGGACAGGGAACTGGCATCCCTGGATCGCGAAATCAACGCATTGACCCTCCGCCGGGACAGCCTGGTCCGCCAGCAGGCGGAACTGGATGCCGCCGGGCACGGAACACCGGAAGAACCCCATGAGTGACACCACCGCCTCCGGCCGCTTCTGGCAGCTGGACCGCTTTACCATCAGCCTGCTGGTTCTGATCGGCACCCTGTTCCTGGTTGCCCTGGTTTCGGTGGTGGCCAACCGCGACCAGACCGACCTTGAGGCGTTGCCGCTGTACCGGACGGACAACAGTCCCGAGGCCGTGGTCTACAACGGCTACCTTGCCCTGCAACGGGGCGAAATGGACCAGTATGAAAAACTGTTTGCGCCGGAACGCTGGGAGGAATTGAACGAAAAGGACGGCGATATGCTGTTTGGATATTATTCTCCCGGCACTTTCGGGCTCAAGGTGGTCGACGCCGCCGTCGACGGCAGTGCCGCGGTCGTGACCGTGGCCGTCTACCGCACGGACAACCGCGGCTTTTTCGGCCTGCGTTCGGTTCAGGCCGATCAGTGGACGGTCGACGTTGAACAAATCGACGGCCAGTGGAAACTTCTAAACCGTCTGCCACAGAGTTGAGGCTTGTCTGTCATGGCCTTGATTGATATGTCCGGCCTGCCCCCAGGGCAGTCGCACCGGAACCAACCCATTTGTAAACCGAGCCGCTTGGTCTGGATCCAAAATGGGCTAAGTTCAGGCTGCCGGATCGATCCGGCAGCCTGAACGGCACCAGTTGTCGCGGGCCGGGAGTACCTTCGGCCAGAGGCGGAACACGAGCAGCCGCCAGGAGATGTAGGATGGCGAGTCCGGCTATTTCAGTGAAGGATTTGAGTTTCAGCTATGGTGACAATCTGGCTGTGGACGGTATTTCCTTCGACGTGGCGGAAGGCGAGGTGTTCGGATTCCTGGGCCCCAACGGCGCGGGCAAGTCGACCACGGTGAGACTGCTGACGGGACAGCTCACGCCCCAGGCCGGCACGGCCGAGCTGCTGGGCATGGACATCGTGTCCGAACGCAAGAAGGCGCAGCAGGAGATGGGCATCTCCTATGAATCCACCAATCTGTACGAGCAGCTGAACGCGGTGGAAAACCTCAATCTGTTCGCGCGGCTCTATAAAGTGGCCGACTTCGACGCCATGGCGCTCCTGGAAAGGGTCGGCCTGAGCGGACGGGAGAAGGAGCACGTTGCCAACTATTCCAAGGGCATGAAGCAACGCCTTATGATGGCCCGCGCGCTGGTCAGTCGTCCCCGGCTGCTGTTTCTGGACGAACCCACGGACGGGCTCGACCCGGTGTCAACGCAGACCGTTCATTCCTTGATCGAGACGGCGACCCGGGAAGGCGCCGCTGTGTTCCTGACCACCCACGACATGGTGGAAGCGGACAAGCTGTCGGATCGGGTGGCCTTCATCCATGAAGGCCGGATCGTGGCCCTGGACACGCCTGCGGCCCTGAAGCAGCGGTTTGGCATGCGGGCGCTCAAGGTGGAAGTCGGACACGCCAACGGCCAGACGGAGCTGAGGGAAGTGGCCCTGGACGAAGCCGGCACGGCCCAAGCAGTACACGACCTGTTTCGGGACGAGCATGTCCTGACCGTGCACAGCGAAGAGGCAACGCTGGAGGACATCTTCATCGACATCACGGGCCGGGGGCTGCAGGGATGATCAGCGCGCTGGTGGCGAAGGACGTCAAGCTGTTCTTCCGCAATCGGTTCTTCGCCACGGTCACAGGCTTGGCCCTGGTCCTTTACCTGGCCATTTACTTCCTGTTGCCGCTTCAGACAGAGAACTCCGTCGGCGTGGCCATCCATCTGGAGGATCCCGCGGCCTCGCCGGAGTTTCGCCAACGCTTGACCGAGGATGAAGACTTCACCCTCTTCCCCTCCAAGGACGAAATGCTGGCGGCGTTGGAGGACACGGACGACTATTTCGTCGGGATGTCCGTGCCCGCGGCAGCCGCGCAGGCGGTCGCCCGGGGCGAGGCGACCACATTGCAGGCCTTCTACGCGCCCGACGTTCCCGCCGAAGCCAAGCAGGTGTTCCACGAACTTCTGGTATTCATTGCCAACATGGTCAATCCGGACCTGATGGCCAGACTGTCCCCCATCGAAGAGACCGAGTTTGTCCTGGGACACGACCTGTTGGGACAGCCGCTCGCCGTGCGGGATCGCTTCCTGCCCCTGCTCCTGCTCGCCATGGTCATGACGGAGGTGCTGGGCCTGGGCACACTGATAGTCCGGGAGATCGAGACCGGCACCGCGCGGGCTCTCCTCACCGGTCCCCTGAGATTGCCCACGTTCCTGGTGGCCAAGATCGTGACGGGGCTGGTTCTGGCCATGAGCCAAGTGGTGATCGTGGTCCTCGTCACCGGCAAGATCGTCGTTTCGCCCTTGCTGTTGTTGACGACTCTGTTCCTGGGCAGCCTGCTGATCGTCGGCATGGCCTTCTTCATAGCCGCCATTTCCCGGAACAACACGTCCGTCCTGGCCTGGGGCACCCTGACGTTGATCCTGTTCCTGATTCCCGCGCTTTCCATCATGTTGCCGGGCCTGGCTTCGGGTTGGATGGAACTGGTACCTTCCCATTACCTCGCGGATGCGTTGCATCGCGTGCTCAATTTCCAAGCGGGTTGGGCGGATGTGGCCCGCGATCTGTTCCTGCTGGCGGCCGCCGGTCCCGCGGCCCTGGTCATCGGCGGCGCCGTGTTGCGGAGGAGGCTCTGATGGACGTGCAGCGCATCTGGGTTCTGACGGGAAAGGAAATCCGGCTGGGCCTGACCAGCTTCATGAGCATCTATGTGCTCGTGGCTCCCGTGGTTCTGAGCCTGCTGGTGGCACTCATCTTCGGCGATTTGTTCGCACAAACCCCGCGTCTGGGGATCTTCGACGCCGGTGGCAACGAAACCCTGGTGCAGGCCCTGGCCGATCATCCCAGCATCCAAACCCGATCCTATGCCTCCCAGGCGGCCTTGGAAGCGGCGGTGGCCCGGGGCAGCGTGGAATGGGGCATGAGTCTGGAGGCGGACTTCGCCAATGTCCTGCGGGAGGGCGGCACGGTCGCCAGGACGAACACCTATCGGTGGGGGGAAGCAGGAACCCGCAACCTCATGCTCATCGAAACCGCGGTGGCGCGGGCCGTGGTGGAGGCGACCGGCTTGGTCTTCGATGAACTGCCGATCAGTGTGGAAGTTGTCCAGTTGGGCGAGGCCAGCGCCGCCACCTGGTCGCAGCGCCTCCTGCCCTTGCTCCTGATCATGGCGATCGTCCTGAGCGGGCTCTTCATTCCCTCGTCGTCCCTGGTGGATGAAAAACAGAAGGGCACGCTGGTGGCCCTCACCACGACTCCCGCGTCCCTGCTGGACGTGTACCTGGCCAAAACCGCCGTGGGTTTCATCCTGAGCGGCCTGATGGCGCTGATCATCCTGGCCCTGAACAACGCGTTCGCCGGGAATCCGGGCTTGCTGTTGCTGGTGATCGCCCTTGGTGGACTCATGTCCTCAATCCTGGGCGTGATTCTGGGCTCCTGGTCGCGGGACATGGAGACTTTCATGGGCATCATCAAGGTCCTGGGGCTGGTCCTGTACGCGCCGGGCATCCTTGAGATCTTCCCGCAGGTTCCGCAGTGGATCGGCCGCGTGTTTCCGACGTACTACATCATGAATCCGCTGTTGGAGATCAGTCGCAATGCGGCCCGTTTTGCGGACATCGCCGCGGATCTGGCGATTCTGCTCGGGTTCATCGCCGTCCTGGCTTTCGTTCTCGCCCGCGAAATCCAGCGCCAACAGCAACAGCTGGCCCTGGAAGGATGAGACGGGGCCAAACCGCCACAGGGGCAGCCAGTGCAGTCAGGGCAACATCGTAACCCGGGCCGTCCACCGCGACGTCGACCTGTTCGACGGGCAGGGGAAGCTCACTCCCACCTGCCGCAATATTGAGGCTTGTCTGCCATGACCATGATCCAGGTGTCCGACCTGTCCCTGACCTACCCCGGGACCCGGGACCCGGCCGTGGACGGCATTTCCTTCGAGGTGGGGCAGGGGGAGATCTTCGGCTTTCTCGGACCCAGCGGTGCCGGCAAGAGCACGACCCAGCGCGTCCTTTGCAAACTGCTGCAGCACTGGTCCGGTTCCGCGACCGTCATGGACCGTTCCCTGACCGCTTGGGGACAGGACTATTTTGCCCACGTGGGAGTCTCCTTCGAGCTGCCCAACCACTACCTGCAGCTGACCGCCCGCGAAAACCTGAAGCTGTTTGCCAACCTGTATCCACAGGATGTGACCCGTTCGGAAGACCTGATGGCCGTGGTCGACCTGACGGCGGATGCCGACACCCGGGTCGGACAGTTCTCCAAGGGGATGATGCAACGCCTCAGCTTTGTGCGCGCCTTTCAGCACGAGCCCCGGCTCGTGTTCCTGGACGAACCCACGGCGGGCCTGGATCCGGTCAACGCCCGGCGCATTACGGACCACCTGCAGACCCTGCGCGCGGACGGCTGCACGATCTTCCTGACCACCCACGACATGCACATCGCCGACCTGCTCTGCGACCGCGTGGCCTTCATGGTGCAGGGACGGCTGGCGTTGATCGACACGCCGCGCAACCTGCGGCTGGCCCAAGGCCGCAAGCAGGTGCAGGTCGAGTACCGGACCGGGGAAGGTCGCCGGCAGGAACTCTTCGACCTGGACGGCATCGGCGGCAACGAACGGTTTGCCGAACTCCTGCGGTCCGAGGAGATTGAGACCATCCACACGCAGGAGGCCACCCTCGAAGACATCTTCATCCGGACCACGGGCGAGCAGCTGTTGTGAGGATGTTGGCTTCGCTCCTGCGCTGGGAGCTGCTGATCAATGCGCGCCAGGGCATCTGGATGGCCGCCGTCTTCGTGCTGGTCTTCTGGTCCATTGCCCTCTCGCTGGTGCCGGCTCCCGCCAAGGTGCTGGTCACCGCCGCCCTGCTGTTTGTCGAAGTCGGTGTCTTCGCCCTCTACCTGCTGCCGGCCAGCTACTATCTGGAGAAGGGCCAGCGGATTCTCGACGGGTTGATCACAACCCCCCTGCAGCCAAGCCTCTGGCTGGCCGCCAAGACCACTGTCTTCATGCTGCAGGCGATCGTCGTCAGCATCGTCATCACCCTGTTCGCGCTGGGCTGGGAGACGGTGCATTGGGGCTGGTTCATGGTTGCGGTCCTGCTGCTGGCCCTGCCCCAACTGCTGTTCGCCTTTGTGCTGGCAACCCGGTACCACGGGATCTCCGAGTTCCTGTTCCCGTCCATTCCCGTCATGTTCCTGCTGCAGATCCCACTGTTGGGTTATCTGGATGTCCTGACAGGGCCCTTCTGGTGGATCTTTCCCACCTTCCCCGGACTCGCCCTGCTGGACCTCTCGCTGTCGGGAGGCGGACCGGAACAGCCGTGGCTGGCCGCCCTGTGGGGCCTGGCATACGGCACGGTGCCCGTCTGGCTGTGGGCCGCCCATCGCCTGAAGGTCACGGCCACCCGGCAGGCGGGAACCTGATGAAACTGCTGCGAGGCCTGGCAGCCGGGGATCTCGCGCTGATTGCCGGCGACCGCACGGCGCAGTTCCTGGTCTTCTATCCCCTCATCCTGGGGCTCGCGGTCCGCTTTGGCCTGGAACCACTGAACCAACGCCTTCCGATCGACCTTGAGCCGTACTACCTGCTCATTGTCAGCCTCTTGATTGCGGTCATGGCACCCGTTGTGATCGGCACCGTGACCGGCCTGATGGTCCTGGACGAAAAGGACACGCGCACCCTGTTGGCACTGCGGGTCACGCCCCTGTCGCTGAAGGCGTACCTGGCCTGGCGCGCGGGCGTGCCGGTGGCACTCTACTGCGGTTCGGCCCTGCTGCTGGCCTACATGCTCGGACCCCATGTCGCGCCGCGCGGGCCCGGGTGGATCGTATTGGCGGCGCTGGCCGCGGCACCGTTCATGGTTGCGAGCGCCCTGTTGATTAGCGGCTTGGCGGAGAACAAGGTGCAGGGGTTGGCCCTTTCCAAGGGTCTGGGGCCGTTCATCGTGGCTGCCATGGTGGCTTGGTGGGTTCCGGAGCCGTGGCAGTGGCTGCTGGGGGTTTTTCCGTCCTACTGGCCGGTCAAGCTGTACTGGCACATGACCGAGGGAGTGTCGGTGCTGGTGCCGCTGATTGGAACGGCGGTGTGCGGAACCGTTTGGATTTGGGCTCTGGCCCATCTGTTCCTGCGGCGCCTGGCACGGCATCTGGTCTGAAATTTGGAGATCCGGCAGAAGTCCGGAGCAGTCAGGTCCGTGGTGCCGACATGACCCTTGACGACCTTGAAATCCTCATTCAGAAGGGAGAAGGGACGCTCCTTGAATTCAAGGAGCGACTCTCGTCGTCGTTCGCGCGGGAACTTGTGGCCCTTGCCAACGCCATCGGCGGCAGGATTCTTCTGGGCGTACGCGATGACGGAACCGTGATCGGCACACAGGACACCAACAGTTTGCGCGCCCGCATCCAGGACATCGCCCGCAATTGTGATCCACCGGTTCAGGTGCATGCGGAACCGGTCGGCACCGTGATCACGGTCCACGTACGGGAAAGTGTTTCCAAACCGGTGCAATGTAGCGATGGCTTCTTTCTGCGTCAAGGTGCGGTAACCCAGAAACTGAACCGAGACGAAATCCGAGACATGTTTCGTCTTGAAGGAACTGTCCGATTCGATCTCGCTCCCTGTCCACGGTTCATTTATCCAAATGACTTTGATCGCGGGAAGTTCGACGCCTGGCTCGGTTTTTCGGGCATTACCGGCCAGCCTCGGGTCGAGGACGTACTGGTCAACATCGGAGCGGCTGAACGAGCGAACGGCACGCTGCTCTTCCGGAACGCCGGAGTGCTCTTCTTCGCCAAGAACCCGCGCCGCTTTTTTCCACAGGCCTACATCACCTGTCTGCTCGCGAGGAACACCGACAAGGTGCATATCCTGGATCGCAAGGATTTCGATGGCGGCATCATGGCCGATATCGAGGATGCCCTGCGCTTCGTGGAGCGCAATACTCGGACCGCGTACCGTATCGAAGGCCTAAGGCGAAACAATATCCGAGTATCCAACCAACGCCTTGCGGGAGGCGATCACGAACGCCGTTATGCACCGCGATTGGTTCATTGACGGAGCCAACGTTTTTGTCGAGATTTACGCCGACCGCATCGAGGTGGTGAGCCCCGGCGGCCTGCCGCGGGGATTGTCGCTTACCGATCTTGGCAGCCGAAGCATGCGGCGCAATGCGTTGATTGCCGATCTACTCCACCACATCGACTTCATCGAAAAGGCAGGAACCGGCATTCGACGCATCCGGAACGAGGCGCGGGCCCAGGGTTGCCCGGAGCCCAAATTTGAAGCCAACGGTTTCTTCACTGCCACCTTCCGGCCCAATCCTGAGATGCGGGCCAGTGCAGATGTCCGTTCGGTGCATGGCACCACCACGAAAGACACCATGGATGACGCGAAGGTGGTCCGCCTTCTGCAAGCGATCTCCGGCACCATGACCAGACACGACCTCCAGAGCTCGCTTGGGTTGAAAAACGACGATTACTTTCGCAAGGCCTACCTCCTTCCCGCCCTGCGGGCCGGATTGATAGAGATGACCATCCCGGACAAACCACGTAGCAAGTACCAGCGCTATCGCCTGACCGCGGAGGGTCAAGATAGTGTGCATGTTTGTTTGATGCCCAACACCACCATGGAAGATACCGTGGAAGACACCATGGAAGTTGCCATGGATGACGCGAAGGTGGTCCGCCTTCTGCAAGCGATCTCCGGCACCATGACCAGACACGACCTCCAGAGCTCGCTTGGGTTGAAAAACGACGATTACTTTCGCAAGGCCTACCTCCTTCCCGCCCTGCGGGCCGG
>MPMO01000031.1 GCA_002238555.1 Caldilineaceae bacterium bin34
TGGCCCCGTCCCAGACCCAGCCGTCAATGCCGGGCTCCTCGGCCCAGGCCCCCCAAATGCGGGCCATTTCCTCGCCCTTCATGTTCTGCTGCCAGGCCCACCACAGCTGCCCCGTCACCGGATCGAGGGCGACTGCCACATAGAGGTAGGACCGACCGATTTGGACCTCCCGGGACACGGCCATCCCGCGCGGCGCCCACACCTTGCGCACCGCGTTCCACAGGCCCAATCGCATCTCGTCGCCCCATACAATCCCCTGCCCCGCCTTCAGGCCGACCGCGGCCAGGCACTCCCCGAGCCCCCCTTTTTCCAGGCCGCCTGGGCCTGGGGATCCGTCTGCGCGTGTCGGGGCCGGGGCACCTTCAGCCGGATCCCCAGGCGCGGCAGCAGCGTGTACATGCTGTCGCGGGTGTAGACCACCCCGAACCGCTCCTCAATCCAGTCCCGCACCGCCTGCGCGGTCGCAAACACCCCCTGGGCCGCCTCCGCCACCAGTTGCGCCTGCTGCGCCGGCGTCAAGTAGGAGGGGGTGCCGTGCCCGCCCCGGCGATGGGCCCGCACCGCGGCCAGGCCGCCCTCCCGGTACCAGCGCAGCCACTGCTGCACGGAATTCCGGCTCACACCCACCACGGCCGCCACCGCCATCGGCCCCTCGCCCAGGCGCAACAGCCACAGTGCATGCAGCCGCGTGCGCACTTCGGCCACCGGCTCCGCCCGGTACTGCGCATGCAGCGCGTCCGCCGTGTCCTCGGGAGCCCAGTTGATGCTCACCTTGCGGGTCATGACACACCCTCCCTTCGCCACCGTCAACATGCCAAGTAAGGACATTGTACTGGATTGGTATAACCTTCGATCCAACTACCATCAAGACCGAACCCATAACCGAAAATGCCCAATACGAAGGGATCAGGATCCGGTTTCTGGGAACGCTTGGCACCGCACGACACCACATGCAGATTGATGTCGGTTTTGGAGACGTTGTATATCCCAAGCCGGTTGCTATGGACTTTCCTGTGATTTTGGACTTTCCGGCACCGCGAATGCTCTGCTACAGCCGAGAAAGTGCCATCGCGGAAAAGCTCGAAGCCATGGTCCAGTGGGACATGCTGAACAGCCGGATGAAGGACTTCTACGACATCTGGCTGCTGTCCCGGCAGTTCGATTTCGATGGCCACGAACTGGCCGAGGCCATAAGGCGCACCTTTGTTCAGCGGAGTACTCCGCTACCCCGGATGGTTCCGGCGTTCACCAAGCTCTTCGTCGACAACAAGCAGGTCCAGTGGACGAATTTCCATGACCGACTCAAGCAGGAGCATGTGCCAGCCTCGTTTGCGGACATCGTGGCATCGATCGCCGAGTTTCTGTCCCCTGTCATCGCGGCTGTCACCTCCGGCGACTCCGGTCCGACGCGTTGGACGGCTTCGGGTCCCTGGACCTGAAGCCACCCCCTTCCCTACGAATTCCCAGGTGCCGCTCTCCGACTGCAGTTCCGACACAACGCCTTGGATCAGGCCCTGCCTGTAGGGGGATTACCATCCCGCCATTCAGGTACGGGTACAGCGATGGATGCGCGTCAACAAGGATTCGGGTCGAATGTAAGATTCGCGGGTCGCCTGCCGGTACACCCCGCCTCCATCCAGGTTCCCGGCACGATCCGCCCGGGCCCCTCCGACGGCACCGCCCAGCGTGCCGTGTGCCCGGCCTGCACACCAAACTTGTCAACCCAGTGCCTTGAACGTCAGCACACAAGGAGCACCATCCCACATGTACAGTCGCATCACCCGCAGCGGTCTTCGCATCGACGAACGGTTGGATCACCTGGTCCGCGATGAAATCGCACCGGGGACCGGCATCGACCCGGACGCGTTCTGGGCTTCCCTGGCTGCCATCGTCCGCGATCTGGCCCCCCTGAACCGAACCCTCCTCGAACGACGAAACGATCTTCAGCGCCGAATCGATCAGTGGTGCACCGAGGGCTTCGAGGCCGATGAGCAGAGGGAGTTCCTGGAGGAAATCGGCTATTTGGAGCCGGAAACCGATGACTATGCGGTCGCCACCGCCGATGTGGATCCGGAAATCGCAAGCATGCCGGGCCCGCAGCTGGTGGTGCCGGTGGACAACGCCCGTTATGCCTTGAACGCGGCCAACGCACGCTGGGGCAGCCTGTACGACGCCCTGTACGGCACGAACGTGATCCCGGAGGCGGAGGGACTGGAGAAGGGCACCGCATACAACCCGGCCCGGGGCGGGGCGGTGGTGGCCTGGGCGGAGCAGTTCCTGGACAAGGCCTTCCCCTTGTTGAAGGGTTCGCACAGGGATGTCCACAACTACCGGCTCGGTTCGGATGGCGATACCGTGGGGTTGGAAGTCGTCCTTGAGGATGGAGAAAACACATCCCTGGCGGATCCAACCCAATTCAAGGGGTTCGTATCCGACGGCGAAGCGTTGCGGACCGTGCTCCTGGCTCACAACAGCCTGCAT
This sequence comes from Caldilineaceae bacterium bin34, assembly GCA_002238555.1. Lineage (GTDB taxonomy): Bacteria > Chloroflexota > Anaerolineae > Caldilineales > Caldilineaceae > Bin34. The sequence goes on from MPMO01000031.1 coordinate 2,482, forward strand.
GTGGAGCTGCAGATTGACCCGGCACATCCGGTCGGCAAGCTGCACCAAGCCGGCCTGAAGGATGTGGTGCTGGAATCGGCGGTCACCACCATCCAGGACATGGAGGATTCGGTTGCCGCCGTGGACTGCGAGGACAAGGTCAAGGTCTACCGCAACTGGACCGGCATCATGAAGGGAGACCTTGAGACGACCTTCGAGAAGGAAGGTCGCCTCCTGACGCGCAGGCTCAATCCGGATCGCCACTACACGGCGCCCGACGGCTCGGCCCTGACACTGCCCGGACGCAGCCTGCTGCTGGTCAGGAATGTGGGCCTTCACATGTACACGGACTGCGTCACCAACGAATCGGGCAGTGCCATCCCGGAGGGCTTCCTGGACCTGATGATCAGCGGCCTGGCGGCCCTGCATGACCTGAAGGGTTCCGGTGAATTCCGCAACTCCCGCGCGGGCAGCATCTACATGGTCAAGCCCAAGCTGCACGGCACGGCGGAAGTGGCCGCAACCATCACGCTGTGCGGCCGGGTCGAGGAAGCCCTGAACCTCCCGGCCAACACCATCAAGCTGGGGATCATGGACGAGGAGAGGCGCACAACGGTGAACCTTCTCAACGCGGTCGCCGAGGCGCGGGAGCGGCTGGTCTTCATCAACACCGGCTTCCTGGATCGGACCGGAGACGAAATCCACACCTCGATGCATGCCGGGCCCATGTTGCCGAAGGCACGGATCCGGGAACAGACCTGGCTGTCCGCCTACGAGGACTGGAACGTGGACGCGGGGTTGATGGCAGGACTGCGGGGCCGAGCCCAGATCGGCAAGGGCATGTGGACCATGCCCGACGAAATGGCCGACATGCTCGAGCAAAAGCGCGGCCACCCGGAAGCCGGTGCCACGACCGCCTGGGTCCCGTCACCGACAGCCGCCACGCTGCACGCCCTGCACTACCACGTCGTGGACGTCGCCGGCAAGCAGGAGGAGTTGGCGAACCGCGCCCGGGCCTCGCTCAATCACATCCTGACACCGCCCTTGATGTCGGATGTGCCCGACAAGGAGGCGATTCAGCAGGAACTGGACAACAACGTCCAGGGCATCCTCGGCTATGTGGTCCATTGGATTGACCAAGGGGTCGGCTGCTCCAAGGTGCCGGACATCAACGGCATTGGCCTGATGGAGGATCGGGCCACGCTCCGCATCTCCAGCCAGCACATCGCAAACTGGCTGCGGCACGGCATCACCAATCCCGAACAGGTGAACGAAACGTTCCTGCGCATGGCGGCGGTCGTGGACAGCCAGAACGAGGGCAAACCGGGCTACACGCCCATGGCCGCCGATCCGGAAGGCAGCCAGGCCCTACAGGCGGCTCTGGAGCTGGTTTTTCGGGGAACGTCCCTGCCCAACGGCTACACGGAGCCGATCCTGCACGCGCGCCGGCGAGCCCGCAAGAACCAGTTGGCCATGGGAATGAACTGAGAACACCCCTCGCCGCCGGCTGCCGACGGAAGGACAAGACCCGCCGATCCGGGTTGAAACTCCTCGAAGGCCCGGACCGAGCCCTTGCGGACATCCGGCGGATAGCGGAACCTCATCCCCCATGGCGGTTGCCATGAGGGCATCCGGTAAACAACCCGAACCCGACCGGGCGCAGGCCTGGTTCCAAGCCCGACAGCCTATACGCGTACAGGCTGCGCCCGCGGGTCACATGGTCCGGGTCACGTCCTCGGCCGATTCCGCCACCATGGCAATGGTGTGGTCGATGTCTTCCCGACTGTGGGCCAGGGAGAAGAACAGTGGATGGCCGGGCGGCAGGTAGATGCCCCGGGCCAGACAGCCGCGGAGCATGGCCGCAACCCTGTCCCCGTCTTCGGGATCCGACACGGGAGACGGCATAGGGCCGGGTCCTTCCAGCCGGTATCCGATTTCATGTTCGCGGGTTACCGCATTCAGGCCGTCGATCAGACGCTGTCCGATCTCCCACTGGTAGGCAATCCCGTCCCGCTTCTCCATCTCGTCCAGGACCGCGGCCATCGCGGTCAGGCTCAGGGTGTCGCAGTGGAAGGTGGCCGCCAGCCACGCCTCCTGGGCCTTGGGGTGTCCCAGAACCTCCTTGCGGCCCGCGATGAAGCTGCCGGGATATCCGTTGCAGCAGGCCTTGCCGAACGTGGCCATGTCGGGAGTCGCGCCCCAGTGGTGGCCCGCGCCGCCGTAGGCCACCCGGAACCCGACCTTGATTTCATCAAAGATGCACAGCGCGTCGTGACTGTGGGCCACCTCCACGCAACCGTCCAGGAAGCCGTCCGGCGGCCCTTCGCCACGCACCGTTTCCATGATGACACAGGCGTATTCGCCGGGATGCTGCCGAAACGCATCGTCCAAGGCGTTCAGGTCGGCATACGGAACTTCCGTGGTCAGTTCGCCCACCTGTTCCGGCACGCCCACGCTGCCCGGCCGGGCCCAGTCGTGCCAGCCGTGGTAGCCGCTGCGAATCACCCGATCCTTGCCGGTATAGGACCGGGCGATCAGAACCGCGCCCGCGGTGGCGGCACTGCCGCCAATCACGAACCCCAGCATCTCCGCGAACGGAATCGCCTCGATCAGCTTCTCCGCAACCTCCACCTCCCTTTCCCAGGCAGTGGTGTAAATCGTGCCCTGCTCCATCTGGGCCGCGATCGCCTCCTGCACGGCCGGGTCGCCGTGTCCCAACAGGATTGGGCCGTAGGCCAGCAGGTAGTCGATGTACTCGTTGCCGTCCGCATCCGTGAACCGGGCGCCCCGGGCCTCGCGGGTAAAGACCGGGTAGCCGCGGGCAATCATGTCGTGGCTGCGCTTGTGGCCCTGGCACCCGCGCACCAGGAGCTCGTCCGAACGCGCGAGCAGGGACTTGGATCGAGAGACGTCGGGTGACAGCAAACCGCTCATGGGGACCTCTTGGCTGGGGTCGGATACATTGATTCGTCCCGCCGGGCGGGATCAGGGAAACAGGACTTCATCGATCTCGGCCTGATAGCCGTTGACGGAGCCGGCCAGGACTTCATCCATCGTCACCGCGCGGTTGAGCAGGCTGGACTCCATCAGGGCATAGACCAGGGCCACCGAGCGCATGCCCTGCTCGATGTCCACTTCCACGGCAGGCTTGCGGCCAGTCAGGACCTGGCCCAGCTCCGCGTACTCGATGGCGATGATCCTGGGATCGATCTCGGTGAAGGGCAGATCATATCCCCCCAGGCGTTCCCCGCCGAAGAGGGCGGCGGTTGCCTCCTCAAGCCGGAAATCCGGCACCAGGCCCAACACTTCGTCGCCGGTCAGGGACTTGCCGTCGGCCAGATGCACGGTGACCGGCTGACCACTCCGATCATTGGGCAGGTCCATGGAACCCCGCGCCCCGAACAGCTGTCGCTGGAACACCCCCCGGCCGTGGCCGGCGTGGTCCTCGACAAACTGGGTCACCGCGCCGTTGGCGTGCGTGATGGTTCCGTAGGCTGCGTCCTCGGCCGTGGGCTCGAAGGTGGCCGGCATCACCTTCTGCCACCGGCCGTAAATGCCCGCCGGGTTGGAGCTCATATCGTTGTCCTTGCCCGCGGCGGGGTTGCGCCGCACAGGTTCGTGCAACCGCACCTGGCCGTAGGCAGTGACCGCGGGTCCGAGGTAGTACTCGAGGATGTCGGTGAAGTGGACCCCGACATCCAGCAACACCCCGCTCTGGTCCTTCATGTGGCGCCAGACGGAAATCGTCATCCGGTCCGCACCGCCCAGCATGTTGTGGATCATGAGGCGCGGCTCCCCGATGGCTCCGGATTCCAGGACCGCCTTGGCCAGCCGGTTCATGGGATCGCGGCGGTAGTTCTCCGCCACGGATAGGACGCGGCCGGTTCGGCTCCGGGCTTCCCTGATCCGGCGGCAGCACTCGACCGTCAGGCCCACAGGCTTCTCGCACATGACGTGCCAGCCCAACTCCAAGGCCTCCACCGCCAGCGTGTGGTGGTACCGGGGCGTGGTGGTGATGTCCACGGCCTGTACCCCGTGGGCCGCCAGTTCCGCCAGGGCGGGAACCACGGCCGGGCGTGTCCCGAACCGTTCCGCCGCCTCGTCCGCCAACAAGTTGGCGTTGTCCAGCACCGGATCGCACAGCGCGACCAGGTTGAACTCCGACAGACCGTGCTTCTGCAACTCCGCCAGGCCCCGCAGGTGGCGGGTGCCCATTCCGCCGCAGCCAACGATTGCGAGATTGATGTTTGCCATGGAAAGTGGAAGTCCCGATGCCAATGCTCAAAGGAGGGGTGTTCCGCCCAAGTCCGCGCCAAGGCGCCGGACTGTCCCCGTGAATCTAACAGCCCGGCCGGATCGCTCCAACCGGACGCATTCCGTGTCTGACCGGAGGGGGCCCCAACCGAGTCCGGATACGTCTTCGGGAGCCGCTCAAGTTATATAATCCGGCCGATTCGATCCGCAATCGATTTGCACTCTTTTCCGCACTCCCAAGGAGGCAGCATGACCAACCCCCGTACGTTGTCGCGACGAACCTTCCTGAGCTTGACCGGTGTGGCCGCCGCCGGTGCGCTGGCCGCCTGCGTTCTGCCCGAAACCACGGACAGCGGTGACATGGGTGCCATGGCGGAACCCGTCACCATCCGCTACGGCCGCCACGACCCGGCCTCCGGCGTGACCACCACCCTGGATGCCTTCCACGAAGAGAATCCGATGATCACGGTCGAGGTTGAGCAGATTGGCGAATTCCACGCCAAGATTCCCGCCCTGGCCGCCGCCGGCAACCTGCCCGACGTGGTGCGGAGCTGGGAGGCCATGGCGCTGGATCTGGGCCGCAACAACCAGTTCATCGACCTGCAGGCCCATGTCGACGCCCAAACCGATTTCGACCCGGACGACTTCTATCCCAACTGGTGGAACTACCCGGTGGTCGACGGCAAGCGGTACGGCATCTCCGACGCGGCCGCCACGCACATGACCTTCTACAACCGCGACCTGTTCGACGAGAACGGCGTGGACTACCCGGACCCGGCCAACTTCACCTGGGCCGACTACGAGTCGATGGCCCGGGCCATCTCCGACCCGGACAACCGCATCTGGGGCTCCGAGACCATTCCGGTGGGCTGGCACATGTGGAGCGTGAAGCTCACGTGGCAGAACGGCGGTTCCTTCTACAGCGACGACTACCTGTCCTGCACCATCGGCGATGCCCCCGCGGCCGAGGCGCTCCAATACTGGGCCGACCTCCTGCTGGATGGCAACGTCATGCCGTCACCGTCCCAGATCATCGGCATCGGCGGCTCCGGCGCCGCGGCCGAACTGCTGGGCGCCGGCAAGATCGGCATGCAGCGCATGGGTACCTGGATTACAGGCGGCCTGGTGGAGGCTCCGTTCCAGTTCAACATCGCGCCCGAGCCGATGTCGACCCAGCCGTCCACCATCTCCCACGGCGCCTTCAACGCCATTGCCAGCACGTCCGAACACAAGGACATCGCCTGGACCTGGATCAACGCCAACTGCAGCACGCAGGGCATCTACAACTACTGCTCCGAGGCCAACTTCCCCGGCACGCGCCGCTCCACCAACGAGATCGATCCCAAGCCCTGGGTCGCGCCCGAAGTGGAGTACGAGGTGGACTGGCACACCATTCCGGAGTCGCTGGAATACGCCCGCATCCTGCCCGGACCGGCCAACGAGGGCGAGTCGCTCAAGCTCATCGGCGATGCCCTCGACCTGATCTACAAGGGCGATGCCCAGGCCGCGGATATCCTGCCCGAGGTGGCCGAGAAGGTGACCAAGGTCATCTCCGACATTTAACTGTATAGAACCACAACTTGCCGGGCGATCCGCTGCCGGACGGCGGATCGCCCTTTTTGTTGCCGCACCGCCACCCGGGGTTTTGACCATGGCCGTTGCCGCTTCCGGCCGCACCATGCGGAAGGCCAAAATCCAGGAAACGATCACGGCCTACCTGTTCGTGGCGCCGTGGATCATCGGCTTCCTGGTGTTCACCGGCGGTCCGATCATCTTTTCCTTTGCCCTCAGCTTCTTTCGCTGGAAGGTCATTAACACGCCGCGGTTCATCGGGTTCGACCACTACGTGGCCATGTTCACAACGGACGAACTGTTCCTCCATTCCGTCGGCGTGACCTTCAAGTTCGTCCTCTACTCCGTCGTCTTGGGCAACCTCATCGCCCTATCCCTGGCACTGCTTCTGAACCAGCGCATCCGGGGCATCGGAGTTTGGCGCACGATCTTCTACCTGCCGGCCGTCGTCAGCGGCGTGGCCGGCTCCGTGCTGTGGGCCTGGATGTACAGCGGCGAACTGGGCATCTTCAACAACCTGCTGCTGGCGGCGGGCCTGGAACCGCAGGCCTGGCTCTGGGACGAGCAGCTGGTTCTCGGTTCCCTCGTGGCCAAGAGCCTGTGGAACGTGGGCGTGCCCATGGTCATCTACATGGCGGCCCTGCAGGGATTGCCCCAGGACCTGTACGAGGCGGCGGACCTGGACAACGCCGGCGAGTGGACCAAGTTCCTGAACGTGACCCTGCCGTTGATTTCGCCGGTCATCTTCTTCAACGTGGTGATGGGCATCATCACCCAGATCCAAACCTTTGCCGAGCCCTACGTCATGACCAGGGGCGGTCCCGCCAATGCCACCCTGTTCCTTGGCCTGCACCTGTACGAGAATGCCTTCCACTTCCTCAAGATGGGATACGCCTCGGCCATGGCCTGGATCATGTTCCTCCTCATCTTCCTGCTCACGGTAATCCAGTTCGGCCTGGCCAGGCGCTGGGTCTACTACGAAGGCCAGTCCTCCTGACCGGACCGCTGGCATGACGGCATCGTCCACCTCCCTGCGCAACGTCCTCCTGGGCAACCGCTTCCGCCGCGGGCTGCTCAAGTCCCTCTACATCTACGGTGCCCTGTTCGTGTACGCGCTGCTGTTCCTGCTGCCGTTCTACTGGATGCTGAACACCTCGCTCAAGGAACCTCTGCGGGTGTTCCAAATCCCGCCCGACTGGTACCCGAACCCGGTCGTGTTCCGCAACTACCTGGACGCCTGGGTCAACGAACGAACCGATATCGCGGCCGCGATCCCGGTCTACAACTACGCCAAGAACACGGTCATCATCACGGTCAACGGCGTCATTGCCACGACCTTCTCGAGCGCCTTGATTGCCTATGCCTTCGCCCGCATGGACTTCCCGGGCAAGCAGGCCATGTTCCTGGGCGTAATCTCCACCCTGATGATTCCGTTCACGGTCCTGATGGTGCCCCAGTTCATCCTGTGGAAGAACCTGAACTGGCTTGACACCTTCCTGCCGCTCATGGTGCCGTACTGGTTCGGCTCGGCCTGGAACGTCTTCCTGCTGCGCCAGTTCTTCATGACCATTCCACTGGAGTACGACGAATCGGCGCGCATCGACGGCGCCACCCATTGGACGATTTTCTCGCGCCTGATCGTGCCCCTGTCCAAACCCGCGATGGGGGCCATCGGCGTCCTGGCCTTCGTCTACTTCTGGAACGACTTCCTGGGGCCGCTGATCATCCTGTCCAAGCCCCAGAACTTCACGCTGACCATGTACCTGGCGAACTTCTCGGTCGCCTTTGTCCGAACCACTCCCTGGCACCTGTACATGGCTGCCTCCCTGACCATCATCTCGCCGTGCCTGCTCCTGTTCTTCTTCTCGCAGCGGGCGTTCATCCAGGGCATCACGATCACCGATTTCAAGCGCTGACCGTCCCGGCGAGCCCGGGAGCGTCCACCGGAATTGCGGCATTCGGTTCCCGACCACCGTTGGGTGCCCCTGCATGCCAACGACAAGAACCGCCGGAACGGACTCGGCCCTGGCCTGCCGCGGGGTTGAATGTGCAGGGAACCGAAGGACCGAACCCGCCCGTTGTACGGTCAACGGTTTCCCAAACCCGGTGCAAGGTTGCCTGTGACCGGGATATCCGATCTTCAGGTCAGGTCCGCAACGGCCGAACTTTGGTCCACCGCCTCAGGACAGGGACCGGTGATGCTGATGTTCAACGGGGGGCCCGGCTGCAACGACTATCTGGCTCCGGTCTCCGCATTGATCGAAGACATCGCCAGGGTCATCCGGTTCGAGCCCAGGGGATGCGGCCGATCCGACTGGGACGGAAACTACTCCCTGGATGTTCTGCTTGACGACGCGGACGCTGTGCGCCAGGCCCATGGCGCACGCGCCTGTGTTGTGGCCGGCCACAGCTTCGGTGTCAACGCGGCCCTAGCCTACGCACTTCGGTTCCCTTCCGTCGCCAGTGGGATCATCGGCATCGCCGGTGGCAATCTGGTCAACGACCGCAGCTGGAATGAGGCCTACCGCCGCGGCTTGCAGGAAGTTGGCGAAGACACGGGCGGAGCCGTCTTCCATGCCGACCCGCGCGTAAACCGCGACGGCAATCAAAGCTGGCGCGAGTTCATTCAGGGGCCCAATCTGTTCCGGACCGTGGCCGACCTGGACCTGCCGGCCACCTTCATTAACGGATCCGCCGACATCCGGCCAAACTGGCCCACCAGGCAATTGGCTGCCCTGCTGCCGCAAGGCCATTACTTCGAGATTGAAGGGGCGGCCCACCACATCTGGCTGACACACCCCGGGGAGCTGGACCACCGGTTGCGGCAAGCCATTCATCGGATGTCATCCAACCAACCGACAATCGGGCGCCCACCCACCGGGTAGACTGGAACTTCCCCGTACCCTTGTCTGCCCAAGCATGGACACGTCCAATGTCCGATCCTGCCAACCATGTGGCACAGTCCGCTCGGCAGCTTGTCTGTGCCTGTTGCGCTGTAAGCCATGGCGCGCGGCTTGTACTGTGAACAGGTTGTTCCCCGACACACTCAATTGCCGCCGATGACCAAGGCTTCCCACCTAGTCAATACTCGGCAGGACCCGACATGCAAATCCCATCCAAGGTACCAACGGTATCGACGGCTTGACCTGGAATTCAAGGACTGCCAGTCCATCCTGACCAAGGCCACCGGTTTCATCGGCGGTTTCGACTACACACTCAATCCCTACAGCGGCTGTGCATTCGGATGCAGCTACTGCTACGCAGCATTCTTCCCGCGCGATCCCGAGCTGCGCGACAACTGGGGGCATTGGGTCAAGGTCAAGCAAAACGCCTTGGACAAACTGCAGCACATGCGCACCCCGCTGGCCGGGAAACGAGTGTACATGAGCAGTGTGACGGACCCCTACCAGCCCCTGGAACGCGATCTACGCCTGGTGCGTTCCCTGCTCCCTTTCATGGCCGAACGGAAATTGGAACTGGTTGTTCAGACACGCGGTTCACTGGTGGTGCGCGACCTGGATCTGCTGACCCGGTTTCACCGCGTATGCGTGAACATGACCGTCACGACCGATTGCGAGGACGTTCGCCGCGCCCTCGAGCCCCGCTGCGAACCCATTGCCGCGAGGTTGGAGGCCATCGCGCAGGTGGTTGAGGCGGGAATCCCGGCCGTCGTGACATTGACACCCCTGCTGCCGGTGCGCTCTCCCCGGAAACTTGTGGCCGCCCTGCTGGACACAGGAGCACGGCGCTTCGTGGTGCAGTCCTTCCATCCCACCAAGGGCAATTTCATGGCCGGCACCGGCCAAGCGGCACTGGACATGACCAAGTCCCTGGGCTGGACAGAGGACCGGTATCGGGAGATTCGGTCCATCTTGGAGGCGGACCTTCCGGATGTGCGGGAGGGGCAGGCCGGCTTCGATCCAAACTGGCTGCTGACTGCTTGAAGAACTACCGGTGGACTGCCCGCGCATGCGATAGTCGAACCAGGCACACAAGCCTCTGTTCACCACTGGAACAGGAATCCTAAGCAGTCAACATTGCGCCGATCGCCTGTGTTCGGACTGCGATCCGCCGCCGTGCCTCACGCAGCCCAGGGGCCGCAGGTGCCGGTGCCGGGATGGGTGAAATATGCAGAGGGCCGACATGGCAACAGCTCCATCTGTCCAATGCGCCCTGCCACAGGTCCAGCAACTGTCTCACCAATCACTTGGAAATCCGGACGACTGGCAGGCCTGTGTGTTGGTCCACATGGCCGCTCTGGAACCCGAATCCCTAAACGGTAATCAGGGATTCGTCCCTGTGGTACACCACCGGATTCTGGTTGTCGTCGTTCAATTCGTCCCCGATCGCATACGAGGCGAACTGTTCGTCGGTCAAGATGTTCTGAAGCCCGTTGAAGGTGCTGCCATGGGGCATGAAGGCACAGGTCATGGCACGGCGCCAGCCGGAGGTCATGTTGGCTCCGGCCCCATGGGCCAGCAATCCATTGTGGAAGGAGCACGAACCCGCCTTCATGGGTGCCGCTATCGATTCCATATTCACAAAATCGGGGTACTCCCGAAAGAGGTCCGACATGTTCTCGGCGATCGGCACGTTGACGTAGGTGGTCTGCTTGTGGGAACCCGCCAGAAAATAGAGACACCCGTTGTGGGAGGTGGCGTCGTCCAACGCGATCCAGATGCTAATCGCATCCGGGGAATAGAATGACCACTTCGGGTTGTCGTGATGCCAGGCCGTGGCATTGGCCCAGGGTTGCTTGATCAGGGCCTGGTCGTGCCACACGCGCATGCCTTCCGTTTGGGCCAGTTCGGTGGCCATCCTGCCAATGCGGGGATCCAGTATGAGTTCCTTCACCGCCGGATTGTCCTTCCACAAATTGAGGCGCTGCACAAAGATATAGTCGTAGAAGGAACCATCGTCTTTCCAGCGATCATCGTCCCCTGCACCTTCGACCACCAGCTTCCGGTCCTTGCGTTCGCGTACGGCCTGGTCCACGACGTCCCGCCAAGTCTCCAGTTCCTCGGGGGTCAGGAATTCATCCATCACCACAAAACCATTGGTTTGATAGGTGTCAATCTGAGCCTGGGTAATTTCCGTATTCATGACATCGCCTTGTCCATCAATTGCTTTCTGCAAATGTAGCAACTACCCAACACATGCAGAACGTCACAGACCGCCCCAGCCAGAATCCCCGGCCCAGCGCTCCCGACTTCGTGTTCGAGTAGTTTCTCCGCTTCGCTTACGCCTGATTGTAATGCAATCTGGCACACGTGAATCCGCGTCTCACACGTCATCCAGGCGTGTCAGGGTCTGACCGCTGGGTGTGTCCATGACCTGCCAGCCATGCGTGCGAATCCGGTCCCTGAGCCGATCCGAAAGCGGCCAGTCCTTGACCTGGCGAGCCCGTTCCCTTTGCTGCAGCCAATCCCTCACCTCCGCCGACGGAGTCTCTTCCTCCGTTGCCCGCATCTCCAGAGCCTTCAATTTCCGCACTGTTTGACCCCAAACCTCAGGGTCCAGACCGGATTGCGCGTCGGGGAGCGACCAGGCCCCCAGCTCCTCAAGGGCGAAGTCATGGTCATGAACGATCTCCAGGGTCTCATCGTTCCGCACGATTGTGGCACTGCCCTGACCAAGAACCTGTGCCCGGCCGGAACTCGGGTTCATGATCACGGCCGTGTTCTCGTCGATGCCCAACACGGTTAAGTCATCCGCGGCAGGCAGAAGATCGAGCAGTTCATTGAACCGGCTCTGGCCCATGTAGCAACGGCTGGTGTCCAGACCGCTGCCGCCGGACTGGTTGTTCCAGTGCGGGATTACAACCAGTTTCAGGCCGAAGGGATCAAACAGGTCCAACCCTTCCGACCAATACAAATCCAATCCCACCTTGTATATCTCGTACACCGGCAGGGCAAGATGCCCTGCCGCCACCGTGGCGGCACTGGACAGAAACAGGGTTCGCCCCAGGCGATGGCAGATTCGGCAGATCTCCCAACACAGGCTGTCGCGGAAGTGTCGCACCGCGTAGGTGGGGCTGCCGGGCCCGGTCAGGATCACGTTTGCCTCGTAAATCGGCCCCATCAGGTCGGGATTGTTGGTGCTGAACGGCCCGTCGGATCGGCGAACCGGCACCGTGGTGACTTGGGGATGGTAATTCTGCAGACGGACTCTCAGGAAGCGGTCGACATCACGGGCGACTTCCTCGCTGTTGGGTTCAAAGCCGGCCGGGGTTTCCAGGATGGCAACCCGCGGCCGCTGATTCAAGCGGGAGAAGATCCGATCGTAAATCCTTTGCATGGACGGTGCCGTCTCGCCCGAACCCAGCAGGACAATGTCTCCCGGTGTTTGTCCGTCCATCAAGTGCCCCACAGGCCCGAAGACACTGCCTCCAGCAATACCTCCGCAAGCCGTTGGGGCCTGTGGACGTGGATGTCGTGGTCCGTGTCCTTGAACCACATCGTTCGGCTCCGGGCAAGTCCCTCTTCGGCAAGCGCCACCTGCTGCCGTCTGTACTCAATCCGTTCCGGATCATCCGAGGACTCCGCGGGGCAGATCAGGACCGGAACCCGTACCTGCCCGTAATAGCCTTCCGGATCCATGTCCCACAACGCGTGCAGGATGCGCAGGTGGTTGTCCAGGGACAGGTTGGGGGACACCGTCCCGTCGTCCGCCACGGCAAAGTTTCCCAGCGTGTGCTGAACCCCCGTCGGTGCCCAATCCGGATGGTTGGACTGGATGGCCTCACGCAGATCCTCCACCTGCCGACCGCGGAAATCCGGAGGCGACAGGCGCTCCTTGACTGTATTCCAGTCGGAGCCGAGACTCTTCTGCAGACTTAGGAAGCCGCCATCGATGAAACCCACACCGGACAGGAGACCGGGACGCGTAGCCGCCAAGTGCAGGGCCACGTTGCCGCCCCAGCTTTGGCCCAGGAATACGGGCCGCTCAAGCTTCAGGGCGGTAATCACGGCCTCCATGTCCGCGCTGATGCTTTCAAAATCGTATCCGTGATCGGGCTTGTCCGACCGGCCATGCCCTCGTTGGTCCACGGTCACAACCGGGCAGCCAGCCTGGTGCAGCACAAGTGCCACCTGCTCCCAAGTCCAACAGTTGCTGCTCAGACCGTGGGACATCACGAAGGCAGGACCACCCTCCGCGTGCGCGCAACGCACATGCAGGGTGATGCCCCGGCCTGGCAGGTTAAGGAAACGCGTGTTCAACATGGCTGGGCTGGTTTCGAAACGGCCTCAAGGCAGTTCAGCGCCCGGGTGCCGGCGGCGGCAAGGCGGCCCACGGCTGCACGCCGCAACGGGCAGCCCAACCATCCCACAAGGCCGCCAGCTCCCTGACCAGCTCCGGGTGCTCGGAGGCCAAGTCACGGGTCTCCGTCCGGTCGGCCTCAATGTCGTACAACTCCCAGGGGTCCGGATAGCGATTCACCAGCTTCCAGCGTCCGCGGCGCACGGCTCGATTGCCTTCATGTTCCCAGTAGAGCACTTCCCGCCCGGATGGGCCATCCGACAGCGTGGGCACAAGCGAGACTCCCTCCAGCGGCTTGACGGTTTGGCCCTGACGGGTCTCCGGGTAGGAAGAACCGGACCACTCGAGACACGTCGCCATGATATCCGGCAACTGGCCGGGCTGTTGCCGCCACTGGCCGCGGTCTTCGTGCCGGATGTCCGGTCCGGCAATGATCAGCGGGGTCGCAATGCCGCCCTCGTGCACCCAGTGCTTGTACAGGCGGAAGGGCGCGTTGGACACATTCGCCCAGGGAATCCCGTAGCTGGCATAGGTATCCTCCCCGCCCGGCCAAATCTCGGGGCTGTTGCCAAACCGCACAGGCTCCCCTTGCCGGGTGGTGGGGGTTCCTATCTGCTCCCAACCGGTTGCCACGCGTTCCGCCATGGATGAATCCAGTTCCTCGGCACAGCCGCCGTTGTCGGCCAGGAACACAATCCAGGTGTTGTCGGACTGCCCTGTGTCCTCCAATGCCTGCAGAATGCGGCCGATCCCCTGATCCATGCGATCAATCTGGGCCGCATACACCTCCATGCGGCGGCACTCCCACTCCTTGTTGGGAGCTTCCTCCCAAGGCGGAACCCTGGGATCGCGTTCACTGAGCTGCCAGTCCGGGTCCAGGACCCCCATGTCCCTCAGGCGGGCTTGGCGTTGGACCCTCAGTTCATCCCAGCCGGCGTCGAAGCGGCCCTTGTACTTGGCTGCGTCCTCCTCGTGGGCGTGGAGCGGCCAGTGCGGCGCGGTGTACGCGACGTACTGGAAGAATGGCGTGTCTTCGCCCTTCTCGGCGTGCTCCCTGATTTGCCGTACTGCCTCGTCGGAGATGGCATCGGTGATGAAATAGTCGTCGCCTTCGGCCGTGATGCGCTCGTTGTTGCGGGTCAGGGTACGTGGCTGGTAGAAGTTCGCGGCACCCGTGATGATGCCGTAGAAGTCGTCGAATCCCCGTTGACAAGGCCAGTTGTGCCTGGGACTCTCCACAAACCGGGTCACGTGCCACTTGCCGGACATGAACGTGGCGTAGCTGCCGGTCTTCAGGGCCTCGGCAATCGTGACCGATCCGGGACTCAGATCTCCCAAGTACCCATCCAACCCGTGCGTGCCCATCATGTGGCCGATGTCCGCCTGATGGGGATACAGGCCGGTCAGAAGGGAGCCGCGGGACGGACAACAGCGCGCGGTGTTGTAGAACTGGCTGTAGCGGAGGCCGCGAGCCGCCAAACGGTCCAGGTTAGGGGTATCCACTTCCCCGCCGTAACACCCGAGATCCGAGAAACCCATGTCATCGTTGAGAATCAAAATGATGTTGGGCTTGTCGGCCATGGCGTCAGCAGTCCTCTCGATGATCGGTCTTAAGAGTCTACCTGTCCATCGCCCTGGTGCATGCACATCCGGAACTGACAACCCCAAAAAAGTCGTTGTCGATCGGATTGCATCCGCATGGGAGGTTTCGGTCGCACTCCAGGCTTCTGCACCGTCAACCAGCACGGGAGACCAAAGGACCAAGCCATGTTCCCGACGTGGTCGAGTCCCGTCACGCAAGACACGTTTTGTTCCGTGATCAGGTCGAAGTCCGGTCCGACCCACTCCTCAATGGTGGCGCAACGTCAGGTCACATGGACAGGAATTGCCTGTCACCCGCCTCCCAACCCTCGAGAGAGGCCAAAAGCACGGGAAAGTCCGGCAGTTGGCATTGCGCTCTCGCCTCGGACAACATGCGACACTGCCGCTCAAGTCGGTCCGCGCAGAAGGTAACCAGCACGAGTCGCTGGAACAGTTCCAGGGACTTGGCCCACTTGGACAGGTTGCTCATGCGGACATCCCGTTGGACCTCAACCGGCCACACCCGTTCCCTGTAATACACAGCCAGATCCGGTTCGGAACGAATGCCCCACGGATCGTCCGCGCGCTCGGGACAAGGCGGAGGCTGGTCATCCACCGGAATGCCCAGGGACAGCAGATGATCCCGGGCTTCCAGAATTGCTACGGCATGGCGGACGGACACATGATGCGCCTGTACCCAAGGCAGCTCCGACGGTGCCGGTTCGGCATCGCACCGCTGCCGGTACCAGTCCCTGCCGGCAGGAGTCAGGTCGTACAGTGGCCGCCCCCGGCCCTGACGGAAGTGCCAGCGCAACGGCGCGCCACCCGAGGACGCCGTCCTGATGTACCCCGCCTGCTCCAGCTGCCGCCACTGAACCCGGCATGCACCGCCCGTCCATGCCGCCTGGTCCGGACACGCGGTCCGCGCCAGACGCCAACTGCGGATGCATCCGGTTGCGCCCATGAGCCGAAGCAGACGGTAGGCCGGGGTATCGGGCAAGGATCAAGTGAGAGCACAGAGTCCGGTTCAGCAGCAGGACGTTGATTATATATGAATATTTATACAAAAGTCAATTGCAGCTTGCAGGGGCAGGCAGGTGCGCACGCCGATGGCGCCTTATCCGGCCACTTTGATGGCGTACGTGGTCAACGCCACCGACTCTCCATCGACCTCGCCCCACAGGATCATGCTGTAGATGCCGGGACCATGGGTTTGGATGACCCGGTTCAAATCGGCCTCGATGCGGAAGTTGCCCGCCTCCGCCTGCCAAATGTCGGCTGTCACCAGGTCTACCTCCACCGTCTCACGAAGCCGGAACCCATTCCTGATCTGTTGGAACAGTTGGTTGATTTCGTCCTCGTTCACCGGCAACTGCAAGTTCGGATCGGCATCCCACGGTGCCGGACAGCGTTCCCAGCCCATCTCTCGGCTTTCCTCCTCCAGCCAATAAAATCCGACAGGCAAGGACCGACGGATGTAGGCAACCGGCCGCCCGGGTGAATGGCAGTAGGTCTGGGAGACTTGGCCCCTGATGTATTCGGCCAACGGGGGATCCCATGTCACCGCGACTTGGGTCCTGTCGTTCAGTTCCACCTTGGCTGCAACCTGGCCCGCCATAGCCAGACTGCCCTCCACCAACTCCGGGAGCAGGCTGAACCGAACATACTCCCCCTCGAACACTTGCGCCACCGCCATGGCATGGCAACTGTTGGCAATGCCAATGTTCACTTCCCGGTGGTGGGGACGGAGGATGTTGTCCCGATGGCCGGGACTGTCCATAAGACCTGCCATCACATCATCAAGGGCCTGTTCGGAAACGGGAGGCGCGCAGAATCCCGCCGGGGCATTGAGGACGAAGTTGAAGGAAAGATTCTCGGCACTGTAGTCGTGGCCCCCGGCCCAGGTATGACGCATGTACGGGGTCTCTCCCTGCAGGTTCCAATGCGATATGTATCTGTTGGCAACCATGTCTTCCGCGTGCAGCTGGGCACCCTCGTTGTACGCAAGGGCCACCAACTCCAGCCCCCTTGACGTGCGTTCGCGGTTGATGAGGTCCAGCATGTAGAGCCGAAGCTCCGCCAACCTTCCCGCCTCGGGCCGAAATTCGGGAAGTCCGCTCCCTGTGGGTTCCGCTTCGGCGGAAGCCCCGTTGGCAGGAGCCGAACCCGTCTCCGGCACGGGCTCATTGGACGTATCTGCACTGACATCCTCGGCTTTCGAAACCCCTAATGTCGCCCCGTTGCCCTCACGGGTGACTAGGGAGCGGTAAATCCAAGCGCCGTCCTCCAGTTTCAGCCACTCTCCATCGTCGCTGACGCCAACAACGACGACTGCGGTACCGACCGGAAGGACCCGCACCACGGAAAAATCGGTGCTCGGCCCGGTGCGGAGGTTGGAACCGACGTTGACAATCCCGGTCCAAGCGGCCGGACCGGTTGCCGCCTCCTCCCGGGATGGGGAGGCCTCGGGCGGAGTGACGGCTTGCGCCTCCGAACGGCCAGGCCAGCTGGCCCCAAGTTCAGCGAACAGCGCGGAAGGGCAATCCCTGAATGCAGCACTTGCAGCAACGAACGCCGAAAACGACTGGGGATCGACTGTCAATTGGCCGGTGGGGGCATCGTAGGCGACCAGTCCCAGCAGGTAGGTGGCCGAACCCGACCCTGGCGACCCCGAGTATGTCCCCGTGTCCGCCAGGTCGACCACGCTCTCCATGGGCAGCCACATGGTGCCCTGCTGCGGGTCGGCAACCACCAGCCAGTCAGTCGCGAAGTTCCGGTCCAGGAGCAATGCCCACCGCTGACCGGGACCGAGCGGGTCCCAACCCGTATGCGGCACCAGCGCGATGAGGCCCGGACGCACCTCGCGGCAGATATGCCGGTCCGGCGACGGCGCGGTCGGTCCGGATTCGGCCACCACAACCGGCTGGCGCCCGGAGGTGGCCACCCTGAGTTCGCTGTATTTCAGATACCACGCGGCTGCGATGCCGAACAGGAGCACGATTGCCACCAGAGGCAGGCCGCAACCGAACGAACATGGTCCCGACATACATCCCCGCCGGGGCCGGCGGGGAACGTGTCCTGGTGTGACGTACATGGAACGCAACCGGTGATCGGTGCCTGTGCGAAGTTCAACGCGCCTGGCGGCAATGGCTCTCGATGAGCCCCGCGCCCACAATCAGGTGGCTGCGGGCAGAAAAACCATTATCCACCGGGTGTCCGCCTCGGTTTGCCATCGGACTTCAGCCCGCAATCGAACGCGGTCCCGGAGTCCCGGCTGGCACGATTCGCGGCAGTTCACCCGTCCCGACGCATCGCCGTCAAGGTCCGAGCCGCGCCGTGAAACCCCGACCACAGCATCCGTGTCGGGAGACCTGTCCCGAGGGAGTGCAGAAGTTCGTCGACGTTGAGTTCCTCGGTGGCCGCCAAAGTCCTGCGCAATCCCGTCCGCACAAGCTCGCGTGCCGGGCCGACCTCGGCTTCAAGCCCCCCGCAAACGATGACAGCCGTCAACAGATTCCCCAAAATGTGTATCCGGTAGGCCTGCCACCAGACGTCGTAGGCGAGATCGGTACCGACGCGCGCCATTGCCTCGCCGTACTCCTCAATCACATCACGCTCAATGGTTCGGCGGACATCCGGCTCCACGTTCGTGGCCAGGAAGTAGGCCATGTCGCGCATGCCCGACCCAATCGAGCACACCTGCCAGTCGATGACAGCCAGCTCCGACGGGTTGTCCGGATCGAAAAACAGGTTGTCCAGGCGGTAGTCGCCGTGCGTGAAGGTGAGGGGCGTCAGGGATACAGTCAGTCGCCAGTACTTCGTCA
This sequence comes from Caldilineaceae bacterium bin34, assembly GCA_002238555.1. Classification (GTDB taxonomy): domain Bacteria; phylum Chloroflexota; class Anaerolineae; order Caldilineales; family Caldilineaceae; genus Bin34. The sequence goes on from MPMO01000031.1 coordinate 20,952, forward strand.
ACGAGCAGCCGAACTCAAGCGCGAGCCGGCTCAGCTGCGGCGAAAAGCACTCCCCAAAGCGCCTGCGGGCCGACGGTAGATACCGCAAGTACATGGCCTGCAGCTGAAGCAACTGCCAACGCGAATTCTTCGCCCAGACCCTTGCGGCAAACCGCTCGTCTCTGAATCGGCCCAGGAACTGCGCATGCAGCGCCGCCACGTTGCGGAGTGCGGTGTGTGCCTGCTCCGCCGTCGCGCCTGCTATCTGGTCTACCTGCACCAGACCATCCAGATCTTCCTGCACCACAACCAAGCCGTCGGTTTTCGGATCGAAGTCGGCGTAGTACAACCGAGGAGTACGCACGGCAACGTCGTCTCCCAAACGCGTGTAGAACGCGTATTCCCGTTCGTGTAGTCCGAGTCGGCGGCTCATGGTACGGCTGCGGCGATCGCGCCCCGGAAGTTTCACGATTACGGACGCCGGCGCATCGGGATCCGCGTCGGCATACGCCAAGCGGCAGCGCAGGATTTCTCCCACCAAGCCGTGACCAACGCCGACAGGGACGGTCGACACCTGGATCACTGCTGGAAATCCGGCACCTCCCGCGGTGAAGGCGCGGTTCAACCAGTCGGGCGAAATGTCGGCGTAGCTGCTGATGAGCTGTGGTTTGGACATGGAGCGGGCCCCTTGATTGCGGCCGCCGCATTGTAGTAGGGATTGCCAACCTTTCCATTCCGGGGCAAGTGCCCAAACCCGAGCCGTCTGGCCTGGCCGGCACGGGTGAACCTGCCCCTACCGATTCTCCTCCGCCTGTGGATCGAGCACAACCAGGGATTGATGTATCCACGAACCGCCTTCGGTCTTCAGCCATTGGCCATCAATACTGCGGTTGACCACCACGATCTCCGTGCCTGCATCCACCACTTCCCTGACGGCAAAGTTCTGGTTGGGCCCCGCGCGCAGGTTCGCCCTGGCCGACACCGTGCCGGTCCTTGGCTGCCAAAGTCCGAAGGATGAATCGGGGGGTTGCCGAACTGCCGGCGGTTCCAACTGTCCCGGGGGATCTTCCTCCATGGGAACAGGGTCCTGCAATGACAGGTCGGCCGGGCCCATCCGGAACCGACCGAAACCCGTTCCGTTTGCCATGAGTTCCTGCAGCCTGGCGGAGTCGCAGCCCCTAAACATCGGACTGGCAGCCATGGCCGCCATACCGGTGGCCGGAGACACTGTCGGAACCGGGATGGAACCGTCTTCCTCCGGGTGGCCGGCCTCACTGTTGTCCGCTGCAGGCGTAGCTGAAACCCCGGCCAAGTAGGCAGTTTCAGTGTTCTGCAGAGCCAGCCAGTGCATGTCGATCCACAAGTATTCCGAACCGTTCGCAACCACCTGCCACGCACCTCCGTTGCGGATGTCTGCGACGTAGTACCAACGGATTGCCTGGGCGGCGCCCAGCCGGGTACTCATGAAAGTCCGCAACTGGCGGCAACGGAGACCCGTGGGAGAAACCGGCACACCGCGCGGTTCGCTCGCCACGTTCCGGGCGGTGGTGGCCGGTGGCCCGTTCAATTGCCTGAATTCCCTGTACCAGGCAACTCCAATCGAGGAAAACATCGCCAGCAACACAACCAGGACAGCAACGCTGCAGGTGAAAAACCGCCGGAAATGCCCGTGCGATCTCAGGCTAAACAGGATTGTCTTGAGCACTGTCAACGCCATCGTCTACGCGTCCCGGCAACACAGGAATGCCGTGCCCCAACGCCAACATCCACCCCCCACCGGGCATCCGGACCGAAGGGGATGGCGATGGGCGTCTGCCATTGTCAAACATCACCGAAACAATGCTTCGGCACCCGGTCCTGCCACTCCGGACGCAGCGACGACCACCTTGACCCGGCGGCTCGGACCCATCGGCAGGATCCGTCAAGGAGCCCGCGTGCACGAACAGGCCGTTCCGACAGGATGGCGGATGCGGCCCTGCGACTATCCCGCACCCACGAATATGGAGTAGAGCGACAGCGGGATGGCGGTCCCGGAAAGATCGCCCTGCAGCTCGACCGTATAGATGCCGGGCCCCATGATATCGATAACTTGGCCAAGGTCCGCCTCGATGCGAAACAGACCCGGTTCCTCGTGCCAGACATCGGCGGCAGCCACCATCACGTTCACGGCCTTGGTTTGGAGTTCCAATCCCGGTCCCGCCCGGTGTTGCAGCATCTGTTCCACGTCCTCCGGGAACCGCAGCGACGAATCCGCTTCCCTGGGCGATTGGCAACGGACCCATTCGCGTTCGACAATCCGATTCGGTTCGAGACGGCCCGAAGTTCCGACAGGAACGAGTTCGAGAACAGGCATCGGCTCATAACGGCACCCGGTCTGCCACAGCAGGGACTGGGACGCTCCCGTCAGCGGCTGCTCCCATCGAAGCAGGATGCCCGCACCCTCCCTCAGCGTCGCACCGCCCAGCAGACTGCCCTCCATGACGAGTCTGTTGTCCACCAGTTGCGGGACGGCCGCGAAGCGAACAAACTCGCCTTCGAACAGTTGCACCATGGTCTTGAGACTGCAACCGGAAGCCAGGCCGATGCTCACTTCCCGGTGATGCGGGTTCAGAAGGGTGTCCCGGTGCAGGCCGCCGGCCAACAGTTGATCCGTCATCTCGTCAACGTCGTCGGTGGACATCGGCGGCAGGCAGGCCGCATTGTCTGCCGCCGGATACCCCAGGTAGGCAACATTCTCCGCGCTGTAGTCATGTCCACCGGCCCACGTATGTCGCATGTAGGGGGTTTCCAGTTTCAGGTTCCAGTGGGACACGTAGTGATTGCGCACCATGTCGTAGGCGTGCGCCTGCGCGGCCCCGATGTAGGTTGGGGTTACCGGTTCCAGGCCCCTGTCCGTCCGCACTTCGTTGATTCGGTCCAAGGCATGGTTCAGAAGAACCAGCCGCTGCAAATCGTCGAGAAAATCCACCTGGGCGGAGCCTGGATTCTCCCCGTCCGGCACGTCCTCAAGCTCCACAAGGGATCCATGAATCCAGGAACCTGCGGTCAACTGCCACCACTCGCCGTCCTCGCTCTGTTCCAGCACCACAATCCGCGTGTCCGGTTCCAGCAAATCCTGGACTTCATGTTCCAGACCCGGTCCCAGTCGAAGATTGGCCAGCGTCACGACCGTTGCAATGCGCCCCGCGGGGCCTTCCGGTGTCGGCGTGGGCAGTACGGCGGTGGGGGTTGGAAGAAGCGGGGTGTTGGTTGGCGGTGCGGTCGGCGTCGGCTGCGGACTCTCCGCCGTGGCCGTTGGTTCCACCGGGGTGGCGGGCGTTGGCGTACTGGTCGGCGTCGGATCCAGGGCCTCCGCACCGTTCGGCACCGCGGGCACCTCGGCCACGGGAACGGGGGCCAGCAAACCGTGGGAAGTCATGTCGGCCAGAATGATTGGATCACACTCGCGGAACAAGGGACTGGCGGCCAACACCTTCAAAATCGCGGACGGTTCCGGCACCAGGCCGGCAAACCACTCGGTGGGCAATACGTAACCGACAGCGCGCAGTACCCCTTCCGATGTATCGGCGCCTGTTTCCACCCTGTCCCAAAGATAACCGGTCGGACCGCCGGCCACCTGCCAAAGGTCTCTGTGGACGTTGTCCACGGCAAACAGCCACTGGGGCATGTCCGAACCCACAACTGCGGATACCGAATTCCACAGAAGATAGCGGGGTTCCCGGCAGAGAACAATGTTTTCCGGCTTGGGCAATCGGTCCCTTGGGGCGGCCTGTGCCACGGTTCCGACATTCACTGCCTGCCTGATTCGCACATGGGCACTGTACCAGGGCAGGGACACCGCCGCCGCCAGCACCAAGACCACCAATGCGACGATGCAGCCGCAGTTGAAGAGCCTGGCCCGAAATCCCGGCCGGCCGCTTGGAGAGGCGGAGCCGAACGCCTCCTCAAAGGTATCTGTAGACATGACTCGCTCTTGAACGGCGTTACTGTATCAGCCTGGACGTGAATCCGGCTCCCATCGCAAACAGTGTGCTCCGCGGGTATCCCCGGATGACAGTCCCAACCTGGTCCTTGTAGCATAGGGTCGGGTCCACCACCCGCAACGCGACCAGTGTCCGCACACGCCATGAACCTGCAAATCCACGTTGGCGACAACCTGCCCATCCTGGAGGCCATGCCTGCGGCATCCGTCGACCTGATCTACATTGATCCTCCCTTCAACACCGGCCACAGGCAGACCCGAACCACGCTACAGACGGTCCGCGACGAGGAACACGGCGACCGTACCGGGTTTCAGGGTCACCGGTACCGCACCACGGAGGTGGGCCGCCTTTCATATGCCGACTCGTTCCCGGACTATCTGGACTTCATCGGCCCCAGGGTGGAACAGGCCCTGCGCCTGCTCAGGCCCCACGGCTCCTTTTTCTTCCACATCGACTACCGGGAGGTCCACTACTGCAAGGTCCTGATCGACGCGGTGTTCGGCCGGAACAACTTCATGAACGAAATCATCTGGGCCTACGACTACGGTGGCCGGTCCCGGAAGCGCTGGTCCCCCAAACACGACAACATTCTCTGGTATGTGCGGGATGCCGACCGCTACACCTACCGGTTCGACGACATCGACCGCATTCCCTACATGGCCCCGGGTCTGGTGGGCCCGGACAAGGCGCGTCGGGGCAAGACCCCGACCGACTGCTGGTGGCAGACCATCGTCAGTCCCAACAGCCGGGAGAAGACCGGCTACCCCAGCCAGAAACCGCTGGCCCTGCTCAACCGGATCATTCGGGTGCACTCCAATCCGGGCGACACGGTGTTGGATTTCTTCGCCGGGTCGGGCACCACGGGAGAAGCCGCCCTGTGCAATGGTCGCCACGCCATCCTGGTGGACTCCAGCCCGGAGGCCGTCGACGTCATGGTCCGGCGACTGGCTGTCTGGAATCCCAAAGTCATCCGTTCCCGGGACATGCAGACATAGGGCGGTTTACAGGAACAGACAATGATGACAGCCCTTAAGGAGGCGATGGGCAAGCTGCCGGCGGCGCGGCGACGGAAAGTAGAGGCTCGAGCCCAGGCTCTGATTGCCGACGAGATGTCGCTGCGAGACCTGCGAAAGGCTCTTAGCCAAACCCAAGTGAGCGTCGCCGAGAAGCTGGGAATCAACCAGGAGAACGTATCCCGGCTCGAACAGCGCAGCGATCTGTTGCTCTCGACGCTCAGCAGTTACGTGGAGGCGATGGGCGGGAAGCTGAGCCTGGTTGCACAGTTCCCTGATCGGCCGCCGGTAGCCCTGACCGGCATTGCGGCACTTGACGAGAAGATCCCCTGCAGCCAAGACACATGACTCGGCCTGATCTCGGACAGCCCCGGCAATGATTGCGTCAACGGCTTGCGACCGATGCTTCACCGGACAGGACGGAACCGGCAATCCGATGCGGCAGGTCCGGTTGTCCGGTGTCGAGCCTACATCAGCCACAGCCATCCCACTGCTGCCGCAACGAGCACCAGCAGCCAGGACGGCACGCGCCAGAAGACAAGCCCTGTAAACGCAGCCAGAGCCATCAGAAAGGTGCGGCCGTCCGTAACCGCCGAGACCCAAATCGGCTGGTACAAGGCCGCCAGCAATACCCCAACAACCGCGGCGTTGATGCCCATCTGTGCCTTCTGAACCGGTCCGTGCCGCTGCACGGAGGACCAGAACGGCAACACGCCGAACAGCAGCAGGAACGACGGCAGATAGATGGCCGCCAGACAGAACAACGCCCCCTGCCAACCGCCGGGGTACGGCGCCAGCACCGTTCCCAGATAGGCGGACAGACTGAACAGGGGCCCGGGCACGGCCTGGGCCGCGCCGTAGCCGGCCAGGAACTCGCTCGACGTCACCCAGCCCGGGGACACCACCGTGGCCTGCAGCAACGGCAGGACCACGTGCCCACCGCCGAACACCAGGGAGCCGGAACTGAAGAAGCTCAGGAACACCTTCACCAAATGGTGGTCCGCCAGCGTGGGGGCCAAACCCGGCAGCAGTGCCGGTGACGCCAACAGCACCGCGAGCAGAACCAGGCAGAACACCGAAAGACCGCGTCCAATGCCCAACTCCCGGGTTGCGGACGGCGGTTCCTTGTCGTCCAGGGCGAGCCACTGCCCGGCCACGGCGGCCAGCCCCATCATCACCAGGGGTGCCAGGGGGGAGGGAATCAACAGGGAGCCGGCCGCTCCGACCACCGCCATGGACACGCGCACGCGATCGGGACAGAACTGGTTTGCCATGCGCCAGACCGCCTGGGCCACCACCGCCACGGCCACCGTCTTGAGTGCGGTCAACAACCCCGGGGGAATGCTGTCGCGCCACACCGTCACCCCGTAGCCAAAGGCCACCATCACGAGCACGGAGGGCAGCAGGAACGCGATCCAGGCGAGAATGGCACCGGCCAAGCCGGCGCGCGCCAGGCCGATGCCAATGCAGACCTGGCTGGAGGCCGGACCGGGCAGGAACTGGCAGATGGCCACCAGGTTCCCATAGTCGCGCGCGGTGAGCCACCCGCGTCTCTGTACAAATGCCTCGTGGAAGTAGCCCAGGTGGGCAACGGGGCCGCCGAAGGAGGTCAGGCCCAGCCGCAGGAACACCCGGAAGACTTCGCCGAGGTTGCCTGGATTCATTGATCGCGGCCTACAGGTCCGAGGACGGTTTCGGCTGCCTGATCACCATGGCCGGACACCGGGATGCCGGCATCATGCGGACAACGGTCGCCTGATTGTGCCGGCCAACCGCAACGCATGCATCTCCGCTTCAGCCCCGAAGATCAGTAGTAGAGGATCTGCCTGGTTCCCGGATCCACGGCGCGGGCCAAGGCATCGAAGTTCCGCTGCATGAGACGAAACCGCAGGTCGGCACTGCCGGGATCGTCCCACAGGTTGTTGTGTTCCCGCGGGTCGGCCTCGAGATCGAACAGCTCCCCCACGTCAAGACCGTGGTAGTTCACGATCTTGTGGGTCCGGGTGCGCAGCATGGTGGCGTACATGCCGGTGAACTCCTCGCGGCCCGGCACATCGGAATTCAACGCGCTGTAGTACTCGGCCCGCACGAACTCCCGGTGAGCCCGATCGCTGGCCTGTCCCGTCAGAATGGGCATGAGGGAGCGGCCCTGCATCCGAGGCGGAACCTCCAACCCCGCCGCCTCCAACAGCGTTGGGGTCAGGTCCAGGAGTTCCACCAGGGCGTCGCTGACTCGGCCGGCCTGCACGGTCCCCGGCATGGAGATGATCAACGGCACCCTGACCAAACCTTCGTAGAAGCGGCATCCCTTCAAGACCAGGCCGTGATCCCCGAGTGCCTCCCCGTGGTCCGACGTGAAGATGACAAGCGTGTTTTCCCGCTCGCCGCGTGCGTCAAGCCAGTCCAGCATGCGGCCCACGTTCTCGTCCACCAGTTCGATCATGGCGTAGTAGGCCGCATGGATCTCCTGGCCGTCGAATTCGTCCGGATGTTGCGGCGAAGATTGGAAATCGACACCGGCCAGCCTGGCCTGGGCCTCCAGGTCCGAGTCCCTGAACCAGGGTCCCGGCAACCGGTCCTTGTCGAACCGCGCCCGGTAATCGGCCGGCGGATCAAACGGAGGATGGGGATCGAACATGTTGACCGACATCAGCCACGGGCCGTCGCGCTCCTCGGCCATGAACTCCAGCGCCCGATCCGTGCAGAACGTGGTCTGGTGGTACTCGGCCGGGATTGGTTCCGCCGCCGCATGCAGTTCGCCCAGGTCGGCGCCCTTTGCGCTGACCCAGCGCCGGTAGGCGTGATCCTCGCCCCATTCGTCGCGGGGCGAATGGCTCCACTCGAACATCCGGTAGCCGTCGTCCCGGGGCCGCGGCTCCGTGCGATGGCTGGCACCGGCCAGGTGCAGCTTGCCCGACAGGCCGCAGTCGTAGCCGGATCCGTCCCGCAGTGTGACCGTCACCAGCTCCGCGGCCTCCGCCCACAGGTCGTTGCCGTTGCGACAGCCGTGGACCGTGCTCGGGTAGAGACCGGTCAGAAAGCTGGAACGGCTGGGGGTACAGATGGGGCTTTGGCAGAAAGCCAGATCAAAGGCCGTGCCCTCGGCGCACAACCTGTCCAGGTTCGGCGTATGCACATGGGGGTTGCCCAAGGCACCAATTGTGTCGAACCGCTGCTGGTCCGAACATATCCAGAGAATGTTGGGAGCTGAATTCGTCATACCTGCGCTCCCGGAGCTAGAGATTGGGACTGAGGACAATCTTGACCACCGTATCGCCACCGAGCCGATAGTCGCCGTTCAGGGCCTGGAAGCCGTCGCGGACCTGTTCCAGCGGCAGGACATGGCTCACCATGTCGGCGTACGGGAACTCCAGCTTCTCGAGGATCGGCATGGCCCGCACGAAGTGGTCTTCGCCACTGCCCCAAATCGCCTCGACCCGGCAGTTGCGGACCATGAGCGAGCGGTTGATGTTGAACTCCAGCGTGCCCATGTCGACAAAGTGGCCCACCTCGATGAAGGTACCGCTGTGCCGCAGGTATCCCAGACCTTCCGGTGTGGCCGGCAGGAAGCCGGCACATTCGAACACCCTGTCCGCACCCCGACGGCCCGGTGTGGCGTCCAGCACCAGCTCCGTGCGCTCCTCGCCGGATGTCACTTTTTCAATGTCAATCGTGACGTCGGCACCGTATTTGCGCGCCAGTTCCAACCGTCCGGCCGGCCCTCCCACCACGATGATTTTGCCGGCACCGGACACCTTGGCGCAGATCGTGGTGACCAGTCCGATGGCCCCGGAGCCCTGCACGACCACCGTGTCCCCGAACTGGATGTTACCCCGCATGATGGCGTGCACCCCGACCGTGAACGGCTCGGTCAACACGGCCACTTCGGGCGGAAGGTCGGTCTTGATGAAACAGGTGTCCGGTTTGTCCAAGTAGACGTAGTCCGCAAATCCACCGTAAAAGTGGGGCGCGGCGTCCGGCTCGGTGTAGAAGCCGTAGGCGCCCGCGCTGGTGCCCGGCTTGAAGATGATGCGATCCCCCTCCTTCACCGATACGCCGTTCCAGTCCGTGGCCACGTCCTTGCCGAGGTCGGTGATGATGCCGACGTTCTCGTGGCCCAGCACCATCTCATTGCCGAAACCGTTCTGCCACATGTGCAAGTCGGTGCCGCAGATGCCGGCCATCTCCTGCTTGATCACCACGGCGTCCGCAGCCGGCGCAGGGACATCGTATTCCCTGATGGCGAACTCCTGGCCCTTGGCTACGATGAGTCGACCGCTCTTCATGGGAGGATGCTCCTTGTAATTCGGACTTGAATGACGGGATGGCGAATCGGAACAAATGCTGCGGCTGGTCGGCCGGGATCCGCCCTGCCCGCCGACACTTTATTATGGGCCAAGGCCAACCGGTTGCATTTGGGGGCCGATCCCGCGCCTTTGTCGGGCCCTGGCCTTCCCATGGGCACGTCAATGCCGCACCCAAACCAGCAGAGTCACTGACTTGGAAAAGGGCTTATATCGATGCCCAAATCTGGATGCAATCGCCCAGTCACGGAGTCTGCCGGCATGATCCCGTACATGGCGCTCTCCGGTCCGGCATCGCGCTCACGACAGGAGCCGACCGGCTGGCCTGCCGCGGAATTACGGGCACTGCTTGAACAGTCCCGCGGGCCGGTGGGCAGGGACTACCGGGACCGCGGCCTTGGCAATGGCTACAGGGTGCCCGGCGGAGAGCGGTCGGCATCGTGGTCGGATGCCTGTGTGGCGTCGTTGTCAAAGTCCGCATCATCCAGCAGCAGGGACCGCCACACGCCGGGGTTTTCCCGCACCTCCAGGATGCGGTCCATCACGTTGTCCGGAGGACCATGTTCGCGCCAGTGCACGGCAATTTGGTCCAGGGACTGCCGGGACAGTTCCGACAGAAATCTGTACAGTGCGGCAATGGCCATCTTCGCTTCTCCGCGCGCTTCTCCGCGCGCCTCGCGCTCCCGGCCGGTACGCTCCTGTTCATGCTTCCGGTCGGTCTCGCGGTCGCGCCAGCGCCCCTGTTTCCCGTCCCACCACTGGAAGCGCGGCGGCAAGCGGTCCTCTTCCGGCACCCCGCGAAGTTCCTCCTCGCGTTCCCGCGCATCCGGCATGATGCGCACACGCGTGTTGAACACCGCACTCCAGTACGCATCCGCAACGGGATCCTGCCGGTAGCTTCCACCCTCCAGCCGGAACATCAGCAGTTCCCGGGGCGAACCCGCCCGGCGTTTGCCGCCCAGGTCGTACACCAGGTACTCCGAGATCCCCGCCGCGGCATACAGGCGCTTCTTGTAGTTGAGGTCCCGATGCGCCCAACTCTTCGACACCACCTCCAGCACCAGCGGCGGAACGGGGGCGCCCAGATCGAGTCTCAGAATGCCCTCGGGCATGAACCGTTCCCGCTCCGCTGCCGACATGACGGCCCGCACCAGCATGTCCGGACGCACCCCTTTCTGGACCGGGTGGCTTTCATCGGCAGCTTGGTTGACGCGCGCGACGATCTCGGGCCGGAAACGGACTTCCCTCTCGTAGTCCCCCTCCAGACCCGTGTCGGCGAGGGTATCGGAGGCCGCGTCGGCACCATGCTTCTGGACTTCCCGCGCCCGTTTTTCCAGAGGGCTCACAACCCCGTCCTCGTCGTATTCCAAAAAGTGAACGCCTTCGGCTCCATAGTCGGGGTCGGTGGTGGATTCCCGGTCGTATTCGTGGGCGGGGTCGTAGATGAACTCGGGATCGAAGTGGTACAGGGCCTCCAGTTCGCGCCGCCATTCCTCAAGATGCTCCCGTCGCCAGGCAGCCCGCGCCAGGCGGACTTCCCGCGTCATGTCCGGGTCGGCACTGTCAATCGTGGGGATCGGGTCCCGGACGTGGGTTCCCACCGTGGCGGACGGTCGTTCCCGCACCGCAACCACTGCCATGTCCATCCTCCCATTGGTTCTCTGTTCAAGTCCCATTCTACCCGGATCCGGCCCTGCCCAACCCGTACACCCTCCGATCCAACACTGTTTCCGTTTCGTTGAATTGGGTCCGGGCCCGACAAGGACAAGGGAACCCTCGTCGCGGACTGCACCCCGTCGCCTGTCCGTCCCGCAGGCCCGCGCCCTGTTCCCGGGCCGCCCAAGGTCGGTGGCCACGCCGTGGCCTCTGTACCTGCGCCCGGGACCGATGCCCGCCTGTGCTCCCCTGCCTCCGCATCGGGGGGCTGGGACGGCGCGGCAGGACCGGTGCCAAGCCATCTCTGTCGGCACCGGGGCGGAACACCCGCGCCGAATACTCCAGGGGAACACCGGTGGGTGTTCTGTTCCGGTCGGACAACCATCGGCGACACCCGCGCCCGCGCCTGCGTTCCATGGGAACTTTGGTCTGTTTTTTGCCCGTGGGAGCCAACCGCATGTGGACTGGCGTATTCGGAACCGTGGCCGTCCGGCGGTCGCTTCGGCCATGGCAGTGCACGACAGGCGCTACAAACGCATCCTTACCAGTGCCGTCTTTGCCTACGACGTGGCCCGCCTGTTGGCCGACGAGTTCGACCTCGGCACCGTCGCACGGCCATCCCTGCAGGCCGGCCCCACCAGTTCGGTCCGGGAGTCCGAGCGCGAACGCATAGCCGACGCCGCCTGGACCTTCGACACCGACCGCCAGCGCACCGTCATGATGATTGTCGAGGCCCAATCCGCGCGACGGCGTTCGGACTGTTTCCCGCGCCGGTGCCGAAGGGTACCGGTTAATAGGAACAGTGCCGTCAGCTACCGGTTCCACTCAGTCGAACATCGACGGCTCGCGGGCCAGCGCGATTTTGACCACATCCTCTCCATCCAGGGAATACGTCCCGTTCAGCGCATCGAAACCGGCCTGTACCCTTTCCAATGGCAACACGTGGCTCACCATCTCGCCGATGGGCAGGTCCGACTGCTCAAGCAGGGCATGCCCGCGCACGAAGTGGGGGAAGCGACTGCCCCAAATCCCCTCCACCCGAATGTTGGGGATCAGGATGTGGCGGGCCGGGTTGATCGGGATTTCGCCGATGTCGACAAAATGCCCGCACTCGATGAACTTGCCATCCTGCTTCACATACCCGAAGCCTTCCGGCACGGCCGGCAGGAACCCGGCGCACTCGAACACGACGTCGGCGCCTTCGCCCCGGGTCAGGTCCATCACCAGTTCATGGCGGGCCTCCCGCTCGGAATGAACCGCAATGTCGATGGTTTCGTGGGCTCCCAGACGCCTGGCCAGGGCCAATCGGCCGGACGGTCCCCCAATCACAATGACCCGGGCCGCGCCGCTCAGACGGGCACAGATCATGACCATCAGGCCAATCGCCCCGGAGCCCTGCACGAGCACCGTGTCGCCCAGCTGGACCTCGGCCCGCATCACGGCATGGGTGCCAATGGCAAACGGCTCCGCCAGCACGGCGGTCCGCGGATCCGTTGCGGTCCGAATCACGCAGGCGTCCGGATCGTCCAGATGGATGTACTCCGCAAACCCGCCCGAAAACGGCGACTCCAGACCGCGGTAGCCGAAAGGCTTGCCAAGGGCGTTGCGCGGGTGGTACACAACCCGATCACCCTCCCGCAGGGGGGTGCCAAGGTAGTCCCGGCTGCGCCCTGAGCCCAGCGCCACCACCGTGCCCACGGCCTCGTGCCCCAACAGCGTGGGTTCGGGCAGACCGTTTTGCCAGTTGTGGAGATCGGTGCCGCAGATGCCGCCGAGTTCCTGTTGCAGCAGCAGTCCGCCGGCCGCAGGGTCGGGCACCCGACCCTGCTCCACCGAAAAGGCCTGTCCGGTGACGACCACCGCGCGCCCTGTCAAGTCCATGGCAATCCCCTGTCCTGTGTAGCTGTTTCCGTTTCTCTCGGCGACACCTAGCGGTCGTCGCCGTCCCCGCCAATTTTGCCCCGGTCCCGGCGGGACGACAGCTTGGCAATGTTGGCCCGGGCCACCTCCGCCAGACTCAGGTCCAGCTGTGTGCAAATCTGGGTCAGGTACCACAGGACGTCGCCCAACTCGCCCTTGAGCGCCTCCCGGTCCGCCTCGGTGATCCGTCCGTCGCGATCCCTGAATATCTTCTTGACCTTGCCGGCCAGTTCACCGGCCTCGTTGGTCAGGCCCAGGGTGGGATAGACGATCGGATGATTGGTTTCTATCACACCCCACGTGGCGAAGGACTGTGCCTGGTACCAGTCGAACATGTCCCTGACATCGTCCGACGCAACATCGCCGGACACCGGTGGCTGCTTGTCCACGGCCAACCCCTTGCAGCCCGTCATGCTGCGGTTGCAGGTTCCGCAGGCGGAACCCCGTTGGGTAAAACGACATCCGAAAACTGGCGGGTGTGCAGGTCGGCATAGAGGCCGCCCAGCACCATCAGTTCGTCGTGCGTGCCGCGCTCCACGATCCGCCCGTGGTCCATCACGAGCACCATGTCCGCATTGCGGATGGTGCTCAGGCGATGCGCGATCACAATGCTGGTCCGGTTGCGCAGCATGCGCTGCATTACGTTCTGGATGACGACCTCGGTGCGGGTATCCACACTGGCCGTGGCTTCGTCCAACACCAGGATCCGGGGATCCGCAACGAGGGCCCGGGCAAAGCTGAGCAGCTGCCGCTGCCCCTGCGACAGCGTACCGCCGCGCTCCCCAAGCTCGGTACGATAGCCGTCCTCGAGTTCGAAGATGAAGGGCTCTGCCTCGACCAGTTGGGCCGCCTCCGCCACCTCGGCATCCGTGGCTTCGAGACGGCCGTAGCGAATGTTCTCCTGCACCGTGTCGGAGAACATGAAGTTCTCCTGCAGGACCACCCCGATTTGCCGGCGCAGGCTGTCCTGGGTCACATCGCGCACATCGATGCCGTCGACGCGCACGGACCCGGACTGCACGTCGTAGAAGCGCGCCAGGAGATTGATTAGGGAGGTCTTGCCGGCACCGGTGGGGCCCACCACCGCGCAGGTCTGGCCGGCGCCCACCCGGAAACTCACGTCCCGGAGTACGGGCTCGTCCGGATCGTAGCCGAAGGTGACGCCGTCGAATTCCACTTCGCCCTCGACGGCCGGGAGCTCGACGGCATCGGGCGCGTCCTCCAGGTCCGGCTGCTGATCCAGCAGCTCGAACGTCCGTTCGGCCCCGGCCAGGGCCCCCTGCAGGACATTCCACTGCTGGGAAATCTCCTGGAGGGGAAAGAAGAAGCGGCGGATGTACTCCAGGAAGGAAATCAAGACTCCCAACGTCACGCGACCGTCCAGCACCAGCCAGCCACCCAGGCCAATCACGGCCGCGGTGGTCAGGGCATTCAGGGACTCGATGGCCGGGGCAAAGGCCGCGGAAATACTGACGGCTCCGACGTTGGCCTCCAGATTGTCCCGGTTCAACCGGTCGAAGTGCCGCTGGTTGGCCTCGACCCGGTTGAAGGCCTGGGCCACCTTGACCCCCGCGATGCCCTCTTCCAATTCAGTGGAGACGGCACCCAGGGACTGTCGGCTTCTCCGGTAGGCAACCCGGGCCATGGCCGCCAGCCGCGTGGACACCAGCAGGATCAGGGGCACCGCACACAGCGAGATCAACGCCAGGCGCCAGTCGAGCACCGCCATGGCCCCCAATAGAAGCAGCATGCGCACCAACCCGCCGATCAACTGGGTCAGCCCCTGGCTCAGGAACTGGTTCACCACGTCGACGTCGTTGACCAGCTTGCTCATCAGATCGCCGGCGTCGTTCTTGTCGAAGTAGGAGAGCGACAGACTCTGGATGCGGGCGAAGATGTCCGCCCTGAGTTTCGTCATCAGCTTGCCGGTCAACAGCCCCATCGTGTAGAACTGCCAGCGGAAACCCAGGTACTGCAGCCCGTAGTTCACCAGCAGAATGGCCAATGGCAGGTACAGGCCCTGGACCGTCGGCGCCTCAATCAGAATCCGGTTGTCGATGGTCCAGCCGATCATGAACGGACCGAAGGCAATGGCGCCGCTGGCCAGGGCCATGGTGGCCATGACGATCACCGAATTCAACCGGTAGCCAACCACGAGGCGCATGACGCGCCACGCGGTGTGCCGCAATGAACGGGAATCGGTCTCGTCGACCTGGGCAGCCAGCTCGAAGCTGCGGGTGGCACGGCTCAAGGTACGCGCTCCTCCAGGACCTTCGCCAGCGGAGACCGCTGTTTGGTCACCGCCGGCTCCAGGGCGACGTCCTTGTTGAACTGGGAGGCAATGATGTCCGCGTAGATTGAACTGTTCGCCACGAGCTCTGCGTGCGTACCCTGGTCGACAATCCGTCCTCCCTCCAGCACCAGCACCTGGTCGGCCTCGCGCACGGTGGAAATCCGCTGGGCAATCACAAAGGAGGTCCGATCCTGCATCAGAAGCCTGAGGGCCTCCAGAATGCGTTCCTCCGTTTCGGCATCGACCGCGCTGGTGCTGTCGTCCAGAATCAGGATCCGCGGATCCAGCAACAGGGCCCGGGCAATGGCCACGCGCTGGCGTTGGCCGCCGCTCAGGCCCACGCCGCGTTCACCCACGCGGGATGCATAGCCATCCGGCAGTTCCACGATGAAGTCGTGGGCGGCCGCGGCCCGGGCCGCCTGCTCGATTTCCGCCTGCGACGCCTCGGGCCGGCCGTAGGCAATGTTGCTGGCGATTGTGCCCGAAAAGAGGATCGCCTCCTGCAGGACAATCCCGATCTGCGACCGCAGCGACGCCAGGGTCACGGCGCGCACGTCCTCGCCGTCGATGGTGACCGATCCGGACGACACGTCGTAGAAGCGCGGGAGCAGGTTGATGATGGAGCTCTTGCCCGAACCCGTCTTGCCCATGATGGCAACGGTCTGGCCGGGCGACGCCAGAAAGCTCACACCCTTCAGCACGTCCGTGGTCTGGCCGGCATACCGGAAGTACACATCGCGGAACTGCACGCGGCCGGCAACCGACCCCAGACCGCGTGCATCCGGGGCGTCCGTCAATTCGGACGGAGTGTCCAGGACCTCGAAAATGCGTTCGGCGCTCACCAGCGCCCTGACCATCATGCCTGACAGGAAGCCGATGGTCATCAAGGGCATGGTGAGGAAGATCAGATAGGTGATGAAGGCGGTCAGGTCGCCAATCGACAGCGCGTCCCGCATGACCAGGTCGCCGCCGAATCCCAGTATGAGGGTCAGCTGGATGTTGGACATCAGGAAGGTGGCGGGAAAGACCTTGGACACGCTGTTGATGAACTTCAGCAGGTTGAGCCGATAGTTTTCGTTCTCCACCGCGAAGCGATCGATTTCGAAGTCGGCGCGGGCAAAGGCCTTGACCACTCGAATCCCCGACAGGTTCTCCTGCAACCGGGCGTTCAGCTTGTCGAGCGTCGCCTGAATATTGCCGAAATAGGGGCGGATCACCCTGACAAAGACGACCAGCAGCAGAATGTTCAGGGGAAAGATAACCCCGGAAACGATGGCCAGCCGCCAGTTCATGTAAATGAGCACGGCGAACGTTCCCGCCAGCATCAGGCTGGAGGTAATCATGAGGAACAGCCCCTGCCCCATGAACTGGCGGACCAGCTCCACATCGTTGGTGGCGCGGGTCATCAACTGGCCGGTCTGCGCCCGGTCGTGATAGCTGAAACTGAGGTTGTGAACCTTGGTATAGATTTGGTTGCGCAGATCGAAGGCCACACTCTGGCTGGCCTTCTCGCCCAGGAAGTTCTGCAGGAAGTTGAACACCCCCCGTCCGACCGCCAGGCCGCTCAGGATAATGGTGCCGTCCCGAACCACCCGCCAGTCGAAGTCGGCGATGCCGGCAGCCCCGCCCTGCAGGGCGTCGGCCAGGTTGTCGACCACCCAGCGTATGACCTGGGGCGAACCCAGGACAGTGGCCGTCATGAGGACGAGACTGATCAGGGCTCCGGCAGCCTGACCGCGGTAGGGCCCCAGGGCGCGCAGCAGGCGCCACATGGTGCGCGGCGAGGCGCTGTGGCCACTGTCCTGTGGTTGGGTGCCGGAAGATTGCATAGGGAGTGGCTGCCCGGTACGTTCCTGCGCGCAGGCCGAAACCCGCAAAACGCAATACAAGCCGGAAGCGGGCCGAGATACTAGATATTGTAGCCAACGGCCGGCCACATTGTTGAGGAGACTGCAGCCGAGATCCCATCGGTTCAGTGTCCGAGGCATCCGTTCAAGCGATGCGGTTGCCAAGGGACACCCGGGCAGCCAACACGGTGTCGATGCCATCCCAAATGTGCACGGGTGCATTGGACGGCAGCGAAGCTGCAGGCCGCATCCGGCGGCTGTCCTTGCACCGTAGTCTGTCGGCTCCTCCGCCGGACCGCGGCCATGCGGGAATCGGATACGATCTTCCTGCCGCGGCACCCCTGCCGGAACCAACCGAAGCTGGCAACGCGCGGGTCGTTCCGGCCCCGCACCGACCGCAGGCTGGGATTCACATCAGGAGACCGAACGTGAACCGACACGAACTTCTGCAACAGGCCGGGGATGCCTTGAAGCTGGCTGTCCCCCGCGCCCAAGCGGATCCCAGCCGGCCGGCCTTTCACTTCCGGGCGCCGGCCCAGCGCATGAACGACCCCAACGGACCCATCTTTCATCGGGGTTGGCATCACATCTTCTACCAGACCAATCCGCTGACGGACATCACCAAGCCGTTCGGCACGAACTTCTGGGGCCATGCCCGCAGCCGCGATCTGGTGAATTGGGAACACCTGCCCTTTGCCCTGATTCCCGACCACGCCTCGGGGGAGTTCGGCTGTTGGTCCGGAACCGTAGGGGTGAACGGCGAGGACAACCTGGTGCTCCTGTACACCAGCGTGCCCGACCGGCAGGATCGGGGCCGGATCCCGTTTCAGCAACGGGCCGCGATCGGTGATGCGGAGGATCGCTCCTTCCGGCCCTGCGACGGGAACCCAATCCTGGCACTGGACGATCGCCTGCGGTTGCCCGGCGGGCCGGTCATGGACCCGACCTGGCGCGATCCCTACCTTTGGGTCCATCGGGGACGAACCTTCATGACCATCGGCATGGGCGGTGCGGAGGCGGGTTCGCCGTTGTTCGAGGCCGCGGACAGCAGCCTGACGCGTTGGACATTCAGGGGCTCCATGTGCCCGGTCAGCGCGGAGTGTCCCAACTTCTTCCCTCTGGGCGGCCACTGGGTCTATCTGTATTCGCCCTTTGATGCCGTCGAGTACCGGATTGGGGACTTCGATCCCGATACGCCTTCGTTCACCGAGCTGGACGGCGGCATCGTGGACCACGGCTGCCGGGACTGGAACG
This sequence comes from Caldilineaceae bacterium bin34, assembly GCA_002238555.1. GTDB lineage: Bacteria > Chloroflexota > Anaerolineae > Caldilineales > Caldilineaceae > Bin34. The sequence continues at coordinate 39,201 of MPMO01000031.1, forward strand.
GCTTCTATGCCAGCAACGTGCACGCCGCCCCGGACGGTCGCCAAATCCTGCACGGTTGGGTCCGCGGCTTTGAGGAGGGCCACGGCTGGAACGGATGTTTGGCCCTGCCCCGCGAGTTGACCCTGGACGACAACCTGGTCCTGCGCCAGCAGCCCATACGGGAGCTTCGGACCCTGCGCGGACCGGAGCGGCAGGTTGCGGGCATGCTGTTGGACAACGCCAGCCAACCCCTTCCGGACGTGGCGGGCAGCCAACTGGAACTGCGGGTGCATATGGAGCGTCTGTCCGCCGAAGCCTGCGGTATTCGGTTGCGCGCGGATGCCAGCGGCAACGGCGGGGTTGCCATTGGCCTCTCCGACGCGGGCCTGGTCGTGGATGAACAGCCGCCCGTGCCGCTCGCCGACGAGAACGCCGAATTGCACATCTTCCTGGACAGATGCGTGGTGGAGGTGTTTGCCGATGGAGGACGCGTGGCCTTCACCCGCGTGATCCGACAGGATCTGTGGGACACGGGAGTAGCTGCCTGGAGCCGGGGCGGCGTGGCCGTCCTGGACCGAATGTCGGGCTGGTCCATGGGCGCAGCCGACATTCGTTGACAGGCCAGTTGAAGGGATTCGGCAGCCCTTGCCGCCCCTTCCCACAGGCACAAGCGGTTGTTCCTTCAACCGGCGCCCTGCGGCCCCGGCGCGGGTACTTCGCTCTCGGTTGAGAGGGGCCGTGTTGCAAGCCCCCGCAACTCGAGTCCGGATGGATCAGCCCCCGCCGACAGCCTGGTTCTCTCCGTGAACAGGGCTTTCGCCTCTCTGCAGGATGATGCGAAGGGCGCCGGAAGGCAGGTGTGTGCCCTTGAGCGGGATGGCGATGCGTCGGCCGCGTCCGTACCGGACCTGCGCCGTGTAGAACCCCGCATCGGCCACAGTCTGGTTGGTTGCGTGTGACCGGCCGCCGCGCCAGGACTTGTGCATGAGGCGGTGCAGGAAGGGGTCTTCGGTCCCGCGGTTCCGCTTGTACGCACCGAACAACCGCTTGCGTTCGCCCCTGTATCCGCACCAAGTCGTTGGACAGGTTCGATTCCTGCCTGCGCGCCGTGCGGTCCGGCCCCTCCAGTTCACCAGCCAACGGCAACGCAACTCGACCTTCTACACCCAGGCTGCATCGGCGGAGCTGGATAGTCGCGGTGTGCCGTCCGGAGCCATGACCCGACCCAATCCAGGCACGATATCCCGGAATTCTTCGGATTCGGCTTCCTTGGGTTCGGGCCAACTCGGTTTCCACGACGATCCACCGGTATACTCCCTGACTGCCGTGTTTTCAGAGCCACAAACCTCGACCCGACAGCAGGGGCCACAAAGAAATTTTATGAAATACGAAATCATCGGCACGACCATGCAGGCGGTCGAAATCACACTGGCAGCAGGCGAATCCGTGATCACGGAAGCCGGGGGCATGGCCTGGATTTCAGGCGAAGTGGACATGTCGACCAAGGCCGAGGGCGGCCTGTTCGGCGGCATCAAGCGCAAGCTGGCCGGCGAATCCTTCTTCCAGACCACCTATACCGCCCGGCAGGACAACTGCGTCATCAGTTTCAATCCCTACGCGCCGGGCAAGGTTCTGCCCCTGGAACTCACCGGGAACAACGAATACGTGCTGCAACGGGATGCCTTCATGGTATCGGAGACCACCGTGGAGCGGGACATCCACTTCCAGCGGCGCCTGGGCGCCGGCTTCTTCGGGGGCGAAGGCTTCATCCTGCAGCGGGCCTACGGAACCGGCATCCTGTTCGTCGAGGTGCCGGGCGAGGTCGTTGTCAAGGAACTGGCCCCGAACGAGGAATTGAAGGTGGATCCGGGCCACATAGCCCTGTACGATTCGACCATCGAATTCGACGTGAAACGGAACGAGGGCGTGCGGAACATCGTATTCAGCGGCGAAGGCCTGTTCCTGGCCCACCTGCGGGGGCCGGGCCGCGTCTGGCTGCAGACCATGACGCTGCAAAACCTGGCCGCCAAAATATCGCAGCACTCGCCGTCCAGCTGATCCGATTCGACGAAACAGGAATTCCCGGTGTGCGGGCGCGACCCGCGACACCAGCCTCAAACCCATTCAAGAAAGGAACCATGAACCGATGGGAAACCGATACGAGCTCAGTGGCTGGCAGCTGACGGACCTGCTGCCGGACGCCGAGGATGCCACGGTACAGGCGCACCTGGCCGCACTGACCGCCGCCGTCGAACAGTTCGAGGGCCAACGCGCGGCCCTGGAAGCCTTTGACAAGGGCGAGCAGGATCTGGACCTCGTGCCCTTGATGCAGCAGCTCGAGGACATCTCGGAACGCATGTACGTCCTGGGAGCCTACGGCAGCCTGTGGTTCTCGGCGGACACGCAGTCCGAAGAGGCCCTGCGTTACGAGGGCTACATGCAGCAGGAACTCACCAACCTGCAGAACCGGGTCATTTTCTTCGATCTCTGGTGGAAAAGCCTCGGCGACGAGCAGGCCGCCGCCCTTCTGCCGGACCCGGAACGGTACCCCGACTACGTCTACTCCCTGCAGAGCGACCGCCGCTTCTGTCCCTTTACGCTGGACGAGCAGTCCGAGCAGATCATCAACACCAAGGATGCGAACGGCATGAGTTCGCTGATCACGGTGTTCTCGATGCTGACCAACCGCCTGGAGTTCACCCTGGAGGTGGACGGCGAAACCCAAACCCTGACCCGCGAAGAGCTGATGCAGCACGCCTATTCGTCGGACACGGCACTGCGCGAGGCGGTCTACCGGGAACTGTTCCGGGTCTACGAGCGGGAAAACGGCATCCTGGGACAAATCTATGCCGCCCGGGTCAGGGACTGGCATTCCGAGAACCTGGGCCTGCGGAACTACAGTTCGCCCATCGCCGTCAAGAACCTGGGCAACAACGTGCCGGACGCCGCGGTCGAGGCGCTGTTGCAGGTGTGCCAGGACAACGCCGGCCTGTTCCAGGAGTACTTCCGACTGAAGGCCAAGTGGCTGGGCCTGGAAAAGCTGCGGCGCTTCGACATCTACGCGCCCCTGGGCGGCTCGGACAAGCAGATCGACTACGGCGATGCCGTGGACATGGTACTGGAAACCGTCGAGGCCTTCGACAGCGGCGTGGCTGCCAAGGCGGAACGGGTCTTCCGCGACGGCCACATCGACAGCGAAATCCGCAAGGGCAAGCGCTCGGGGGCCTTCTGTGCCACCGTCCTGCCCTCGCAAACGCCGTGGATCCTGATGAACTACACGGGCCGCGTGCGCGACGTGGCCACCCTGGCCCACGAACTCGGACACGCCATCCACAGCCTGCAGGCGGAGGACCATTCGCTCCTAACCCAGCATGCCCCCCTGCCCCTGGCCGAAACCGCCTCGGTCTTCACCGAGATGCTGTTGACCGACCGGCTCATGCGGGAGGAGACCGATCCCCTGGTCCGGCGCGAATTGCTGGCCACCGCCGTGGACGACATGTACGCCACGGTCATGCGCCAGGCCTATTTCGTGGTGTTCGAGAAGGCGGCCCACGAAGCGGTGCTGCAGAACAAGTCCACCGGGGACCTGAGCGAGATCTACCGGAGCCAGCTGGCACAGCAGTTCGGGGACGCCGTGGACGTGGACGACATCTTCGCCCACGAATGGCTGATGATTCCCCACATCTACCACACGCCGTTCTACTGCTACGCCTACAGCTTCGGCCAGCTGCTGGTCCTGGCCCTGTACCGCAGGTACCAGCAGGAAGGCGAGGCGTTCAAGTCCGGCTACCTGCGGCTGCTGGCGTACGGCGGCTCCAAGGATCCGGACGCCATCCTGCAGGAGATGGGCATCGACATGTCCGACCCGGCCTTCTGGCAGGGCGGTTTCGACGTGTGCCGGGACATGATCGACCAGCTCAAGGAGCTGGACATCTGATCAGTCGATGGGGTCCGGTTCCGTCTGGGCCGCGAGATAGTCGGCCAGCGCCACTTCCGCCGCGCGGAAACCGGCCTTCTGGAGGCTGGGACCCTTGCCGGTGGCGAGGGTCTTGCCCTCCACGGTCACCGCCACCTCGAACTCCGGCTGATGGCTGGGACCGGTCGCGGAGCGTTTCTCATAGCGGGGGGTGGCTCCCAGGTCCCGCTGCAGGACTTCCTGCAGCGCACTCTTGGCATTCTGCTGCGACTGGCCGTCCGACTGGGCTGCCTTGTCAACCGCCGGATTGAGCCACCGGGCCAAAAATCGTCTCACGCCCTGTTCCCCTTGATCCACATAGAGTGCGCCGAGCAGCGCCTCGAACACACTGCCTAGCATACGGGAACTGCGCAGGATTTCCCGGTTTTTGACACTGGGCCCGGTCAGAACCAGTCCGTCCAACCCCAACTCCAAGGCCCATTTGGTCAGGGTCGCGTTGCGCACCAGTTCCGAGCGCAGCCGGGTCAGATTCCCTTCCAGTTGGTTGGGCAGGGCCCAAAAAAGATGCTCGGCCACGATCTTGCCCAACACGGCATCGCCCAGATACTCCAACCGCTCGAAATGGAGTGTGGGATCGTCCAGCCCGTGATCCAGCACAAATGAACTGTGGACGAAGGCGTTGTACAACCAGGCCGGTTCCCGAAACACCAGCCCTTCCCGCTCCGCAAACGCAGACACCCGTTGCCGCAGGTTGCCGAAGACATCATCCTCGGCAAGACGCGCGCCGCAGCCAAGCGTGAACTGGTCGACGCTGTGCGCCGGACCGTAGGCGTCGGGGACAACATCGTCGTCCTGGGCCAGCAGCCTGGCCCAAAGCGACTTCAAGCGCACAGACACAGCGATTCTCCGTCGGACCCATCAGTGGACATGGACCGCAACCTCCCCAATGCGTCCGCGACGAGCGGCTCCGGGACGCAGTGGACAAGGAAAGGTTCCGGGCGGCAGCACCGCCCTTAGAGTACATTTTATGGTCAACCTGGCCGCACCCTCCGAATCAAGGAACCCAATCCCCCGCCCATGAATCAGCGCACTGCCGGATGGCTGGCCTGCCTGTTGCTTTGGGTGGGTTGCACACTGGTCTGGACGGACATCGCCCGAGCCCAAACCTCCGACCCGGCCACCGATTCCGCCGACAATATCGAGAGTCTGTCCATGGAGGTCACGGTCGACACGCTCCTGGCCTCCATGACCGTGGCGGATCGCATCGGTCAACTGTTCGTGATCCCGTTCCAGGGATCCTCCATCCGCCAATCCGATGCCATCGTGCGGCTGGTGCACGACTATCGGGTGGGGGGGGTGGTACTGACGGAGCAGAACGGCAACATCGACAACTCGCCCGGCAGTGACCTGCCGCGCCAAGTCGCCTCGCTGGCCAGTCAGCTTCAGGCACTGCCCTGGGGTCTGTACATTCCCCGCGGCCAACTGCCGTCCGAGCGGGCCAACATTGTGGCGGATCACTGGAGGCGGTTGCCGGACCCGTTGTTGGAGGCGGGACTTGGCATCCCGCTTCTCATCGGGGTGTCGCAAACCGGTTCGGACCAAGCGGCGCCGGTCCTGCGCAGCGGGTTCACGGCAATGCCAAACCAAATGGCCGTGGGAGCTGCGTGGGATCCCGCCTATGCCCAGGCCCTGGGCACGATTCTGGGCCAGGAACTGGCCGCCGTGGGCATCAACATGCTGCTGGGCCCCAGTCTCGACGTGCTCGGCCCGGACGGACGCCAACCATCCGGCGTGCGCGCCACATCCACCTATGGGGGCGACAGTTGGTGGGTCGCCGAAAACGGCACCGCCTTCATCCAGGGGGTCGCCGAGGGCAGCAACGGCCGGGTCCTGTCCATGGCAGGACACTTTCCGGGCCAGGGCGGCAGCGACCGCGACCTCAACCAGGAACTGGCCACCATCCAGCGTTCGCTGACGGACCTGCAGCGGAACGAGCTGTTGCCTTTTGCACGGGCCGTGCAGGCCCGGCGGGAACCCGGGACCAGCGCTCCCGGAAGTCCGGCGGCCGGCCTGCTGACCAGCCACATCCGGTACAGCGGCTTCCTGTCGTCGCGCGAACGCACGCCGCCCATCAGCCTCGCGCCGCAACTGGAGGAAATCCTGGCCTTGGATGCCTTTGCCGATTGGCGGGAGGCCGGCGGCTTGTTGATGAGCGGGAGGCTGATCGTACCTTCGCTGAGCAGCTACTACGGACAGTCGGGCCAAACCTCCTTTGCCAACCGCATCGCCAACGATGCCTTCCAGGCCGGCAACGACCTTTTGTGGCTGGCCGGTTCCGGGCCGCTGGATCCGAACGCGGCATCGGCCCTGCAGGAAGTCATCCTGTTCTTCAATGTCCAGTACCTGGAGAAGCCGGATTTCGCGCTGGCGGTGGACAACGCCGTGCGGCGCATCCTGAGAGCCAAGCTCCGTCTCTACCCTCCCGCGTTCTTCGATCGGGACGCCTGGATCCAACTGGAGGAGGCCGACAACCCGTTGTCGATGCAGACGATCAGGCGCCTGGCGCCAGTCGGCGACAGCCGGTCGGCTCCGGAGGTCGTTGCCGTGGGCTTTGATCCGCTGGCCGGCCAGATTCCGGGCGGGGTGCCGGAGCAGCTCAGCGAAGGCAGCCTGACCGTGAAGGCCGGGATCATCACATGGGTTGCGCAGGATGCCGCCACACTCCTGCACCTGGATGCCGAACAGGCCGCGGATCAGGTTCGGGCCGTGCCCAATCCGGACGATCGCCTGCTCATATTCACCGACGACCGCACGCGCCCGACCTGTCCCGGATGCCCACCGGAAACAGTCCTGGCGGTCGATCAGGTCGAGGCCACCATCCTGCGCCTGTTCGGTCCGGATGCCACGGCCCAGATTGAGCCCGACCGCATTTCCAGCCATGGTTTCGGTGACGTGGCGGCCTGGCTCAACCACACGGCCAACACCGTGGCCCAGTTCCGCATGGATCGCGCCCTGACGGAAGCCACGTGGGTGATCTTCGCGATGCTGGATGTGGATCCCGAACAGCATCCTGCCAGCGAGGTCGTCCACCAGTTCCTGCGGCAACAGCCGGACCTGCTCCTCGGCAAGCGGGTGGCGGTGCTCTCGTTCGACGCACCGTACATGCTGGACGAGACTGAAATCAGCAAGCTGTCGGTGTACATCGCCGCCTATAGCCCCAACCCGCCGTTTGTGGAGACCGCGGTGCGCGGCCTGTTCCACGACCTGGAGATGTCCGGCGCGCCACCGGTCAACGTACCGGGCACGCCCTACGGCAGTCTGGTTGAGCGGTTGGAACCGGACCCGGACCAGGTAATCCCCCTGACGGTGTTCGACGACAAGCGCAGTTCCCTGGATCTGCAGGCCCTGGAAGTGCGGCTGGGGGATTCCCTGCAGATCCGGGCCGGCCCCATCCTGGACCGCAACGGCAACCGGGTTCCCGACGGCACTCCGGTGGAGTTTCTGCTCCGATACCCCAACGACAACCTGGATCTGCGCATTGATCCCATCCCCACGCGGGACGGCAGTGCCACCATGGATCTGCTTTTGGATCGCGCCGGTACCCTGGAGCTGGCTGCGCGCAGCCTGGAAAGCACGACCAGCATCGGGTTTCAGATTCGGGTTGAGGAGGAAAGCGCGGCCCAGATCCTCACGGTGCAACCCACGGTTACGCCCCTGACCAACACCGAGCCGCCGTCCGCGGTACCCGGTCCCGCGATCAACCGCACGCCTGCGCTGCGCTGGACACTCACCCCGTTGTCGTTCCTTGGCTCGCTGGCAGTCCTCGTTGCCTCCCTGGGCCTCTACGCCGTGCTCTGGGCACGCGATCTGGCCGTGGAAAGGAAGGTCCTCAACATGCTCTGGGGAGCGGGAAGCAGCGCCGGCCTTTACGTCGCCGCCGCCTTTGTGCTCCCGTTCGCGACCCCGCATCTGAACCAGGCAACGCTGATGCTCGTCACGGCCAGCCTGTCCGCCGGCAGCTGCCTTGTGGTTCTGGCCTGGTTCCACCTTGTCCGGGTTGATCACTGACACAGCCCCCGCCCCCGAATACGGTCCCCGGCAGGGTCAATGGCTCCCTCCCGTACCACGGATTGCAGGCCTGGCCAATGGTCACGGACCGGAATGGTTCGACGGAGCCAAGGAGAGGTTGACTTGGCGGAGAACTGGTCCCGGACCAAAATCAACGAAAGAGACTCAGTATTTAATATTCGAACAATTGCATTTGATGTCGAATTGACATATAGTTAGTGGCGTACACCACACAGCAGTCTCCAGGGCCTTCTTCGGCGCACACGCGGAATTGGAGTCTGCTGCAGGTGTCCCGGGATGGCATAGCGACCCGCGGGCTGGGACGATCGTGACCGTGATCGTCACCGATTTCTCCGATGTCTGAGTGTCACGGAACCGCGACCGGACATGTTCAGCACCTTAAGCGTGCTCCGCCTACGGTCCATCCAGATGTGTTCGGGCGGACTGTCATCCACCGAGCCGGACCGGACATCAGCCCCCACGCAAGCGTGAAGCTTGCGTGGGCAACACCGACCTCCGCGACGGGCGTCGCCAACTTCAAGATCCAGTACTGCGCTTCAGGCGCGTGCACCGGCATCCCGGCAGTGGAAGCACAAGCCCTCCCGGCCTTCCGTTGCTCGAGTAAGGTCGAAGGAGTGAGAGTGTTCGCCGACGGCTGCCTTGTGGTTCCGGATTGGTTCCACCTTGTCCGGGCCGACCACTAACACAGCCCCACTCCGGAATACGCCTCCGACAGGGCCAATGGCCCCCTCCCGTACCACTGAGTGCAGGTCGGGCCCGCTACAGCGGCACCGACGTTCCGACGCCCAGTTCCCGGGCCCGGGCATAGACCAGGCCGGCGGACACCGTGTCCTGGACGGCCAGGCCGACCGACTTGAAGAATGTCGTCTCGCGGGCGGACATGCGTCCGGAACAGCGACCTGTGAGCAGATCGCCGAGCGAACCGACAACGTGGTCCTCCGTAATGGTTCCGTCGGCCAGCGGGATCAGCAGGTCGCCGGCCTCCTCCAGCATGGCTTCCCGGTCATCCACATACACCTTCGCGCGTACGACGGTGGCCGCCGGCACCTCCCGGCGATCCGGCTGAAACACGCCGACGGCATTGACATGGACCCCTTCCTCCAGATCGCCGTCCGCGAAGACCGGCGTCGCGGAGGTGGTCGCGCAACATACGATGTCGCTGTCCGCCAGCGCCTCGCGCGGAGAGGTCGCGGCCTGGTACTCAATGCCATCGGGCAGTTGCTCCCGCAGGTCCTCGATCATCCGCGCCACGTTGGCCGTGGTCGGCGAGTAGACACTGATCCTTTCGAGACGGCGCACCTCGCTGACGGCCGCCGCCTGGGTGCGCGCCTGCACGCCCGCACCCAACACGGCCAGCCGGCCCGCTCCGGCAGGAGCCAGCAAATCGGTGGCCAGCCCCGCCACGGCTCCCGTGCGAATGGCCGTCAGGACACCGCCGTCCATGCCGGCCAACACTTTCCCGGTGGCTGCATCCACCAGGAGTACCAACCCGTGGATTACCGGTTCGCCGCGCGCGGCATTGTCCGGATAGACGGACACCACCTTGACCGACGTGTGGCCTGCAGAGGTGCCGTCCCGCATCCAGGCCGGCATCACGAGCGAGATCCCGGCAGTGCCGGGCGGATTGATCTGGGAGCGCACCGGCTGCACGACTTGGCCGCGGGCCAAAGTCTCAAATGCCGTGCGCATGCCGCCGACCGCCTTGTTCATGGGCAGGCAACGAACCACCTCGTCTCCCGACAGCATCAGGATCGCGTCGCCTTGTTGGAGTTGGGACATGTCACCATCCTTTGGTGCGGCATCCGGATTGGATCTGTGTGGACTTTCCGGGGCAGCCTGCGCCCGGTTCCGCCTTGCGCGTTCCGTCCCGGCGGCGCGTTTGGCGGCAGCACTGCCACGCGGTGTGGGAATGGAACGCAGGTCGAGATCGGCCCCGTCGAGCAACTTGCCAACCCGGCCAACCGTGGTTCCAAGTTCACGGGCCAACGACTGCCGGGACCATTGTGCCCTGCCGTCCGCCGGCGACTCCGACAGCTTGCGCCGCAGGCGTTCCAGATCCGGACCGGCATCCTTGCGCGGCCGGCCGGACCGAGGCCTGTCGGTCAGGCCGCCGATTCCCTCCTCCAGGTATCGGCGGCACCAGTGCAGGACCCTGGGGCTGGCCATGTCCAGCCGTTCGCCGATCGCCGGTGCATTCAGACCCCGGTGGGCCAGAAGTACCGCCCGCGCCCGTTGGGCCAGTCGGTTTTCAATCCGCGGCTGCTGTACCAGTTTCCGGAGTTCCAGGATCTGCTCGTCGGTCAGATCCACGTCCCGGACCGCGCCTCGCTGACCTTGCAGTTCCTGATTGGACACCGAAGCCTGCCGCAAGTCCCTGAGTTGCGGTCGCCGCCCCGATTGTCCCGCATTCAGACGGCGCATCAGGATGCCTTCGAAGCCGAAATCGGCAAACCGCCGACGCCACACGCTGACCTGACTGGCCGAAATACCCAGTTTTCCGGCGATGTCTCCGGTGGTGTAGCCGTCCGCGGCCATCAGGATTGCCAGATACCTGCGCCTCATCGCCTCGTTGGTGGCCGGATTGTTGAGCAGTTCTTCCAGTTGCGCGCGTTCGGACGCGGACAACTCCACACGGATGGGCGGGCGTCCAATATGTGAACCGGATGGGCGGGTCATGTCTCTGGTTTTGTCTGTGGACTGTCCAGGTGTTTGCCGGTCCGTGCACGGCGGTGGCAGGGGCGGCGGCATCCTCCCGGAGCAATCCGGGACCCTCCGCCGCGGCCGTCCACTACGCCGGGACGGTCCATGCTGCACAACCGCGACGAGGCTGAATCCGTAGCCCCTGGCTACCGGCACGCGTCGTGGCCGGGTTGAATTCGTCCGCGGAGAGAATCAGCATACACAATCGAGACAGTGGGCCATCGGCGCGTTCACGGATGGGATTCACCAAACAGCGGCGGGATATGCGCGTCCGCATCCCGCCTGGTTGCCTGCCAACGATGGGCCCGTCCTGTAGGATTTACGTCTGATCATCCGCTCCCTGGTGTGCAGGACCTTCACAATGCAGCTTCAAGGAAGGTAAACATTATGCTCACGGGCCGCAACGCTCTCATCACCGGCGCCACCAAGGGCATCGGACGCGCCATTGCCCTGGCCATGGCGGAAGCCGGCGCCAACATCGCGGCAACAGGACGCAACGAGGAAGAATTGGCCAGCTTGCAGATCGAAGTCACGCGCATGGGTCCTGCCTGCCACACCCGGGCCGTGGACTTGTCGCTCAAGGATGCCGCGACCACCGTGTTCGAGTTTGCCAAGTCGACCTGCGGGGACATCCACATCCTCGTCAACAACGCCGGCATTGGCTCCAGCCAGCAGCCAATGCCGGTATCGGAATACGACGATGCGTTTTGGCACCTGATGATGCACGTCAACCTGACCATCCCCTACCAGCTCGTACGCATGGTGTTGCCGGAAATGATCGAGCGCCAACACGGACGCATCATCAACGTGGCGTCCATCAACGGCAAGGTGCCAACCTCCTTCGGCGTGGCCTACACCGCCAGCAAGCATGGACTGCTGGGCGTGACCAAGTCGGTTGCCCTCGAGAACGTGGCGCACGGCATCACGTCCAATGCCATCTGCCCCGGGCCGGTCGTGTCCAAGTTGAACAATGCCCGCATCCAATTCGATGCGGACCGCCTGGGCCGCAGTTTCGAGGAACAGGAGGAAACGATGACCGGCCATGGCCGGCGCATGGTACCGGAGGAAATCGCACCCTTGGCCGTCTTCCTGGCCGGCGATGGCGCGGCCATGATCAACGGCCAATCGCTGAATGTGGACGCCGGCAACGTGATGGCGGCCTGACCGGGCTGTTCAATCGGGGATTACATATCTGTGTACCACGGACGTGTTATCATGAAAGAGGCCGTGCGTGTTGTGAGCACTGCACGACCTCATTGACAACGCCGGTTGAAGACACCAACCAGGATGTCCGACTCCCATTCTACACCTCCGATCCCGACCGCAATCCGCAGCGAGCGGTACCGGGTGCGGTTCGACCATCGCGGGCAGGCGGAGATGTGTGCCCAGACGGCGGGTGCCAACCGTTTCGTCTGGAATCTGTTCCTGGCGAACAACGACTGGCGCTACCGCGTGTGCCGCAAGGTCCGGGGCTACGGCCGGTGGACCGACTTCCCCGAGGCACAAAGGCCCTTGGTGGTGGACCCCCGCCGGACTTGGCAGTCCATGTACAAGCGGTTCGCCATGATCCGCAGCGGGAAGTACGACCGCGAGTTCCAGGCTTTCCTGGCATCGCCCGAAGGTGCCGTATATGCAGAGCAGGATCTGTCCTGGCTGCGCGATCTGCCCAGCGGTCCCGTCCGTCATGTGCTGAAGTATTTGGACGCGGCCTACCGGCGTTTCCACAAGGCGCACGCCGAGGCCAAGGCGGATGGCAGGTTCCTGCCCCGACGGAAGTCCGACGGAAAGCCCCAGTATTTCCCGCGACGGAAGGGCCGGCAGGGACGCAAGCCCGATGGCTTCACGATCCCCGACAATGTGAAGATGGACGGCGATCGGTTGCGCCTGCCCCGGATGGGGTGGGTACGGCTGGATCGCGGTCGCAATTTCCCGTACCGGGGGTGCGCGCCCAAGACCGTGCGGCTGTTGAAGGAAGGTACGGACCGGCATCCGAAGTGGTATGCAACCGTTGCCTACGCGGTGCCGACAGCGCGTTTGAAACCGGCCGCCGGGGACGGCGAGTTGGGTGTGGACCGCAATGTCCGGCAGGCCACGGACAGTGAGG
>MPMO01000002.1 GCA_002238555.1 Caldilineaceae bacterium bin34
CGGCCAGCTGCCAGCTGTTCTTGCGCGGCGCCGTGCTCATCAGGCCCTCGATGTAGGCCACGGCCCGGCGGTGCGTGCGGCGGAACCGAAAGACCGCCCGCAGGCGTTCCGCCACCTCCGCCAGGTGCTCGGGCCAGGTCGCCAGCGCCGCGGGCACCAAGGGTTCCGGCGGAAGCGGCGGTGCGGACACGGACATGGGAACTCCGGGGCAGGGGGACGGGTTGGACCCCGACAGGATACCACATCACTTTACAACTGTAGTACTAGGGCCTGTTCACACTACGCGCAGGGTTTCCACGATGAGCGCGAACAGAATGAAGCCCCAGTACATGCGGTCCAGCTTGTCAAAGCGGGTGTAGACCCGCCGGAACCCCTTGAGACGCCGGAACAGGCGCTCCACCTCGTTGCGCCGCTTGTACAGCTCGCGGTCGTAGTCCCAGGGCTCCCGGCGGTTGGCGCGCGGCGGCACGACCACGCGGAAGCCCATCCTTTCCGCCAGCGTCCGGGTCTCGTCGCCCTCGTAGGCGCGGTCCATGACCAGCACCAGGTCGTCCGGCAGTCGCGCGTGGTCGGCCAAGGGACCCAGTGCCTCCAGGAGCTGGCGACCGTGGGGCGCATCCCCGGCCTGGCCCGGCGACAGGGCGCCGACTACCGCAGTCCGCTCATCCGCGGCAACCAGATGAAGTTTGGTGGTCCAGCCGCCGCGCGAGCGGCCGATGGCCTGGGGGCCGTTTTTTTGGGCGCCCCCGTGCCGTCCGGGTGCACCGGCACAATGGTGCTGTCCAACCCCACCACTTCCAGCCGGATGCGCACGAGCCCCTGCGCCTGCAAGCAGGTGAATACCCGATCCAGCACACCCTTCCTGGACCAGCGGTTCATGCGCATGTAGATCGTGTGCCAGGGACCGAAGTGCTCGGGCAGGGCACGCCACTTGCACCCGTTCTCGGCCACATAGAGGATGGCATTCAGGACTTGCAGGTTGGGCACCCGGACGTTGCCCCGCTGCACCGGCAGCAGAGGCTCGATGTGCTCGTGAAACTGGGCTTCCGTGATTTCCATGGGGATCGTCTCCGGCTCCGGTGCAACCAATCCCCTAGTCTACCCCATAGTGTGAACAGTCCCTAGCTCAGTTTGCTTGGAGGCTGACCTGCCGCTGTCCTCGTTCCATGAGCCGCACACCGTACTCCAGCTCGTGCAGCACGATCGTGGACAGCCAGAGGTCGTCATGTTCGGCGAGGAATGCGACCACCTGTAAATCTGGAACGCGGCGCATCGTCTCCGACACCACATTGGTATCCAGAAGGTAGCCGATCATTCGTCTTCATCGTCCGTGAACGGGATCGTTCGGGTTGAGCCGCGGTCCGGAAGCTCGAGATTTGTCCCGCGCGGTATGTTCTCGATCAGCCACCGGCCGAGTGGCTTTCGAGGCGACTGTGCCTCATCCCATACATGAGCTGGCACCACCACGAACGACTTGCGTGCGCCGATACGCTGTGGCCCTTCCGATTCGGCAAGGCGCAGGATTTCGGACAGACGCGCCTTGGCCTCGGCGATGGTCCAGACGCGATGGGATTGGGTGGTTCTCACGAGCAAGACTCCTAGTGCCAAACGTATACTGATCCAGTGTAGACAGGAGTCTGCGGGGCGATACCAAGTCAACTAAAAAGGCACTACAGTCCAGGAGCAGAGCCAGCATTGCCGGGTTCCATCCATTCTTGTTTCGCAGCAGCCAGATTAACAATTCCAGTCCGGTTTGCTGTTGAATCGCCCTGACCATGTTGGGGGTATCCCTTGCAAGATGCCCATCACGGCAGGGGCGTTGTCCCACCGTCTGCGGTTCAGCCCGAAGGTTTTGCACCTTGATTGGAATGGGGCTTATGCTGAATAGTTGATCCCAGATTGTGAATAGCTGCGATAAGGCCAGGTTCTCCGCCCTGCCAGTCGAGAGCAGGGCATTGACAAAGTCGTCACAGGGCCATGATCGGTTCCAGTCGCGCGGGGTTTCGGGCCACCATCTTGCGCAGCCGGCGAATTGACATGTTTGGCCAGAAATACTGCTGGAGAAGCGTCAGGAAGTTCAAGGCGATGCGTCGCAGGGCGGCCATGTTGCGGGCGGCATGGCCGGTGCGCAGGCGGCAGCGGTCTTCCTGGAAGGTGTCGTCCAGCACCCAGTGCAGGCTGTTCTCGACCCGCCAGTGGCCGCGCACCAGGTCGGCCATGCGGGCAGCCCCGGTGGTCACGGGCAGGTTGGTGATGTAGTAGCGCACGGCGCGTGCGGTGCGACCGCGCACGGTCCGTTCGGCCACCACGCGCACGACGCAGCCCAGGGCCGTCCCGCGGCGGTCGGGATCGATTTCGTCCAGGATGCCGTGGGCGCCGCCCATGATCGTGCAGGTGCGCCGCTCGGTGCGCCCGTGTGCCCGCTCCACGGTCTGGCAGCGGTCGTGGGCCACGGCGCTGGTGCGGTCCAGGTAGGCGAAGTCGCGTTGCAGGTGGGCGTGCAGGCGGGACTCGTTGTCCTTGACGGCCAGCAGGTACCAGCCGCCCGCGGCCGCAATCGTGCATGCGATGTCCTTCCGGCAGCCCGCGGCATCGATGGACACGACGCGGCCTTCCAGTTCCAGCTCGGGGAGGAGTTGGCGGAGGGCCGTCAACTCGTTGCCCTTGTCGGGCACGGCCGTCTGGCCGCAGTCCAGCCGGGCCGAGACGATGTGCGTGCGGGGCGTGCCCCGGGCCGTGTCGAACGAGGCGCGCACCGTCTTGCCGTCGACCGCGCAGGCCTCCCACGGTGCCTCCTCCTCTGCCGCCGCGGGCTCCGCGTCGACCGCGGACGCCTCGGCCAGCCACCGGGCCAGCCGTGCCACCAGCGGCTGCAGTTCCGCCAGCAGGTCCGAGCCCCGGTCCCGCAGCAGGCGCCGCAGGGTCTGGGCACTGGGGATGCGGTCCCCCAGGATACCCATTGACAGGTATATGTGAGAGGCTCCGGGCGTGGGGGATCGGCAGGCGGCTCCACCTGCCGTGCGCCCGCGGCTCGGGCGTTCCGTGGCGGTCATGCGGGAGCGTAGGCCGCGTGGCCGACCGTATGCCCGGATGGGCTGTGTGGGAGATGTGCCGGCCGGCCCGCGGGCGCGGGGCCGCGGGGTCGGTGGCGGGCGTTGCGTAACGGAGGCGGGGTTGCGCGTCAGGGTCCCTGGGCCAGGGCGCGCACGGCCGGCGGCCCGTAGGGCCCGGGCCGGGGCCGCAGCCAGACCCGCGTCCACCACCGTCCCTGGGCCAGCAGGGCTCCCAGGCAGGCCAGGCCCTGGCGCAGGAGGCTGAGGCGACGGGGGGCCGTCGCGGCCGGGACGGTGGCCGGAGGGGTGCGCAGCCGTGCGGGGGACCGGCCCAGGGCCGCGGCTTCCTCCCGACGCGTGCCGTAGGCCACCGCCAGCACCAGCCAGTGCCGTCCTGCGCGCACCGGGTCGGTGCGACGCGTGCGCTGCCACTGCCAGCCGGCGCGCTTGAGACCGCGGAAGCCCTGCTCAATCCAGTCCCGGCAGGCATACAGAGTCGCGTCCGTGCGCTTGGGCGGCGTGTCCGTCAACAAGACCCAGGGATGCTCATGCCCCCGCCCGTGGAGCACCACCAGCGTGCCCGGCAGGGGGCTGTGGTGGGGCGAGGCCACCCCGCGGCCCACCCACAGCGTGCCCTCGCCCGCCCCCCAGGCCGCGCCCGGACGGGCCTCGGTCTGCCCGTCGGGTCGAAAGGTCAGGTCGGGGTCGCAGCGCAGGCAGGGATGCCAGCCCAACGCCCGGATGTGGCGCCAGAGCCGGGGGCTGTACAACCCCCGGTCGCACAGCACATGGACTGCCATCCCCGTCGCCACCGCCGGGGCCAGGAGCTCCAGCAGACGGCACAAGATGTCCATCCAGGAGCGCGAGGCCTGCGCGGGCACCATCTGCCAGGCCACCGGCAGGGCCGTCTGGCTGAGGACCACGCTGACCGTCGGAGCCACCAGCCGGTCCGCCTGGTGGGTGGGGTCCACGGCCAGCACCAGGGGCGGCGGCGCTGCCGGGCCCGGCGGCACCCGCCAGGACAGGACCCAGGCCAGCAGCGGCGCAAAGCAGGTCTCCACGTCCAGTTCCTGATCCGCGCCCCAGGCATCCTGCCGCTCCGCGTCGTCCTTCAGCGCGTCGCACAGCCGGCGGCGCAGCGTGTGGACGTTGCCCCCGCGGGCCGCCAGCGCAGCCGCCACCCGGTCCAGGCAGCCGTTCCCGGCCAGCAGCGTGCCCTGCAGCCACAGGGCCAGGCTGTCCGCCAGCGGTCCCGGCGGCAGCGGCAGACGGGTGTGCAGC
This sequence comes from Caldilineaceae bacterium bin34, assembly GCA_002238555.1. Lineage (GTDB taxonomy): Bacteria > Chloroflexota > Anaerolineae > Caldilineales > Caldilineaceae > Bin34. The sequence goes on from MPMO01000002.1 coordinate 4,335, forward strand.
AACTGGCAAATCCTGTACCATGACCGGCACCGACGCATGACAGCCCTCGCAGGGTGGGGTGGCTGGGTGATATCGCCACTCTACCCGAGGACGACCATGCGTCGGGCCTCCTTAGCCCTTGCCCCACACCGGGGCCCGGCACGGCAGGACCGCGGCGTTACATATACCTGTCAACAGGATACCCAGCCGGCGCAGCCAGGCCGCATGGTCCCGCGCAAAATCGGCCGCGTCCTCGGGGCTGTTGCCGTCACCGACGGCGGCCAGCATGTGGAGGGCCAGCAGGAGGGACAGGGGATAGACCCGGCCCCGGGGATCCCGGTGGTCCGGGATGGCCTCCAGGTCGGTCATGAAGTCGTCCACCAGCCGATGGACCGTTGTGGCGGAGAGGGTGTCGAGTTGTGGGACAATGACGGGCATGAGGGCTGCGAGGCGTCTGCGAGGCTATACGACACCCTTAGGACGCAGAACGGCCCTCTTTGTTACGGAAACGGCTTGGGGACCCGAATCACTGGTTTGGATCCTATTTATTGCATTAGGCTGTTCATCCCGCATGCATGTTCTGCCCTGACGCAAGGCTCAGGCCGTGGCCAAGCGACGGCTGGGGAGGTGGCAAACCGGCCCTGACGCGACTTTGTCAATGCCCTGCAGTCGAGAGGGACACGCATGCAACGCTATATGGTCTGTGACTGGGTTGCTCTGTGCCCGGGCCGCCCTCTGATACTGCTGGTGCTGCTGTTCGGATTCTGGTTGTCCCTGCCACCGAAGTGGAGTTGCGCCTGCTCGTGCGTTGAGCCGGGTCCGCCCTTGGAGGAACGTGAGAAGGCGGCGGTGGTCTTCCGGGGGGAAGTGGTCTCAGTACGGGAATTCCCCATCCTTTTCGGAACCTGGGGCAGCAGGGATCCAACGACTATCAAATTCAAAGTCCAGACCGCTTGGAAAGGAGTGGCTTACCCCACCCGGTACGTGACCACGGCGCGTAGCGGAAGCAGTTGTGGCTATCCGTTCGTGGCGGGCACCGAGTATGTGGTGTATTCCCGATTGGGATTGGGATGGCAGGTGAGTCTCTGCAGTCGGACTCGTCCGTTGGCGGAGGCCGCCCAGGATATGGTGGACTTGGGGCCAGGGACTCCACCGTCCTCATGGAACCGGGCTACCTTGTCACTTCTGGTGTTGCTACTTGCGGTTGTTACTTGGTTCGGGCGACGTCAGCGATACGCTACCAAGCGGTGAAACAGTTACGGCCATGAAGCGGACCCACGGTTGGTTTATCCATCTTGAACATCACGATGCCCGAAAGAGAGAATTCAATGCAGATTACCCGAAGAAGATTTCTGGCCGGTGCCGCCGGTGCCTTGCTGTTGGGACAACTCCCGCTCGGTTGCACTGCCGACACGTCAGGGTTGCCGACTCCCCCAAGCCACGCACCCGAACTGAGAGCCCAAGAGGGATCTGTCCAACTGACTCCGCCCGAGTACCCTGAAACCCCGGTGTGGGGTTATGGGGGGAGTGTGCCGGGCCCGCAGATTCGTGTGCCGCAGGGGCAGCGCGTCTCCCGCCTTTTCGTGAACGATCTGCCCCAGCCCTCGACCGTGCATTGGCATGGTGTGCGTCTCGTCAACGCCATGGACGGCGTGCCGGAACTGACACAAACAGTGGTGCCGCCGGGAAAGTCCTTCCTGTATGAATTCGACGCACCGGATGCCGGGACCTTTTGGTACCACCCCCACGATCGCGCCTGGGAGCAAATGGCGCGTGGCCTTTATGGAGCCCTAATCGTGGAGGAGCCCGAGCCGCCCTTCGTGGATCATGACGAAGTCCTCCTGCTGGACGACTGGTACCTGACCGCCGAGGCGGACTTTCACCCCAGTTTCGGGGCCGCCCATGATTGGGCACACGCAGGGCGCCTGGGAAACTGGCTCACCATCAATGGAGAAGGCAACTGGACACGTACGACGCGCCAACACGAACGTTGGCGGCTGCGCCTGGTAAACACGTCCAATGCCAGGGTATTGCCACTCGAAGTAAAGGGACTTGCTGGTTGGTTGGTGGCCCTGGACGGGCAGCCCCTCTCCTTCCTCCAGCAACTGTCCCACTTGCAATTGGCTCCCGCCCAACGGGCCGATCTGATCGTCGATGTGGTGGCGCAGGAGGGGGAGGAAGCCACACTGTCCCTCCTGCAGGAAGATAGGGGAATCTTGTTCGGGACTTTCGCGGTGAATGGCGTGGGCCGGGCGGATCGGCTGCCCGAACCCGAACCCTTGCCCGCCAACCCCGTGCCTCCCCTCGGCGATTTGGAGGCAGCCCGTTCCGCAAGTCTCCTGATGGAAGGAGGGGCCATGGGAGGGATGCAGCAGGCCATGCTGGACGGACGCAATCTGAAGTGGCAACAACTGCTCAACCGGAACAAGTTCTGGGCGATGAATGGTGTGGCCAACGTGCCGGACGACCCCCTTCTCAATGCCGCGGTGGGCGAAACGATCCGTATACGCATCATCAACGATACGGTTTGGCCGCATGCGATGCACCTGCATGGGCATCACTTCAGAAGAGTCACGGCTGAGGGAACCCATGGACCGTTGCGGGACACGCTGCTGCTGGAACGGGAGGAGTCGGCCGAAATCGCCTTTGTGGCGGACAATCCGGGCGACTGGCTCCTGCACTGTCACATGCTGGAGCATTCCGACGGGGGGATGAAGACCTGGCTCCGCGTTGCGTGACCGTGGTGTTCCCGGGCGTTGAGGCGTTTCGGCACGCGCACGGCCAGCTTACGACCGGCGTCGGTGAGTGGGTGGCGGACCCCGGCTGGTGGCCCGGCCTGCGCAGCTTGATGCGGGTGCGGATGATGCAACGGAATTTCAGGTCGGATGTGTCCATCGGGCTGTTGCGCGACCGGATCGGACGCCAACCGCGGCCTCTGCCCTGCCCTGAGCGCGACTTTGCGTTTGCCTTGGGGTGGTTGCAAGTGGTGGGAGTCCCAACGCAGTGTCGAGCTGGGACTACTCCTGCCTGAGCTGCAATTCGGATCTGGCTGGTCAAGTTGAGGTTGACGGTGAGTGAGCGCGGCATGCACTTGGGGTGTCGGCCCCAAGTCCCGTGCTTCGGAACGCCAGTCGGCTCCCTTGGATGATGAGGGAGCCGCGAAATCCGCGCGGCACGCTCAGGTAAAGTGCTGCAGGGCCGTCAAACCTTGGGTTCCTCCAATGCAACAACCGGCAAAACCGGCGACGCGGCGGAACCCGCCATCGTTGGTGGCAAACAAGGTCCACCGCTCTTGGATGCCTATTGCCGCGGGCAGCGCGTCAGGGGTCCGGAGCTTCAAGTCGGCACGTATTTCGGCGGCGTCTTCCCACAGTGCCCGTGTAGCTGGCATCAGGCTGCACTTCGGTGGAATTGAAAGGGGCTTGGAAGAGCCACTGGAGAACCTCGTTGCCGTCGCGTAGTGGCTTGACGATAGTCTCCATTGCTGACGTGGCCTGTTGCCACATGGGCTCCATCAAACTGCGTTAGGGCTCGATGCGCTTTACGCTATGGATGAACCGCAGGAGTCGAGGTAGCCGGGGCCGTTGTTGGACAGCGTTGGCGTTCCCACGCCTCCCGCTCGGACTCCAGGCAGGCATTCACTGCGTTTGCGGTCTTGAAAATGCGGTGTCCCGGTGCTTCGGCGAGGATGTCCATCGCTGAACGCTTTGCAGTTGGCGGTGATTTCGTCACGAAGACATCGACGGTTTCGCCTTGGGCCCAGTCTTGGTCAACGATTACGATCCTGCCCCCTGGCATTACCGTCGTTTGGCGATGCAGCGTTTTCGGCATGGTGCGCGGTTTTTGTGTCATCGTGTGTTGACCGGGTTCATCGTGGCAAGGCCATGGTGCGTGGTCAACGTGGTGTGGACTGTTCGGTTCAGGCTTGCAGCGGGGGAGATTGCAGGCGTGGATTTCCAGCCATCAAGTCCCGGTCCGGTTTCCCGATTTCCCGCGGGTTGCACTGGCGGTGGGCGTTGCCGGGAGAGAACAAGCACGGCCTCTATCGGCAGCCGGCTTGCACGGGTGCCAAAACGGTCGAGCCCGGCTACGCCGACATGTTCCGTCCACGCCGCTATCCGTTCCCGCGACAAAGGCGACCACAGTGGACATCGGCGCGTGGCGACCGTCGCCGATGCCGTGGGTGTGCTCCGCGCTCCGAGCGTCCGTCGGTGGGCTGATACGGAACAGGTGGTTGGGCCGACGACTGTGCGCAAAAGCCGCGTCCCGCTTCGGGCTAGACAGCCTTGCCCGGTTCCACTTCTCCGCTGGCAGTCGAGTCGTGCGTAATGTAGGTCGCCCCCTCCATCTCTTCCCGGTCCCGCAGCAGGGCGTAGTCGGGATCCGGTTCGACCGCGGGCCAGCCACCCGCCTCCCATTCGCGCCGGATGGCGTTCAGCTCCTTCAACACCATGTGGCGCGTCTCCGGGGTGTCGTAGGTGTTGGCGTTGGAGAGGAACTTGATGATCGCCTTGAGGTTTTTGATGCTGATGCGGACCGCCTGCCGCTGCAGGCGCGCGACCCGATCCGGCGAGGGATTTTGCGCCAGTCCCTCCATCTGCCGCGTCAGCCACAAGGCCGGAGCCCGGCGCGTGTTCATGATGAGTTCCGCCAGTTCCAGGCGGTGCCCGTAGTGGTCCAGCACCCGCTTGAAAATGCGGGGCACGGTCACCTTGATCAGAAACAAGATCACCCCCAGCCCGACCGAGGTGATCAGGAGCAGGATTAGGATGGGCGTGCCGCTGTCCATGACGGGACCGGTTGCGTGTTGCCGAGGGCAGGAGGGGCGAAGTCAGAGCTCCGCGACGGCCGTTCCGCTGCCGGTGCGTTCAACCTCGCGCATGGCGGCTCGACGGTCCAGGAAACGGATGATCAGTATATACAGGAACAGGATCGTCAGGGCGGACATGCCCCATTGCACCACATAGCCCAGGTGCATCGACGGCTGGGTCCGCAGGCGGTATATCGTCGGAACGGGTCCGTTCCCGGCACTACGGACATCGCCTGCCGGTTCCAGGTGCAGGTAGTACGGCCGCAGGTTCCAGGGTATCTGTTCCTGCATGGCTTCCAGGTCCATGCTGGACCAGAAGAGCACCGGACGTTCCTGGGTCTCCAGGACCTCGGGGTCGGGAACCGCGCGGCCGGGCACCAGCAGGCCCTGCAGCGAGTCCGCGTCGGGCAGCGGCAGGTCGCGCCAAGCGGCGGGGGTGTCGTGAACCGCGCTGATCCAGCCGCGGTCGACCAGGATGGCATCGTTGTCGCCAAGCAGCAAGGGAGTGACCAGGTGGGGGCCGGACTCCATGCGGTCCATGGGACCCACCCACACCAACTGGTGCTCGAGATCCCATGTGCCCGTCGCCTTGGCCTGTCGGAAGTGCAGGTCCAAGTCTGTGGGTGGCAGTTCGGAGGCCGCGGACAAATCGAGCACTTCCTGCCGGAGCGCGGTACTCAACTGGGCCTGTTCGGACAGCCGGAGTTGGTATCGCTCCCATTGCCACTGGCCAAGGTAAAGCTGAAAGCCGGCCAGCGCCAGGACGACCAGGGTCCAGAGCCAGCGGCGGCCCGTTACGTAGGAGCGCAAGGTCATGGTGCGGTGCCGGATGCGGAGCCAAAGGCGAACACGGCCGGGATTCGGAATCCCTGTGCTATATTCGTGCGCCTGCGCGGGCCCCTAGCTCAATTTGGCAGAGCAACGGACTTTTAATCCGTGGGTTCTGGGTTCGAGTCCCAGGGGGCTCACTGGAGGCGCGGGCGCGGCAGCCTGCGCCGGCCTCAATCCCGTACCTGCAACATGACCTTGCCGATGTTGCGGTTGGCCGCCATGTGGGCCTGGGCATCCTCCGCCTGCTCCACCGGGTAGACCGAATCGATGATCGGTTTCAGGCTGCCGTCCAGCAGGTTGCCCAGGAACCGGCGCTTGAAGCTCTTCATGATGGCCACCTTCTCGTCAACCGAGCGCGGGCGCAGAACGGACCCGATCAACCGCAGCCGCGGCCGCATCAGGCGTCCCAGGTGGATGGAGGCCTCGGTGCCACCGAGCGTGGAGATGATCACCAGTCGGCCGTACGTGCGCAACAGTCCCATGTTGCGTTCCAAGTAGGGGCCTCCCACCATGTCCATGACGACATCCACCTCCGCGCCGCCCAAGTGGCTCCGGATCCGTTCGGCGAAGTCCTCCTCCTTGTAGTTGACGGCCAGTTCCGCACCGAGTTCGCGGCACGCCGCCAGCTTGGCCTCGCTGCCGGCCGTGACCAGGATCCGGCACCCGGCCAGACGGGCCATTTGAATGCCGTAGGTGCCGACGCCGCTGGCGCCTCCGTGGATGAGGACCGTCTCGCCGTCCTGCAGGCCGGCCTCCATGAACAGGTTCAGGTAGGCTGTGAGCACGGCCTCCGGCAGGGCGGCCCCCCAGATGAAGTCCTTGTCGTCCGGCATCGCGATCAGCATGCGGGCCGGCAGGACCACCTGTTCCGCATAGCCGCCTCCGGTCAGCAGTGCCCGGACGCGGTTGCCCTTCTGCCAGCCCAGCACGCGGCTGCCCCAGCCGGCGATCGTGCCGGCCATTTCCAGTCCCAGGATTTGCGAGGCGCCGGGAGGCACCGGATAGCCGCCTGCCCGTTGCATCAGATCCGCACGATTAAGGGCTGTGGCGTGAACGTTGACCAGGACGTCGTCCGGTCCACATTCCGGATCCGGCACGTCCTGCCACACCAAGGGGCGTCCCGGTTGATCTTCCTGGACTACGATCGCCTTCATGGCTGTGAGTTCCGTTGCAGGGTGGAGGAGGGCTGGATCGGGACTTTGGACCTCACCTGACAGCCGATTGCCAAGCAAGACCAGCTTCGGATCGCGGTCGATTCTACTACCGGTATGGCCGGTCCGGTTGGACTGTGGCCATTCCCGCGTAACGGATTACACGTACACGGGCTGATCGGGTCTAAACTCCCGACCATGATGGCCTTCCTGACGGGTGCCCTGCGCAGACAGGATCTGGATCTGCATGTAGTCCGGGCGCGCCGCCGGGTGCGTTCCTGCTGGCGGTTTGTCCACGGGTACCGATCGCTGTACCTGGCGGCGGTTCTGCTGCTGGCGTTGGCTGCCCTGGCGCGGTCCTCCTTTGCCTGGGTGATCAGGACCTTCACCGACGATGTCCTGCTGCCGGGGAACTACGACCGCATTCCCCTGATGGGGCTGTACTTTCTCAGCTTGGCGGCCGCGGCCGGTTTGCTGACGTTCCTGGGAGGCCGGCTGGCCGCACAGACGGCGGAAGGGGTGACCCGTCGCCTGCGGGTGTTCCTCTACGACCATCTGCAGCATCTGCCGTTTGCCTATCACGACCGGATGCAGACCGGGGACCTGATTCAGAGGTCCAGTTCCGACGTGGAGGAGATCCGGCGGCTGTTCGCCGAACACTTGGTGGGGTTGGGCCGGATTGTCTCGATATCCGGCATGGCCTTCTTCGCCATGTGGCAACTGTCGCCCCGGCTGGCCCTGGTGTCCGCAATCGTGATTCCCATCTCGGTGAGTGTGTCCTTCGGCTTCTGGTCCTACCTGGCCCGCATCTACGACCTGTTCCAGGATCAGGAGGCGCGCCTCTCCTCCCTCCTGCAGGAGAACATCTACGGGGCCAGGGTGGTGCGGGCCTTTGCCCGCGAACAGTACGAAATCGCCAAGTTCGAGCGGGAGAATGCCATTCTCCTGAACCGGGGCCGCAACGTGGTCCGGTTCCACAATGTCTTCTGGCCCAGCATGGATCTCATTCTGGCCAGCCAGATGGTCGGTTCCACACTGTTCGGTGCCTGGATGGCGATCGACGGTCAGATTTCCACGGGGACCTACGTGGCGTTCACCGGGCTGCTGGGGATGATGGTGGGTCCGGTGCGGCATCTGGGACGCATCTTTGCCTTCATCACCCAGTCCCTGGTCTCCTACGATCGGGTGCTGGCCATCATCAACGAGGACCGGGAACCCTTGGATACCGGCCTCGTTGACATGCCGCAGGAACTGGCCGGGGACATCCGTTTCGAAGATGTCTCCTTTGTTTATCCGGAAGGCACGCAGGATCTGCCGGGGGAATCCACGCTGCCCGGGGTCCTGCACGGCATCTCCTTCCACGCCGAGCCGGGGCAGGTGCTCGCGATCCTGGGGCCCACTGGTTCCGGCAAGACCTCCATGATGAACCTGCTGCCCCGCTTCTACACCTATACCGGCGGCCGCATTCTGCTGGACGGGCGGGAACTGACGGAATACCCGCGGCGGCAGCTGCGGCGGAACATTGGGGTGGTCCAGCAGGAGCCCTTCCTGTTCAGCCGCTCGATCCGGGAGAACATCACCTACGGCACGTTCCGCAAGGTGTCCGAGGTGGAGATCGTGGCCGCAGCCGAAGCCGCCAACATTCACGAATCCATTCTCGCCATGCCGAGGGGCTACGACACCGTGGTGGGCGAGCAGGGGGTCACCCTGTCCGGCGGCCAGCGCCAACGGGTGGCGATTGCCCGCACCATCCTCAAGGATCCGCGCATCCTGATTCTGGACGATGCCACCAGTGCCGTCGACACCTCCACGGAGAAGGCGATTCGGGAGGCCCTGCGCAACCTGATGCGCAACCGCACGACCTTCGTGATTGCGCACCGCATCTCGTCGATTGCATCCGCCGACAGGATTCTTGTCCTCGATCAGGGACGCATCGTGCAGACCGGCACCCACGAGGAACTGGTGGCACAGGCCGGCACCTACCGCGATGTGTTTCGGCTGCAGACCAGCATCGAGGCGGAACTGCAGGCGGACATTCAGTCCACTCTCGAGGCGCACCCCGCCTGAAACGGACGGTTCGGAACAGCATCATGGCACTCGACAGTAACCAGTACGAAGAAGAGGAGTACAGCGCCACCCTCAGCGGCGCGGCGCTGCTGCGCCTGCTCCGGCTCACGCTCAACTACCGCGGGTACCTGGCCGGATACGTGGTGGGCGTGATCGGCATGGTGCTGGCCGAAGGTACGCACATCTACCTTGGCAAGCGCATCCTGGACGAGGGAGTCCTGGCCGGTGACCTGGGAGAGGTGAAGTACCTGTTGTGGCTGTGGGCGGGGGTGGCCGTGGCGCTGGCTGGCTGTGTGGCGTTGTTCATATTCTGTGCCGGGTCCGTTGGGCAGGCCATGAACTACGACCTGCGCAAGACCATGTTCGGCCGGCTGCAGGAATTGTCCCTCGCCTACTACGACCGCACGCCGGTCGGCTGGATCATGGCCCGCGCCACCTCCGACTCGCGGCGGGTGTCCGAGCTGGTGTCCTTCGGCTTCCTGGACATGTTCTGGGGGATGATGTCCATCCTGGTCTTTCTGGGCTTCATGGCCGCCATCAGCTGGCAGCTGGCCCTGGTCATGCTGGCCGTCGTCCCGGTCATGGTGGGTTCCGCCCTGCTGTTCCAGAGGCACATCCTCGGCCACTGGCGCGATGTGCGGCGGCTGAACTCCCGCATCACGGGCAACTATGCGGAGAGCATCCACGGTGTCCGGGTCACGAAGTCGCTGGGGCGCGAGGACTCCAACCTGGCGGAGTTCGCCGAATTGGCCACGGGCATGTACCGCTCCAGTTTCCGGGCAGCCTGGTTGTCGGCCGCCTTTTTGCCGGTGGTGCAGGTGCTGGCGGCGGTGGCCGTGGCGCTGATCATCCAGGTGGGCGGTCTCCAGTTCCGGACCGGAGTGATCACCCTGGGCGGCATTCAGGCCTTCATCCAGTACATCTTCTGGATGCTGTTCCCCATTCAGGAAATGGCCCGCGTCTATGCCCAGCTGCAACAGGCGGTGGCCTCGGCGGAGCGGATCTTCTCCCTGATCGACTCCCTGCCGGAGGTCCAGGATCAGCCGGGGGCCATGGAGGAACACTCCCTGCGGGGCGCCATCGAGTTCGACGCCGTGGACTTCGCCTACGAGCCGGACAACCCCATTCTGCAGGGGTTCAACCTGAGGGTGGAGGAAGGCGAGACCATCGCCCTGGTGGGGCCGACCGGCGCCGGCAAATCCACGGTGGTGAACCTGCTGTGCCGGTTCTACGAGCCCCAGCGCGGGAGCATCCGCATCAATGGCCAGGATCTGCGCGGCATGACCCTGCATGCGCTGCACTCCCGCATCGGCATGGTGCTGCAGTCGCCCTACCTGTTCTCGGGCTCGGTGATGGACAATCTGCGGTACGGGCGGCTGGATGCCACCGACGCCGAGGTGTGGTACGCGGCGGAACTGGCCGGCGCCGCGGACTTCATTGACGCCTTTGAGGACGGCTATGCCACCGATGTGGGGGAGGGCGGTTCCCTGCTGTCCGCGGGACAGAAGCAGTTGATTTCCCTGGCCCGGGCCATTCTGGCGCGCCCCGACATCTTCATCATGGACGAGGCCACGAGTTCGGTGGATACCATGACCGAAGCGCGCATTCAGCAGGGGATGGAGCAGCTGCTGGAGACCACCACGAGCTTCGTGATTGCCCACCGCCTGTCCACGATCCGCAACGCGGACCGCATCCTGGTGATCAAGGACGGCGGGATCGCCGAAATGGGCAGCCACCAGGAGTTGATTCGGGCCGGTGGCTACTACCACGACCTCTACCGCCGGCAGTTCCGCGATGAGAAGAGCCGCACGGCGGATCCGTTCTTCGGCTCCCGCCTCGTGCATGCCTGATGCGCATCGGGTTGTGCGCGGCACAGGTGGTTGCTTTCCCTTGGCGGCAATGAAAGGCTGAGATCCTGCAGGCGTGTGGTTGGCCCTGCTGTTGCAGGTATCCATCATGGGATTCGCGACAGCCGGTTGCCGCGTACCGGACCTTGTCAACCCCCAGGTGTTGCCGCCATCGCCCTCCGTCTGGGATTCAAGATCACAGACAGGGGGTTGGGCGGTTGCCGCGCGACCAACCTGTACGCCCAGGCACATGGTGTGCTATTATCGAGACTTCTACAGCCGTCCGGCCAATTCCTGCTTCAATGACAGCCAAAACTTCCTGTTATTGTTCGAAAAATGCCGCTGTTCTTTATCGGAACGACGAAGGTTCAACAGTACATGAATAATCTTGAGCAAGCCTTTGCAGAGACCGAAGATACAGCTGCAACCCTTCTTAAGACCGCGCAGGCCATGGCAGCGCAGGCCAAACGATTGCAAAAGGCGGCCAAGGAGGGAAACATCGCAAACTTGAAGAAAATCCATGCGAATCTTGATCAGGTCATGGAGGACTTGGGAGCCGCGGTCGCGATCACCCAGGAGTCCTGGCCCTACACGGACAACGAAGTGCTCCAGTACCTGGACCAGGGCTATGTAGAAGAACTGTTTGAGGTGGCCGAAGAGCACGACTTGGCAATCCATGAGCGGGACGGGCAGTTGATTGCCTATCCCTCCATCCTGAGTGTCGTCACAAGCGACGGTTCGGTCCGGATCGACCGCAAGAAGGCGCCCGGGGTACGCCCCTCCAGCCTCGTGGCGCTTCTCATCAAGAACCAAAAGAAGAAGCCCAGGTTCAGGCCCGGCACGTTTCTCAGGGCCTTGTACGGGGTATACCAGGAATTGACCAGGGAGCAGGGTGGCCGCGCCCTGATCGCCAGGGAAACGGGACGGGTGGTTCCGCTCGATCTCGTCTACCGAATGTTTACCTCGATGCCCGGCGCCAGCCGCGATTACACCAGGACCGACTTCGCCAGGGACATCTTCGAACTGGAACGAAGTGGGGAGAAGGTGACCAGAACGGGTTTTGAGGTGTTCTTTCCTTCATCCACAGGCACCAGGTCCGGCAAGGGAGTGTTCTCCTTCATTGGACCGGACGGTTCCGAGGCCAGCTACTACGGCATGCGGTTTGACAAGGTGGACCGGTGAACACGATTTCGCTCGACCGGTGGCTGGATGTCATCGACCGGCAGTATCTTGCCGATTACGTGGCCAGTGGCGGCGCCTCGGTCAAGGTGGCCGTGGCCGCGGACGACCTGCGCAGGGAGTTGATGGGCGCGGTCAGGGACCGTTGCGTTCGGCGCAACTTCGTTTCCCTGGAGTTCGACGCGGCGGTCCGGCGCGCCCATATGCCGCAGGACATCTTCTTCACGATGGCGGAGCAGCTGGATTGGCGGGACCTGGCCCGGCGGCAAATCCTCCACCTGGCCGAGCAGGAAGTCGGACTGATCGTGGACGGGGTGGATCCGTCGGATGCGGTCAACATCTACGAAGCCATTGGCGAGGCCAACGATTTGCCCCGCAACGCGGTCCTCAGGGACTTGAGGCCCTACCTGGAGAATCGCATCGCCCAGAACCACCGCATGGCCAAGGACTTCCGCGTGGCCATGAAACACCTGTGCCAGTGCGAGACCATCGCGGACCCGCGCTATTACATGGGCGAACCGCTGCTGGAGTGGCTGACCGGCAGGAATACGCGCATGGGCAATGTCCGCCACTTCGAGGTCTCCACTCCGATCAACCGCAATACGGCCCGGTATTTCATCGAGTCGGCCTGCTATTGGATCAAGCAGGCGGGGTATGCGGGCACGGTGCTGCAGTTCGACATCGCGCGCGTGACCCGGTCGCGCAGGCCCAGCGACGGCAGCCGCTACTACACTCGGGCCATGGCCATGGAGCACTACGAGGTGCTGCGCGAGTTCATCGACGGCACGGACCGGCTCGAGAGCACGTTGATTCTGGTGGCAGCCCGTCCGGAATTCCTGGAAACCGCGCTCGATCGGCGGTCGCGGGGCTTTTCCATCTACCAGGCGTTGCAGACCCGCATCATGGACGATGTGCGCGACCGCCATTGGGTCAATCCCGAAGCGTCCCTGGTGCGGCTTTCAAGCCAAGAGGCAGACTGATGACCGATCAGCTAAAGACCCTGCACTGCCGCAGGGCCCTGGAAGCCCTGCGCAACGGCGTGCCCAACCGCTACGCGGTCGAGATGCTGGGCTGTGGACAGCCGGTCATCACGGAAAGGTTCGAAGCCATTCTGGGACGCGTTGCCGATTCCGAGCTCGCCCAGCGCTCGTCGGCCTCCAACAGCCTCCTGGTGTCGGGGGATTTCGGCTCCGGCAAGTCCCATTTGCTGACCCATCTGGAACACTTGGCCCTGGAACAGGGATTTGTCTGCAGCAAGGTGGCCATCAGCAAGGAGACACCGCTCTACGACTTGGGCAAGGTGTTCAAGTCGGCGGTCGAGCACGGGCGCCTCCCCGGCCGCTCCGGCATGCTGATCGAGGAGCTGGGACAGTCGCTGAATCCGGACACGGTCGAGTACGACCGTTTCTTCAGTTGGGCCAACGACACCGAACACAATGGACTGAACGCCATTTTCCCCGCGACGCTGCAGATTTACAAGTGGTCCCACGATTTCGAACTCAACCGGCAGATTGAGTACTTCTGGGCCGGCGACAAGATCATGTCGGCGCGGGTCAAGGAAGGCTTGCGGCAAATCAACATGCACCGGGACTACACGTTCCGGGCGCCCAAGGTGAGCGAACTGCCGCCGCAGCGCCTGCTGTTTTTCAACAACCTGATCAGGGCGGCCGGCTACAAGGGCTGGGTGGTGCTGCTGGATGAAATCGAGCTGATGGGCTCGTATTCGCTGCTCCAGCGCGGCCGTTCCTATGCCGAGTTGACTCGCTGGTGCGGCCAGGAACAAGGCGACGCCTACCCGGGCCTGGTCACGGTGGGTTCGGTGACCGACGACTTCGCCGCCGTGGTGATTGACGTTGCCGGCGACAAGCAGGATCGCGACTACGTGGAGGGCAAGCTTCAGGAACGGAATGCGCACCTGGTTGGCAGCGCGGTGACCGGCATGGACATGTTGGAACGCGGGACCGTGGGATTGCGGCAGCCCGGCGACGCCGAGGTGCAGGGCACCCTTGATCGCCTGCGGGACATTTACAGCACAGCCTACGGGTGGGATGCCCCCGGCCTCTCCTTGAAGGACATGGCCTCCGGCGGCTTTCAAAACCGGATGCGCTACAAGGTCCGGGCTTCCATCAACCAATGGGATCTGATGCGGCACTATCCGGATCAGACCTTCCATACGGAAGGCGACGAGTTTCACCACACCTACGACGAGAACAGGGACTTGGAGAAAGAGTCCAAGGACGATGGTGCCGCGGCGGCCTGATGGTCCCGGCACCGGTTACGGGTGCCATGTTTGGCCTGTCTCATGAAGCCCGGGGCGCAGTCCAGGCCGGGGCGGCCGGCTGGCTGAGATTTGTGCCGATACCGGATGGTTCGGCCGTGCGGGCCGCCTTGTTGCTGATTGCCTTCGAGCCCGAGTTCAAGGAGTTCAGCTTTACCCAATTGCGCATCGGTGCGGAGGGCGATCCCTTCCACCGGGTCCATCCGGAAAACCTGCGCGAGGCGGCCGAGTCCCTGGTCCGGTTCACTCGGACCGCCCCTTCCCTGCTGTTTGCCCTGGCCGACGAAGTGCCGCCCGGCTTTCTGGAGCGCAGCTTCGGCTCCCATTCGGCGGGCTGCCGCCTCAAGGGGACTGTTCCTGGCCGGGACCGCCGATTCGGATCAACGCCCGACTCGTCCGAAGCCTGCGAGTTGCTGTGGGACACGGAAGAACCAGCCCGGAGTACGGGGGCCTTCAAGCTGCTGGAGGCCATACGCGATCAGTCCCTGTTGACGGAACCGTTCCGCCTGGCCGCCGCGGGATTGGAGGAAGCCTTTCGTGAACCCGCGGTCGAAAACCTGTATGCCGCGGGGTTGGAAGCCGTTGTCCGGGTTCCCGACGAGGGTGGCATGTCCGGCCGCACCGGTGCGGCCGGAAGCCGGCTTTCCCTGCCCGAGCGCGTACACAAGCGGCTGGCCTTGCCCCTGGCCGTCTCGATGCCGCAGGAACTGGACTGGGCCGGGGAGTTGATGCCGTATCAGCAGCATGGTGTTGAGGCTTTTCTGCAGAACAAACGGCTGCTCCTGGCCGACGACATGGGGCTGGGCAAGACCATTCAGGCCATCGCAGCTTTGCGCATCCTGCGTGCCCGCGGGGATCTTGCCTCCTGTTTGGTGGTGGCCCCGGCCAGCGTGCTGAGGCAGTGGCGGGCCGAACTGGACAAGTGGGCGCCGGAGATGTCGGCCATCATTGTTCGGGGCTCGAGGGATGACCGCGCATGGCAATGGCGCATGCAACGGGATGTCAAGATGGTCAGCTACGACACCCTGCGGTCCGAGCATGACAACCGGTCCCCCATTTTCCGGCGGAAGTGGGATGTGGTGATCGCGGACGAAGCCCAACGGGCCAAGAATCGCAAGGCTGCCACCAGCACGGCGCTCAAGGGGCTGTTGCGTGCCCGTTCCTGGGCGCTGACGGGCACCCCCATCGAGAATGACGAGGATGAACTGGCCTCCATCATGGAGTTCATCGACCATGACGGCGAGGGTGCCAGTCCCCGATACTTTCCCGGCGAGGCCTTGCGGTCCCGCCACAGGACGCTCCAGATGCGGCGCAAGAAGGGCGACGTGCTGGACGACCTGCCTCCCAAGCAGGTTGCCATGGTGCCCATGGAACTGGCCCCCAGGCAGCGCTCAAGCTATGACCGGGCGGAACGGGAAGGCATCGTGTACCTGCAGTCGCTGGGAGCCGAAGTGGGGGTTCAACACGTGCTGGAACTGATTATGCGGCTCAAGCAGATTTGCAACGCGGATCCCAAGACCGGCCAATCCTGCAAGCTGGCGGACATCAAGGAACGGATGGCCCAGCTCTCGGCCCAAGGGCACAAGGCCCTGGTCTTCTCCCAGTACACGAGCGAAACCTACGGTGTGGGGGCCGCGATGGACTACCTGCGGGATTTCAACCCCCTGGCCCTGACCGGCGACATTTCCCTGGAGGATCGGTCGGCCGTGATCAACCGGTTCCGGAACAGCGATTGGCACCGGGTCCTGATTCTCTCCCTTCGGGTTGGCGGTTTGGGCTTGAACTTGCAGGAGGCCTCGTACGTGTTCCACCTGGATCGCTGGTGGAATCCGGCCTTGGAGCGACAGGCGGAAGACCGTACCCATCGCATGGGCCAAACGGTCAAGGTGAATGTGATCAAGTATTCCTGTGTGGACACGATTGAGGAGCGCATCGACAAGATTCTGCGGCACAAGCAGAAACTGTTTGATGAGCTGGTGGATGACGTTTCACTCAACCTGTCGGCCAGGTTGTCCAAGGACGAGTTGTTCGGCTTGTTTGGCCTCAATTGACATGGCCCCCGGTATCCGTCAGCGGGACACCCGCAAAGCTGTAGTTGCAGATTGTCAACTCATCGGCAGAATCCATCCTGTTGACCGCTGGCCGGACCTGACGGCAGTGGGCAGGGAGCAATACTGCGAACGAACGGATCATGGGCCGGTGATTGCATGCCGATGGAGCGCACCGCGGTCATGCAGCGACTTTGTGAGTGCAACGTGGGGACTTTGGGGCTGGTTTAGCACTGTATTTCCTTGATGTGGCGTCCATTCTTGGTGGAGGTCACCACCCCCCGCCGTTCGGTGCCTTGTCAATTCGCAGCACGCGCGCGGCGACGGTCAACTCAGGCCCGACTGTCTTTGGGCGGCAGGAGTGATGTCCAGTCTTCGGCACCGAGAAGCACATCCACGGCCTCCGCGGCATCGGGCACCTTTCCGGCACGTTGCCAGGCCGCAGCCAAGGTGTCTGGCACATGGGGCTCCAAGACTCCCCAGGCCACCTGCCTCTTCAGTTGGGTCAGAATTGTCGCCATCCGAATCTCCAACCGAATCTGGTCGGCGGTCTCCAGTTCCCAAGCCCGTTTCGGGTTCAGCCAGACATCGCGTTCCCCATCCCAGGTCTGGAGGGTGTGGATGTCCTCGCCCTCGTCCAACATGCGAAACTCGCCCAGTGTGTCGCTGCGGTAGACGGGCAATCCGTCCTCGTGGCGGACCGGTTCAATGTCCTCGTACTCCCCGGCGGCCGACAGACGCAGGCCCCACAGCAGGGGTTCGTCCGCGCGGCGATGCAGCCGATCCGGGTCGTAGCGCCAGTACTCCCGCACGCCCATGGCCCGGTAGATGTCGACCTTGGGACCGAGGTCGTAATGGAAGGTGGACTGGAACAACACCTGGAGCACGAACACGATGGGGTTGTTCGGGTCGTACGCGACATAGTGCTGGTTGTCGCCGGGACGGGGGTGTTCCTGGATGAACACATCCGGCATGACCTGTCCGCAACGGGCGTAGCGGTTGGTCCGGGGCACGCCCAGGTCGGGCAGCTTCAGGCATCTGTCCTTGAACACGCGGTCGCGACCCAGCAGGCGTCGGGCCTCGTCCATACATCCATGGGTACTGGTTTGATGGGCGCAGCCGACCGGGAAGTGGACCCCGTCCTTGCCATAGGCCTCGTCGTCGGTGCCGTCGGGCTCGTAGGCGTGGCGGGGGTCGTAGGGGTAGGCGGGGTCGTAGTGGGGCAGGTCCTTGATGTAGGCCCACCAAACACTCGCGCCGTCCTTGCCCTCGGGTACCTTGGGGTACCACGGGCTTGCGGGACCGGTTGTCAAGGCGGTCTCCCGCTCGTGGTTGGGTGGGATTCGGACCGCGGGGCTTCCCAGTTGCCGATCGTATCCGTGGCGGATGCGGGTTTGCCACTGCGTTCCATACCTCTGTTCCCAAGCCGTTTCAACGAATGCCCTCGGGTGACGGTGTTGGCATCACGCATCCGCGTGTCCTCCGCGGATCCTGCAATGGGTCCCGGCCCGTCCGGGCCAACGCATCCCTGCCCCGGTCTCCTTGCTCGTGGCAGGTGCCAGGTTCACAGGTGGAGCCGTTACCGTGCCGCGGCGTTCACCATCGGTGTCGGCCGGTTCAGGTCCTGTGGTCCCCCGGCGGCAGGAGGATTGACCAGTCGCGCTCACCGCTTGTTACTTGCAGGGCATCGGCGAAGTCGGGCACCCACTGGGCTTTCTGCCAGGCCGCGGCCAGGGTGTGCGGCACGTTGGGCGCCAATGCCCCTTGTGCCACGTGTTGTCCGAGCAGGGCCAGAAGGTCCTCCATCCGGATCTCCAACCTGGTCTCCATTCGGGTTTGGGCTGCAGTTTCTTGCACCGCCTCCTGCACTGCCACCTGTCTGACCTCATCGGCATCCAAGTCCTTGGCGCGCATAGGGTCCAGCCAAACGCCGCGCTCCCCGTCCCAGGTCTGGAGGGTGTGAATGTCGCCGCCCTCGTCCAGCATCCTGAATTCCCCCAGCGTGTCGCTGCGGTAGACGGGCAGTCCGTCCGCGGTGCGGAGCGGTTCCATGTTCTCGTATTCCCCTTCGGCCGACAGGCGCAGGCCCCACAGCCGGGGTTCGTCCCCTGTGCGGTGCAGCCGCTCCGGATCGTAGAGAAAATACTCCCGTACGCCCATGGCCCGGTAGATTTCGACCTTGGGACCGAGGTCGTGGTGGAAGGTGGACTCGGACAGCACCTCCAGCACGAACAGGATGGGGTTGTCCGGGTCGTAGGCGATTTCGTGCCGGCGTTCGTCCGGTCGGGGCTGCTCCTGGATGAAGACATCCGGCATGACCTGTCCGCTGCGGACGTAGCGGTTGGTCCGGGGCACGCCCAGGTCGGGCAGCTTCAGGCACCGATCCTTGAACACACGGTAGGTTCCCAGCTGGCGCCGTGCCTCGTCCACGCTGCTGTCGATGCTGAACCCGTGGGTGCTGCCGGCCAGGAAATGCACCCCGTCCTTGCCGTAGGCGTCGTCGTCGGTCCAGTCGGGTCCGTAGATGTGGCCGGGATCGTAGGGATAGGCGGGATCGTAGTGGTCGAGCGACTTGATGTGGTCCCACCAGGCACTGGAGGCCCTGCCGCCATTGGGTGCCGCCGCGGGGGACAGGGGCGTTGCGGATCCGGTCTCGAGGTCGGCTGCGAGGCCGTTGCCGCGCTTGGGCATGGGCCCAAGTGTGTCCGGCTTGACGGCTGCGTCCATGTCCGAGACGGGTTTCGTGATGTGGTCCATGCCCACAATCTTAGGACATTCGCAGTGCTGTCTTCCGGCCCATGGTCAGGCAGGCAAGGCGGGATCGGGTTCCACCCCGAAGCCGGTCCGGTCGGCAACATGCAGGTGCCCGTCCACCAGTTTTGGGAATCCTTGCCAGGCCTGAACAGTTCCATCCCGCCGGTCCGGTCCCACAAGTTCGGCCAGGGCAAGACAGTCGGAGCCGGCAATCAGGTGCAGTCCCCATGGCTCGCCCCCTCGATGCAGGCAAACGGGAATGCCCGAATTTTTCGCCAGCGCCAGAATGTCCAAGGCACCCGTAAGGCCACCGCACCAGGTCACGTCCGGCTGCCAGATATCGAGGGAATTGGCCTTGGCCAGGGCTCTGTACCCGTCCAGGGTGAATTCGTGCTCGCCGCCCGCGGAAAGCACCGGAGCCAGCTGCGGCTTGAGTTCCGCCAGTTCGCGCTTGTGGTCGGGCGTGAGAATATCCTCGAACCAGTACACGTTGTAGGGTGCCAAGCGCTTCTGCATCTCCACGGCGGTCTCCGCGTTCCAGCTCATGTAGCAGTCCAGCATGACCAGGGCCTCGGTCCCCATCACCTCCCTGGCCTTGGCAATCAGGGCCTCGGTCCGGTCGTAATCGGCCGGTTCCCGCCAGCGGTGAAAAACCTTCACCGCCTCAAAACCCATGTCGCGGTAGGTTTCGAATGCCAGGCCGGAAGCGTAGGCACGCACGCCGGGTACGCGCCCGCCGTCCAGGAGTTCGCACACGGGTTGATTCCGGGCCCGGCCCAACAGATCCCACAACGCCAGGTCCACGCCGCTCAGGGCCATCATGGCAAGGCCACCGCGACCGTACGGCAACGAAGCGCGATACAATGCCTGCCAAGCTGCCCGGATGTCGGCCACCCCTTCAAGTGTGCGCCCCGTCAGGAAGCGGCTCAGGTGGCTGTTGACGACTTGCACGGCAGGCTCGCCCCCTCCGCCGTAGCCGTACCCGGTGCGTCCGCATTCCGTGGTGACCACCACCACGATTTGCCAGAAGTGCGACTGCCAGGCATCCGACAACGGCCTGTTCCAGCGTGGATAGATGGCTTTGACCGTCCTGATCCGCATATGGCTAACCCTATTCCTGCCCCTTTCTCCACATCCTAATCCACCGGAACCATCCGGCTTTCTTCCGCCCGTCGGCGGTCCCTGGGGCCGCCCTTGTTCCCTTCCCCCATGACCATTCCCCTCCCCGAACATCCCCGTCCCGACTTCCGGCGCGAAGCCTGGCTGAACCTCAATGGTTCCTGGCACTTCAGCTTTGACGCGATGGCCCATGGCGAACAGCTTCGCTGGCACCAAACGGGCACCGTGTCACGGTCCGGAGCCACGATCACGGTTCCCTTCCCATGGGAAAGCCGCCTGTCCGGCCAGGGCCGCACGGACTACAAGGGCGCCGGCTGGTACGAGCGGGAGGTCACCATTCCGGCCGAGTGGACCGGCCTCGAGCCCGTGCTCCGCTTCGGGGCCGTGGACTGGAGCGCGCGGGTCTGGGTCAACGGCCGCCTGGTGGCGGAAAACAACAACGGGTTCCTGCCCTTCGAGGCCAACCTGGCGGGATTGGCCGCGCCGGGCGAGACGGTGCGCGTGACGGTCCGGGCCTTCGACATCGCGGATGCGGCCACGCTGGTGGGCAAGCAGGTGCCGCGGTGGTACACGCACAGCAGCGGCATCTGGCAGACCGTCTGGCTCGAGGGTCGGCCGGCGGCCCATGTGCAGTCGGCGCGGTTCAGCCCGGACATTCGCAACGGGCAGGCGCGGGCCGAGGTCCGGGTTGCGGCACCCGAAGGGGCCGAGCTTGAGTTGGTGCTGTCCTCGCCGCAGGGACTGTTCGAGTCGCTGTCGCTGACGGTGACCGGTGTGGGCAATGTCTCCAGCCACGATCTGGTGCTCGACATCCCCGAGGTCCGTCTGTGGTCGCCGGACGACCCCTTCCTCCATGACGTAGATGTCACCCTGACAGTCGCGGACGGTGCCGCCGACGTGGTCCACACCTATTTCGGCATGCGCGAGATCGGCCGCGGGAAGCACGGGGACAACGAGTACGAGTACATCTACCTCAACGGTGATCCAATCTATCTGGCGGGGGCCCTGGATCAGGCGTTCCACCCCGATGGCCTCTATACCTATCCGTCCGACGACGTCATACGCGGCGACATGGAACTGGCGCGCGCCATGGGCCTGAACATGCTGCGCTGCCACATCAAGATCAACGATCCGCGGTACTACTACTGGGCCGACCGGTTGGGTGTCATCATCCATTACGACATGCCCAGTCCGGACCTGGATTCCCCTGCCATGCGGCGGATCTGCGAGGAGACCGTGGCCGGCATGATCGAACGGGACTTCAACCATCCCTCCATCATGCTCTGGGTCATCTTCAACGAAACATGGGGCCTGTCCAAACTGGACACCAAGGATGGGCAGGAGTGGGTGCGCAGCATCGTGAACGAGGCGCGCGCCCTGGACCCGACCCGGCTGGTGGAGGACAACTCGCCCTGCAACTACGACCATGTCGAGACCGACGTCAATTCCTGGCACTTCTACATCAACGACTGGGCCGCGGCCCGCGCCCATGTGCAAAACGTGGTTGACCGCACGCATCCGGGCTCCGACTTCAACTACATCGGCGAAGGCAACGTGCAGGACATCCAGCCGCTGATGAACAGCGAGTACGGTGGCATCTCCGCCGCCATGGGCGACATGGACATCTCCTGGTGCTTCAAGTACCTGACCACCGACCTGCGCCGGCACGACAAGATCTGCGGCTACGTCTACACCGAACTGACCGATATCGAATGGGAGCACAACGGCTTTGCCAAGTACGACCGGAGCGGCAAGGTCTTCGGCTACGATGCCCTCGTGCCCGACATGTCGGTTGTGGATCTGAATGCACCGCTGTTTGCCGGCCTGGACTGTCCGCCCTGTCAGACGGTCAGGCCGCGCGGCAACTTCGCGGCCTGGGGGTTTGTCTCGAACTGGGGGCCCGAGCTGGCGCAGGCCGCGTTGGAGTGGGAGGCCGTCTTCACCGACAGCCTGGGCTACACGCGCACGTGGGCTTCCGGCACCATGCCGGTGGAACCGCGCCGTTTCGGCGTGGTGTCCAGTCCGGAACCGGTCTCGTTCTCCGTGCCGGGCACCGCCGGCCTGTTGACCGTGGCCCTGCGGCTGTGCGACCCGGAAGGAACCGTTCTGCACCGGAACTATGTCAATGTTGAGGTGTGGGCCGAGGCTGGCGGCGAGGAGCCGGGGTCCCTGGACGAGCGCACGCGCGTGACCTGGGATCCGATGGATTATGTGCAGGCCAGCTGGCCCATCACCAGCCGGGGGGATGCCGGAGGCAAGCTGGCCGGCAACGGTCCCGGTTCGGTCTCCTATCGGATCAAGCTCCCGACCACGCTGAGCGCCGTCAACGGCCTGGAGTTCCTGTGCGAGGTGGGTTCCCGCGCCTCCGGCATGGAGAAGCTTTCCTGGCCACCGCGCAACTGGCGGTCGCACACGCCGCAGACCATGCAGGACCGGCAGTTCCCCACAACGGTGGACGTGTATCTGCAGGATGTGAAGGTCGATACCTGGGAACTGCCCGACGATCCGGCCGATGCACGCGGCGTGCTGAGCCACCACCGGGGGATGGAGCCCGGCTCCCATGGCTACCTGCAGCGCGTGTCCGTTCGCGGCGAGCGTCTGGCGGCTCTCAACTTTGAGCCCGGCACAAGCGACCTGGACCTTCGGCTCGCCTCGACGGGTACCGGCTCCCCCCGCGGATTCTCGGTCTACGGCGCACGGGCGGGCGCCTGGCCGCTGGGTCCGACCATTCTGATCGACTGACATTTCCGCTTCGCCGCATCAACCCGGTGTGTCCAACACCGGCAAGTGGGCCCTCTGGGCCCTGATGATCGGAACCGCCGGCCTGGCCACGGCGGCCCCGCGCATGGCCCTGGCGGTCATGCTGCCGGAGATCAGGGAACAGCTGGAGCTCAGTCTCTTCCAGACCGGCCTGATTTGGGGCGCCGATGTCCTGACCGGGGTGGTGTCCTCGGTACTGGGCGGCACACTGAGCGACCGCTACGGTGCGCGTACCTCGTTGGTGGTGGCCTGCGTATGCACCGGGCTGTTCGGCATGGCGCGCGGCCTGGTTCCGGAATTCGGCTGGCTGCTGGCCTGTTCCTTTTTGACGGGGCCGTTCATCAACCTGATTCCCCTGAACCTGCACAAGGCCGGAGCCCAGATCTTTCCCCGGCGGCAGCTGAGTATCTCCAACGCCGGCGTGTCCGTCGGCATGGCGTCCGGATTCATGCTGGGCGCCATCACGGCAGCAACCTACCTCTCCCCCTGGCTGGGTAGCTGGCGCATGGTCCTGGCGTTGTTCGGCAGCCTGGGCATTTTGTGCGGGTGTATCTGGCTTTTCATTCCCACGCGTACCGGTGTGAACCGGGTGGCGGAGCA
Organism: Caldilineaceae bacterium bin34; assembly: GCA_002238555.1. GTDB lineage: Bacteria > Chloroflexota > Anaerolineae > Caldilineales > Caldilineaceae > Bin34. The sequence continues at coordinate 27,758 of MPMO01000002.1, forward strand.
TGCCGCCGGCCATAATTTCACGGCGGGGCTGCAGCACGTCGCCAAGTTGCGGGACATACGCCTGATGACCTTGGCCAACTTCGGCTACGGCGCATGTGTCAACAGCATGCTGGGCTATGTGCCGCTGTTCCTGCGCAATGTGGGCTGGGCGGGCCCGCGGGCCGATTTGGCCGTCTCGCTGTTCCATGTGGCCAGTTTGCTGGCCACCCTCCCCTTCTCGGTGTGGTCTGATCGCAGCAGCCATCGGCGGTACTTCATGCTGGCCGGCTCCATTTCACTGTCCCTAGCCACGTTTGCCATACCGCTGGTGGCCAATCAGTCCGTGTTTGCCGTGATGGTGCTGGCCGGCCTCATGCGCGATGCCTTCATGAGCATCATGATCACCCGCCTGATGGAGAGCGAGGGGGTGGGCCCGGCCTACGCCGGCAGCGCCATGGGGCTGTCCATGGTGGGCATGCAGCTGGGCGGGGCAGTGGCACCGGCGGCCGGCAACGCGCTGGCCGCGCTGGGTCCAGGCCGGCCGTTTCAGTTCTGGTCCCTGCTGGCACTGTCTGCGGCGGCTCTATTCTGGCTGGTTGGGGACCGGCACGGTCCCCAGGATTCCGCCTCCTGACCGGATGCCATCGGGTTCACAAACCGAAACCGGCTGGCAATCCGGGATTCTCGGAGATCCTGGCCGATTTCAGTCGTCGGATTTGGAGCGCTAAGGAGGCAGCAGTGACATTCGAGCAAGCATACGCAACGCTGGAGGAGAAATTCCGCCGTCAGGTTGCACGGGATGAAGAACGCTGGTGTGTGGAAAGCGTATACCTGCCAACCGTAGTACCGAGCGGACCGGTGGACTTCGTCCTGGTCGCCATGGAACCCTCTTCAATGGGGGCGAGATCCAAGGACGAGACCCAGAGACTGATCGATGAAGGCTTCAGGAATTTCTGCAATTCGACGGAGGATTTCATCCTGCACTTTTGCGCAAGAAACTATCTTTGCAGGAATGGGGAAACCTACCATGTGACGGACTTGGCCAAAGGGACCATGCCGACCAAAGCCAAAGCCGCAGGTAATCCCGCGAAGTACGAAGACTGGTATCCGCTCTTCAAGAAAGAGCTCGGGCTGGTTGCCAAGCCCAATGCAAGAATCATATCCTTTGGGAAGGCGGTGGGGCAGTTCCTTGCTGGAAAGCGTTTGAGTGGGCATGTCTGCACGATTCTTCACTACTCCCCCCAGGCCGCCAGTCACAGGGGACGTGCAATCGTTGGCCGAGAGGCCGAATATAGACAGTTCGCCTCATCCCTCCACGAAATCCCGCAGGGGCATGGCTGGTCGGAACCTAAAGAGGCGATCCCCTTGTCGGAATCCCGAAAACAACTGGTATTCACCTACAAAGTCTGTTTCGAGTACTGCCGTAACCAAGAGGAGGAGGTTGGGGCAACCAAATCGTTGGAATGATGCCCTGAGGCTTACAGGGGACTTGATGGCTGCGGATTGGTCCGATTGGGTGGATGCAAACCGGCGGCTCCATAGAGGAACCCTGCACGACGCCGTGCACCAATTGGGTATCACGGGTTGTTGTCCACGGGTTTCAAGCATCCCTACGGGGTCGTGCCTGTCATCTCCCTTCCATTGCCTTCTGCAAGACACCGTCACCACCCTCAAGGTGGCCTACCATCAGGCAACCCATCTCGTGAGGCGCATCCGCCTGCGAGGCCTGTGACCTGTGACGGTGATGCGTGTGGAATTGCAGGAATACGAAGATTCGCGCCTCTCATTGCTCGGATGCACGCCGTATTGCCACGAGATCTCTCAAATGCACCTGGTCTTCCTATAATGGGAGAAGGCCTGCCCACCAGGAGGTCGGAGGGTGCAGCAACCTGTAGGCTACCAGTTCATCATCGAGGCTTTGGGGTTGGATTTGCCGCCCTTGCTTCGCCCCGGATGCATCGAACGTGTCCGCACGGTACAGGAAACCGAAACGGACTTGCATCAGGCCCCTGTGTTGTATCCGGAGGCGATGTGGCCTGGGGACCGCCTGTTCGACCATCTGCGCTTCGCCCTGGAACATGAAGGCGTACAGCCCGGCGTCCTGAAAGCCTTCGGCAACCGAACCGACTTGCCCCGCCTGATCCTCGACGATGCCACTCAATCCGTCCGGCCCCTGCATCGCCGGTTGGCGTTCATGCACACCTTCCTGACGGGCGAGATTGTCCCCTTGGCGGTGGCCAAGGGGCAGCGTTACATCGATGTTGCCAACCCTCGTCTTCAGTTCGTGTTGGACAAGGGTGATTTGGATCCAGCCTACAGGGTACGCAACAACCTGCTGGGCAACCCTCGGTTCTGTCCCCAAGTGTTCAAGTCGGCTCGGATGCTCGCCGCCCTCCGGGACGACAGCGTAGCCGGCAACGACCCATGGGCGAACTGTCCGCCGGAATTGCAGGAACGGATTGAGCACTACCTCTATCACCATGAAACCCAAGCTTCCTGGAAGATCGAACGGGAACCGCCCCATGCCCGGCGCATCCGGGAATTTGTCTCGTTGTTGCGTCTTGCCCACCTCAGGGACTTCATGTCCGAGACGGGGTTGGCGGAACTCCAAAGGAGCATCACCGGCCAGCGTAGTCAGGCTGGTCAACCTCCGTGGCGAACCGAGCAGGTTTGGGTTGGGTTTGCCGACCGCGAATGGCAGGAGGTTGTGGTCCTGCTGGGGGCTCCGCCTGCGACCTTGCCAAGGTTGATGGCCGGCCTCCTTGCCTGCCACCGGCGGCTACGGGGGGACAGCAACCTGCCGCCTGTTGTCCATGCCGCCTGCACCAGCTTTCCTCTGGTTTATATCCACCCTTTCAGCGATGGCAACGGAAGGGCCCATCGCTTCCTCCTGCACAACGTACTGGCACAAAGGGGGTACCTTCCCGCCGACACGATTTTCCCGCTGTCCGCCTGGCTGTTGAAGAACCGACGGGCGTACGTGGCCAGCATGACGCCTACCTGTCAAGGCATTGTGGACATGGCTCGGATGCGATGGCTTCCCGAATCCCGCATGGAAGTGACCAACGATGTGGAGCCCTTCTTCCAGTACATGGACTTGACCGGGGAGGTCGCTGCCCTGTACCACTTCGTCCAAGCCACGGTCCGGGAGGAAATGGAACCCAGCATCGACTTCATGGTGCATTTTGACGATGCCCGGCAACAGTTGGAGGGCCATGTGGACTGGCCCTACCGGCGCCTCTCGCTGTTTATCAACCTGTGCCACCAGAACGGGGGACGATTGTCGAAGAACAAACGGGCACTGTCCGAATTCCGGTGCTTGCCGGATGCGCAACTGGCCCGCTTGGAGGCGTGCGTGCAACGGGCCTTTGGTTTTGAAGCGGGCGATTGACAGTTGCGGAACTTCCGATCCACTGAGTACCTGCCCCCTTTGGCGAGGAAGGGATCCGTGGCTGTTTGGTCAATCCGGCAGTGGAGGGGCGATTCGGCCCGGATTCGCCGGTTGTGCGGCCGGGCCTGGATCCCGGATGCCCCGAACGCCCGTTGCAAGGGCGGTTGAATTGCAGTCCCTAAGCCTCAACCAAAACAGGTTCGGAGAGGTCCGGCACGGCGGCCGGTGCCGGCAGGCGGTACAGCCGCCTTGCCGTTTCGCTCATCACGTTGCGACGCAGGTGCTCGGGGATCAAACGGGCCGTGAAGTCGGGCATGTCGTTGTCCCAGTGAGGGAAGTCGGTGGCGAACATGAGCATGTGTTCGGCCGGGAACATGGCAAGCATTTGATGGAGGAAGCCGATGGGTTCCGGCTCCTCAATGGGCTGGGTTGTCAACAGGACGTGCTCAAAGACATATTCACTGGGTGGACGTTCCAGCCAGGGGGCAGTCTGGCGCAGGGCTTTCCAATTCTTGTCCAAACGCCAGAGAATGGGCGGTAGCCAGGACACTCCGCCTTCAATCAGGACAAACTTCAGGTCCGGGTACTTGACGAACACTCCTTCCGTCACCATGCTGACCAAGTGCCCGATGTAGCTGCCGACCAGATCCGTGTGCCATTCCAGATAGTTGGTCGGGTATCCCACGGCGGTTGGGGGCCCCGAAATCCCCACGCCCTCGGAGCCCGGGTGAATGGCAATGGGTTTGCCCACCTCTGCACAGGCTTCGTAGATGGGATGGAACCAGGCCTGCCCCATGGGCATGCGGGCACCGGACACCATCAGGACCTGGGGCATGCGCTCCTCATGGCCCAGGCGACGAATCTCCGCGGCCGCCGCCTCGGGATTGTTGGGGGTGACGGTGATTGAACCGTAGAAGCGATCGTCCACGGGCAACCACTCTTCCACAACGGCATCATTGGCGGCCGTGGCCACGGCCGCCGCGTACAGGGGATCCGGGGACAGGCCCAGATTCAGGGCCGGACCCGTGAAGTTGAGGATGCCGTATTCCAGATCATGGACGTCGAAGAAGTACCGGGCCAGCAAGTGGGGATCACCTTCCACCCGGCGGCCATCCGGTGCCACCGCATCGCGCCGCATCACACCGTTGGGGTTCCAATAGCCCAGGGAGCCGGGGCCGCGATCGCCCATGGAAAACCGAATTTTCCAGGGCTGGGGCAGGCGCGGTTCAATGCTGGACGCAGGCACCACGGCATGAATGTCCGTGTCGATGGCGCGCAGGGCCATGAGGCTCTTCCTTCCGTCAGTCTGTCGATCTTGAGGCCGGAACCGGCGATGAGCCCCAATTGCATGGGGCCAAGACAGTTCCGAACCCGGGGCCGATGCCCGGTCCGTGGCAGCCGCGCGGCCCGAAATTCATGGGCATCAGGACTCCGCCGTCTGGGCCAGCACCTCGTCCCACGTCATGTCGCGCAGGATCTCACCGTCCCGAAATACGGGTTCCAGCAGGTCGTGATCCGAATCCCGAAGCTGTTCGGTACGCAACGTGTGCATCGCGCCGGTGGAAGCGTCCTGTACCAGGGCCAGACGGCCGCTCCGGCTGTGCTTGTGGGGATCCGTGACCGGCTGCTTGTATACGTCCCGTCCCTCTCCGTTCACGACGGCATGACAGCATTTCATGGCGATGCGGAAGGTATCCCGGGTGCATTCCTGCAACAGGCCGCCGCCGGACCCGAACACCACGTTGTCGGTACTCCAGCCAGCCTCCAACAAGGCTTCCACGATGAGAGGCAGACTCTCACGCGTAATGCCGTCTCCCTGAATCAGGCGGATGTGGTCCGGCAGCAGGCGATAGCCCTTGGCGTTGCGCGGGGCGCCGAAGGCCTCGCCCAGCAAGCGCAGGCACTCCAGCACCATCGCGACCGGCTCGCCGCTGTCCGGGCGTACGACCACGGTGCCGTCTCGTTCCCGGACCCGCTCCCGCAACGCGGAACCCCACAGTTCCCGACAGGCATGCAGGATGTCCCAGGAATCGCTGACGACGCTCACGATGCCGGAAGGATAGGCTTCCAGAATGTGGGCAAAGGCGTCCGCTTCGCCCTCCGGGCCCCAGGCCGTGATGGTGGAATGTTCCGCGGCGGGCACGGAAAACCCGGGCATGTCGGCCCCGTAGTACTCTTGCAGCAGACGACATCCCGCCAAGGTGTCGGTACCCCGGAAATGCAGCAGATGGGCCGCGGCGCCGAGCGCGGCGGATTCCTCGGATGTGGAGCCGCGATACCCGAAGTCGTGCAACTGGAAGGGCACGCCGGCCGGATCGCCGGACTGCTCGGCCGCCTCATGCAGGATGTTGTACTGGATGCGATCCAGCGAGGCGATGGTCGTCGGGTACCAGATCTGCACCAGCATCGTTTCCAGATGGTTGGTCAGCCAGTAGCACGCCGGATCCGTATTGCGGATGGTCAACAGGACCTGGCCGGTCGGCACGCGCCGGCCCTCGCGCACGGCGCGGATTTCCACGGGCAGGCGGCCGCCGTGGCGGTCCAGGATGTGCTGCCAGCCGTCACGCGGCCACACATCCTGTCCGAAATGGGCTTGGCAGAACGCTTCAGCCTGGTGAATTTGCTCCGCCGTGACCCGGACGCCGGCCAGGTAGCGCTTGAGCAGGTACTGGAGACCGAAGAACACGACATGGCGGTGTTCCCCGCCCCGACGCGCCTCCATGTAGGACTCGATCTCGGACGTGCCGGGCGGATACATGCGCCAGTGCGTCTGTTTGTAGCTGTCGGTCTGCAGCAGAAGGTTGTCTTGCATCGGACAAGGTTGCTGAGGTTTGGCCCTGACCCTGGACAGTCAAGCTAGGTGTGCGGCATACGTATTATGGCGGGCTTGGGCACTCCGGAAGCACCGGGAAGCGTGCCTGTGTCGCATGGTGCTCTTGGCTGTGGACGTGGTCAGGCTGCAAGTCAACGTCTCCGGCGACGGAAACAGCCAGGCCGGGACATTGGTTCGGCTCTCAAAATGTGTCCAAACCATGGAGTTGACAAGTGGCCTCAACCACACTAGCATGGCTTGGCTAATGTCAATGGCATCAATTGGATGTCAACGACATTCAAAGGAGTGCAGGATGTCGACCCAAATTACCGTGCGTTTGCCGGACGAGCAGACCGTAGCCTTGGATGAGGCGGCTACCGCGCTCAAGCGCAGCCGGGCCGAAGTGGTCCGCCAAGCCATAGAGCAGTACCTGGAGGATTTTGACGACCTGTCAGTGGCGATCGAGCGGCTGCGTGACCCCTCCGATCCGGTTTTGGATTGGGATGCGGTGCGGCGTGAGCTACTCCGTTCGGATTAAAAAAAGCGCGGCCAAGGAACTGGCGCGTTTACCACGTGATGTCAAGGAGCGCCTCATTGAGGCCATTGACAAACTCGGTGAGGAACCCTTGACTGGAGTTCTGCTCAAGGGAGGGTTGCAGGGACTGCGCCGTCTGAGGGTCGGCCACTACCGGATTGTGTACGAAGTGCTGGACGGTGAGTTGATAGTGCTGGTGGTGCGGGTGGTCCACCGCCGGAAGGCCTATCGCTGATGGTAAGCGGATAATATTGTGATGCCGCTCATCGCTGCGGCCTGATGGCGCACGCGGGTATGGTAAGGCCCGGACGGCGGGATTTTGACAGCTGGCGGGCACGGTCGGTTGTGTAGGGGATCGTGTGCATGGAACCATGGCCGCCCTGGATGCTGCCCAGGTTCCGGTTACTGGCCGTGGTCGCAGTTCAGGAGGCACGTCGGCCAGCACGGCAATCTGGAACCAAGTAGATACGGGCTTGGCCGACCTGCTTCCTGTTTGCGGGTCATCAAGGTCTCCAACGAGAACACCGCTCGCCGTGCGGCGGCCTCGGTGCCACGGGCCGGAAGGCGGAACTCAACGCCTTCAAGAGTTTGGGTTCAATCCAAGCCCCGGTCTACTCACTGTCCGTTTCCATCATGGAGTGGGTCTGGCGCCTTCTGGTACCGCATAACCCCTGAACCTTTCAGGACGTTGATTGCCATGGCCTCCGCCTCCGCATCTGCCTTCCGGCGCCACCGGGTCGGCCATGCCGACGACGCGCGCGACGGCGCCTGTCTGCAGGTGGAGGTTGCCGGCCGTTCGCTGGGCCATTTCCGGGTTGGCGGGCAGTTCCGGGCAGTCCTGAATCACTGCCCCCACGAAGGAACCCCCATTTGCCGGGCCCTCTCTCCATGGCCAAGGCGTGACTGGGAACGGTTATGATAGGGGCATATATCGATAAGTTGACAATAGCGGCTCTTGCCCCCGTGTGTGTGCGGATTGCCGGCAGGGGTTTGTGATCCACTCGCTCGACACGCCTGCCCATACCGCAGGGTTGACAGCCGGGTGCTGGAATGACGGAAGCCGCGAGTGTTCGACACACTGCACGGCCCCCTGACAGGCAGGTTGAAGATGCCAACCCGGACTGCTGCCCCCAATGCTACAGCACAGCCCCCGGTGATCCGCGCCGAGCGCTACCGGGTGCGGTTCGACCACCGCGGACAGGCGGCTCTGTGTGCCCAGACGGCGGGCGCCAACCGTTTTGTGTGGAACCTGTTCCTGGCCTACAACGACTGGAGCTACCGTGTGGCCCGCCGGGCCAAGGGCTACGGGCGGTGGACCGACTTGCCGGAGGCGCAGCGGCCGCTGCTTGTGGATCCCGGTCGGACCTGGCAGACCATGTACAAGCGGTTCGCGGCGCTTCGCCGCGGGTGCTTCGACCGCGAGTTCCAGGCCTTCCTGCAATCGCCCGAGGGGTCCGTGTACGCGGACCGGGACCTGTCCTGGCTGCGCGATTTGCCCGCCGCCCCTGTCCGGCATGTGCTGAAATACCTGGACACCGCCTACCGGCGCTTCTACAAGGCACACGCCGCGGCGCGCGCGGAAGGCGTCGCTCTGCCCCGGCGGAAGTCCGACGGCAAGCCGAAGTACTTTCCCCGGCGCAAGGGCCGACAGGGAGGCAAGGCGGACGGCTTCACTATTCCGGACCAGGTGCGGATGGACGGCCACCGCCTGCACATCCCCCGGATCGGCTGGGTGCGGCTGGACCGGGGCCACGCCCGGTACCGCGGGTGCCGGGCCAAGACCGTGCGCGTGCGGAAGGAGGGCACGGAAAGGCACCCGAAGTGGTACGCCACCGTTGTGTACGAGGTGCCTGCGGATCTCCTGAAGCCTCCCGCCCGGGCCGGTGCGCTGGGACTGGACCGCAATGTCGGGCAGGCCACGGACAGCGAAGGCGAGGTATACGCACAGCCGGACATGGCCAAGCTGGATGCCAACATCAAGCGCAAGGAACGCAAGGCGGCCAAGGCGCGGGAGCGTTCCCGTCGGAGCGGCCAATCCCTGTCCAACCGCGGCCGGCGCATCTGCGGCCAACTGCGCAAGCTGCACCGCAAGCAGAAGCGGCGGCGGGAGAACGCCGCCCACCAACACAGCCGCCAACTGGCCGACAGGGCGCACACCGTGGTGATTGAGAACCTGAACACGCAGGGCATGACCCGGAGCGCCAAGGGCACGGCAGGGAAGCCCGGCACGAACGTGAAGCAGAAGGCCGGACTCAACCGGGGGATTTTGGCCTCCGGCTGGGGCCGGTTGGAGCACAACTTGGACTACAAGGCCGGGTTGGTGGTGCGGGTCGATCCGGCCTACACCTCGCAAACCTGTGCGGCGTGCGGACACGTCGGCCAGGCGAATCGCAAAACACAGGCGTTGTTTCAGTGCACGGCCTGCGGACACACTGCCAATGCAGACCGCAATGCCGCCGTCAACATTCTGGCCCGGGGACTGCCCCTGGCCCGACAGGCCCGCGGGGCAGGGGCTTCTGCACGGCGAGAGGCGATCCCGTTGGGGACCTCGACGACCCGTGAACCAGGCAGGCGGGGTCCGCCCCCGCCTGTACGGTCCGGTCCTGATGGACCGGACCGCGTATCGAATGTCAACCATTCGATATAAGCCCCTTACGATAGCTGCCACCCGTTTCGTCCAGCCTTTGCCCTGTCTTCAGGAGAGGTCTGCAACATGATCGTCGACTGCCATTCCCATGTGATGTGGCACCCGGACCATATATCGCCGGAGGTGATGCAGGATGCCGCCCAGGCGTGGCAGGCCAACATGGGGCTGGCCGCCGAGACCTTTGACCGCAACATGCCTCCGCAGGATCTGTTTGATGCACGGCCGGAACGCCATTGGGCTGCGTCTGTGGAAGCGGACAAGGTGGTGGTGTTCGGCATGCAGGCCCCCGCGACCGGATTCGACATCCCCAACGAAGTCATCGCCGCCTACGTGCAGCAGCATCCGGACAAACTGGAGGGCTGGGCTTCCATCGATCCCAACCGACCCGATGCCGTTGAGCAACTGGAACACTGCGTGCAGACCCTGGGCCTGAAGGGGCTGAAGCTGGCACCGGCCTACCAGTGCTTCGATCCCATGGACACGAGCCACTATCCCCTTTACCGGAAGTGTCAGGACCTGGGCCTGCCGATCCTGTGGCACCAGGGCACAACCTTTCCCCGGAAGGCGCGGATTCGCTGGAGTTTGCCCTTGCAGCTGGAAGACATCGCTCTGGCGTTTCCGGATTTGAGAATGATCTTGGCCCACCTGGGCCATCCCTGGGAAGCCGACACGGTTGTGCTCATTCGCAAGGCCCCCAATCTCTTTGCCGATATTTCCGCCATCCACTTCCGCGCCTGGCGGTACTGGCAATCCCTGGTCACGGCGATGGAGTATGGCGTGGGGCACAAAATCCTGTTCGGTACGGACTTTCCCTTCGACACGGTGGCAGGCACAATAGAGGGCCTGAGACGCATCAACGATCTGGTGGAAGGTACCCGCCTGCCCCGTGTGCCCAAGGAAATGCAGGATATGATCATCTTCGAAAACTGGAAGCGGTTCTTCACGGAGTGGGTCTGACCCTTCCGGTACCTTGCAACCCCTGAACCTTCCGGGATGTCGACTTCCATGGCCTCTGCTCGTTCCCTCCGCCGCATCCGGATCGGCCGTGCCGACGATGTGCGCGACGGCGCCTGTCTGCAGGTGGAGGTTGCCGGCTGTTCACTGGGCCTTTTCCGGGTCGGCGGACAGTTCCGGGCAGTCCTGAATCACTGCCCCCACGAAGGCGCCCCCGTTTGCCGGGGCACGGTCCGGGGCACCACGCTGCCCTCGGTGCCCGGCACGTTCCGGTGGGGGCGGGAAAACGAGATTCTGGCCTGTCCCTGGCATGGCTGGGAATTCGCGCTCGACTCGGGCCAGTGCCTGACGGATCGGCGTCGTCTCGCCATGTTTCCCACTGAGGTCGCCGATGACGGCACCCTCTACGTCCTGATGCGGGGGCCGGCCACTCCCAAGCCGGCAATCCCTTCCACGGACGCCAGCCCGGCCCCACGCCGGCATGCGGCGGGCACCGAGGACACATCGCGATGAACGCGGAGCGCGGTTCGTTCCGCCAGTTGCTGGGGACCCTGCTGCGCAACCGGGCGGCGGCCGCGAGCTCGGTTTTCCTGTTCGTCCTGATTGTCTGTGCGGTGCTCGCGCCCGTCGTCGCCCCCTACGATCCGTTGGCCATCGATGCCGACAAGGTCCTGCAACCGCCCGGCTCCGAACACTGGTTCGGTACGGACGACACGGGGCGCGACGTTCTGAGCCGCGTGGTCTGGGGCGCGCGGATTTCGTTGCGCGTAGGCCTAATCTCGTCGGGCATCGCCACCATCGCCGGCCTGATTCTGGGGCTGCTCAGCGGCTTCTACGGCGGCGTGGTCAGCTTTGTCATTCTGCGTGCCATGGATCTGCTGTTGGCGTTTCCGGGTGTCCTGTTGGCGATCGTCATCGTGGCCATCCTGGGGGCCAGCCTGGAGAACGTGATGATCGCCGTGGGCATCAGTGCCATACCGGCCTTCACCCGCATTGTCCACGGCAGCGCGCTCGCCCAGAACCAACTGGACTTCGTCGATGCCGCGCGTCTGATCGGCAGTTCCAACGGGCGCATCGTGATGCGCCACATCCTGCCCAACATCCTGGCGCCGGTGATTGTCCTGTCCACGCTGCAGGTCGCCGGCGCCATTTTCGGCGCCGCCTCCCTGAGCTTCATCGGGCTGGGAGCCCAGCCGCCCACCCCGGAATGGGGCGCCATGGTCAGCCGGGGACGCTACAACCTGCGGGAAGCCATGTGGCTGTCCACGTTCCCGGGGTTGGCCATTGCCCTGGTGGTGGTCGCGATCAACATCCTGGGCGACGGCTTGCGGGATGCCCTGGACCCGCGCATGCACGTGCGTTAGGAACCGTGGACACGAGCGGCGCACCCGGGGACCGGCGTTTCACGGCTGCCGACTGCCATCAAGCTTGGTCACCTTGACCCCGCACATTGGGCGAATCGGCCCGTTGGCACGGATTTTGCGCTGCTGTAAGATTATGGATTGAGCCGCAGCAGTTCCTTTGCCCGATTGACGGGCAACGGCAACCGTCGGCGGGGCTGCTGTCGCGTGGCTCCCCTTGCCGAATTTTCGGGAGAAACAACACCATGTTGAAAAACAGATTGCGTACGCCTTGGATCTGGCTGATAGCCGCCGTGGTACTGGTGGCAGGCTGCGTCGCACCCACGGGCGATGCCCCTGCGATGGACGAAGACGCCGCCATGGAATCCATGGGCTCCGGTACCTTGACCATTGGCATTCGCAACGTGGACTACGACACGTTCGATCCGCACGCCAGCGCCTTCACCCAGGCCGCCTACGTGTTCCGGAACATTTTCGATCGACTGATTTACCTGGACGACGATGCCAACAACGTGGCCGGGCTGGCCACGGCCTGGGAAGCATCCGACGATGCAACCGAGTGGACCCTGACGTTGCGCGACGACGTGACGTTCCATGACGGCAGTGCGCTCACGGCCGGCGTGGTCAAGTTCAATTTCGACCGCATGAAGGATCCGGCGACCGAGTCGAAGCAGGCCGGTCCCCTGCTGGGTTCCTACACGGGGTCCGAGGTGATTGACGACACCACCCTGAAGGTGACCTTCGAGACCCCCTACGCGCTCTTCCCGTTCGCGCTGTCGTCGCCCTTCATGGGCATTGTTTCCCAGCAGGCGGTGGAGGAACACGGCGACAACTTCAGCGATGCGCTGATTGGTTCGGGGCCGTTCAAGTTCGTCAGCGAGATCCCGGGCAACGAGGTTGTGCTGGAACGGAACGACGATTACAACTGGGGCCCCTCCATCTTCCATGAAGGTCCGGCCCACTTGGAGTCGGTAGTGTTCCGCTTCATTCTGGAAGAGGAAGCGCGTCTCTCCGCCCTGGAGACCGGCGAAATCCTGATCATCGACGAAGTGCCGCCCGCCGCCGTGGATCGCGTGCAGGGAAACCCGGAAACTTCGGTGCTGGGCGCCCCCAAGGTCGGCCTGGCCCGGGGCATTCACTTCAACACCACCTACCCGCCCACGGATGACATTCGGATGCGGCAGGCCTTCATGCACGCCATCGATCGGGAGGAAATCGACCAGATCGTGTTCAAGGGTGTGTATCCGGTGGCGTATCAGCTGCTCACGCGGGGTGTCAAGTTCTACGATGCCAGCGTTGAGAACATGTTCCCCTTCGATCCGGACCGGACCATCGAGCTGCTGGAGGAGATGGGCTACACCGAAGTCAACGACGACGGCTACCGCACCAAGGATGGCGAAGTGCTGTCCCTCTTCCACGCCACGTTCCCCGGCTACGTCGCCGAACTGCCTGCCGAGGTGATCCAGGCGCAGCTCAAGCGCGTGGGCATCGATTTCCAGGTCAACGTCATGACGGGTACGGCCATGATGGACGGCATGGCCTCCATGGACAGCACCTTCAATACGGCCTTGATTGGCACCTACAGCCCCGATCCAGGCCTGTTCCTGGACCGCATGTACCACTCCAGCACCTTGGGCACCCGCAACTGGTCCCACTGGGCCAACGACGAGTTGGATGCTCTGTTGCGCCAGGGCCTGGAAACCGGGGATGAAGCGGAACGGGCCGCAATCTACGCGGAAGTTCAGCGCATCATTAATGAGAACGCCCTGGGCGCCGGCATCTATGCCAACGTTTCGATCTTTGGCGTCAGTTCCTCGGTGGAGGGCTTCCGGTTCGACCCGTACGCCCATCCGGAAATCTTCGACGTTTCCATAGCCGAGTAGTTGTACCGTCTCTGACACGGAGCGGGGCTCGCCCCGCTCCGTGTCCCCCTCCGCCACTGCCGGCGCGGCCTCGCGCCCGGAGCTTCAGCATGAAATATCAAATCAGCGATCGGGAACTGGAACGGCGCGTCGGCCGCATGCGCGCCCACATGGAACAGCAGAACCTGGAAGGCCTGGTGGTGTTCGGTGCCACGCGCACGTTCTATCTCAGCGGCTTCCACCATCTGGCCACGGAGCGTCCGGTGGTGCTCGTCGTGCCCCTGCGGGGGGAACTGGCCCTGTTGGTGCCCCACCTGGAGGAAGAGAACATTCCGGTGCGCAACCCCAACATCAAGGAGATGAAGGTCTATCGGGAATACCCGGGCCTGAAGCATCCCATGGTGTACCTGGCCGAGCTGCTGGGTGACAAGGGGCTGGCCGAAAGCCGCCTGGGTGTCGACAGCTCGGGCTGGGGCGGCGGCATGGGCTACCGGGGCCCCGATCTGTCCGAGGTCCTGCCCAAGGCCACCCTGGTCAATGTGCGGGACGTGATTGACGACATGCGCGCGGTCAAGTCGGCCGAGGAGATTGAACTGATTCGGCTGAGCGCCATGTTCGGGAACGTGACCCACGGCTTCCTGCAGGACTACATCGAACCCGGCGCCGTGGAAGTGGACGTGGCCCAGCGGGCCAGCCGCGACGGCACCGCGTTCATGATCAAGGCCTTGCCCGAGTCATGGGAACCCTACGGCCGGTCCGAAGGCGCCGCGGCCAGTTTCACCTCGGGCCCCAAGACCGCGTTCAACCACCGCCGCGCGGGCAGGCGCCGCCTGAAGCCGGGGGACGTCATCCTGACCTACGCCGGCGCGGAAGTGGGCGGCTATACCAGCGAACTGGAACGCACGCTGATGATCGAACCCCTGACGGACGATCATCGCAAGTACTTCGATCTCGAGGTGCAGGCGCAGGACGTGGCCTTCGACGCCATCCGGCCCGGAGCCAGGATGTGCGATGTGGAAAAGGCGGTCAATGCGTTTCTGGAAGAGAACGGCCTCTACAGCCTGACCCGCACCCACATTGGCCACGCCATCGGCATTGAGGGCCATGAAGGGCCGTTTCTGGATCTCGGGGACCAGACGGAAATCCAGGTGGGCTTCTGCCTGACGGTCGAACCCTGCCTGTTCCTCCCGGGATTCGCCGGGTTCCGCCATTCGGACACCGTCGTGGTCACGGAGGACGGCATCGACATGATCACCTACTACCCCCGGGACATCGAGAGCCTGACGATTCCCGCTTAATCGGCGCTCCCGCAACCAGGCACGGAAAACGACCCATGGCCAACGGCCTTGTCATCCTGCAATCGCAGGTGGGACTCACGGATCCCCACGTGGTCAACGACAATGCCGACAGCCTCAACATCCTGAACAACCTGTTCGAGCCCCTGGTCCGACGGACCCGCGACGGGTTCCGGCCATGCTTGGCCCGGTCGTGGCAGGTGGGGGAGGATGCCCGAACCTGGGAGTTCGCCCTGCGCGCCGGGGTGAAGTTCCACGACGGCACAACCCTCGCCGCCGAGGATGTAGTCGCCAGCCTGGAACGGGCCCGATCCCCGGACGTGGGCGGGGTGCTGGGCACGGAGGGCCTCTTCCACGGCTATCTCGGGGATGCGGTCATCGCGATTGTGGATCGCCATACCGTGCGTCTGGTCACCGCGGAGCCGATGGCCGATGTGTTGGACCTGATCGCAAACATCCCGGTCCTGCCGGCTGGCGCCATGGACGCCGTCCTGGAAGAGCCCATCGGCACCGGCCCCTACCGGCTGCTCAATGCCTTGGGACAGGCAGCAACGATGGTTGCCCACGGGGATCATTGGCAGGGTCGGCCACCCGCATTTGACCGGCTTGCCTGGAAGGCTGAATCCGACCCCGCGCAGGGGTTGCGGCAACTACAGCTCGGCGAAGCGGACCTTGTCACGGGGGTGTCCCATGAGATGGGACTCTGCATGGAGGCCGACGAACGGACCCGGCTGCGGACGGCTCCCAGCAACGTCTGCACCGTCTTCATGTGCAACCTGCTGCAGGGGGCCTGCACCGATACCCGGGTGCGGCAGGCGCTCAACTACGGCTTCGACCAGGCGCTGCTGATTGATCGGGTCACCCACGGGTCCGCCCTGCCCCTGGCCGGTCCCTTGACCGTCAAGCACACGGGGCATGATCCGGCCGTTGCGCCCTATCCCCACGATCCGGGCAAGGCGCGCGAGTTGCTGGCGGAGGCGGGGTGGGGCCAAGGCCTGTCACTGGTTCTGGATGTTCCCTTGGAATTGCCGGACGAGGCCGTGGAACTGGCGTCGTTCCTGGCGCAGCAGTACACGCACATCGGAATCGAGACGGAGATTGCAACCCACGCGGATCGGCCGGCCTATGCCCAGCAGGTGAAGACCAAGGCCATCCACGACGCCTGCTGTTTCGACTCCTCTCCCATCAGTACGTTTCGCGCCCTGCGGGAAAAGTTCCACGGAGGCCTAAAAGGTCCTTGGTGGCTGGGCTATGGCAACGAGAGTCTGGACCGGACCCTGAACTTGGCCCAGGCCACCGTGGACCCCGACCGGCGCCGGCAGCTGTACCGGACCGCCTACCGCACGCTGCACGTGGATGCCCCCTGGATTTACCTCTACAACCAGCTGGATCGATGGGGCCTTTTGCCGAGGCTGGCGGATTGGCAGCCCACCGTGGACGGACTGATTTCCGTCGTGTGAGCCCCATGCCGGACGGACATCGGCCGGAGAGGCCCGAAGCGGCGCTTGTGATCGACACTGCCGACCGTACGCACGCCGGGGCCCGGTGATGTACGTTTTCATCCTGCAACGGGTGATTGCCCTGTTTCCCCTGTTGCTGGGCGTTTCGCTCCTGGTGTTTCTGATGACCCAGCTCGTGCCCGGCGATCCGGTCATGATGATGCTGGGCGAGTACAGCGTGGCCTCCGCCGAGGACATCGAGAAGCTGCGCACCCAGTTGGGGTTCAACGATCCGCTGCATGTGCAGTACGGCCGCTATCTCAGTGGTCTGGTACAGGGCGATCTGGGCGACTCCATGCGGTCGCGCAAGCCCGTGTCCCAGCTCATCCTGCAACGCCTGCCCCGGACCATCGAGCTGACGGTCAGCGCGTTGCTGTTCGCCATCCTGTTCGGCACGGTCATGGGCATCACGGCCGCGCTGCATCACAACAGCTGGCTCGACTACCTCACGGTCACCATCGCGTTGCTGGGGGTGTCCGTACCGGGGTTTTGGCTGGCCCTGCTCCTGATCCTGTTCTTTTCCGTTTACCTGGGGTGGTTGCCGGTTCTCAGTGATCCCGGCATCAAGGGACTGATCCTGCCCATGCTGGCCTTGGGCCTGTGGGCGGGCGGCACCATTGCCCGTCTGGTGCGGTCGGGCATGCTGGAAGTCATACGCCAGGACTACATCCGCACGGCCTATGCCAAGGGACTGGCGGATCGGTCCGTGGTGTATCGGCATGCCCTGCGCAACGCGCTCCTGCCCGTCGTTACGGTGGTGGGGCTGCAGTTCGGCCAGATTCTCGCCGGCACCGTGATCATCGAGGCGGTGTTTTCCCGCCCCGGCCTGGGCCTGATGCTGGTCAACGCCATCAATGCCAAGGACTTTCCCCTGGTGCAGGGCATCATCATGTTCGTGGCGGCGGCCTACATCATCGTCAATTCACTGGTTGAGATTCTTTACGTGTGGGTCGATCCGCGCATTCGCTATGGGTGACATCCCCGGCCAAGCGGCTTCCTCAATCCCGCCGACACTCAAATCGCCCAATCGCGGCCAACTGGCATAGGGAGTGGTTGCCGGAAATGTCCTCCATCCGGGAATTCCTATATCCACCGCGGCATCTTCCGGAGGCGGGGCCAATAGGCCTGAGCTCCTCGTGGTGTGGAGCCGCGGCCCGCGGAACTCTATGGTTTTGCCTCTGTCAGCTACTTCTCTTGTCTCCGGTTCTGGCCCAGGACAACGATTCGGCGTTCGAGGCTGAGACGACGGGAACCTATTTGAACCTGGCGGAGAATCATGCGGGGGAGTTCCATTTGCGGCGCGACGAACGGGCCGTGCACGTGACGTTTGGCACCGCGCGTTCCCCGGTCCAGTACTTCGCGCGCGGGCAACAGGAAGTGCTGTTCACCATTCCGGAGGGTTTCCGTCCTGCCACCGCCGTTACCTGGGAGGTTACGGCCCGGCACGTGCAGTCCGACGGCACCACACACCCCACCCGCAGCGGTCCCCATGTCTTCCGGATGACCGTGGACACGGAAGGCCATGTACGCTACGTGGACGACCCGGGAGTGGAAGGCGTGGGCTACCTCAGTTACCACACGGCATGGGCGTGGCCTCTGGCGGGTACGGATCCCCTGGTATGCGAGCGTAGTTGGGAAGTCAGACAGCGAATTCTTGCGGCTCTGGCGGATTTGGGAGAAGGAGTGTTGTCCTGCGACCAGGTCGGCTGGGATCATCTCGCGCACATCCGTACCTGGTCGTCGCAGGAACCGATCACGATCCAACATTGGTATCAAAGGCCCGCTGTTTGGCGCGGGATACCGGAACCGGTTTCCCAGGAAGTCCCGGGTGGGCCATACCGTTATCGGGACCAACATCTGTGGCCACCTTTTCCATATTGGAAAGCGGATCCGCCACTGCCCCGCGAATATGGGTTTGTCCGGCCGCGTGATCTGCTGGGCCTGACCAATCTGACCGAGTTGCATGTGCAGGTCGATTCGCATTCCCCCTTTCCTCCGGGTTTGTTGGCGCACACACCTCGCTTGTTGGCACTGAGCGTGGCCCAGTACGACACGTGGGGTTGGAGTGACCTGCCCTCCATGCCCCGGGATTTCCTGGCGTACACCCCCCTTCTCCGACATCTGTCCCTGGGCAAGTTCAGCGACGCACTTCTCTTGGCCTGGACGGAGGACATGCTTGCTCGCACACCACATCTGACTTCCCTCCGTTTGGGGCTCCGTCGTCCCACGGACAAGGTCCTTGAGCTGCTGCAACATGCTCCACAACTGACCCGCCTGACCCTGGACGGCCTCGCCGAGCCCTTGCCCGCCGACTCGCTGGCACACCTGTCCCACCTCACCCACCTGACGGTCGAGGGAGGATTCAATCCCTGTGAAGCACCGGCCTTGCAGTTGCCGGCCACACTGATCGACTTCGGCCTGCGGTTGGTGGTGGAAGGATCCCAGGTGGCCTGTCTGGATGATAGTCTGGCCGACAACTGGCTGACGCATGTCCCCGCCTTAACCCGGTTGAGCATTGATCTTCACGAGTTGGCAAAACTGGATACGGACGTGTTGCCCAGCTTTCCTGCCTTGACCCATCTGACTCTGGATGTGTCAGGCATGACCGCCCTGCCTTCCCGCTTGCTGGCGGACTTGCCCCATCTAACCCACCTGCAGTTGCATGGAAGGCCCATTGCGGACCTGGGCTTGCTGCCAGCCGAATTTCTGGCAAGTACCCCACACCTGATTGAATTGTCGCTTGGATTGCCGCAACTGAACCATATCCCCGCGGAGTTGCTGGCACCCGTACCAAACCTGAGACGTCTATACCTGAGTGCATCGCACTTGGAGTCCCTTCCCGCTGGTTTAATGGCTAACGCATCCCAATTGACCGACGTGCATGTTGAACTATATGGTCTTGAGTCCCTTCCCGACGATTTTTTGTCGCACACCCCGCAGTTGCGATCCCTTTATCTGGGTACGAACATGTACAAACATCCCGAACCTGCACTGCGGTTTTTGCCTGAACGGTTTCTGTCGCATACTCCGAAGCTGACCCATCTCTGGCTGGCCCTTTGGGCCCTGGAAGTCTTGCCTTCATCGTTTTTGGCCCATGCGCCTCTATTGCAGCACCTGGAACTGGATTACATAGACGGATATCCGGGCAGAAGGGTGTATCCCTTGAGTTCGTTTCCCGATCACTTTCTGGAAAACGCTCCCAACCTAACCTACCTTAACCTGTGGCCGGTTGTCGGTTTGTCGGACCTGCCCACGGACTTCCTGGCCCATTCCCGCCTGCTCCGCCATCTGTACTTGGATGTCAATGGGGTGCCGTCGCTTCCGGACAGCTTTCTTACTCAGGCTCTGCACCTGCAGCGGTTGGAGTTGGACCTGAGACAGGTGGATGCACTCCCGGATGGCTTTCTCGCCCACACACCTTGGTTGTGGTATCTGAAGCTGAATGTGGATCAGGTCGATGCAATTCCGGACGGCTTCCTGGCGCAGACTCCCCATCTTGAAGACCTGTACATCCGAGCGGCAAACGTGACAGCCTTGCCGGACAGCTTTCTGGTCCACGGTCCGCGTATCGAAACCCTCGGTTTGGGCATACCCCATCTCGAATCACCCCCTGGGCCGGACGATGCGCTCTGGGACACGTTACAGTCTGCCAGTTTTCGCGTGAAAGTGAACAGTCCCGACTTTCAGATTTTGCAAGATGAGGGTAACGGTTGTATGGGGGTTGCGTGGGAAGTTGAGCAGGACGATATTTTGGAAGTCGCTTGGCGCGAACAGGACAGCGAGGGCAACATTCTTCTGAAGGCATACCCTTGGTGGAAACGAGACCTGTTCTTCACATTCTATGAGAGACACGAATGTACATTCACAATCGATGCTCGATTTACAGAGCCCACGTTGGATGTTTGAGCCACGACATTTTCTTTGAATGTGACCAAGGCTGTGCGAGTCAAATCCAGCGCTCTTGTTCCAGTATTCCTAATCCTGGCTGCTTGGCGGTCTGACGACTGTAGGTTTGGCGGGTTGGCTGCACCATTCCGAAATGTGCTGCATCTTAATCGGCACCTGTCCTCCCCACCCTCGGTTCGCATCGACCTCTTTGTCCGCCTGGCTGTCAACCCCACGCAGGCCGGTCATGCGCCGATGGCGGATCGAGTCGCGAAGGGAGTGAGCAGGGAGTCGAGATTGCATCACCACGCGAGCAGTTGGCGGCTTGTCGGACCATCCGCGTCCCGATGGCAGGTGTTCCCGGTGCGGGCCGATGTCTTTGTCGGTCACTGGCAGGAACGCTGCGGTTGCGGTGCCACTCTGCTCCCGGGAGGCTAACCGCCTGCGAGTACGGGTCTTTGTGCTGTGAGGGAACCGGGATGCGTGCCTGCGGAGCTTCTGGGGCGGTCACATCTCCGTGTGTACCATCTCCTGTATGACTACACCGTGACCGCCATCCAGTACAACCCCGCCATCCACGCCTTTTACATTGGTTTGTGCTGGTGGGGCAAACCCGGGAACGTGGCACTCGTGGCAGCCATGCCCCAGTTGTTCCTCAGCCTCAACGCGGCAATCCCCATATCGCTTGGCAACAGAATCCTGTGCCAACAACCAACGAGGCTTGACTTCCAACGCAGTTGCTGAACATTCACCATAAGCTTGGGCAGCCGCCACGTTGCGGGCCACACTGTCATTCAGGGCACCCAGGACATCCTTCCGGATCCGGTTCCCTTCCCACACGGAAATGCGTGGTAGGACGCTACGCTTGGGTAACCTGCCCCGTTCTGGAAGTTCCGTTTTGAAATCCAATGGAGACAATATTGTGGAATATACGATCCATGGTTCCACCATGCAGGCCGTTGTGCTTACCCTGCAGTCCGGTGAATCCGTGATTACGGAATCTGGCGGCATGGCCTGGCAGATGGGCAATGTCAAGATGGATACCACCATGCCCGGAGGGCTGTTTGGCGGACTCAAGCGCAAGTTCACCGGCGAGTCCTTCTTCATGACGACCTACGAGGCCCGCGAGGCCAATTGTCAGGTTGCCTTCACGCCTTTTGCCCCGGGCAAGGTGATCCCAGTCCAGCTTGGTGGTGGACGGGACGTCATCGTACAGCGCGATGCGTTCATGGTGGCTGAAAGCACGGTGGACTTGGAACTGCATTTTCAGCGCAGTCTGGGAACCATGCTTTTCGGTGGTGAAGGCTTCATCCTGCAGCGACTGAGTGGTCAGGGTCTTGCCTTTGCCGAAGTGCCCGGGGAGGTGGTGGAATACGATTTGGCCCCGGGCCAACAGATACGTGTGGACCCGGGCCATGTGGCCATGTTCGACAGCTCCGTGAAGTTTGACATCGAAAGGGTGAAAGGCGTCCGCAACATGATCTTCGGGGGCGAGGGATTGTTTCTGGCTTCGTTGCAGGGGCCCGGACATGTCTGGCTGCAAACCATGACGCTCAGCAATCTGGCCGCCAAACTGGCCTCCTACATGCCCCAAGCCAAGGGACAGGGCGGAGGTGACGGTAACGGTATTGGCTCTCTGTTCGGACAGCAATAGGACAGCCGCGCCTGACGTGCTCAATCCGTAGACAAGCTCCGTGAAGTTGGATTTCTCAATGGCTTTGTGCAGAGGTGTATGCCCATGAACAGACCCTTGATCACGGTTGTCGGCAGTTTTGTGGTGGGCATGACCTTGCGTACCCGGCGCATGCCAATCTTCGGCGAGACACTGATTGGCTCCGATTTCGACATGGGGCCGGGCGGCAAGGGATCCAATCAGGCGGTGGCCACCGCCCGACTGGGTGCCCAAGCCGCCTTTGCCGGAATCATCGGCACCGACCAGCTGGGTGAAATCGCCACCGACCTCTACGCCTGGGAAGGTGTTGACACCACACACTTGCAACGGACAGGCGCGGCATCCACGGGCGCGGGTTTCATCATCCTGAACCAGGCCGGCGAAAACGGCATTGTGATAGACATGGGCGCGAATGAAGGCATGGACGGGGCCTTCGTCGATCAGGCCGAGGACCGGATTGCCCGCAGCGACGTGGTCATGTCGGTTTTGGAAATCCCGGTGGAAGCGGCGGCCCGCGCCATGGCTCTGGGCAGAAAGCACGGGGTGCGCACGATTCTCAATCCCGCGCCGGCCACCCATCTCGACGAAACCGTGTTGCGCAACGTGGATTACCTGACGCCCAACGAAACTGAACTGCGCATTCTGCAGGGGCTGCCGGCCGATGATCCAACGCCGACCCTCGAACTGGCCCGGCAGCTGCAGGGGCAGGGCGTCCGGAACCTGATCGTGACCCAAGGCGAAAAGGGAGCCATGGTCCTGTCCGAGTCCGATACGTTTGAAGAAGCCGGCATCGCGCTGTCAAGGGACATCGTGGACACCACGGGAGCCGGAGACGCCTTCAACGGAGGCCTGGCGGTCGCCTTGGCCGAAGGGAAGTCCCTGCGGGAAGCGGTCCGGTTCGCCTGTTGCACCGGCCGCCTGGCCTGCGACAGGATTGGGGTGGTACCCGCCCTCGCCCATCGCGAGCAGGCCGAGCAGCTGTATCGGACGGTATTCGGGCAGTCCACATAGACCGCGCGCAGGCGGGCCGGAACGACCGGCGTTCCCGCCATGAGTGGCGGAAGAATGGCATTCCCTCCGCTCCACACCGAAGACGGATCCCTTGCCTCTTTCTGAGCGTGAAGCCATGAAGCCCCCTGATCCGACCACCTGGCGCGCCAGCTCGTTCATTGACTTCTCGCCTTATGTGGGATGCCCAAGGGCGTTCGACGCCGAGCTGGCGCGCATTCGTGAGCAACTGCGCCGCACGCTGGACGGCCGTATCTTCGAGCGCGAGGGCCTGGCCTGGTATCGCCGGGCCTATGTCGAGGCCTTCCTGTTCATATACGACACCTGTTTCTACGATCGGGAAGCGGGCCGCTACCGCATCGACGAGATCCTCGACGATGGCGAACGCGAATTCGGCGGCTACGACTTCATCATGCTGTGGCAGTCCTACCCGCGCCTGGGCATTGACGGGCGCAACCAGATCGACTTCTACCGCGACATGCCCGGAGGGCTGCCGGGTTTGCGTGCCCTGACTGAGCGCGCGCACGAACGGGGTGTACGCGTTTTTGTGAGCTACAACCCGTGGGACATTGGCACCCGTCGCGAGGCGGGGGCCGTTCCCAGTATGGATCCCCGGGGGTACCGCTATACCTTCCCCGAAAAGGGAGCCCCTGCCATGGCTGACGCGGAAGCCCTGGCCGCGTTGATCGAGGCCATAGGGGCCGACGGGGTTTTTCTCGACACGATGGCTTTCGACGATCCGGGATTCCGCGCGCCTCTGGAACGAGCCAACCCGCATGTCGTTTTCAATCCGGAAGGCGTGCCGCCGTTGGATGCGCTCCACTCGATCACCGGAAGTTGGCTGCCGCATTCCGCGCTCGCGCCGCCCAAGTTGTCGACCATCCGCTGGCTGGAACCCCGCTTCTCGTTTCGAGCCATCGACCGGGAGTCGCTCGATCGGCGGGCCTACATTCAGCAGGCTTTCTTCCACGGCTGCGGATTGGTTGTATGGGAGAACATCTTTGGCTGGTGGAATCCCTGGTCCTCGGAGGAGCGCGCCCTGTTGCGCCGCTGCGTCCGGCTGCTACGCGAGTACGCGGAGGCCTTTCAGGATCCGAACTGGCAACCCTATGTCGCCACGCATGTGGAAGGCGTGTACGCGCACCGCTGGCACTCGGGAGACGTCACCGTGCACACGCTGCTCAACGCGTCGGGCGGTCCGGTCGATGCACCTGTGTTGACGGCCCCGTCCGCAACGGAGGGTGGCCTTGAACTCCGCCACTACGATGTCTGGCAAGGCATGGAGATCCAGCCGGAGGCGCACGCGGGTTCCCATCGGCTCGCCCTTTCGCTGAAGCCGGGTGAAGCCGGCTGCGTGGTATCCGCGCCTGCCGGCGTGGCAGTGGCGTTTCCACCCGCTCTGACGACGAGGCCGTCTGCGATGGAAGGTGCCGGCATTAACCGAGCCCGTGTCACTCTGGCCGACCTGAAACTGCATGCGGCAGCTCCCTCGGACCCGGCCGCCGACGGTGAGGAGCCGGAGGGAATGTGTCGTGTGCCGGGCGGGCTCTTCCGCTTCGTCGTCCGCCACAACACCTCGACTGTTATGGAGGGGGCTTGCTATGGCGGCATTGATCATCACCTGGACAAGAACCATCCTCCCCAATACATCGATCTGGCCGACTACTGGATGGATAAAACCGAAGTGACGAACGCCGCCTACCGTGAGTTCCTGGCGGCGACCCATTACATGCCGCGGGACCCGACCCACTTCCTGCGCCATTGGCAGCGTGTGGAGGGAAAGGAGCGGGAACCCTGGACCTGGTCCGTGCCGACGGGGAAGGAGGGGCACCCGGTGGTGTGGGTGGATCTGGATGACGCGCGCGCGTATGCACGCTGGGCAGGCAAGCGTCTGCCGCGCGAGGAGGAGTGGCAGCGCGCGGCGGGGTTCGCGGTGTGGCCCTGGGGGGATCGCTTCGACCCCTCCCTGTGCAACAGCGGGTTCGAAGACACCACACCTGCGGATCAGTATCCAGGCGGTGTCAGCTGCTACGGAATTCTGGACATGGCCGGCAATGTATGGGAGTGGACCGAGAGTGAACGTGACGATGGCCATACCCGTTACGCCATTATTCGCGGCGGCAGCCACCTCAAGGTGAAGGGCAGCATCTGGTACAACGCCAGCGGTGCTCAGCCCAACGACTGCCACGAGAAGATGCTGTTGATGTATCCCGGTCTCGACCGCTGTGCCACCATCGGTTTCCGCTGTGTAAAAGACATTGCCTGATCGGGGCCGGGATGCAGGCTGGAGACAGTCAAGTCTCCGGGAGATTCGCTGGCGGCCACCTCCAACTGCAGGATGGCACCGTCCAAGTCCATCTCCACCGACACCGGCCCGCGGCTCTGGCAGGGAGGGCCGCTGACCGTCGTGTCCAGCACCCGGCCACGGCAGAAAATCTGTTTTGCTGCTCTCTCTAGCGCATCCGGATGACTGGTAGGCCCGTGTGGCTTTTAGGTCCCGGGGCTCTCATGGACATAGCTGGCGTGGGCCGGCATATCGAAAACCCCTTCGAAACGGTTAGGAAGGAGGTGAGGTTGGACTATTACGAAGTGCGCAGTACCGAGGGCTGGTACCGACACATCATGCGAGCCCTGCTGGCGGAGGTACGGGTAGCCGAACTAGACTGGTCCCCAATCCAAAACAAGAGTCTGAAAGACTGACGCTATTCATTCGAGCGCGCGACTTGGCCGAGGGCTGAGTCTGGAGGGGAGCGAGTTCCTCCTATGGCACCTGGTTCCACTGGTGCTAACAACACCGCCAACTGCCTGAACTGCATCCGTAGTATGAGAAGACCTTGCAGCCATGGTTGACTGGGTCCTACAGTTGCAGGAGCCGTTCCGGATTGGTCTTGATCATGGTATGGACGTCGTCGGCGGGGATGCCCAGATCCAGCATGCAGGCGATGAACTGGCGCAGGCCTTCCACCGGCGTGGACAGGGCGTAGCGGCCAAAGTCCGTGGACATGACGCAGTGTTCGGCTCCGATGGCCTCAATGTAGCGCGCCACTTCCGTGATGCCGCCCTTGGGGCCCTCGCTCATGCCCTCGTCGATTGAGGTGTATTCCTTTTCCACGTAGTAGTGCGTCAGGGGAATGGGCGTGGCTGCCGTGTAGGCCGCAAAGGAGAATTCGATCAGCGCGCCCTTGGCCGCCATGGCCTGCAGGGTTTCGATGGAGGCAATCTTCGTGACGGAACTGGACACAATCACATTGCTGTATCCGTAGCGGTCCTGCAGGTCCACCAGGCGCACGGCCTCCTCCACGGAGACATGCCCGGTGTCCATGTACACCTGCGGGTTGTCGGCAATCAGGGTCAGGATCTCGTCCAGGTGTTCGTCGGGATCCTCGTCGAGCGGGATGCGAATGCAGCGGTCCAGCTCCTCCGTCTTGAACTTGGGGTAGATCTCCGACAGGGGCCGGAACTGGCCGTCGACGAACCGCCCTTCGCGGGCCGCCTGAAAGTAGGTGGAATGGGCACCGAAACTGATGTACTTGGCACAGTCCCCATAGTGCAGGGCCGTTTTTACCGCCCGCGGGTTCATGCCCCCGTAGACGGTGTTCAGGATCAGGCCGCCGTAGGTCCGGAAGTCGGGCACGATCTTGTTGACAAGCCAGGAGACACCGTTCGTCATTTCGAACACATCCAGCAGGACGATGGCCTGCATGCCGGCTTCCTTGGCTTCCTGGGCGGCTTCGAAAGGATCGACGCGGCGGGGACTGGATGTCAGGTGCGGGCCGGCGTGAACATGTATGTCAATCGCTCCCTGCAGCAGTTCGTAGGTCTGGGCCATGGAACGCCCTTCCGGCAGTGGCTGCATGTCAATTCCCCTTGCGTGTGGTGTGGGAGAAGCAGGTCGCTACGGCATTCGTGGCGGCAGCGCCAACTCCATTCCGCGGAGATCGATTCTAACCGACGGTGATGGCATCACGGCCGCGTGCTATTCTCAACTGCGGACCGCACCGGCATCACCGTTGGCCGACGGTCGCCCAACCCCATCATGTGCCTGGAACAAACTGAGGATCGATTGCAACGATGTCAAAGCAAACATCGCTGCGGATAGACGGCGACCGGCTGGTACGCGATCTGGAGACCCTGGCCACGATTGGCGCGGACGCACAGGGGGGTGTGACGCGCATTGCCTACAGCCGGGAGGACCGGGAAGGCCGGGAATGGGTCCGGGCCGAATTCGCCGCGCTGGGTCTGTCCGAAACCACGGACAGTGCCGGCAATGACACCTGGGTGTATCCGGGAACGGAGAGCGGGTTGGCTCCCATTGCCCTGGGCTCCCATACCGATACAGTGCCCAACGGGGGGCGGTACGATGGCGCCTTGGGCGTGTTGTCGGCGTTGGCCGTCGTGCGGGCCCTGCACCAGGGGAACCGTCGTTTGCGCCACCCCGTCGAAGTCGTCAACTTCGCCGCCGAGGAAGCAACGATGTCCGGGGCCACCTTCGGCAGTCGGGCCATGGCGGGAACCCTGGCTCCGGACGTTGTCAACCATCGGGCATGGGACAGCCGCACCGTGGCGGATCACTTGCGGGACGCCGGGCTGGACCCGGACCGGGTCACTGCGGCCCGGCGCACCGACGGCCCGGCCGCCTTTCTGGAACTGCACATCGAACAGGGTCGGCGTCTGGAAACCCAACGGAAGCCGATAGGGGTTGTGGAGGGCATCGCGGGCATTCGCCGGTACGAGGTCACGGTCAACGGGTACGCCAATCATGCCGGCACCACCCTGATGCAGGACCGGCAGGATGCCCTGGTCATGGCGGCCCCCTACATTCTCCAAGTCAAGGCGGTGGCCGAGCGGCATGGCATCGTCGGCACCGTGGGGAAAATGGACATCCTGCCGGGCTCTCCCAATGTCATTCCGGGGCAGGTGATCATCAACCTGGAAATCCGCGGTCTGGATGAGGGTGTGCTGGATCTGGCGGAACGCCAGTTGGAGGCGGAGGCGGGGAAACTGCAGGCTGCCTTCGTGCAGACCTCGAACAAGCCGTCCGTGGATTCGGATCCCCTGCTGGTGCAGGCTCTGGTGGCAGCCTGCGAGGACAACGGGTATGCCTATGCGCGGATGGCCAGCGGAGCCGGTCACGACGCCATGTGCATGGCGGACCTTGCCCCGCAGGCCATGCTGTTTGTGCCCAGCCGCAATGGTGTGAGCCATTCCCCCGACGAGTACACGCCGCCCGCGGACTGTGTGGCCGGGGCCCAGGTTCTGGGAACCGCCCTGCTGCATCTGGACGGGATGCTGGATCCCGACAATTGAAGGTTTCACCAAGGAGGGCCGTGGCATGGCCGGCGACTTTGACTTGACGATCACCGGCGGTCAGGTGGTGACGCCGGAGCAGGTAATGCCGGCCACCATTGCCGTGGCCGAGGGCCGGATTGCCGGCATCTTCGATGCCCGGGAACGCCCCGCGTCGCGTGCTCACATGGATGCCCGGGGTCTCCATATCCTGCCGGGGCTGATCGACACCCATGTGCATATCCGGGCACCGGCGCGGCCCGACCGCGAGGACTTTGTGTCGGGCACGAGCGCCGCGGCAGCCGGCGGCATCACGACGCTGCTGGAAATGCCCATTTCCGATCCGCCTGTTAATTCGGCAGCGGTGTTGAGTAATCGGATGACGCAACTGGAGCCGCATGCCCTGATCGACTTTGGCCTGTACGGTTCCATATCCCCGGACAACATGGAGGAAATCCCCCGCATGGCGGAGGCGGGGGCCATCGCCCTCAAGACCTTCATGACCCTGCCGCCCCCGGGGCGGGAAGAGGAGTTCGTGGGCCTCTGCTGCCCCAACGTTGCCGATTTGTACGACCTGATGCAGGCCGTGGCCCAGACCAACCTGCTCCACTGCTTCCACTGCGAACACGCCGGCCTGCTGGATCTGTTCCTGCGCAAGGTGCAGGCCAGCGGCGAGACCAAGGGGATTGCCCATGCCCGGAGCGCGCCCCCGATTGTGGAGGACCTGTCCGTGGCCGGAATCCTGGTCTTTGCCGAGCTGTTCGGGAATCGGGTGCAGATTGTGCATCTGTCAAGCCACAAGGCGGCCCAACTGGTCAAGGAAGCCAAGGCCAAGGGTGTCAACGTCTCGGTCGAAACCTGCCCCCAGTACCTGTTCCTGACCATGGAGGAACTGAACCGGCACGGGCCCTTTGCCAAATGCAACCCGGCCCTGCGCACGGCCGATGGGGTGGAACAACTGTGGCCCTACCTGCTGGACGGGACGATTGACGTCATCGGCACGGATCACTCGCCCTATATCCCCGCCGAAAAGGAGGCGGGGCAGGACAACATCTTTCGGGCCACGGCCGGTGTTCCCGGCCTGGAAGCCATGCTACCCCTGATGCTGACCGCCGTGAACCAGGGGCGTCTGACCCTGCCTGCACTGGCCCGGTTGATGAGCCACAGGGCCTCGCAGCTGTTCCGCCTGAAGG
This sequence comes from Caldilineaceae bacterium bin34, assembly GCA_002238555.1. Taxonomy (GTDB): domain Bacteria; phylum Chloroflexota; class Anaerolineae; order Caldilineales; family Caldilineaceae; genus Bin34. The sequence continues at coordinate 57,137 of MPMO01000002.1, forward strand.
GCAAGGGACAAATCGCTCCCGATCATGATGCGGACCTGACCCTGGTCGACATGAACCAGGAATGGATCTTCGACCGGCACCGGACCTTCTCAAAAGGGGGACGCAATATGCATGCCTACCACGGACGCGCGCTGCGCGGCCGGGTGGCAACCACCATGGTGCGGGGACAGGTCGTGTACGCGGATGGCCAAATCGTGATGGAGCCAGGGCATGGTCGTTGCCTGCATCCCGAAACGTAGCGGAGCACCCGGGTTCGGCGGCGATGTCTCCTTCATGCCTTGAGTACGGTGTCGTCGGGCTGGTCCTGCGTCCGTAGCCAGGGTACGGTTGCATCCAGCGGGTAGGTGTTGGCATCCCAATCGGGGCGTTGGGGGTGTGCGTCCGCATTGTTCCAAGTGGGGTCGGTGCGGCCCTCGGCTACGGCCGTAGCGAAGTCCAGGCTCTCGGCCAGGCATGCCGCCAGGAAGTTCCGTAGGGGGAGCACCGCCGCTTCCTCCGCTGGCACATTCCCCGTCCGCATCCCCGACAGGGTCCCAAAATAGTCGTCGCGTTGCTCCAGCGTGATGACCAGCGGTGGATAGCCCGTGTTTACGCACATCCAGTTGACCAGCCAGCGCGCCATGCGCCCGTTGCCATCATCGTAGGGGTGGATGGCGATGAAGTCCCAGTGCAGGGAGGCCAGGGCCCAGGCCGGGTCCAGGGCTTGGGCATCCTGGGCCAGAATGTCGATGCGCTGATGCATGCGCTCAAGGAGCTCCGGCATCAGCAAGGGAACTGCAGCAGGCGGCTGAAATTCCACAAGCCCTCCCTGAGTACGGATTGCCTTGAAGCGCGTCTTGAACCGCCCCAGGCTCACGTCGCCCATGGGCTGTCCCAGCGCATTGTGGGCTGGATAGGGGCGCACCAACATGGCCCGATGCACCGCATGCAGGTCGGGAATGTCCACGCGGTGCCGACGGTTGTACATCGCGGCCAATATGCGTGCGGACTCGTCATGCCCGCGGATTTGGTCCACTTCCAGCAAATCCGTGTTTCCGGCATTCGGTGTTCGGCCAAATACCAGGATGTCCAGTGTATCCCGATAGGAAAGACTGCTGCCTTCAATGGCGGTGCTGTGACAGTTCCAACGCATGCGCACATTTCCCCACCACTGACGCAACACCCTTTCCGTCATGGGCGGAGCGTTATGCCAGCGTTGCCGCAGTTCCCGCAACTGCTCGGCACTGACGGGATGCTCGCGTGGCCGCGGGGCTTCCGAGCCGCGGAGCATGGAATTCGTCATGTCGCGGATGTCCTTTGTGGAGGTACCAAATTCATGTGTTCCAACAGCATACAGAAGGGATGCATGTTGGTTGTTCGACCCTGGCCGACCCCGTGGCGGAACAGGATTTGATTTGTGCCCAGCCCCAGAGGCGCCCGTCCCGACGGGAAAAAGCGGGGCCAGGTCGTGACAGGAACCAGACCTGCGGGGCCTCCGGACCGGCAGGCAGCAATACCTTGGAAAAGGAACATGGATTCGGCAATCTATTGGTCTGGAATTCCTCCAATCCAGGACGCGCACTCCGGTTGTCCTGCCCTCGTGCCTTTCACTTTGGCCTGTTTCTGTCACGCCACCGCCGCGCCCATGCCAAGGCCACACTGGCTGCCACTGCCATCACAGCCGCGAGTCCATTAAAGAGGATGTCGCGGTAGTCGAAGACACGGTTGGGCAGGAAGGCCTGTATGCATTCGTCGAGCAGGCCGACCAATGCCGTGGCCAGGACCGCGAGCAAGGCAGGTACGGGAACGCGCCGACCTTGGCGGGCCCGTTCGGTCAACGCCTCCTTGACAAAGACGGCCACCACGCCGTACTCGATCAAGTGGGAGCGCTCCTCCGGAATCGCCATGCGGGCAAACACCAGGAGGTAGACGGCTACGATGCCCAGCGCCACCCCAATCTCGGCCCCGTGCGGCCGCACTTTCAGCGCCTGTGTGAGGATGGCGGCACCGATCAGGATCAGACCGAGGACGAAAAGGTCGTCGAACAGGCCGCGATTGCGCAGAAATTCGGCCAGGGTCGCTGCCAGGCCAAGTGTGGAGTAGACAGCCGCCACCACGGCCAGTGTCCAGCCCCAGAGGCGTCGCTCCCGACGGGAGGCGAAGAAGGGCTTGGCGTTCAGTTGCTTATCGGGGCAGGTGTGTCCCACCAACACCGGCGCGGCCCGCCGCGCTTCGCCTCAGCCCTTGATCCCGCTGAGGGTGAAGCCTTGCATCGCCAAGGTCGGTGTCTGCATGCTCAAGACAACGTCTCGTTGAGGCTCCTGACAGGTTTCCTTCAGCTTTGATTTTTTGTAACTGTTCAGGTACTCCAGCCTGGGGCTGTTAGACAGCCTGACGCGGGCCGCTCGGGATTGGCCCGCCGGCCGGGTTGTGCGACACTGGGGCCATGTCCGCGCCGTCCCTCTCCGAGCAGCTGGCCCTGGTGGCTGCCGACCCCGCCCTGGCGGGGCATCCGGTGGTAGCCGGCTTGGTGGTGGCGGTGGACGCGGAACTGGCCACCCTACGGACGCAGTTGGCGGAACTGCAGGAGGCGATCGTCGATTTGCGGCGGCAGCGGGACCGGCACAGCGGCAACAGTGGCCAGCCGCCCTCGCAGGACGGCCCCTCGGCCCCGCCGCGCACGCGCAGCCGGCGCCGGTCGCGGGGCCGCAAGCCGGGCGGCCAGCCGGGCCACGCGGGCACGACCCCCCCCCCGGGGGCGTCGGGGGCGGCGGGGACGAAAGGCGGGGCGGCGAGCCGGGCCATGCGGGCACGACCCGCACCCAGGTGGCGTCGGAGCAGGTCGGCGTCCACGTGGACCACTGGCCGGACCGGTGCGACGGCTGCGGGGCGGCCCTGCCCCGGATCGCGGCCGGGGCCCCGGCCCGGCGCCAGGTGCACGACCTGCCCGACCCGCCGCCCCTGGCGGTGACCGAGCACCGGGCGCAGGCCGTGTGCTGCCCCGGCTGCCGGACCCGCACGCGGGCGGCCTTCCCCGCGGCGGTGGCGGGGCCGGTGCAGTTCGGTCCGCGCCTGGAAGCCTGGGTGGCCTACCTGCGCTATGCGCAGCACCTGCCGACCGCGCGGCTGCGCGACCTGCTGCGGGAGCTACACGGGGTGTCCCTGTCGACGGGCACGGTCGAGACCCTCTGCCGGCGGGCGGTGGCGCGGCAGGCCGCGCGCGCCAGTCAGTTGCGGGCGCAGGCCCTGGCCCTGCCGGTGGCCTGCATGGACGAGACCGGCCTGCGGGTGGCGGGGGCGATGCGCTGGCTGCACGTGAGCTGCGACGACCGTTTCACCCACTACCGCCTGGGAGCCCGCAGCGCCATCTGGGCCGAGTACACGGGCATCGCCGTGCACGACCGTCTGGCATCCTACTGGACCCGCCTGTCGGACGAGACCGCCCACGGCGTCTGCAATGCCCACCTGCTGCGCAACCTGGAGGAAATCGTCGAGTTGGAAAAGGCGCCGGACGGCTGGGCCGCCGCCATGCAGACCCTGCTGCGCGAGGCCCGGGACACCGCCGTCCACTGGTGCAACACGACCGGCGGCCCGGTGCCGGAGCCCGTCCGGCGGCAGACGGCCGCGGCCTGGGACGCCCTCCTGGCGCCGGTCCTGGACCACTACGAGAGCCTGCCGCCGCCGGCCTGCGGGCGTCACCGCGGCCACAACCTGGCCCTGGCCCTGTGGACGCTGCGGGACGCCTGCCTGCTCTTCCTGGCCGACCCGCGGGTACCCTTCACCAACAACTTGGCGGAGCAGGCCCTGCGCATGGCCAAGCTGCAAATGAAGATCTCGGGCGGCTTCCGCACGCCGGCCGGGGCCGAGCGCTTCGCCCGCATGCGGGGCCTGATCGAGACGGCCCGCAAGCAGGGGCACAACCTTCTCGACCTCCTGCGGCTGGACCCGGAGGCGCCGGTGCCGTGGCTGGACCCCGTCCCGCCCTAACCCGACCTCGCCGGCGGGGGCGAACAGCCCCCCCCCGACCTCAGGTCGCCCGGGTAGGGGTATCTGAACAGTTACCTTAAACATATTGTTGGACAGGACCAACATCCAACATATTTTGGGCACAATCAGGGAAAGACATTGACACACCGGACGATTGATCCGATTACGGAAGTTGGGTTTTGTCTCAAAACAAAAGCCGCTCCCCGGGAAGCCTGATGATGTACTGCACGAGACCACCAGCTTCATAGGCGGCGACACGAAGGCCAGAGTGCCGGCTGGCAAACCGGTTGCACGGTGCCGGATTGCCCCATCTGCGGCCTCGCTCAGGCACCGGTCCGCAGGGCCGGACCTACACTTGAAACAGCCCCAAGTCCAGATGCGGTTCCATCCCGCGCACAAACACGGGTATGTGTTCCAGGGGTGCTGCCATGTCCAACCTCCTGCCGCCATGATGCTGCCGCCCGGTCCATGCACATGACCAGTGTTCGCCGTCCGGAAAATACACGGCCCGGCTGCGTTGCCGATAGGCGGTAACGGGAGCGACCAGCAGATCCGGACCAAAGAGAAACTGGTCCTCGACGGCATGGGTTTGCGGGTCGTGCTCGTAGTCGAAGAACAGCGGACGCATGGGAGGGATGCCGCGGTCGGAGGCCAGCTGCATCTGTGCCATCACATAGGGACGCAGCCGCTCGCGCAGCAGCATGGCCGCCCGGATGAACCGGTAGCTGTCGCCGCCGATGGTCCAGGCTTCGTTGTTGGGCCGGTGGCCGTGCGTGCGGAATACCGGCGTGAACACCCCGTACTGGTACCAGCGCACCATGAGTTCCCGGAAGTATTCGCTTTGGCTGTCGGGCGTAACGAACCCGCCGATTTCGGCGGCGCCCCACGGAATGCCGCTCATGGCCAGGTTCAGGCCGGCTTTCATGTACTCGTCCAGGTGTTCAAAGGACGACTTTATGTCGTGTGCGGCCGGGGAGGCGCCGTAGCGCTGCGAACCGGCCCACGAACTGCGGCAAATCGTGACCACCTCGTGTTCGCCGGCGGTATGCAGGGCGTCGTGGATGTTCCTCTGGTGGGCCACCGGGTAATGGCAGTGGGCCTCCAGGGCCGGCCCCGCGTGGTACCGCACCCGGTCGTAGTCCTGAATCGGATGCAGGTCGTCGCAGGGATCCAGCCAGAACGTCCGGATCCCCAGGTCGAAGTAGTTGCGCTTCCACTTGTCCCACAGGTAGGCGGCCGCTTGGGGGTTTGTGGGATCGACCTGCCGCGTTCGAACCGCCTGGCCATCGTTCGCCTGCCAGGGGATCCAGGTCTCGCTGCCATCAAGGGCGTCGATGAACAGGCCCCGTTCCAGCATCGGTCCGAAGTTCTCGCTCTCCTCCTCCACCAGCACCCACGGCGAAATCATGATTCTCACGCCCATGTCATCCAGTTCCCGCACCATGGCCTCCGGATCGGGCCAGAAGTCGGGATCGAGTTTCCAGTCACCCGTTTTCCGCCAGTGCCGGAAGTCGATGACGATAACAGAGAGCGGGAGGCCGCGCCGCCGGAATTCCCTGGCGGTCGCCAGCAGTTCCTCCTGGGTCCGGTACCGCAGCTTGCACTGCCAGAAACCCGATGCCCAGTACGGCATCTCCGGTGCATGTCCCGTGGCGTCGGCGTAGTTCTCCATGATGGCGTCGTAGGTGTCGCCCACGGTGACGTAGTAGTCGATTTGCCGACAGCCTTCGGACACCCAGCGCGTCCGGTTCCGACCCAGCTCCACCCTTCCCAAGGACGGGTTGTTCCACAACAGACCATAGCCGGCACTGGACACCAGGAACGGCACCGTGTGCTTCACATGCCGTTGATACAGGTCAATCACACATCCCTTGAGGTTGACGCCGCCGGTGGCATTGAGGCCCATCCCGTACAGGCGCTCGTCCGGCCGCGGGGCGAAGTGAGCCTCGGTGCGGTACAACCCCTCGTCCGCAAACCCGGGAACGGGCTTGTAGGTGCGGGTACCCGGATTGTGGGCGCCCACCACATAGTCGTACTCGCCAAGAATGGGTTCTCCCGCCCGAAAGAACTGCAGATGGCCCGCCTGCAGGACATGGCCGGACCCGGGAACGGGGGAGGGATCCGTCAGGCGGGCGGAGATCAGTCCGTTGGCGATGGAGGCCTGGTTGTCGGCAATCTCAATGATTGTGGTAGACACGGACTCCCTAAGTGCACCAGCCGCCGTCTCCGTCAGTGCCCAGTTGCGATCATCGACCTCACTGAGGGAGGCGCGCACGCGCAGCCCATCGCGTCCCCACGGTTCGACCACAAGGGTTTCGTCACCGTTCCTGTGCACCAGTTGGCAGCCGTTTTGAGTCAACTCGCCTTTCATGGCCACTTTTCCACGCGATTCCAATATTTACCCGTTCACCCAAACTTGCCGTCGCCAACCGCGTGACGCCCACTTTGGGAAGAGCAACCCGTACGCGCTGATTGGACCAAAGGGGAAGACGAAATCAGGTTTAGGTCTCGGTTCGGGACAGCGTGTCCGCCCCCACTCCCGTGTCACTGTATGCCACGAGCCTGGATATCCGCTATGCCTGCCTGCGCACCAACTCCACAAACGTCCGGCTGTCAAGGTCGTCTTCATCGATTGCGCCCTCGTCCAGCATCCGCTGCAAAATCTCAAACACCCCGTTGCGACCCAACTGCAGCCGACGCTGCAGGACATTGGCGGAAAGAACCTTCAGCCCCTTGGCCTCTTCCAAGGCCCTCAGGTACAAGCCTTCCTTCGACTCGGGTGCAGGCGGTATCGGCGCAGAATCCGGCTCGTTCCGGTCACTGCCTGTCGCACCGACATCCGTATGCTTGCCGGCGCGTCCCGAGCCTTTCCGACTGGACACAGCCGATGGCACGGATTCCGATCGGCGTGCCGGAGGCTCCTGTAGGTCCGTGTTGCCAGGCGACGCTCCCCGGTCCGGACTGTCCGAGCCGGCTTCCCCGGATGCATCACCCTTCATACCGGAGTCGTCCTCGGGCAGGCCCGGCTCCGGAGGTTCGGCGGCCGTGGCCTGTCCGGCCGATCCACGTTCCGGGGCATCCCGCCCGGTCGCTACGATTTGCCGCAGTCGTTCAACCGCGGCCGATTCAGGTTCCCTCCCTGGTCGCTGTCGGGTCCCAATCTCCCGGCCCGGATCGGGTTCGGGCTCAGGTTTGCCGGCAGGCGACGGCAGCGGAACACGTTCCGGCGGGTGGGGGTCGGCGGGGGTGGGGACCAATGACTCGTGGGGCTCCACGGTCCGACCGGATTCCGTCCCGGCAACCGCCGGGAACGCCCCAAGATCCCACAGGTTCGCTTCCGCCTCCCAATGGTCGATAACTCCGGCAATCTCGGGGTCGCTCACCCAGGTGCCCTGCACCCGTCCAACCCGTTGTGCGTCCGGAGCGACAAACAGCATGTCGCCGTTGCCCAGGAGCCGTTCGGCTCCCGCTTCGTCGATGATTACCCGGCTGTCGATTTGGCTCGACACGGCAAAGGCAATGCGCGCCGGGAAGTTGGCCTTGATCAACCCTGTGATGACATCCACCGACGGCCGCTGTGTCGCAATGATTAGATGGATGCCCACGGCCCTCGCCATCTGGGCCAGACGACAGACTGCCTGCTCCACCTGCTGGGGTGCCGACATCATCAAGTCCGCCATTTCATCGATGATGGCGACGATGAAGGGCATCGGCGGTTCGCCCTCCTCAATCCGCCGCTGGTTGTAGCGGTGAATGTCGCGGACCCGCTCGACATTGAGCAGCTGATAGCGCGCGGTCATCTCGGCCACACACCACTCCAGAACGGCCTCGGCCTGTTCCACGTCGGTGACCACCGGCTTGAGCATGTGGGGAATGCGGTTGTAGGCGCTCAACTCGACCATCTTGGGGTCGACCATGAGAAACCGGAGGGTCTCCGGGGTGTGGGACAGCAGCAGGGTCGTGATGATGGCGTTGATGCAGACCGACTTGCCGGTACCGGTGGCGCCGGCAATCAGCAGGTGGGGCATCCGGGCCAGGTCCGCCACAATCGGCTGTCCCTTGACATCCTCGCCCAGGGCCAACGGCAGACTGGCATTCATCGAAAGAAAGGCGTCGCTGACAACCAGGTCCCTTAGGTTCACCGAGTTGATGACGGCGTTCGGAATTTCGATTCCAACATAGCTCGTGCCCGGAATGGGCGCCTCGATGCGCACCGAAGCCGCCGCGGCCGCCAAGGCCAGGTCGTCGCGCAGACTCGTGATTTTGCTGACCTTGACCTTGGTGCGCCTGACGTAGCCGCGCGTGTCGCTCCGTTCGATAAATCCGGGCTTGATCAGGTACTGCGTAACGGCCGACCCCGTGTAGGCGCCCTCGAAGCTCGCGGGCACCCCGAACAGTTCCAGCGTGTCCTGGATGAGGGTTCCCATCTTGCGCACGCGGTCGTCGTCCTCCTCAATCCGCTCCCGCGAGGAGAGAAGCCGGTGGATGTCGGGCAGGGTCCAGGCCTGCCCGGCGCCTTCCTCCGGTGGCCCGGACCTTCCGGCGGGAGGCATCGCCGCGCCTTCACGCACCGCGGGAGGCCGGGCCGGAACCGCCACGGCCTCCACCGCCGGCGAACCGTGTTCCAGCGGCGCAATACGGGGAGTCCGCATGCGTTCCAGCCAGTGCACATAGGCAAACCAAACCCGCCCGTACACTCTCCGCAGCGGCTCGAGATCGACCCGGCGCCGACTCACCCGCTGCCACACGCGATACAGGCGGGGTTTAGGGCAAAGGGCGGGGTTCCCTTCGCCGCGGGCGACGCCGCCCCCGCGCCGCCCCCCCGCCACCGCCCCCCCAGCCACTCCGGAACCACCATCCAGCCGCCCACCAGGGCCAGGCCAACAAGCACGGTCCATGCTCCGGCCAGTCCCAGGGCCCCTGCCAGATGCGTCCCCGACCGGTAGCCGATCCACCCTCCGGCGGATGGCAGGGACGGCGACAATGCCTGCGCCAAGTCCCCCGCCAGCCGGTCCGGCACCAGGTTCAAGCCCACCACCAGACAGAGATACAACAGTACGACACCGGCCGGCTTGTGCCAGGGCGGCATCGGCTGGTACTCCATGGCCCGCACGATGATCCAGAATCCGAGAAACCCGATCACGGCCGGCAAACCCCAGGCCGCCACACCCACCAGCGATTGCAGGCTGCCAATCCACATATCGGTCAGCCTGCCGCGGGTCAGGGACATGAAGCTGAGCTGCGTTAACACGGCAACCATGACCAGCACGGTTCCGGCCAGGCGCGGCGCATACAGCGAGGCCAACAAGGCCTGCCACGGACTCGCCGCGGATTTCCTCTTGGTCGAGGTTCGTTGGGCCACCGACGATCGGCTCCAATCCTGACAACAAAGACAAACGGACAGGGTGGACAGGCCTGTCCTTAATGCACAGACCCGCCTCGGCCGGCCCCCGGGCGGGCTGCCGGACGCTCCAATTCAATTCTATCGGATTAAATCGGGTCCGAAACGCGGTTGTCGGCAGCCAGCTTGACCACTACAAAGGGGTTGCGGCCCAGTTCGTCCCGGCAGATCCGACGCAACACGCGCACCAGATCCCGTTCGATGTCCGCGGCCTTGGTCCCGGGGTTCCCGGCCATGGATGCGAAGCGCTTGGCCACGGCCTGCCGGGCCAGGTCGTGGAAATCCCGCTGCTCCTCGCGGTACAGCACCCCGCGGCTTACCAGCACCGGCGCGCCCCGCATCTCCCAGGCGCGGGAACTGTAGTTGACGACGCACACCAGCATCCCACCGTCCCGCAGCAGCAGCCTTTCGTTAAGAATGCCGTGGTCGTCGCTGACCACGGAGCCGTCCACCACGATGCGTTCCGCCGAAACGGGCTCGCCTTCCCGCACCAGACACCGGCTCAACCGGGCATCGCCATCCCCGGGTTCGAAATCGCGGTTCCAGTGGCCGAACTCCAGACAGTCGCCATCCTCCAGGATCAGCACGTCCTGCTCGGGCATGCCGTGGGCCACGGCGGCCCGGCGGTTCAACTCCAGATGACGGTACTCGCCGTGGACGGGCAGGAAGAAACGCGGCGACAGGAGGTCCAGCATACGGGCGTTCTCCCGCAGGCTGCCGTGGCCCGACACGTGGATTTCGGCCAGATCCGCGTAAATGACATTCGCACCCCGGCGGAACAGCCGGTTGATCATGTTGTAGTAGTTCTTCTCGTTGCCCGGGATCGGGGTGGCGCTGATGATGACGGTATCGTCGCTGCGCACCTGGTGGAACCGATGATTGTCGAGGCTGAGTCGGTTGAGCGCGCTCAGCTCCTCGCCCTGGGAACCCGTGATGAGAACACAAACTTTGTCCGGCTCCCCCTTGTCGATGTCCTGGTCACTGAGGAGACTGTTCCAGTCCAAATCCACGTAGCGCAGTTTGACGGCGTTCTCCGTGTACCGGTACATCGAACTGCCCACGAGCCCCACCTTTCGCCCGTTGCGTTCGGCCAGGTTCAGAACCTGCTGCACGCGGGCGGTGTTGCTGGCAAACGTGGAGAAGAAAATGCGGCCGGCAGCCTCTTCAAACAGTTCCTGCAGCTTGTCCTCGATGGCGATTTCGCTGCTTGTGGCCAGATCCTCTTCGGCATTGGTGCTGTCCGCCATCAGAAGGAGAACCCCTTCCCGCCCCCATGCCTCCAGCCGGGCCACGTCGATGGGCCGGCCCAAAATCGGATTCTCGTCGAACTTGAAGTCGCCCGTGTGGATCACGCGCCCCAGTGGCGTGTTCAACGAGATGCCCAAGCTGCTGGGAAAGCTGTGGTTGACCTGGAAGAACTCGGCCTCGAAGGCGCCCAACTGCAGAACGGTTTCGGTGTCCACGGTTCGGAGCTGGCGGACCGCCTCAAACAACTGATAGTCGCGGTCCGTCAGCTTGCTCTCGACAATGCCGATGGTCAGGTCCGATCCGTAAATCGGCACCTCGATGCCGAACTCCAGCAGAAAGGGCAGGGCCCCAATGTGATCCTCGTGTCCGTGGGTGAGCAGAATGGCGCGCAGCCGCTCGCGGTTGTCCAGGACATAGGCCAGGTCCGGAATCATCAGCCGGATGCCCGGCGTCTCCTCGACGGGGAACATGCTGCCGGCGTCGATCAGGACCATATCCTCGTCGTACTCGACGACCATCATATTCTTGCCGATGTCGCCCAGGCCGCCCAGCGGCGTCACGCGCAGAAGGTTGTGCGCGCTGTCCCGGATGGCGTCCCCCGCGTCCGCGGGGACCTTGTAATTGACTTCCATGGTATGCCTTGTTTTGGTTGCTGTGTTGACTGTATTGGTTTGCGCGGGCGGCATCGGGAGATGCCGGCGCGCTCGTCGTGTCGGGCCTCAGAGATCGAACAACGTTCCCTGCGACAGGTCGTCCTCGGCGGACGCCGGGTCCGGGCGCGGCTCGTTCGCCAACCGGGCCAACCGGGCGAACATGCCGGCGTATTCGGAACGCAGGCCCCAGTTGCGCAGGACGGCTGCCGGATGCAACAGGGGCATGGCCCGCCGGCCCCCGTCAATGTTCCTGACCTGTCCCTGGATGCGCGTGATGCGGCCACCCGGGAACCAGCGACTCATGCTGATGCGGCCGAGGGTCACGATGAGACTTGGATTGATGGCCTCAATCTGGCGATCCAGCCAACGGCGACAGGCCTGGATCTCCTCGGGCAGCGGATCCCTGTTGCCGGGCGGACGGCACTTGACCACATTGGTGATGAACACGTCGGATCTGGGGATCCCGGCTTCGGCCAGCATTTCGGTCAGGAGCTGGCCGCTCCGGCCGACAAACGGCCTGCCCTGTTCGTCCTCGACGGCGCCGGGCCCTTCGCCGACGAACATGATGGACGCGCGGGGATTGCCTTCGCCCGGCACCGCCTGCAGCCGTCCGGCACACAGTTGGCAGGCTTCGCAGGCCCGGATGCCGGCCGCGAGTTCCTGAAGGGTTTCGGTTGGATTGCCATCAGCCATGATTCTTCCCGCCTGCGCTAATCGAATTGACAAACCGGGCCCGAGTCCGGTCAAGACGGGCAGCCAGCCGTGCCTGTACGACAGGGGTCTGCAAGTCAAGGAGGTTGTACAGCAGGGCAGCCTCGCCGTTCTCATAGTAGCGCGGTCGGCACCCTATCCGTTCGAATCCCAGGTTCTCATACATGTGCACGGCCTGCCGATTGCCCGGCTTCACCTCCAGTTGGACCACCCTCATCAAGTTGATGGTTGCCACCTGCAGATAGTTGAGCATCAGAAGACTGCCCAGCCCCTGCCTGCGCACGGCCGGCAGGCAGCCGAACCGCACGATCTGTGCCACGTCGGCCGGCATGACGGAGCAAACATATGCCGCCACCTTGCCGGACGGCAGGGATCCCCATCCTTCCGGTCCCGTGCGCAGCCCGTACCAGACGTACATGGAGGCAGGCTTGAGCATGGACTTGATTTGATCCCGGCTCAGGGGTGGTCGGAAGCAGATGTCCTCCAATTCCTCCACATCCTGCCAGTCATCGACTTCCAGTGTGCAGAAACCCGGTGCGCGCGAGGTCAAATCGGCCATGCAGGACTCAGGCACCCACCGCCTCCGCCGACGAAGAATAGCTGGGGACGACGGATTCGGGATCGGACCATTCGTTGGCTGCCAACCGGTCCCGCGCCAGGCGGGCCAAGGTCAGGGATGTGCGCAGGCGCTCCCTGCGACCGGGCCAGCACAGACCGGACAACCCGGCCACCCCTTGTTCAAGATTCGCGTCCCGGTCCGCACACAGCCAAGGCTGCCTACCCAAGGTCGACTCGCGGTTGGCGGCTTGCACCAGTTGGTCCAGGGATCCGTTCACCAAATCGGGTGTCTCGAGTTCCCGCCACGGTTCATCGGAATTCAGCCAGCCCCAAATCCAGCGGCTCCGACCGGCCGGCAACGCGGCCAGCAGGCGCGCCGTGCCCGGTTTTCGGGGTGCGGTGGCATGTGCCTTGTGCAATAGGATTGAGGTTGTGGCCACCCCGCACAAGGGAACGGCGCCGTCCAGGGCGAGCGCGATGCCCTTTGCTACACTGACCCCCGTGCGAACCCCCGTGTAGCTGCCCGGACCGCGGGCCACGGCAATCAGGGACAGAGCCTCCAGGTCCGTGTCCGCTTCGGACAACACCTCCCTGATGGTCGGGGCCAACTCCCTTGTATGGCGTCGGCCGCCTTCCCAAATTCGTTCGCTGCGGGTTTTTTCGGCAGCCAAGTCCACCACCCCCACAACGGCGGGTTCGATGGCCGTGTCTATCGCCAGTGCGAGCATCCACAGCCTCCATGCCACCCATCGGAACCAACATGCCCCACTCCGCAACCACGCCGGCCCTCATGGGCGCCCACGTATCCGCCGCCGGCGGCATGCACAAGGCAATCGACCGGGCCGTCGACCTCCATATGACCGCGCTGCAGGTGTTCACCAAGAGCAATCGCCAGTGGAAATCCAAGCCGTTGGATCCCGGCGACATCCAAAAGTGGCAGGACCGCCGACAGGGACCGGCCCCGTTGCCGACCGTCTCCCACGCCAGCTACCTGATCAACCTGGCCGGGCCCAAACCGGATGTCCAAGCCAAAAGCAGAGCCGGCTTGGAGGATGAACTGGAACGGGCCACGGCCCTCGGCATCCCGGATGTCGTCCTGCATCCGGGCGCCCACATGGGCGACGGCGCGGAAGCCGGCATCGCCAGGGCTGCCGCCATCGTCAACGAAGTCTATGCCCGCCGTCCTCATCTGCGAGCCACGCGTCTGCTGTTCGAGGTCATGGCGGGACACGGTACGGGCATCCGAAGCGAGCTTTGCCGACTAGGCCGCACGCTGTCGCCCACGCCCCGACCGGCCTGCCTCAATCGTCAACGAAGTCTATGCCCGCCGTCCTCATCTGCGAGCCACGCGTCTGCTGTTCGAGGTCATGGCGGGCCAGGGTACGGTCATCGGACGCGACCTTGCCGAACTGGCCGAACTGCTGTCCCTGACGCGCGACGCGGCCCACACCGGCATCTGCCTCGACACCTGCCACCTGTTTGCCGCGGGATACGAAATTCGCACCCGGGACGGATACGACCGCCTGATGTCCGAGATTGACGCCACCGTGGGCCTTGACGCGGTGCGGTGCTGGCACTTCAACGACAGCAAGGGCGATCTGGGCAGCCACGTGGACCGGCATGAACACATCGGCCAAGGTCGGATCGGGGAATCAGCCTTCGCGTTCATTCTCAACGATGCGACCTGGTCGCACATCCCCAAGCTGCTGGAGACACCCAAAACCGTGGAACGCACCTCGGACCTGAAGAACATGCAGGCACTCGGCTCCCTCCTGGACAACCCGGAGCAGCTCCCTCCGGGCCTGATGGAGGAACAGGCACCCACCTGACCGGGGAACAGCCCGTCCGGCGGCAGCCATTCCGCAACGTTCCCCTTGGTCGTCGGACCCGCGGCAGGCAAGCTGGCGATGTTGTCGGTCACTCAGCCACGCGGCTAACGCGGCGGTGCAACACCCAATCCGCACCTCGAACTGCGGAGACCGCAGGTGAAGCCCCCGCGGCCACGGCGCAGAGCACCCCGTTCGATACTCGGTGCGCTCGACCGGCCAGGCCTGATCAATAGCGATCCACTTCCTCGTCGACCAGGACGGACCAGGCGTCAATGCCACCGTCCATCGAACGCACGTTGGTATAGCCGCGCTCCATCAACCAGGCGGTGACCTTGGCACTACGCACGCCCTTGTGGCAAAACAGGACGCAGTCCACGTCCTTGTCCTGCATGGCCTGCGGAATGGCGGCTTCGCCGTGATCCCTCAAGTCGCTAAGCGCCACGTGGGTGGCTCCCGCAATGGCCGCCACTTCCAATTCATCGGCTTCGCGAACATCCACCAGCAGGAAGCTGTCGCCTCGCTGCCGTCGCATGTCAACTTCGGTCACACCGATCTCGGGTGCGTTGAACTGATTGGGCATGGATTGTCGTTTGCCTTTGCCGGTGGCCGGCCGTCAATTATTCAAAGTCGTCAAATTCCGACTCGATCACCGGCTGCCGGCCCGCGAACCCGGCATCAATGTCATGCCAGTAGTCGATGGTCTCCTCGCCGTGCTGCCAGCAGAGGTACACGCGCTGGCCGTGTCGCATGGCCAGGAAGTCGAGAATGCCCTTGTCGACATCCTTGACCAGGATGCCCATGGCCATGATTTGGCGCACGGCACCGTCCAGGCGCGCAAACTGTTCGGTCAAATCGGTGATGTGGGCGTTGCCGCCGTTGCCGATCCGGCGGCGGAGAAACGGCCAAACCTTGGGCCGCAACTCCATGATTTCCCCGCGCGCGGCCTGGACCAACTCCATCAGGGCCGCCACGCGCGGCAGGGCGGCGCGGGCTTCCCGCACCGTGTAGATTCGGGCGCGCACCGGATCAGACATGACTCTCGGTGCACGCCGCGCGGGCCATGGGACTGGGTTCAGCCGTGGCCGCAACCCCCGCCCTGGTCCGCGCCCGCATGGCTGTCCGTCGTGCGGAAACTGCTGCCACAGCCACAGGAGCTGACGGCATTGGGATTTTCGATGTGGAACCCGCCGCCCATCAGGGAATCCTGATAGTCGATCGAGGCCCCGTCGATGTAGAAGAGACTGGTCTGATCCACCAGCACGTTCATGCCATGCTGTTCGGTGATGTCGTCCCCGTCCCGGGTGGTCTTGTCGAAGGTCATGCCGTACTGCATGCCTCCGCAACCACCGCCCTTGACAAACACGCGCAGGCCGTGATGTTCATCCATGCCCTTTTCGGACATGACCGATTGCAGCCGTTCCGCGGCCGTTGCCGTCAATGTAATCACCTGAACTCTCCTATCCCCTGTATTGCGAATTCGGTCAATCGACTGAGTTCCTGACACCGATTATACATGAGAGTGAGCGCCGTGAATTGGGGGACAATCGCCCTGGGGACCCTTTTCTGCCGGCACTGCACCGAGGGTTGTGACCCTACATGTCCAACTCCACGAGGGCCGGAGGCCGGGGTGAGAAGAACCCGGCCCGAAGGTCACTCGCCGGAACCCTCGGCCACCATGACCAGCGCCGGCAAAATGAAGAGAATGAACAGGCTCGACAGGATCAGGCCTCCCATCATGCTGACGATGAACGGCACGACGAAGATCAGGTCATCCCCGCGTTCATAGAGCAGCGGCGACAAGCCAACCAAAGTGGTGAGGCTTGTGAGGAAAACCGCCCGGAAGCGGTGGCGCGTGGCGGCCGAGACCGCGGCGAGGGCCGGCAGCAGCGGGTTCTCGCGCCGGATCGTGTTGTAGCGGTCCAGCAGCACCAGTGAATCGTTGACCACCACGCCGAAGACCGCGATCACGCCGAAGACCGACATGGCTTGGAAATCCCAGCCCAGGATCCAGTGGCCGAGGACCGCGCCGGTGAACGAAATCGGGAAGCCGGCCACGGCCACCAGGGGTTTCCAGTAGCTCCGCAGGGAGGCCGCCATCAGCGCATACATGGCAATGAGCACGATCGGCAGCAACAACGTCAGGGTCCGGAACATGGCCTGCTCGTCGCGGGCGCCGGCCGCCGGCTCAATACGCAGGTCGGGATACTGTTCCCGCAGCGTTGGCAGGAAGTCCCGTTCAATGGTACTGCGTGCCTGATTCGGTGTCGTCACGGTCGTATCGGCGTAGGCATTCACCAGAGCCGCCCGGGAGCCGTCAATGCGCGTGCGGGTCGCCGGCTCGCGGCTCTCGTGCACTTGCGCCACGGCGGACAGCGGCATCTCCGCGCCGCCGAGGAGGCGAATGCGCTCCCGCTCCAGTTCCCGCAGACTCGTCCGGCGCTCGGGGGGGTATCGCACCATGACCTTGACTTCCTCATGGCCCCGTTGAATGCGCTGGACTTCCACGCCGTGGAAGTTGGCGCGCAACTGGCTGCCGACATCCGCCGTCGTGAGCCCCGCGGCTTCGCCGACCGGCGTGAGTTCGATCTGGAGGTGCCGCTTGCCCGGGATGAGGCTGTCGGAGATTTGGATGACGCCCGGGGTACCCGTCATAAAGGACTGCATCTCCGCCGCAGCCTGTTGCAGCACCTCCTCGTCCTCGTGCAACAGCACATACGCAATGGTGGGACTTTCGCGA
Organism: Caldilineaceae bacterium bin34; assembly: GCA_002238555.1. Taxonomy (GTDB): domain Bacteria; phylum Chloroflexota; class Anaerolineae; order Caldilineales; family Caldilineaceae; genus Bin34. The sequence goes on from MPMO01000002.1 coordinate 74,240, forward strand.
ATACTGCTGTTCCAGAACTGGATCTTCTCCAGACGCGCGTTCGAACCCAGGTTCTGCCGCCAGACCCGTGTGACATCCCAAGGCATCGAGCGGCGCAGGGGACGATCATTGAGTTCCAAGCGCACCCCCGCCAAGTGGCTGCCGGTCGGGATCTCCGTGCCTATCCAAGGCCACTCGGCCATCTGGCCGGCAATGTAGGTGACGGAGCGTATGGGCACCCCCGGCAACTGTTCGTTGACCGCTTGGGCCGCCGCCACCACCTCCACTGCGGCAGCCTCCGTCACGGCGAGGGGCGTACCCTCGGGCATTTGCAGGTCGGCCTGGACATAATCCGAAGCCACGCCGGAGAGGGCAACGAACCGCACCAGCTCGAAGCGGAACAGCAGCACGGACGAAGCCACCACCACAACTCCGATGACTAGGGTTGCCCAGACGTTCCGCACGGACCACGACACGGCCGGCACCACCGTCCGGTCCCGAAGTTCCTCAATCCACTCGCAGACCCGCGCCTAGATGGCGCTCAGGGGCCACAGGCTCCACCGACGGGCGTGGCCCAGATGCGCTGGCAGGATGAAGACCGCCTCGATCAGGGACACCACCAGCACGAAGAACGCCACCAGGGGAAAGACCTTGACGACCTGGAACATGGGGTGGAGCAGGAAGTAGAAGGGCACGAAGGCCAGAACCGTGGTCGTCGCGGCGACTGTAATCGGGCTCACCACGGACCTGGCCCCCGCCACGGCCGCTGCCAGCGGTCCCAGACCGCGCTCCCGTTCCGCCGCGATGCCCTCGCCCACCACCAGTGCATCGTCCACCACCAGGCCGATCATCAGGAACAACGCCGTCAGGGTACCCAGGTTCATGGACAGGTTCGCCGGACCGAAGAAGAGCAGGGAGCCGGCGATGGAGAACGGGATGCCGAGCGTAATCCATACGGCGGCGCGCAGGTCAAAGACCAGCAGCAGCAGCAGGAAGACAAGAATCACGCCGATGATGCCGGTTTGGGCCAGCCGCGCCAGCCGATCATGGTTTGGCTCCGCCCTGTCCTCCCAGACGAAGACATCCACGTCCTGCGGCACCTCGTAGTCGGCCAGCAAGTTCCGTATGTCCCGGGCGCTTTCAATGAGGGACTGACCGCGCGTGTGGGCCACCCGCACGAACACCGCAGGCACCCCGTCCACTTTGGCAATGACTTCCCCGTCCACAAACGCATCGCGGATGTCCGCCACGTCCCCGAGGGTCACGATGGTGCCGTCCAGACGCGTGATCAGGGGAATTCCCGCGAATTCCCGGCCCACCGTACGCTTGGAGATCGTGTGCAGCACCACCCCGCCGGTCTCCGTCTGCAGTTCGCCGAACGTCAGGTTGAGGGAGGCCCGGCGCACGATGTTGGCGACCTCCCGGAGCGAAAGGCCGTGGCGCCGCAGTTCCACTTCATTCAGTTCGATGGCAATCTCGCGGTCCCGCGTGCCGAACATGTTCACGCGCGAGGTGCCGGGCAACTGCAGCAGTTCGCGGCGCACCTTCTCGGCGGCACGCCGCAGGGCGTCCTCGTTCAGCACGTCCGACACCACGGCCAGCGTCATCACCTGGTCGTTCACCTCCGTCAACTCCACGTGCGGCCGCTCGGCGTTCAGGGGCGGAAAGTTTTCGATGCCGTCCACTGCCTGCTTGATGTCGTCCAGGACCTTGTCGGCATTCGCGAACGTGGTCAACTCGATGTTGATCGTGCCCATCCCCTCCGTCGCCGTGGCCACGACCCGCTCGACCCCCTGGAAGCCGATGACACTTTCCTCGACCCGGCGGACGATGTCCTCCTCCACCTCCCGCGGCGACGATCCGGGCGAGCGCACCGTGACCGTGACGGTGCGCAGATCGATTTCGGGGTTTGCCTCCACCGCGATCCGGGCTCCCGACACGACGCCGGCAACCAGCAAAAACAGCATGAGGAGATTGGCGGCGACCGGATTGCCCACGAAGTAGGCAATCCACCCGGCGATCGGGCCGGATGGCGGCTGGTCGCGGCTTTCGTCTGTGGTTGCGTTCATGTTCCAAATCCCGTCAACGGGCCTCCAGGACTTGTGGCGAGACTGCAAGCCCTTCAAAGGGCTCCGACAACGTGTCGGCCACGATTCCCTCGCCTGCATCAAAGACTTTCACGACCCACCCGTCGGCTGTCCTCCCGTAGGCTTCCGGTTTGAAGAGTTGCAATCTGCCATCCCTGACGATCCAGATGCTGCCGTCTTCCCGGGGAACGGTATTCGGCAGGACATACACGTCGGAGAAGACCGGACCTTCAATGTTGATTTCAACGAATGTCCCTGGAAGTGGCAGGGCTTCCACGTGCTCGTCCTCCGCGAATTTGATGAACACCGAAGCCAGGCCCGAAGTGGCGTCGACAATGGATGAGACACTGGCAATTTCCCCTTCCCACGACCCTGTCCGCCCGGTTATCTGTGCCTTGCGCCCCACGGCCGGCTCCAGGTAGGCGAGTTCGCGGGGCTCAATGGGTGTTATCACCCGCAGCATGTGGGGGCGGTAGACGAGACCCAGCAGACCCGAAGGGGTGTAGACGACACTTACCAGAGCGGAGGGCATGGGAGGGTCTTCCGGGCGTGCCAGTTCGCCGACGGCCGCATCCGACCCCATCACCCGAACGTCGTAAGGGAGGGAAATCTCTGTTCGTGCCAGTTGCAATTCCGCCCTTCTGAGCGCGACCTGAGCCTTCTTGAGTTCCGCCTGCGCCAGTGCAATGTGGGGCAGTCTGCGGACCCACTCGGACGGCTCGGCATCGGGATTCTCAAGTTCGAACACCCGCTCGTTTTCCGCACCCAACGCCTCTTCGAGCCGCACCCGGGCCTCGGCTTCCTCGACGGTGGCCTGCACCTCTTCCACGTCAAGTTCATATTGGGCAGGGTCAATTCGGACGATCGTTTCTCCGGCAGCGATAAATCCGCCGGCGGTCAAGTCCGGTGACACCCAGGCCACCCGTCCTTCCACCTCGGTCATGAGGGTGGTCTTTTCCCGCGCGGAAACCGTGCCGGTCAAATCAATGGTCAGGGCCTGTTCGGTGGCCAAGGGAACAACGACCGCGACAACCGGCGGGGCACTCGTCTGCGGTGCGGCGTCACCCGTGGGTGCCCTGAAGCTGGGTGCCCTTGCGAAATAGAGAGCCACCGCCAGTACGAGAACGACCAACGCGAGCTGCGCGTAGCCGCGCCAATTGCGCCGATCCGACATGACTACAGAAACGTTTCCATCCTCCTGCATTGTTCGTCCCCCCGTTTACAGGAATTAGTTGCCGGAAGTTGGCTGAATAAACATCAAAAATTCATAATTAAGTTGATATTTTCCCGGTATGCAGTAGTACAACCGTCGTGGTAACAGATATGCCTCGTTGACAGCAGCGGAGAGCCCTCCACGTCCAGTTGCCTTTGCCAGGGCGGGCGCGAAGCGGCCACACCGAACCTGCCGGTATTCGACCCAGCGATCGATCCCGAGTCCTCCGGTCCGTCCTGCAAGGGGGCGGTCCCAGCGGTTCTCGTGAAGCTGCCGGCACAACGCCCTTTCTGCATCGTGGACCAGGGCCTGCGGACATGAGCAGCGAAGGGAGTTTGGCAGCCCATGGCGAACGGCGGCGCACATTACGAACTGAGGTGGCTGAAGGCGATCTTCTCGTAGCGCATGGCAAGGCGGCGGCATTGCCTGGTGCTGTCAATGTCCCGCTCCATGATGTAACTGTTAAGGTTCCGGGCTGCCTGAAGGTCGGAGGTGCGGTGGTTTGCCGGTGGCCGGTTGGGTCGGCACGGGATTCGGCTGCGGCAGGCAGAAAGATAACAGTACGAAGCAAGTAGGAGGTGCCATCTCGAAACTCTCAGATAGCAATCGCGATGGAAGACAGGAATTAACCAACAATTCTATATCATTTTAGTAATTGAAAAAACACAGAAATACTGGCTCCGGTGGCATTCCATCATGAATCCGTACGCGGCCGCGCACGGCCCGGGCCGCCGGCCTGCGGCCCCTCCTCTGCCGGTGGCTGACAGCCGCCATGGCCTGCGGCCGGCAAGGGGGCCTTTTCACGCCAAGGGAGGCTGAGGCCGACCTCGGACCAACTCAACAAAAGTGAAACCGTGCCGGATTTCCTATATCCAGGCCGGGGCCGGGCACTCCTGCACTTGGTCAGCGTGTGGGCGGACCGGTCGCGCTTGGTGCCGGGACAGCGCCAGGCAAATGGCCAGTCCAAAAAGATCACAGCCATGCCGGAGCAACTGGCGGGCGCCTGCCGGTTCGCCTGGAACCACGTGCTGGCCGGGCACGAGACGGGCTACCGCATGTGGAAGGCGTTCGGCAAGCCGGGGAAGGGTCCCGGCAGTCCGACCTTCTTCACGCTGGGCACGCGGTTCACGCAGTTGCGGAACGCACCCGGCAACGCGTGGCTGCAGGACTACAGCTACGCAATCGTCCGGTACGCTTGCAAGTACATGGGGGACGCCTACGCCGCGTTCTTCGACCCGGACCGTCCGGACCACGGACGTCCGCAGTACAAGGCCAAGCACTACACACAGCCCGCCTCCGCCATCCCGGTCAAAGTCCGGATCCAGGACGGGCGTCTGTACATCCCCAAGATGGGCTGGACGCGTCTCGGTCCCATCCACCGGTATGCCGACGGCCAGCCGCTGACCGTGCGCGTACGGCAGGAGTCCGAAAGCAAGCAGCCGCAGTGGTACGCCTACATCGTGTTCGACGTGCCGGTCGACCATCCGGACGTATGCCCGTCCGCGGAGTCCGGAGCGGTCGGTGTCGACCGCAACGCGGGGCAGGCCACGGACCGCACCGGAGCCGTACACGCAATCCCCGACACGACTGTTGAGGACGCGAAGATCAAGCGGTACCAGCGCAGGATGGCCCGGCAGCAGAAGGGCTCCCACCGACGCCGCGGCACGGCCGGGCAACTGCGCAAACTCCACCGCAAGCGCTCCCGCCGCCGGGACAACGCCACTCACCAAATCAGTCGCAAGGTTGCGGACACCGCCCACACCGTCGTGCTCGAGGACCTGAACACGAAGGCCATGACGAAGAGTGCGCAGGGCACGGTCGAGAACCCCGGCCGGAACGTGAAGCAGAAAGCAGGGCTCAACCGATCCATCCTGGCATGCGGCTAGGGGCCGTTGGAGCGCAAGCTCGAGTACAAGGCCGGCCGGGTGGTGTTCGTGGATCCTGCCTACACTTCGCAAGCCTGCAGCCAGTGTGGACACACAGCCAAGTCAATCCGACCGTCGCAGGCGGTGTTCGCGTGCGGAACCTGCGGATTCCGGGCGAACGCCGATCACAACGCGGCGCTCAACATCCTGGTGCGGGCGGGACTTCCGTCCGTACCCGTTCCGGCCCGCGGGACTGGGGCAGCTGCACGGCGAGGAGCGCTCCCTCCCTGGTCGGCCTTGCGGCCGACCACAGGGACTCCCGCGACCCGTGAACCGGATATGCGTGGTGTCAACCATCGTATATATGCCCCATTGAGAATTCCCTGCACTGGGTCCTGGACATGGCCTTCCGGGAGGACGCAAGCCACATCCGCACCGGCCGCAACCTGGTGATGACCCTCGACCAGTTGGGCCGGGAAACCAATCATCAAGCGCAAGCAGGCCAACTGGAACGATGAGTACCGACTCGGGATCCCGTCAAATTGGAATGCGGTTGCCTTGGGGACAATCGACGCATGGGCACCCCCCTTAGACGCCACCTTTCGACGACGGCAAGGCTGCCGTTGGCAGCAGAACGGACACCCGCAGGCCGGTAGGCTCCACATTGGCCGCGGAGACTTCGCCGCCATGGGCTTCAATCAGCGATCGCACAATGGCGAGCCCAATGCCCGAACCCTCGACATTCCGCTGCGTGCGCGCCTTGTCCGCCCGGTAGAACCGCTCAAAGATTCGGGGCAGGTCCTCCTCCTGCACACCGGGTCCGCTGTCCGTCACGGACAGTTCAACCCCACCACCCGCACCGGTCCGGGCCCGAATCTCGATGTCGCTGTCCGCCGGGGCATAGGCCAAGGCATTCACCATGATGTTGCCGAACGCCTGGATCAGGCGTTCTTCGTCCCCATCGAGCACCGGCAGAACCGGATCGATGCGTGCAACCAGGGAGATGCCCGCACTCTGCGCCTGCCCCGCGTACATGCGCATCAAGCGATTCACCAGGTCCTCCGGTGCCAGGGGTCCCCTGGACAGGTGCAGGCGTCCCGAGTCCAACTGCTCCAGGATGTGCAGGCCCCGCACCAGCCCTTCCATGCGGCCGGCCTCCTGAAAGATCGTGTCCAGGTTCTCGTCCGTGACCGGGATGGCTCCGTCGCGCATGGCTTCGGCCAACCCGCGGATGACCACGATTGGCTGTGCCAGGTCGTGCACCACGTCCTGGGTCATCTGCCGCTTCAGTTGCTCCGATTCGGCCAGCTTCCCACTCATGGAGTTGAACGACTCCGCCAGCGTGCCCAGTTCATCCTGCGACCGCACGGGAACCCGATGCTCCAGCTCGCCGGAGGCCACCGCCCGCGTGGCCTCCGTCAGTTCGTGCAGTGGCCTGACGATTCGCCGACTGACGAACACGCCGGACACCCCGGCTGCCAGCAGAATGGCGCCGAAACCCCAGAAAGGTATCGGCCAACGATCCCGCCGATGGCGTCCCAAGTCTTCGAACCCGTCCTCAAGGAAGGCGGAATCATCCTGGAAAAAGGTGACTTCGGCACCCCCGCCCAACGCCTTGGGCCGGCGCATCACCTTCAGGAATCCGATCACTTCGCCGTCCAGAACAATGGCCTGGGCGGGAACACCGTACCCGCGCCAGGGACCAAGCAGCTTCTGCGCCGGCCCGCGGCCACCGTTTCCCAGCCACTTTTGGTCCTTGTCAAACAGCAGCACATATCCCGGCAAGGGCAGTTCGCCGGCCCCCTCCCAGGATTCGTCGTGGGCCTGGTAATGGGTCAACACCTCGTCCAGGAGGAACGGCAGGGCCTGCGCCTCGAAGTCCTTGCGATCTTGGAACTCGACCGTGTTCCAAATGCCAAGGGCGCCGGCCACGAGAATGCCAAGGGCGGCAATGGCGACAAAGGCAATGCTCAGTTTGCTGCCGAGCGACATCGCTACAACCCTCCACCCTCCCGGAGGCGGTAGCCGACACCGTACACCGTCTCGACGAAAACCTGACCGTCGGCCTCGCGGGCCAGCTTGGCCCTCAGATTCTTGACGTGGGCATCCACCGTGCGCTCAAAGCCGTCGGCCTCGCCGGGCACATCGCCGAACATGTGCTCCAGCAGCTGGGGACGGGAAAGCACCCGCCCCCTGGCATCCACCAGAGCCTCCAACAGCGAGAACTCCGTACGGGTCAGGTTCACCGGCCGGGATTTGACCCGTACCTCATAGCGGGCGCGATCCACTTCAATGTCGCCGCTGCGTACCACCTCGTTCCGGTCCCGGACATCCTGTGTCCGGCGGAGTACCGCGCGCACCCGTGCAGCCAACTCACTCATGCTGAACGGCTTGGTCAGGTAGTCGTCGGCTCCGTAGCCGAACCCGGTCAGCAGGTCGACTTCGTCCAGCCGCGCGGTCAGGAAAATGACCGGCACGGCATGCTGTCGGCGCAACTCCTGCATGAACTCGAAGCCATCCATGCGGGGCATCATCACATCCAGCAGGATCAAGTCCGGCAGCCGGTCCGCGATCCGCTCCAAGGCTTCCACGCCGTCCCCGGCCACGTCGACAGCGTATCCCTGCGCCTGCAAATACTGGTGGAGCAAGTTGGTGATTTGATCGTTGTCATCGACGACGAGTAGGTGTTGGGCCATGGTGGATCCACCTGTTAATCAAGGCACAACCCGGCCGCCATCTCCCGGCGGCCGGGTCTTGGATGCTTCCGATGAAGCACCCAACTGTCTACTGCTCCATGGCGTCCGCCGCGGTCAGCAACATCAGCATGTCGAAGGCATCTTCCTGTGTAATCAGACCTTCGTCGATGGCTGCATCCAGTCCCTCCAAGAGGGCCTGCACAACCATGGCCTCCATCTCCGCCTCCGGTATGCCGGTCGTTTCGGCCAGTGACTCCACGATGGCGGATCCGACCACGTCCAGCACAACCGGAACCATGGCCGCCACGTTGTGTTCCAAGCCCATCATATCGGGCTCGAAACCACCCACCAAAGGCTCGATGGACACGTCCATGCCGTCCTCGTCCATGAGGGCTGGCTGGCCGCCGCGCATTCGTTCCATCCGCATACGGTCCGGAGACTCGATATCGCGCCGGGCGGCCTCGGGAGCGAATTCGCGCTTGTCGAACCGACTCCAAGCCTCCGACTGGTCGGCTTCGCCGTACTTGCGGCCGAACCGGTCGTTGTTGGACCGGGCACCCTCAGGCATGAAGCCATTCTTGTCGAACTCCTTCCCGTGCTCAACACCATCGCGCTCGGCATGGACGCCGTCCGCTTCCTGGCTCCGGTACCGACGGGCCATGGCAGCCCCAACGTCGCCATGCCGGCTCCAGGCCTCGGGACCCCTGGGTTTGCCATACATGTTGTCCTTGTGGCCGGGTCCATCCCCGCTCTTGGCGACAGCCTTGTCCTGGGCCGAATGGCGCCATGCAGATGCCTGTTCGGCCTTCCAAGCCGATACCTTCGGGTTCATGCGGTGCTGCTGCGCGGCGGTCCGCATATTCATGTCCTGACCGTCATGCGTCTTACCGTACTGATGTCCAGCATCCTGCATGTGGAATTCCGCATGCATTTGCTGGAACCGGTATCGCATTGCGCCGGCGCGGGCCGTCCCCGACCGTTCCGGGCCGGGACCATAGGCAGGTCCGCGTGCTGATCGCATTTCCTCCGTCCCGCGCGGTCCGTACTGCCATGTCTCGCCTTCCAACTGCCACCGGCTGCGCGGACCGATCGGACCGCTCCCGGCAAGATCGGCGGACCGAGGTCCGAATGTGGGGCGTGCGCTGCGGAGGGGAACCAGGCCATGGTCCTGGCCGATGGCCATGAGTTTGGTGCGGTACAGCTGCAGGAAGCCGAAGAGCTCCCGCGGTTCAAGGCCGTAGGTCGCGGACAGGTCCGCCATCATCCGTCGCGTGTTGGCTCCCGGTTCGATGTCCGAAGCAGTAAAGAGGAGCATGTCGACGAGCGATGCCGCCTCATCGGCACTCAGCCCGAACTCGGCACCGAGTTCGGCGGCGGCGGCATGGGCTGCGGCCAGGAATTCATCCTTGACGGACGTCTTCTGTTCCGCATCGGGCCGCGCCTGCGCCAGGGCCGCGCCCGACATCAAGAGGGTGAAGACAAGGAACGAGGCGAAGGCCAGCCCCAAACAGCGGCCGGCTTGGGGATTCAACTTGGTAACCATAAATTGCATCCTGTTGCGATGGGATCGGATGGACGGGTCCGCAGCGCTCCGGAATGTGCTCCGGAGGCAGCCGTGGTGTCCAATTCATGACGGCCAGTCTAGAAACCAAATGTGAACGCAATGTGAACTTCTTCTGCAGGGATCTTGTCGGCGGACACAGGACTTCGCGCCGGTCGCAGACCTCGATCGCTACAATTCCCGTCTTGCCTGCGGCGCCTCCCGCCGAACACAGATCTTAAGGTGGCCATTCCGCGATGAAACTGGGCCTTGGTCTTTACCGACACATGCTGCACACGGACAATTTCCGTTTTGTCCGACAAGCAGGCGCCACCCACATTGTGGCCCATCTGACCGACTATTTCAGCGATGGCCCGCGCATTCCCACCCAGGAGGACGACGGCTGGGGCTGGGCCAATCCGGATCTCGAACCCTGGTCCGCCGAGTCCCTTTCCGGCCTGCGACGGAGCATTCAGGCCGAGGGCCTGGAACTGGCGGCATTGGAGAACTTCAGTCCCGCCCACTGGTACGACATCCTTTTGGACGGTCCCAGACGGGACGAACAGATCGCAACGATTCAGGCCATCGTCCGCAATCTCGGGGAAGCCGGCATCCCGGTCATGGGCTACAACTTCAGCATCGCCGGTGTTTGGGGCCATGTGGAAGGCCCCTGGGCCCGCGGCGGTGCCGAGTCGGTCGGCTTCCTGGGTCCGGACGGCCCGCGGGAGACGCCCATCGCCAACGGCACCATCTGGAACATGACCTACGACCCGGAGGCTCCCACCGGCACGGTTTCGGCGGTTGGCCGCAAGGAATTGTGGTCGCGCCTGGACCGGTTTCTGGGGGAAGTCCTGCCGGTGGCGGAAGAAGCCGGCGTGGCCCTGGCCCTGCATCCCGACGACCCCCCAATGCCCACGCTGCGCGGAACCGCACGCCTCGTGTACCAGCCCCGGATGTATCAGGATGTGCTGGACCTGCACGCCAGCCCCAGCAACAAGCTGGAATACTGCGTGGGTTCGTTGGCGGAGATGACCGAGGGCGACATTTATGCGTTCACCGAACAGTACAGCCAACAGGATGCAATCGGCTACGTGCACTTCCGCAACGTCTTGGGCAAGGTACCCCGGTACCGCGAAGTGTTCGTGGACGAGGGTGATGTGGACATGGAGCGCATCGTGGCCATCCTGGCCACCAACGATTTTGATGGTGTCCTGATTCCGGACCATACCCCGCAGATGACCTGCGAAGCCCCCTGGCACGCGGGCATGGCCTACGCCTTGGGCTACATGCGCGGGATCATGCGGGCCCAGGGGATCAGTCTCTGATGGCTGCCCCCAAGGCGGGCTACAGGGACACAACCCTGCCATGCAGTGATGGCCGGGGCTGGGAGAACCTCTGTCGTGCCCTGGCGGACAAGCGGTCCCGCCAGGAAGAGGAGCTGGACTGGCACCTGCCGGCCGATGCGCCATTGCCGTACCGATATCGCTGGGAACACGTCAAGGATGTGGTCGAGAATGCGAGGCTGCTGGCCCGGCGGCTGGGTGCGGACGAAGATGCCTGCGTGGCTGCGGCCTGGCTGCACGACATCCGCAAGTTGGAGGACCAGCACGGTCGCCGCGGTGCCGACGAAGCCGTACAGGTTCTGAAGGCAACGGACTTCCCGCAGTACAAGATCCGGACCGTGGCGATCGCCATTCGTCTGCACGAAGGGTTCTCGTCGGGACGCAGAACCAAACCGCTGGAACCCCTTGAGGCGGCGATCCTGTGGGACGCGGACAAGCTCACCAAGCTTGGTGTTCCGCAACTGGCCCACATTCTGGGTACGGCGCGGGCCATGCACATCACCCAAGAGGAACGCCTGGCGCTAGCCGAGTCCTATGCGCTCGAATTCGTCGCCCATACGGCCGAGAGCATGAATACCGAACCAGCCCTCCGCATCGCCCGCATCCGGTACCGCGAGATGGTGGAATTCGTGCAGGTCTGGCGGCGCCAGATCGACGACCCGTTTGGTGAGCCCGCGGATGACCAGCCACGGATCCCGGCCTCATCCCGGATACCGGAGGCCTGACGTGTGCCCCATCCGCCGACCAGGGGTGTCGCGCCGTCAGGGCTCCAAGTCCACCGGGGCGTGCATGCGGTACCTGAAGTCGCAATGGGTGGCACCTTCCATGATGGTCCGGGTTCGGATCAGATCCACCGATGCGTTGTACCCCTCGATCAGAGCGTAGTCGCGCGCACACGACAGAATTGATCCAAGTTCCTCCATGCCAATCTCGCGGTACATCTCCGCATAGCGGCACCGGGTCACATTGAAGTCGAACGAATCCCCGGAGCTGGCCAGGACATCGGTTTCCAGGGCTCCGCCGCGCTTCCAGGCCTCCATGGTCCCGGCAAAGTCGTCCAAGTCGTTGCCTTCGCCGGACAGGCGCATGGCGCGGCCTTGGCTGCGCGCAATCTCCACAATCGTAGAGCGGACGATCTCCAGAACTCTGTCCCGTCCAAAGGCCTCTGCGAACGCATCAATCATAGGGCCCAAAATGCGGGCTTCAATCTCCCGCCGAACCAGGACTCCCACCTGCTCGTTGAGGGTGTCGGGCCTGGGTACCGCCTTCGTTTCGTCCTGCATGTCCGCCTGTTCCATTTGTCTTGTCCGTTCCCGGTATATGGCAATTCGCGCTCGGTTGATGGACGCGGGTCCTGGTGCTTTCCACAACTCGAGGCTGGACTGGGCAGTTTCGGGCGATTGCCTGGTCCTACCCCGTCGCATCGCCTTGACTTGACGATGCGACGGGGATTTGCCTGGACCGCTTACCGAAAGCCCTGCACGTGGGAACCGGAGGCAGCGCGTCCCCGCGCTTGCCCCCGGCTCCTGGCTACGGCAATACCTCGCTGCGAGGTCGGCTCATGCCGTGTCGTGCTGCTGCTTGATCCAGTCTTGCAGGGCCTGATCGAGGTGCCGTGTCGGGGTCAAAACCTCGATCCATAGAGCTTTCGTTCTCGGTCATTGGTTTTCCTCATGCTGATGATTCTGCACGCGTTGTCGCGAGGCGTCCAGACAGGAACCACCATTGCATCGTCCAGAAAGCCCAGGGTGATCAAGCGAATCTCACCATGGCCTCGCCGATCGTCCTCGACGGTCAACGTCGCGCCCCCCAGGACATCCGCCGCCCGTGCCATGTCCAATCCTCGGACCTCGATCGTCTTCGCGCGTTTCTCCTCGTCGAACTCGATCCGCATGGATTAATGTTGCTGTAGAAATCGGAGGAACAAGAAGGGGCTTATATATCTGACTACGCAGTCGGTGCGACAGGCATAACCCTGTATATTTGTGCTATAATGGTGTCCTGCAAACAAGAGAGCCCGACGGCAATCGGACTCCCCACCGGACAAGAAGTAGCAGTTCCGTGCCCGACACCCACCATCCTGCAACAGAGGCCCCGGAGACCGTGCACCGCACGGTGCGCCTGCGCCTGTATCCGGGCGACGCCGCGACGGGCATCCTGCTGACGGCCGTCGCCGGGGCCTGCCGCCATGTCTGGAACCACATGCTGGCCGACCAGGAGCGCCGGTACCGCCTGTGGCAGGCCTACAGGATTGGCCCCAAGCCCGTTCCGACCTTCTTCACCCTGGGCCGGCGGTTCACGGTCCTGCGCAACGACCCGGACCACGCCTGGCTGAAGGACTACCCGTTTGCCTGTGTGCGCTACAGCCTGAAGTGCCTGGCCGACGCCTACCAGCGGTACCGCAAGGATCCCCAAACCGAAGGCAAGCCCCGCTTCAAGGCCCGGCACTTCACCGTGCCGGCCTTCACCATTCCCGAGGCCGTCAAGCTGGACGGGGACCGCCTGCGCGTGCCCAAGGTCGGCTGTCCGGACGAACCTCGCCGGTAAGCGGATGCGTGCTTCGCTAATATGTAGATCGACCCGATCACCTCCGTAGATCGACCCGATCACCTCCGCGCGGCCTTCCCGCACCATGCAGCATGCCAACCTGTCCAATCCGACGCGGGCCGGCCAATGTTTGTGCACAACCAGCAGCCGGAACATCCCGCGTTTCCCAATGACGCCATCCGTGACCGGAGCACCTTGCGCCGGAAGTCCACCCCTGTGCTGAATCTCCCGGTTTCCCCCTTCTCCGCCCAAACCGCGGACAGACCACCGATGAAGGCTCAATGGGCACCGGTAGTCTCTTCGGCAGTCGTCGGTACAGCGGCCCTGCTCGCAACCGGCTTGACAGTCGCCGGCCATGCCACGACCGTGGTTGTGCTGGTTGTGGTCGGTGCCGTGCTGGCGGCATCCCTGTGCTGGCCCGACTGCGGGTTGTCGGGCGTGGTACTCACTGCCGTCCTTCTGCCCTTCGCCGTGCTGCCGGTGGACTTCGGCCTCAAACCGTCGCTCCTCAATGTTGCCCTGGGCCTGGTGCTGGTGCGCTGGGCGGTGGCCGGCATCCGGGGAGAACTGGAGCCCGTCCACCTGTTCAGTGTGGCCCCGGCCCTGTTGTTCGCGCTCCTGTACACGGCTGCCGTATTCTGGGGCTTCAACTTCGAGACGCCGTCCGCCTTTGAACTCCGCAAGACCACCGAGTACCTGATGGGCCTGATGCTGTTTCCAGTGGCGCTGACGACCCTGACCACCGTCCGCCGCATCCGCATCGTGGTGACCGCGCTGGCTGTCGGCGGCACCGTCGCCGCCCTGGCTGCGCTCTTCCTTTACTTTGTGCCCCGCACGGCTGCCGCGAACATCCTGGGCAGCCTGGCCGTATTCGACTACCCGGAGGGGCATGCCGCCCTGCGCTACCTCAACGACAATCCCTTGGAGGCCATGCGGGCCATCGGCCTGTCCACGGACCCCAACCTCTTGGGTGCAGTGTGCGTGCTGACCGCCGCAGTCCTGCTGCCCTTTCTCTTCCGGTGGCAGTCGCCCACGGTGCAAATCGCGGCCGGCCTGGCCTTGGCCGTGGTGGCGGCCGCCACCTACCTTACCTACAGTCGCAACGCCCTCCTGGCCATCGGAACCATCGGGCTGTTCCTGGCAGTGTTCCGCCATCGCATCCTGCTGCCCGCGGGCGGAGGGCTGGCCCTGCTGCTGGTCCTGCTGCCCCAGACACAGGGTTATGTCCGGCGTCTGGCGGAGGGCTTCATGGGTCGGGACCTGGCCACGCGCATGCGCCTGACCGAGTACGCCAACGCCCTGGAAATCGTGCGGGAGTGGCCCTGGACCGGCCTTGGTTTCTTTGGCTCGCCGGCCGTGGACCTGGAAATGGGCGTGTCCATGATCTATCTGGCCGTAGCCTCGACGATGGGGGTTCCGGCCCTGCTGCTGTTCTGCGGAATCCTGCTGGCGCCGCTGCTTCAATTCCTGGGAACCCCGTGGCGCAGACATCCGCTGGAACCCTGGGTGCTGGGATTGGCAGGCGCAGTCATCGGCCTGGTCATGACCGGCATATTCGACCACTTCTACGTCAATCTGCTGTATCCTCACATGTCCGCCCTGTACTGGCTGTTGCTGGGTGCCTGCACGGCGGCCCTGCGCCTGGTGCGCTCCGACCGCGGCCTTGTCAAAACCGCATGACCCTGTCCACCAAGCCTCCCACCGGCCAGACCATCGCCCTTGAGGCAAGACCTGCCGCCGCAGGCAACCTGACGCGCGGGCGCCGGCCTTCCTGGCTGAGGGTGCGTCCCGCCGACAGCCCGCAGGTGCGGGAACTGCGCAACCTGTTTCGCGGCCAGTCGCTGCACACCGTGTGCGAGGAGGCCCTTTGCCCCAACCTCGCCGAATGCTGGGCGCGGGGCACGGCCACTTTCCTGCTGATGGGCGACACCTGCACGCGCAGCTGCGGGTTCTGCAAGATCAAGACCGGTCGGGGCATCGAGTTGGACCCGGACGAACCGCGGCGCGTGGCCGAAAGCGTGCAGGCCATGGGGCTGAACCACGCCGTCCTGACCAGCGTCAACCGGGACGAACAGCCGGACGGCGGCGCCTGGGTGTTCGCCGAAAGCATCCACTGGATCCGCAGCCTGGTCCCGGGCTGCACCGTCGAGGTGCTGATCCCGGACTTCCAGGGCAGCCGCGAGGCCCTGGCCAAGGTGCTGGCCGCCCAGCCGGAGATTCTCAACCACAACATCGAGACGGTTCCGCGCCTGTATCGGACGGTGCGTCCCCAGGCCCGGTACCACCAAAGCCTGGAACTGCTGCGCCGGGCCAAAGGGCTGGAAGGGCGCGCGGTGACCAAGTCCGGCCTGATGCTGGGTCTGGGGGAGACCCGTCGGGAAGTGCTGGACGTCATGGACGACCTGCGCGCCCACGATGTTGAAATCCTGACATTGGGCCAGTACCTGCAGCCGAGTCGTTTCCATCTGCCGGTGGATCGGTATGTGCATCCGGACGAATTCGACGACCTGCGGACGGAAGGGGAGCACCGCGGCTTTCGCTGGGTCGAAAGCGGTCCGCTGGTCCGCAGCAGCTACCATGCGGACGGCCAGGCCCACCTGACTGATCGCCCCCTCCCCGCGACCACCTCGCACTGACGGCCTCGCGGCCGGATCCGGGCAGGTCGTGCAGGCGCGCATGAGGGTTTCGCCGGACCCGATTCCAGTCAGTCCCGAGAAGCAGACCTTGCTCCATGTCTTTTGCCCCCGCCTCCCATCGCTACGACGGCATGGTCTACCGCCGCCGTGGCCGCAGCCTGGAGTTCACCCCGGACGAACTGGAGGCAATCGGCCGCGTGCTTGCAAGCCCCCGCCTAACGAAGTGTGACCGGCCGCGGCCGGAGGACAGCCCCTACCCTGTCCGGAACTGGCGGTCGCCGGCATCGCCCAGCCCTGGCCAGATATAGCCGTTGGGCAGTTCGTCGGCATCCCCCGTCAGTCGTTCGTCCAAGGCACCGATGTGGAGATCCGTGTCGGGATGGCTCCGCTCCACGGCCGCGATGCCTTCGGGCGCGGCCACAAGGCCCAAATAGCGCAGGTTCCGCACCCCCTCCTCCTTCAGCGTCGCCAGAGCCGCGCACAGGGATCCGCCGGTCGCCAGCATCGGATCCAGGACCAGGCACAGGTCGGTCGTTTCGGGGGACGTGATCTTCCTGTAGTACGCACGGGGCTCCAGGGACTCCTCGTCCCGTTCCAGGCCAAGCAGCCAGGTGTTGGCATCGGGCAGGAGGGCCAAGGCTCCGGGCAGCATGCCCAGCCCTGCGCGCAGAATGGGTACCAGCGAGATTTGTGTCGCACACACCGGCGCATCGGACATCGTGGTCAGCGGCGTGGCCACTGCCATCGATGTGAGCGGCAGATCGCGGGTCGCATCGACCGCCAGCATCATTGCGATTTCCTGCACCAGCTGACGGAACACCGGCGGCGGTGTGCCAACGTCCCGCAGGCGGGTCAACTTGTGCTGGACCAGCGGGTGGTCGGAAAAACGGACCGCCATGTGCCTGCGTTGAATTATCGTTCCGGCAACCCGGGAAAGGTTCAGAACAGACGGGCGGGGGATCGTTCCACCAGTTCCTGGCAGCGGATGCAGTACTTGGCATCCGGAATGGCCTGGAGGCGCTCCGGGTTGATGTCCTCCCGACACCGCTTGCACTTGCCGTATTCGCCGGACTCCACTGATTGCAGCGCATCCAGGAACTGGCGCTCACGGGTTTCGAGCATCTGAATCAACGAGATGTTCTTGGTGCGCTCGGCCACCTCGACGTCGCCTTCCTCGGGATCGATGTCCACTTCGCCGTCGAAGGTGGAGCGCAGGTCGGCGAGTTCGGCCTGAACCCGTTCCAACTCCGCCCGCAAGGTCTTGCGGTTCTGCGCCTTGGTACGCTTGCGCACGACCGGTTGCCCAGGGGCGACGGAGACGGATTTCCTGGCCGGAACCTTGGCCTGGGCCGACTTCACCCTGGTTTTGGCGCCGGACGCTCTCTTTTGGGCCCCGTCCTTGGCCTTGCCCCTGGTTGCGGATGACTTCGTGGACGATGCCTTGGCCTTGGCTTTAGTCCCGGTACCCTTGGCGGCGCGGCGCGTGCGGGACCCCGCGGTCCGTTTCCGGGCTGCCTTCGGTTTGGCCTTGGGGGTGGCTGTGTCGACTGCGGGCTCGGTATCCGGGCGCGCGGCGGTGTTGTCGGTGTCGGCCATTTTTGCTGTCTGTTGGGGAGCGTGCGGGACGGCCCCTTACGGATGCAAGGGGGTTCCGCAAAAATTGGAGTGCGGAATATACCAGTATCGTGGCCAACGGTCAATTCAACGCTCCGGCCAGATCCAACTTCGCCGTGCGCAGGCAGCGCACCAGATGGCCGTCCCCGTGTCCATCAAGTCCCGTTCTTCGGGCCGGCCAACCCGTGGGGCAGGGGTATCCGTACAGCGAGGGGTGTTCCCGCCAGGGACCCCGACGACCCGTGAACCAGGCCGGCCGGGGAGCCCCGTGCCTGCAAGGGTAGGGCCCTCCGGCTCCGGCCCCGTACCAAGTGTCAATTTCTCGGTTTCAGCCCGAAAGTCATCTGGAACGGGTCCCGCACCCGACGCGGTTCCCGGTTGTCCATGGCCGGTCCCCTGCCGACTCAACTCTTGAAGAAGAACTGTTCCGGGTTGACCGGGACTGCGCGAATGACGCTGAAGCCCCAGACACCGTCGTCGGGGAAGTTGGTGAAGTTCTGCTTCATCACGACCGGCTTGGGAATGCCAACCGTGCCGAAACCGGGCAGGTAGTCGTAGAACCAGTCCCACAGCTCACGGGCGATGGCCACATGCTCCTCGTCGGTCAGGGCGTTGATCATGTCCTGCCAACGGGCATCCACATACTTGACCTCTTCGGGCGGTTCCTCGGCGAGTTCGTTGTCCGTGTCGCCGTTGAACCACAGCTGCCAGGCCCGGCCCCAGCGCACGTTGCCGTGGCTGGGATGGTTCAGGCGCGAGGTCCAGACCCAGGTGATGTCCGAAATGTCGCCTTCCCAGCCGGACATCTCGACATCGTTGGCGGCCACGAGCTCGTTGAGCAGGGAGCGGTTGATCGGCTCGAGGATGGCTTCCAGGCCGACATTTCGCCACTGTTCGGCAGCCAGCGCGAAGACACTCACCACATCCGCCTGCTCGGTGTCCAGCTGGCAAAGCCAGGAAACCCGGGAACCATCCGGATGGAGACGGTAGCCGTCGCTGTCCCGCTGGTCGTAGCCGGCCGCGTCCAGCAACTGGTTGGCCATGTCCGGATCGTGCTGCGCCCAATGGCCCTCGTCCCCCACCCGATAGTACTTGGAGCTGGACCAGACCGCCCACTGGCGCGGTTCGCCCAGGCCGAAGTAGACGGTGTTGTTGATGTCGCTCCGGTCCAGGGCCACGGACAGGGCGTGGCGCACGTCCTTGTTCCGGAAGAAGGCCCGGAGGTTGGCGTCCTTGGCCGTGTGGTTGGGCACGATCACGATCTTGCCGGGGAAGGTGGAATTCCACATCTTGATCTTGATGCCGGCCGAGTCGATGTTCTGCCCGTACAGCTCCATGTCCTTGAGCTGGGCCTGCCGGCCGGAGAAGGTCAGTTCGCCGGCAATCAGCCTGGCCAACGCGACCTCGCGGTCGCTGATAATGTGGATCAGCGTGGAATCGATGTACGGAAGCTGGTTGCCTTCCGTGTCCACCTTCCAGTAATACGGATTCCGTTCGTAGGTGTGGTGGTCGGGTGCATCGTCGACGCGGATGAACGCGGTCATGCCCGGCAGATCGATCTGGGCCGGAATCGTGGAGGCGACGCGGCAGCGGTCGCGCAGCAGCTGCTCCCAGGTCTCAAAGCCGGCGTCCTCAATCATTTGGGCCAGATCGTTCCCGTCGGCGTACTTCGGGTGGAACTGCTTGGCGTAGTTGGAGGGCTGCCACAGCCCGCCCTGCGCTCCGGCATAGAACGTCTGGTGCAGGATGATGAGCGGATAGGGCCGATCAAAGGTCAGGCGGATCGTGTATTGGTCCACCTTTTCCATGGTCAGGTGCTTGCGCCCGACACCGGAACCGGTGCTCCACGTGCCGGGCGGACCGCCGGGGGCGAATTCCTCGTTGTTCCAAAGATCCTCCCAGGCGAAGATGAAATCATCCGCAGTGAAGGGATCGCCGTTCGACCACTTGAGGCCCTGGCGCAGGTGCAGCACCTGGGTCTTGCCGCCGTCGCTGAACTCCCAGCTTTCGGCCAGACCGCCGCGGATGCTGCTGAAGTCCTCGTCGATACGCAGGATGAGCTCGGTCCCCATCACGGCCTGGGGATCGCCGAAGAGATGGTTGGCGTTGCCAATGGCCACCACGGACTGACCGCCATATTCGCCAACCGCGTCCCTGGGCACAATCACCTCCGGATTGGGTGGCAGGCGTTCCTCGACCGGGGGCAGTTCGCCAGCCGCGACCCTCTCCGCCAGCATCGGCGCTTCGCCGAACCGGCTGCCCATGCCGACGGCGGGGGCAGCTTCCATGGACATGGCATCCGGCGCATCCGCTTCGGCTCTCGATCGAGCTCTGGAACAGGCGGTGATGGCCAACGCCGCCGAAGCCATGGCGGTGCCCTTGAGAAAGGCACGCCGCTCCATTCTTGTCCAATCCGCCATCACAGACTCCAAAATCGCATCGACACCCAAAACCAGCTTGAGTAACCTCCCAGCCGGCTACACAATCGTCTCTCCGTCCGCTGCGGTCTGGTCGACAAACCAGTCGGGCATCGAGAAATTGACTGCGGCCACAGTCAGCATCACAAACTCGAACATGCCCTTCCAGTACTCGAACTGCGTATGGGACGAGCCCTGGAAGGTTACGGTGTAGAAGTCCTGGCCGCAGATGAACATGCGGGCCTGCCGCTCACACAGGGAATCGTCCAGACGCAGCCGGCACAGGTACTCGACGCCCCAGTCCCCGATTTCATCGTCCTCCAGCTGACGCCAAGTCAGCACCTGACAGTCGTCGAGCGACACCAAGCCTTCGCGGATGCCGTCCAGCAGAACCTGCTCCTCGCCGTCGGCCAGCGGCTGCAGCAAATCCCGCACCTCCACCTTGATCATGGTCAGGGGATCGTCCGGGCGGGGCCACAGAGTAACCGCGGGCGCCGGTCCCGAGTCCTCCTCCAGGTGCCACTCGGTCGGTCGCCAGAAGGAGAGCTTGCCCAGATCGTCGTTGTAGAGGGAAACGCTCCGGAATCTGGGACGCGGGCAGTCGTCCGGCAACATCAGCCGAAGCTCCCTGTCGCCCGCTCGGCGCGCAACATTGCCATGGTCATATTCGATTGTCCACCTGGAAGATTCCCCTGCGGGCGCGTAGACATCCGGAGGAGGTAAGGGAAGATGACCCACCAGGGACTCGAACCCCGAACCCAGTGATTAAGAGTCACTTGCTCTGCCAAATTGAGCTAGTGGGCCATACTAAGTGATTCAGCCTAACACCGCCCTGGATTCCGAGTCAATTCCAGCCCATTTTAGGTCATGATCCGTTGGCCCTTGGCAAGCCACGGCAAGTGCGTTGGCCCTCAGCAACAGGTATCCATTCCACCACGCTTGGGAGCTTGTGTTCGATGAATCCCGGCCGACGGCCGCCAGCCGGCAATCCCTGGACGGAGATCCTGGAAGGACGCAGATTCCTGGTCCTGGACGGCGGTCTGGCGAGCGAAATCGAGCGGCGGGGTGTCACGATCACCGGCGACCCGTTGTGGTCCGCGCGCCTGCTGCTGGACAATCCGGCCTTGCTGGAGGACATTCACCTGGCCTATGCGCAGGCCGGCGCCGACATCCTGACCACGGCCACGTATCAGGCCTCGCTCCCCGGACTGGCCGCGGCGGGGCTGGCCGCCGTCGAGAGTCGGGGCGTCCTGGCCAAGGCCGTGCATCTGGCGCAACGGGCCGGCGCACGGCGGGCACAGTCCTGCGGAGTCAAAACGCCCTTGGTGGCTGCCTCCATGGGACCGTACGGGGCCTACCTGGCCGACGGGTCCGAGGACACGGGAGCCCACCCCCCGGACAAAGCGGGCCTGAGGGCCTTCCCCCAGGACAAAGCGGCCCTGAGGGCCTTCCACGAGCAGCGGATGGCCGCATTGGTGGACGCCGGCGCCGACATTCTGGCCTGCGAGTCCATTCCCAGCCTGGCGGAAGGCGAAGTTCTGCTTGACCTGCTGGACGCGTATCCGCACCTGCCGTGCTGGCTCTCGTTCACGTGCCGCGACGCCTTGCACGTATCCCACGGCGAACCGGTGGCTGCCTGCCTGTCCATGGCCGCGGACTTCCCGCATGTGCTGGTAGGAGTCAACTGCCTCCATCCGCACTTAGTCGGACACCTGATGGCGTCCGTCCTGGCCTCCGGCGGCGCGCCGGTCCAGGTTGTATACGCCAACCGGGGCGATACATGGATCACAGCGACCCGCGACTGGGACACGAGCACAGGCCTGGACGACGCGGCCTATGCCGCATACGCTACGGACTGGGTTCAACTGGGAGCACTTTTGATTGGCAGCTGCTGCCGGACCACCCCGGCCACGACATCCAAGTTGGCTTCACTGTCTACTGCCGACGGGTAGGACCCACCGCACAGCAACCCTGAACCGGCCTGTGGCCTGACCCTGCGACGACATATCTGATGACCTATTTCGCCCTCACGGGTACAGCTTGGAGGCGCGGCGAACGATTGAGCCTTGAGTTGGTCAGATTACAGGCAGCGAAACAAGGCGGTTGGAGGGCCCTGTGGATCTCTGCCGATTGCCGTCCGCGTTGCAGATCAAGACACTAAAATAGTGCTGGGCTTGGGAGAGATTACCCCCGGGCCAGGGAATCTCGGCGAACGATACCGATAGTTCCGGCTCTCCCCCTCCAGGTCCATCATCCACATGCCGGCGTTGGCCGGCGCGAGAACGTCGAAGTTCGGATCCGATGAGCCGTAGTACCCATAGCCCGGCCGCATGTCCTCCAACCTGTGAAAACCAATGTTTAGGGTCCTGGTTCCGTCCGGATGAAGGGTAAACACCGGCGCCGGCAGTTCTCGGGTGTCGCCCGTGTCCGGGCTCAGCACGCGGCTGATGAACCTCCCATCCCGAATGTCGTTCCAGATTCAAATCTCCGGTTCGTCGGAACCAGGCACCCACTGGAGCATGCAGCCGGCCTGCCAGTGCCAGGCCTGCGTACTGCCCAGACGTCGCCAGGAGGTTTCTGCACGCGTCAGGTCGATGAGGCCGATTTCGATTTCATCGCCGGCCTTCGGCATGCGCAGATCAAAGGTGCTGCGCTGCCCAAGAATGCGCGTGCCTGAGCGGTCGCACTGCCACTTGCCGTAGTAGCCGAACCAATGGCTGCCCGATGTCTTGGTCAACGGCACGGCTTCAATCATGTTCCACCCCTGTCCGGCCTGCATCGCGCGTGTCTCCGCTTTCCCCGGCTGTCCACTCGGCAGCAATTCGCGCGGGATCGAGTTTCCGGCTGACCGACACACCCGGCCGGCCCCTCCCACTGCCTGATGGCCAGACGCAACCTGTACGTGCGGTTCAGCCTGTTTTTGGCACCGCTGATCATCACGATCTTCGTGCAGGAGGTTTCGATCCAGTGGATCGCGGGCGGCCTGGCCCGACTCCCGTTCTCAGTGCAGTCCCTGGCTTCCTTCGGACTGGCCTGGGCCATCAGTTCATTCCTGACCGGCCCCCTGGCCCAAACCAAACAGCTGAGCCTAGTGCTGGTGGAACGCCGACAGTCGTTTTGGGTGGTGGTATCGGCAACCCTGATGCTGGCCGGCCTGATTGTCGCCGTTCAGGCTGCCACCGCCCTGACGACATCCGGACGCGAACTGCTGCGCCTGCACCGCGTCAGTCCCGCGGTAATCGACGACACTCAGCACATCCTGGCACTTCTGCTCTTCCACCCCATGCTGAAAGGGCTCGCCCACTGTCTGGTCGGTCCATTAATCAGGAACCACCACACCCGCTATTCCAGCCATTCGGCCGTACTGGGCTTTGCGGTGGCGGCCCTGGCCGTGCTCCTCGCGCTGCGGATGCCTGCGGTTCAGGCACGGCCCATTCTGTTGCCTGTCATGGCCCTCTATGCGTCCGCGGTGACGGAAGTACTGGTGACCGGTATCGGTGTTTGGCGGCATCGGGCCGACATCTGGCGCACGCGCCTGCATGTCCGATCCGAGACCCGGCCGCTGACCTACGGGCGCCTGATTCGCTTCTTCTGGCCGCTTGCCACCATGGTCCTGATGCAGGAGTTCACCCGCCCCCTGATCAACCTGGTCATCGCCCGGCAAGCCGACGGGGAACTGTGGCTGGCGGTCCTGGCTGTGGTCTACGCCTTGGGCCAATGGCCATATCGCTGGCTCAACGAAACCCGGACCTTGGCCTCTGCGTTTCAGCACCTGGATCCACAAGGCAGGATCATCCGCAACTTCAATGCCCTCGCGGGCCTGGTCTCCCTGCTCATCTCAATGACCCTGTTTTGGACACCGCTGCGCAACATAATCCTCCTGGATTTGGTCGGCCTGGAGCCGGAACTGGCATCGCGCTGTGTGGTCCCGTTGATGATTTTCGCCACCTTTTCCCCCATCGTCGCCGTCCGTTCCTGGATGCAGGGCCTGACCCTGGTCGAACGGCGCACCTTGGCCGTCACCCCCAGTGTGGCAGCGCGCATGTCTGCGATTGTCGTGTCCGTTCTGGTGCTGCCTTCATTTGGCTTTGCGGGCGCGGTGCTGGGCATCACCACGTTATTGACCGGATTTACGGCGGAAGCCGTGACCCTCGTTGCCATCCTGCGCGGACCGCAACTGCTGAATGCAATCCGCCCAGGCAGCCTGCGGGAAGAATGAAGGGAAAGGATAGGGAGCAGAGTCAACCCCAGCGCACCATGGCAGCCCAGGCCGCCGCCAGTGCCAGGCCACCCAGGACCAAGTGCAGGGCCATCAGGCCCAGAGCCGACAGCCAGCCGTACTCCTGCTGCAGTTGGCCGGCTTCAAGCACCAAGGCCGAAAAGGTCGTGTAGGCACCACAGAAACCCACCAGCAGCACCAGGCGCACATCGTCGTTGGCTACCTCCTGGTTCTGCAGCCAACCAAAAACCATCCCTGCCAGCAGACACCCGAGGACGTTGGTGACTGCCGTACCGACGGACCAGTGGAGGGGCCACAGACGCTGCGCCAGGGCCACCGTGCCAAACCGGGCGAGCGTGCCGGCACCTCCGGCCAACATAAGCCAGCAAAACTTCAGGAACATTCCGGATTGCCGTCCGGGAGGGAGGTCCTGGCCTTGGGCATCTCGAGGCCGAACAGGGAAGCGGCATTGCCGCCGCGGATCGCGGCCATTTGATCCTCCGGCAGTTCAAGGCCTTCACGCATGTAGTCCTGGATGACCTCAATCGACACCCAGGGATGGTCGCTGCCGAACATGAGCCGCGCGGGTCCGGCGAACTCGAGGGCATAGCGCATGGCCTGGGCGGACGGGGTGACCAGGTCAAGCCAAACCCGTTCGTAGTAGCTGGCGGGCGGTTGCGAGATTTGGTCCCGGCCGCGGCGCTTGACCTCCGTCTGTTCCTGAACCCGGCCCATCAGATAGGGCAGTACCCCGCCCACGTGCGGATGCACCACCTGCAGCGCGGGGTGCCTTTCCATGACGCCGCCCAGGATCAGGCGCAGCATGGCAAAGGATGTATCCACCATGAACGCGGCCATCGGGATCATCGAATGGTCCTTGACGTGACCGCCCCAGGTGGGGACGGTCGGATGGAGGACCAACGGCACCTGCAGATCGGCCACCGCGGCATAGAACGGTTCAAGGCCGGGATCGTCCAGGTTCACCCCGTCCAGGTGCGAACACAGGAACACACCCCGCAAACCCAGGTGGTGCACGGCCCGGCGAAGTTCCGCCACGGACGCGTCCACGTCGGGCAGCGGCAGCGAGGCAATGGCCGCAAACCGGCCTCCGCTCGTCCCGACCAGGTCCGCCAGGTACTCGTTGCAGATCCGGGCTCCGGCGAGGCGTTGTTCGGGAGGCAGTCGCGAAGGGGACGGAATGTTCACGCTCAGCACCGAGATGTCGATGCCGGCCGCGTCCATCGCCTCCAATTTGCGTTCCGGTGCGTAATCCTCGAGGTCCAGCATGAACACCTGGGTGTCGCCGTACCGCAACCGGTACCGGGAGGGACCGGCACGCTCGGTCGTTACGGACCCGGGCGCATCGACCAACAATTCGGCGTACGCCTGCGGAAACACGTGGCTTTGCACGTCAACGTTCATCTTGGGATTCCTTGCAGTTGCCGGCAGTCGGCCCCGATTGCGCCGCCCATACAGGGACCGAGGCGGCCACAGGCCGGTCGCGTCGGTTTGGAAACGGTAGCGAAAATAGTTGGAAACAAGACCTGTTGAGGGATTGCACCACCCCCGCTAAAACAGCGCGACGAGTGGAAAGAAAATCATTGACGACAGGACCGCACCGGCATACCCGCCGGCCAGCATCCACGGCATCGACAACCGTGCGGCGAAGCCCTGCACAAGTCGGGACACGCCCCAGGCCGCCACAAGCCCGAACAGGCCCGCGGCCAGGTGCAGGCGCCACAGGCGCATGTCGGCTGCCAGAGCCAGCATTGGAACCAGCCCGGCAAGCCGCAACACCAGCCAAACCACCGGTGTCAACAGGACGGCGGCGAGGCCGGCAATAGCCGCCAAACCCAGGTTCAACATGCTGTCGACCGGTTCGAGGGCAGACGGCGCAGTCCAGTCCCCATGAAATCCCGTCCGGTATTCGTCCGTGGCCGGTCAGGCCGTGGGTCAAGGGCCATCGGATGTTCAGGGACGGGCCACCATGATGCCCATCATTGCCTCCGCGTCGTGGGGATCCACCCCGTGCTTGGCCTGCAGTTCGTCCCGCACCCGGCGTTCGGCTTCGATGTCCAGGTCCGCCAGGGGCAGCGGCAACTCCTCGCCGTTGCGCAGCATCGATTCCCGACACCCCACCTCCATCTCCATCGACATGACGGCATCCGCCGGGGTGAACTCGCAATGGTCCGAGCCGCGCACCTCGTTGGCGAAGTCCGTCACATGGGACGCGACCGAAGACAGGTAATAGGCCCTGGGATGGGAGACGGCCAGGAGATTGGGATTGCGGAACTCCACCAGGCCGCCGGGCAATTCGACCCGGTCGCAGATCCACTGGTCGTCCTCCACCACGTGCTCAATCGGGAACACATGATCGTGCCGTGCTCCGTTTCTGAGCGCATCGTCGGAACACCAGCGAACCTCGCCCGCGCCGTGCCAGTGCTCCGTGGCCGCCCGCACAATCGCACCGCGGGCACCCGCCAGCTCCGTGTAGCCGGGACGCGGATAGCGGCCCAGCATGCCCTTGATGTTTCCGGCCAGGTCCGTCACCAGCCGGTTGCCGGGAAAGCGGAAGAAGTGGCAGCGGAAGCCTTCATCCTCGTGGTACCGATGCGGGGCTTCCCAATGCGGTTGCACCGGCATGCGATGGCTGACTGCCTGGGCCGTCTCGGGGTGGGCGCCGTAGAACGCCAGCCACCGGGAGTTGTTGTGGTACCCCGGATGGTCGTGCAGGCAAAGGATACGGCCGACAGGCCCGATAAACCCGGTTTGGTCAATCGCCTTGGCGATGCGATCGAAGTGGAAGCGAATAAAGTTCTCGCCCACCCGGAACTTCACTCCGTGCTCGTCCGCCTCCTGCACCATGTTGCGGGCCTGCCACAGCGTGCTGGCCATGCTGGTTTCGACCAGATGGTGGACGCCGGCCCGGGACAGGGTCACGGAGATGGCGTGGTGCACATCGATCGGCGCCACCACCAGGGCCGCCTCCACCAAGTCGGCCCCAATCAGTTCGTCCAGGGCATAGAACGCGTGTGCGTCGACCGCATCCGCGTAGCGGTCCGCATGCTCCTTGATCGGATCACAGACGGCCACCACGTTCACCCAGGGGCGCAGGCTTTGGAACAGGCCCTGATAGATGGTCGAGGAGCGGTTGCCCGCTCCAATCACGGCGATGTCAACAGGTCTGTCGGGTGCCATCACGGCAAGCCTCCCTGGCCGGCGTGGATTGGGCTGGGTCCGCTGTTCAGGCAACCGCCGGACCGGGTTGCCGGATGGGACGGGTGATCAGGCCGGCAGGGCCACCTCGTACACCTGTGCATGGCCCGACGCATCGCTGGTGTAAATCACGTGCCGCCCATCCGGCGAGAAGGACGGATGGGGATGGGTGTGCTGCGGTGCGTACACGGCAATGGGACCGTCCTCGTAGGGAAACGGACCGTTCCAGTGGTCGCCCAGGCTGCTGGCCTGCGGCCGGCACAGGAGGCAGGGCTCGCCCGTGCCGTCGAGCGGATTGAACACTTGGATGCCGATATCCGGGAAATTGGTGTCGGCGACCATGCGCCGTCCATCGGGCGACGCGATCGCGTGCCAGGCATTGAAGGAGGTGACGGATCGCACTGCGCCCGTGTCCACGTGCACGGCCTGCATGCCCTTGGGCCAGTCCACAAACCCCACCTCCCGCGTGCCCGGGATCCAGGCCTCGTGGGTGATCCACTGGCCCGGCGAACGTTCGTACAGACGGCGATTGTCGGTTCCGTCGCGCCGAATCAGCCACACGCGATCCTTGAGCGGTCCCGCATAGAAGAGCAGGTCCGGATCATCGGGGCAGAACTGCATGTGGGACACGTCGTCCCGCCGCAGGATTACCTCGTGGGTTCCGGCTTCAACATCGACAACCGCGATGCAGGCATCGTCCCCGTCCTTGAAACGCACGGCCCAATAGCGGTCGCAGCGGCTGAGGGCGGTCGTGCCCATGGCGGCTGCCACCATGCCCTCATCCCGCATCAACAGGCCAGCGAAGTCGATCAGCTGCTCCTCGGCAAACGTCTCCGTGTGGACGCGCCAGCCGCCGCTGCCGGTGGTGAAATAAATCCAGTTCCCGTCGTGGGACGGATGGATGGAAAAATCGGCCACGTCGTTGCGGTCCGTGAGCTGCACCAGATCGCCGGCGGCGCGATCCTCCACAAATATCTGCGGCGCACCCCCGCGTTCCGAGGTGAACAGGGTCCAGCGCATGGCATCGTCATAGGCAGGCACCAGGAAGAACGGCTGGTGGTGGATCGACGGATGCGACGTGATCTGCCTAATTTCCACCTGCGTGGCCTCGTCCCGGAATGTTCGGGACTCGGCAGGCAGCCGGCCGCCCTTGGTCATAATGCTCCCTTCCCCGACCCGATTAGCCTACGGCCAGCACCGAAGCCTCAACTTCCTGGAGCAGCCCGCGGGCACCGTACCACGCGTCGAAGCCGGACTCCGCCAGGTCGTCCCGGATGCGCTGGATGTCGGCCTCGTCCAGCGGCCGCAGCGGAGGCCTGACCGTGGTCGAGGGAAAGCGGCCCTGCAGGTGCATCGCCATCTTCATGCGCTGATGAGCGTCCGAAGAGGGTTCGCCGAACCGGTAGACCGCCTTGTTCAGCCGGTACACCACCTCCTGGGTGGCATAGGCGCGTTCGTAGTCGCCGGACAGGGCCGCGTGGACCAGATCGACGATGAGTTCCGGAACGAAACCGGCAAACCCCACCAGCGCGCCGTCCGCGCCCGCCAGGAGCGATGCCAACAGGTATTCATCGTGGCAGGACAGCAGCGGCACGTCCGGGGCGTGCTCCTTGAGCACCCGATGCTCGTGTCCCAGGCGCGCCATGTCGCGGGTCCCCATCTTGATGGCCACGACCTCGTCGATATCGGTCAGCGCCAGCATTTCCTCAAGGGTGTAGGTGGCCTTGGTCCATTGGGGGTATTGATGGACGATGATGGGCACACCGGTCGCCACAGCCACATCCTCGAAGTAGCCCACGGCGGTGGTCGACGTGCGCCCGAAGCGCAGCCAATGGTGCGCCGGCATCAAGAGAATGGCATCGGCCCCCGCTTCCCTGGCCGCCTCCGTATGGTCAATGGCCTCGAAGCTGCCTTCACAGCAAATGCCCGAGATCACCTTGCAGTCGCCGGCGACCTCCTTCATGAGCCGCACAACCTCCGCCCGTTCCTCCGGCCTCAGCCCCATGACCTCGCCGGTGTGTCCGTTGCAGACCAGTCCCTTCAGGTTGGGCACCGAAGCCAGGTAGCGGGTATAGGCCTGCAAGGCCTCGGCATCGATGTCGTAGAAGTGCGGTTCGAAGGGACAGAGTGTGGCGGCGAAGACGCCGCTCCAGGGGTGTTCAAACACGGAATTGCTCCTTGGTCTTGGGTCGGATGGCGGCCGACCCGGCACGGGTCACTTCTTGATTACCTGCCGCGGGTTGAGGGCATCGTTGAGCCCATCACCGAGGAAGGTGAACGCGAATACGATAACCCCAATCGTGGCTGCCGGAATGATCATCAGGTGGGGGAAGGAAATCCAGAGGCTGAAGCTGTCGCTCAGCATGGAGCCCCAGCTGGCGTTGGGCGGCTGCACACCGATGCCCAGGAAGCTCAAGCCGGATTCCAGCGTGATGGCCCCGCCCACGCCGGCGGTCACGATCACGATGATGGGACCGATGGCGTTGGGAATGATGTAGTGGGTCAGGATGCGGCGTTCGTCGACGCCAATGGCCCGCGCCGCCTCGACATAGAGGGTCTCGCGCACCGACAGCACCTGGCCGCGCAGCAGCCTGGCGAACCCGGGCCAGCTGATGAAGGCCAGCGCCCCGAACACCAGCACGAAGTCCAGCCACAGGGTGTCGAGGTAGAAGGGATTCTTGGTCTGTATGTACATGTCGTCAAACCAGGCCGCAATCGGCCGCTTCAGCGCCGTGTTCATGAGCATGGCCAGCAGCAGGCCCGGCACGGACATGGTCACGTCCGTCAGCCACATCAGGAATTCGTCCGCCAAACCCCGTACGTAACCGGCGATTCCGCCCAGTACGATGCCGATGAGAAGGGAGATGGCGGTGGTGAAAAAGCCCACGAACGCAGCCGTGCGCGCTCCGTGCAGCAGACGCGACAGAATATCCCGGCCCAGGGCATCCGTCCCCAGCCAATGCTGGGCAGTCGGCTTGGCCAGGGCGTTGTCGATTTCCTGCTCCAGAAAGTCGTAGGGGGTTATGTAGGGTCCCACCAACCCCGCCAGGATGAACAGGACCACCACGATCAGGCCCAGGGTCGCCAGGCGGTTCAGGAACAGCCGGTGCAGGGCCTCCTTCCAGAGGTTCCGCCGCGCCACCTCCTCGGGCCGGGACAGGGACGTCAGGCGTTCGCTGGGGGCCGTGGCAGCCATGGGTCCGGTCGCCTAGCGGGTGATGCGCGGATCCAGCAGGGGGTAGGCCAGGTCCACCAGCATGTTGCCCACCATCACGATCAGGGCGCCGATGAACACGGTGGCCATGATCACCGGGTAGTCGACGGTGCGCAGGGCCGTGATGGCGATGTGGCCAAAGCCGGGGATGTTGAAGATGAGTTCGATGAACAGGGCGCCGTTGACCAGGCCGATCATGATCAGGCCCACGGAGGTCAGGACCGGGATGAGGACGGGCCGCAGCATATGCCGAAAGATCACCAGGCGGCTGGTCAGGCCCTTGGCCCGTGCCGTGCGGATGTAGTCCTGGGACAGGGTATCCAGCATCGCGGCGCGGGTCTGCCGAATGACGGTCGGCATGGCACCGAAACTCAGCACGATTATGGGCAGGACCACCTGGCCATGGAACAGGCCCTTCCAGCCGTAGGGTACGTCCATGATACCGACGACCACGACCAGGAACCAGAGCAGGAGCGGGGTTATGACAAAGATGGGCACCGCGTTGATGAACACGATGAACCCGACGATGAACTGATCCACCACGCTGTTGTGGCGCAGGGCCGCCCACACCCCCAGCGGAATGCCCACGATCACCATGAACAGGACGGCGGCAACACCAATTTGCATCGAAATGGGCAGGCGGACCTGCACCATGCGGTTGACCGGTCGCTTTTCCCGGATGGAAAAGCCCAGATCGCCGACGGCCAGTTTGGCGAGGTAGCGCCGGAACTGCTCCGGAAAGGGCTGGTCGATGCCGTACTTCTTGCGCAACGCCTCCAGCACGTCCTCCTCGAGCACGAGGCTGCCCTGCTCCTGATCGAGGAACATGCGCTTGATGGGATCCCCCGCGCCATAGAACATCATGGCGTAGGAGACAAAGAGGATGAGCAGCAGGCCGCTGCCCCAGCGCACCACGCGCGTGAGCAGATATACGGTCATGCGATGCGGCCCAGAATCAAATCAATACCGAGCAATCCACACAATTCGCTGGGCCAATCCCGGACACGGTTGAACCGTGTCCGGGATTGGCGACAAGTGGGGAAGTCTACTGCTCCCGCATGTAGATGCGCCAGGGGGCGATCAGGCCCACATCGGGACCGCGCTCGAAGTTGGCCACTTCCTCACCCACGTTGCCGTAGCCTTCGGGAATGCCGAAGAACATGCCGACATGGTCCGCCATGAAGAGTTCCTGGGCGGCGCGGGTGTTCTCGCACCGGCCCGGATCGTCGGGCGACAGGGCCTGGGCGGCCTCAATCAGGGCGTCCACCTCAGGGTTGTTGTAACCCTTGAGCATCGAACCGCGGGCGATGGGACCCCCGCTGTGCATGCCCACCCAGGCGTAGGTCGCGCCGTCGGGGAAGCGGATGACCACGTCGTCGCGGGACAGGTTGACCAGTTCGGCATCCTCGCCGAACTCGTCCGGACGCGTCTTGAACTCAATGTTCGTGATGCCCAGGTTCTGGCGCCACATTTCCATGACGGCCTCCAGGGCCCGGTTCAGGGTCGGCGCGGAGGCCCGGGGGGTGACCCGCAGCTTGGGCAGGTTCTCGGCGCTGCCGTAGCTGGACTCCGCCAAGGCCGCCCTGGCCGCCTCGGGATCGTAGTCGTCGCTCCAGTTGTTGTCGGGATCCCAGCAGCTCACGTTGGGGTCGAGGAGCTGGGTCGGCAGAACCGCGTTGCCTTCGGGGAAGGCGGCCTTGTGGACCGCGGCCATGTCGACCGCCAGGAACAGGGCTTCCCGGACCTTGGGATCGCTGGTCGGCTCAACCTGATCCGTGATCCAGAAGGAATTGAAGCCAATGGACTTTGTCGTCCGGAAGTAGTCGGGATGGGCGGCCCGCAGTGCCGGCGGCAGTCCGGTCATGACGGAATTGACCTGGTCGTTCTGCACCATCGTGGCCGCGGTGTTCTGGTCCGTTACGAACATGAACTCGATGCGGTCCAGGTACGGCCCTTCGTCCATCCACCAGTTGGGGTTGGGCTCCATCGTGGCCACGCCCAGATCCGGGTCGTACTCGGTGAGCATGTAGGGACCGCTGACGGCGGGTTCGTTCTCGGGCAGCCAGAAGGTGCTCAGGTTCTCGTCCGTCACGTCGTCGATCTTGATCGGATTCGTGTGCGTGGTGGCAATACGCCAGTGGAAAATGGAATCGGCCACCTCAAGGGTTGCCTGCACGGTGCTGTCGTCGAGCGCCGCCAGACCTGAGATGGTGTCAGCCTCGTCGGCGCGGGCTGCGGCGAAGCCTTGCACATTGCCGATGTACTGCGGAATGCGGCCATGCTCCGTGAGGGGATCGGCCATGCGGTTCCAGGTTCCAATTACCTGCTGGGCCGTAATGGGAGTGCCGTCGGACCATTGGGCCCGGGGGTCTACGGTGAAGGTCCAGACCGTGTCGCCTTCACTGGCCACCGCGCTGTTGAACACGCCGTAGCTCAGGTTGCCGTCCACATCGAAGAAGAGCGGGGGCACGTACAGGAGGGGCATCCAACTCTGGTGGTCGCCACCGCCAGACATCGGATAGAAGGTAAAGCTATTCGCCCCGGTCGACCCGGTGGCGATGCGCAGCACCTGTTCGTCGGCGGCATCATCCGGAAGCATCGATGCTTCCTCCGCCATCATGTCGTCGTCCATGTCGGCCGGCGCGGCGGCAGGGGCACACGCCGCCAGCACGACCATCAGGATGGCCAACAGGCCAAGGATCTTCAACAACCTCATAGGTGTCACTCCTGTGAATATGCAGTTGGGTACCGATTGGTGGATTCAGCGTAGCACAAGCGCGAAATCAAAATCCAAACGGACTTGACGCTGCGGGATTGGCACTCGGCGGCGCGGGCCGGCCGGTACAGTTGGACGCGGCATTTCGGCGCGGGACTGGACCGCGTGCGACCGCCACAGGTCACCGGGTTGATGCTGGTCGCAACTTCCCCGACCGAGCCCAACACCCGACGAAATCCCCGAGGAGAGAATTATGGTTACAGAACTACCCAACGGAATCAGACTTCCCAACCCTTGGCCACCCCGAACCATAGGCCCGGGATCCGATCCCCTGCCGGTCCCCTATCTTGCCAATCCGCCGGAGGTGTTGCCCATCGACACCGGCAGGCAACTGTTCGTCGACGACTTCCTCATCGAGCACACCACGCTGCGCCGTACGTACCATGCGGCCCGCATGCATCCGGCTTCACCGGTGTTGTGGCCCCAAACCGCCCTGGAACTCAACCACGGCCACTGTCCGGTGGCGGCCCCCTTCAACGACGGCGCGTGGTACGACCCCGAGGATGGCCTGTTCAAGCTGTGGTACCAAGCAGGCTGGTTTGACGGAACAGCCCTGGCCGTCAGCGAGGACGGGTTGGACTGGCACCGACCCGACTTCGACGTGGTTCCCGGAACCAACGCCGTCATCCGCAACCCGAAGGCCCATCGGCGGGACGGGGCACTGGTCTGGCTGGATGCAAATGCCGAATCAGCCTCCCGCTACAAAATGTTTATCTACTGGCGCTGGCCGGGAGGGCAGGCCGGCCACGTCTATCGGTCTCCGGACGGTATCCACTGGCAGGACTTGGGCGCCACCTCGCAGTGCGGGGACAATTCCAGCTTCTTCCACAACCCCTTCCGCGACCGGTGGGTGTTCAGCATCAGGGAAAGCTGGAACTGGCGGGCGCGCTCCTATCACGAACACGAAGACTTTGTGGCGGCATCCCGCTGGCAGGACGGGGAACAGGTCCGTTGGACACGGACGGATCGGTTGGATCAACCCGATCGCTTCCTGGGTTTGAGGACCCAGCTCTACGACATCAACGCAGTGGCCTACGAAAGCATTCTGCTGGGGGCCCTGGCCATCTTCCACGGCCCGGAGAACCCGGATGCGGCGCGTCTGGGCAGGCCCAAGATCAACGATATCCAGCTGGCCTACAGCAGGGACGGATTCCACTGGCACCGCCCACACCGGGAAGCCTTCATCGCGTCCAGCCGGCACTGGGGCGACTGGAACTACGGCTACATCCACGCGGCAGGCGGCCTCTGCCTGGTAATGGACGACGAGCTCTGGTTCTACTTCGGGGCCTTCTCAGGTCAAGGATCGGTCCTGGAGCCCGGTGAAACCGGCGCATTCGAGCAGGAAAACGCGATGTATGCCGGCGGCTCCACCGGATTGGCCACACTGCGCCGGGACGGATTTGCATCCATGGATGCCGGAACGGAGCAAGGGGTGCTGTCCACCCGACCCGTTCGCTTCTCGGGCAACCGCCTCTTTGTCAATGTCGATTGCCCGGAAGGTGAACTGAGAGTGGAGGTCGTTGACGAGCAAGGAGACGCCATTCAGCCGTTCACGGCCAGTCTGTGCCGTCCTGTCATCGGGAACAGTACCAAGGCCGAAGTGGTTTGGAGAGATGGTGGGGACCTGTCGGCCATAATCGGCCGGCCGGTGCAGTTCCGGTTCCTGCTGCGCCAGGGCAGCCTCTACTCATTCTGGGTTAGCGAAAGTTCCGACGGTCGCAGCAACGGTTATCTGGCTGCCTGTGGACCCAATCATGTCGGCCAACAGGACTGTTGAAGTCCCAGATCCCACCTGTTCCGACTTTGGGTTGATGAGAATAACCCTCACGACAGGCGATTGGAATGGTTCGGCTGTCCTCCCTCTCCGGCAGGCGTCCGGACATGAGCTGATCCCAAGTTCCGTGCCCGACCAAGGGTTGCGACCATCCAACAATCTGGTTGGTCGGGCGCCCTTGATGCCGACTAGCCATGGTCATGGTCAACAACATGGTCACTTTGTGTACACTGTGCCTGAATTGGGATTAACATCTACCGGTTTCGCGATCCCCTAATTTGTTGGTGTCCAACATGGCAACACATGAAACCCGAACGATCAAAGCTTCCGAGTTCAAGGCAAAGTGTCTGAAGCTCATGGATGAAGTCGCCGCCACTGGTGAAGGCATCACCGTCACCAAACGCGGCAAGCCCATCGGAAAGTTTGTACCCATGGAGACCCCACAGCGTCCACCATGGGGCAAGTACTCGTCCCAGCTCAAATTTGCCGGTGACGTCATGAGTCCAATCGATGTGGAGTGGGAAGCGGATTCAAACCCGGATCGAGTTCTCCATCCGTGTTGATTTTGGACACCCACATCCTTCTGGACACCATCTTTGAACAGACACCCGTTGGTATCGGGCCTGCCGCACGTGCAGACCTGGAAACTTTCTGGTTGCAGGGAGAAGCAGCAGTTTCAGCGATTAGCTTCTGGGAAATCGAGATGCTGGTGGACAAGAACAGACTTGAGCTGGAACTCCCCACAGACGATCTGCGCAGAAACGTGTTGAAGGACGGACTCAAGGAAATAGCGGTAAACGGCAGCATCGGCATCCGTGCTGCATCCTTGCTGGATTTCCACCGCGATCCGGCAGATCGCATCATTGTCGCCACCGCATTGCAGGGGCACACGTTGCTTACGCGAGACGCTCAGATTCTGGCTTGGTCAGGTCCTCTTGAGCGACAGGACGCACGGAAGTAGCCATCAAATGGTGGGTACCGTGTATTTGTCATGGGTCCACCGACCTACCGGTGCACGTAGAACTCAATTCCAACGGTCCTGATGTGGTCTGCCAACACCCGGTTGCTGATCGAACTCCAAAGCACCAAGTCCACTATCTGAGGTACAGTCGTAGCCTCCATGGCTGCTCCAATAGCGCCGAGAGCGCTGTGGGTCAAGCTGTCTCCCACGAGAGCCAAGTCCACATCGGAACCCGGCCTGTAGGTTCCCGTAGCTCGCGATCCAAACAGCACGGCCCGTTCGACTCCCGGATGGGAAGCCAGTACCTGTCTGATCCTGGCCCTGTATCGCTCCTTCAGGCCGTCGTTCATTGGTGAAGCCTTGCCTCCAGCGATGATGCGAGTCCTTCCAATGCCGGAAAGTACCGCCTTTTTGTTAGATCCTTGGCCAACAACGCCGATTCCTCGCTGCATATGTGCATCAACAGATTGCGCTTGTCCAGCGCATCCAGCAGGTCTTCACAATCGTCGTCCGTCAGATACTCTTGTTGCAGGCTCTGCCTAAGCGTACCTCTGGGATTGTGCTCCGTCAGTCCATCCGCAAACAGCAGGTCCTTCAGCGTCTTCGAGGCTAATTCGAAGGTGACAGCGAATGTCTGCACCCAACCTGCGCGCTCCAGTTCCGAATAGGAGACTTGAGGTCACAAGCCTGGCGAAGCTGTTCCAGGGCATTGGCGAAATTCCTGTAACGTAGAATCCAGCGCTCTGTTCCAGAGTCCATCGTGCAAAGGTCCACTCCAGACCGATACATTGGCAACTGATGCCAAGTGTAGGGCAAGCCCCATCGGTCCGGCGACCAAGCTATCTCGCTCAGTACCCGTTCTGGCATCCCAGAACAGGTCCGAATGCGCCAGGGTTTGGCGCCGGTGTTGCCTTGCCGATGGCAGTGCCGTGAACACCGGCAATGGACTGGGACCTGCTTCGGCCGGCTACAACTTATCCGTGAGGGATTCCTCCATGGCCCATCGCATTGCAGTCGGCGGACTGCTGCACGAAACCCATACGTTCGCACCCACCCCCACGACCCTGGACGATTTCCGGGCCACGTGGCATGCCGGCCCGAACCTGCTCACCAACCTGAGGGGAACCCAAACCGGGGTCGGCGGCATGATCGACGGATTGGAGGGCAGGGGCTGGGAGCCGCTCCCCACTTTTTACGCGGCGGCCTTGCCGGCCGGAACCGTTACGGAGTCCGCCTACAAGGTTCTGAAGGCCGAGATGTGCGCACGCACGCAGGCCGCCATGCCCCTGGATGGTGTCCTGCTCCACCTGCACGGAGCCATGGTGTCCGAAACAACCCTGGACGCGGAGACGGACATCACAGAGGCAATCCGAACAATTGTGGGACCGGACGTGCCCATCGTTGTGGAGCTGGACATGCACGGCAACATCAGTCCTGTCCTGGCGGAACAGGCCGACATCCTACTGGGCTACGACACCACTCCGCACATGGATCTCCGCGCCAAGGGCATGGAGGCCGTGGCAGTCCTGGAGGGCCTGCTGACCGGTCGGCTGCGACCTACGACAGCCGTCCGCAACATCCCCTGCCTATTGGCGCCACAGGTGACCGACACCTCGGACCTGCCTCTGCGCGCGGTGTTTGACAAGGTTCGCGTCATGAAGGCTGACAGCCGGGTCGTCGCCGTCAGCGTCTTCGGCGGATTTGCCTATGCAGATACCCCCTGGACAGGTGCATCGGTGTTTGTGCACACCAACGACGCACCGGACCTCGCCCGGAAACTGGCGGCCGAACTCGAGGAAACCCTCATGGACCATAGATCGGCGGCCGTGTTCCAGGCCCTTCCGCCGGGCGAAGCGGTGCGGGAAGCACTGGGAACACCCGATGGTCCCGTGATCCTGGTCGACTCGGCCGACAATATCGGAGGCGGAACACCGGGGGACGGCACCGACGCCCTGAAGGCCATGCTGGCCGCCGATGTGCAGGAAGGCACGGTGGTGATCGCCGATCCGGAGGCGGTGCGAGCCTGCCGGCAAACCGGCGTGGGTTCCAGCGTCACCACATCCATTGGAGGCAAGACCGACGAATTTCACGGTTCCCCGCTCACGGTGACCGGCACCGTCAGGGCACTCTCCGACGGACTGATCCCATGTGAGCAGAAGCAGAACCACTTCGCCGCGTTCTACGGCGATACGTTGGACATGGGCAACTCCGCCTGGCTCAGGTCCGGCGGGGTGAACATCATCCTCAACAGCCGCAAGACTCCTCCATTCGATTTGGCCCAAATACGCGGCATGGGTGTCGTACCCGAGAAACAGAAGATGATTGCCGTCAAGGCGGCAGTAGCCTACCGGGCCGCATACCTGCCCATCGCCGCCCGGATCGTCGAGATGGATACGGCCGGCCTGTGCACGGCCAACCTGCATCGGTTCGACTATCGGAACATCCCACGGCCCATCTTCCCACTGGATACGCAATGACGTTGCCAGCCGAAACCCATTCGTCCTTGGCTGGACCGGACCAGGAACCACACTGCGACCAAACAAACGCAGGCGATACCTGACGCACGGGCTGCGGTCCCACATCCGGGTTTGGCAACCCGGTTCCAATTGGTAAGGTTAGGCCAGACCCTTGGGTCGACTGCGAATACCCGGCAAAAAAGGATTGAATTGACCTATGGATGCGCCCATCAGGGTTGGCGTGATTGGAGTTGGCACCATGGGCAGCCACCACGCCGGCAACCTCGGCGGCAGCCAAGTGTCAGGCGCGGTCCTGAAAGCCGTGATGGACCTTGACGGCGATCTGCGAGCCGCGGTGGCCCACCGGCACGGGGTCGACCTGCAGTTCGACCAAACCCGGGCCATCATCGGCAACCCCGACGTGGACGCCCTGCTCGTCGCGGCTCCAGACGGACTCCATGCCGAGCTGGCCATCGAATGCCTGGAGGCCGGCAAGCCCGTGTTCCTCGAAAAGCCGCTGGCCACCACCGTGCCGGATGCCGAACGTGTCGTTGAACTGGAAACCGGGATCGGACACCGCATGATCCAGGTGGGCTTCATGCGGGAATACGACCGCGCCCACGTGGAAGTCAAGACGGAGGTGGACACCGGGGGACATGGCCGACGACTGCTCTTCCGCAACGTCCATCGCAATGCCCACTTTCCCAATGCCCGCACCATCGAGGACATCGTCACCAACTCCATGGTGCATGACATCCATTCTGCGCGCTGGATGATGGAGGACGAGATTGTCGAGGTGTACGGCCAGGCCGTTCCGGATGCGTGCCCGGATCCGGGCACGGCGCGCCTGTGCGTGATTCAGGTACGGTTCCGCAACGGGGCGCTCGGCCTGCTCGAGTTCAATACCAAGGCCGGCTACGGCTATGAAGTCGATGTCGAGATCAGTTGCCAGGACGGCGTGGTCGCCAGCCACACCGTGGGCACTCCCGTCGTCCGTAGCCGGGAAACCCTCGGACAGGCGATTGCCCCGGAGTACACCGGTCGGTTCGGCGCGGCCTACCGGGACGAATTGGTTGCCTGGGCGGCGAGCCTGGAAGCGGAGAAACCGACGGGGCCATCCGCCTGGGACGGGTACATGGCGATGGTAGTGGTCGAAGCCTGCATTGAATCGGTCAGAACCGGCCAGCCGGTTTCGATCCCCGAGTACGAGAAACCGTCTCTCTACTGCTAACCGGCAGGGAAGGGAGCACGCCGTGACAACGGCGGGAGGCCCACAATGAGAGCCAAAGCCGTCGTCTTCCCCGAGGCCAACACCGTGGAGGTTCGGGAGGTGGACTGCCCCGAGCCCGGCCCCCGCGACGTGGTGGTCGACGTGACCCACTCCTGGATCAGCAATGGCACCGAAGGCTCCTACCTGAGAGGCGAACGCATCGCCGGGGACACGGCCTGGCGGCCCGGCTCACCGAGCCCCTTCCCCGTGGTGGCCGGCTACCAGAAAGTTGGTGTCGTGCGGAAGTTTGGCAGCCATGTGACAGACTTGGCACCAGGCGAAACCGTCTTTGCCGCCAGTGGCAAGGTCCATGGAATGTTCCATCCCTCCGGAGGACAGTTGTCCCCGTCGGTCACCCCCCGGGAAGGTGTCTGGAAGCTTCCTCCGCAACCGGAGCCGCTGGCCTATGCAGGCATGGTCCTGACCCAGGTCGGCTACAACTGCGGGAGCCGCGCCCCGGTCGCGCCCGGCGAGGCGGCCGTGGTTCTGGGCGACGGCATGGTCGGACTGTGGGCCGCACAGACGCTGGCCCTGCGCGGGGCGCGCATCCTGTTGCTGGGCCGTCATGCAGATCGCCTGCGGCAGTTTCCGGACACCGGCGTGCACCGCAGTTGCAACGAGAGGGACGGCGACTGGCAAGAGGTCCTGACCGGCTTTCTGCCCGACGGCGTAGATGTGCTGATCGACACCGTGGGTTCAATCAAACACATTCAGAAGATTGTGCCCCGCATGAACCGCGGCGGCCGGATCGTCTCCGCCGGCTTCCACGGCACGGACGACCTCCTTTCGCTTCAGGACCTCCGGAACCAGGAACTGTCCCTGCACTCCGTCTCCGGATGGACCCGACCGCGCATGGACCGGACACGGCACCTGATTGCCACGGGCCAGTTGCAAACCCTGCCGCTTATCACCCATCACTTCCCCGTAGACCGGGCCGCGGAGGCCTGGCACCTTATTCAGACCAAAACCGAACCGGTACTCGGCGTCATCTTAGACTGGACCGGACCCGGTTGAGGACAGGCTGGCAACCCAGAGCCATTGCCACAGAACGCGAGAGCATGAGAAATGTACCGACCATCACGGCAGGCCAGCTGTCCAGCAAAAGGATTGGAAGTCAAGCTTCACAGGACCTGGTCGTAGGTTTCGGCTGCCACGGGACTTGGGCCACAGAACCCGGGATTGACAGCTTGGCCTGAGACGGAGCCAGTGGTGCAGCCGGTTCCGATATGCCTGAACTGAATCCCGTGGGGAACAGTTCTTCCAAGAGTTGCACCGGGCAGAAGGGCGAGTCTATCCTCACGTCTAAGCCAAGTAGGGCACGCTGAAACCGAATTTGCAGGCGTGGCAAGTCGATCCGGCACAGGTGCGCCGCCTGTGCGACTGGAACTGGATCCGGGAAGCCCTGACGGCCCTGCGGACACTCAAGCAGACAGGATTGATATTGGGAGAGCGGAACCATGGCATTTCAAACACCGATCACGATCAAAGAGGCGATCGACCACATTCACAACAACCGTTACCTGCTCCCAGCCATTCAACGAGAGTTCGTGTGGCGACCGCATCAGATCGAGCGGCTCTTCGACAGCCTCATGCGCGGCTATCCAATCGGATCCTTCCTGTTCTGGCGAGTTGATCCCGAAACTGCCAAGAATTACAGCTTCTACCAGTTCATCACGAACTACGATCAACGGAAGCCCCACAATCCCGTCCACGGGGCGCCTTCCACCGTGCCTGGCTTGAAGGCGGTACTGGACGGACAACAACGCCTCACGGCACTGAATGTCGGGCTTCACGGCAGTGGCAGATGGAAACGTCCCCGCCTGTGGTGGAACAATCCAAGTGCCTTCCCGGAACGACGGCTCTATCTCAATCTCCTCGCGCCCCGGATGGAGAACGAAGAGGAACTCTCGTACAAGTTCAGCTTTCTCCCGGAGAAGGAGGCCCAAGACCGGAACCGCCGGAACGCCCACGAACACTGGTACCGCGCGGGAGACATCCTCAATGTTGAGGATGCTGCGGACCTGATCGACGTTGTCCATGACCTACAACTCGCCGCTATCCGCGAACCTCAGAAGATGCTCAACCGGCTTCACCAAGTCGTGC
The DNA here is from genome assembly GCA_002238555.1 of Caldilineaceae bacterium bin34. GTDB lineage: Bacteria > Chloroflexota > Anaerolineae > Caldilineales > Caldilineaceae > Bin34. The sequence continues at coordinate 116,166 of MPMO01000002.1, forward strand.
ACAACGACGGCATCGTCTCGGCTTACGAAGAGCCGAACCAGGATCCGGAACGGGTGCTCAACATCTTCGTTCGTACCAACAGCGGTGGTACGCCGCTCTCCTACTCGGACATGCTCCTCAGCATGGCGGTGGCCCAATGGGATAAGGTCGACGCGCGGAAGGAGATCCACTCTCTCGTTGACGAGATCAACAACATTAGCAGAGGCTTCTCGTTCAACCACGACTTTGTGCTCAAGGCCTGCCTGATGCTCGGCGATAGCAACAGCGTCCAATTCAAGGTCGAGAACTTCAGAAAATCGAAGATTGGATCCCTGCAGGATCAATGGGATCGCATCAGAAGCACGATCACGGAAACGGTGGAACTCGCGTCCTCGTTCGGATACTCTGGACAGAGCCTGACATCGGCAAACGCCCTGTTGCCAATCGCCTACTTTCTCTACCACTGTCAGCCGGCGTTGGATACCAAGGACCGTAAGGCTATTCGTGACTGGTTGATTCGCTCGCTGCTGAAGCGCGGGATCTGGAGTAGCAGCGTCGATAACCTACTGGTGGCGATCCGCAGAGCGATCCGGGAGAGTTCCTGCCACGACGGCTTCCCGGCTCGCGCGATCGAGAAAGCGATGCCGTCCGGCAAAAGCCTGACCTTCGATGACGAGGAGCTCCAGGACTTGGCCGACGCCGAGTACGGTGGAAGGGCCTACGGCCTCCTGTTCCTTCTGTACGATTTCGTCGACGTAACCACGAACCACTTCCACATCGATCATGTCTTTCCGCGCGCGCTGATGACCCCAGCGCGCTTGAAGCGGGATGGCATCAGCGAGGAAAAGATCCCCGAATATCTCGCTCGGGTGAACCGCCTAGCCAACCTCCAGCTCCTCGAGGGCTCGACAAATACAAGCAAGGGTGCCAAGCTACCTGCCGACTGGCTAAGCGCACGGTACCCCGACGACGAAGAACGACGGCATCATTGCCACCTACATGATCTGGGTGAGGTTCCGACCGAAATCGAGGGGTTCTTGGACTTCTACGAGGCGCGCCGAAACCGCATCCTGGAGAAGTTGCGCCACCTACTCGCGTCCGACAGCACGGGAACCCCGGACTAGCACAGCGCGTCGCCGGAAGAGCAATCCCGGCACAGCAAGGCTGGCGTGGCTCGTTTTCTCAGCGGAAGAACTATGAGTATTTTCGAAAACCTGAAGATCACCGAGTTGATCGGGTGCGCGCCGTGGCGAGAAGCCGTCACCTATCGGAAAACGTGGCCCCACGAGTACGTCCTTAGCCGCAAGGACGGTCAAAGGGAGTTGATCGAACTGGTCTGTGCGCGCTTCCGTGCCGGAGAGGGCGTCGCTGGCACCTTCTTTGACATGTCGAACACCTACCTGTTCATTGGTGACCACAAGTACTGGCTCATGACCCACTGGACGGAGGTCGACCTCGACGACGGACAGGACTATGTGCTGAACCGAGCGCGACTCTATCGTGACCGGCGCGACTTCGTCATTCAGGGTGGGGATACAGGGAAGCGCGAGGACTACCCCGCCAAACCGGCAAGGTCAATGCAACGCGCCGACCAATGCTGAGAGCAGCACGGCAATCGTGGCTCACAGTAGCCGGAACCGCAGAGAATCAGGGGTGCCAACGTCGTTCGAAGTCCTGAAACGCCAACGATGTGACAATTGGTCGGAACCGGTCAGCCAGGCGCGATACCCGAGTTGGAGAGACCATCCCTCTGCCGCTAGCCGACAGGAAACAGAGTACGTCGTGACCACGGCAGGAGGCCAGCGATGAAAGCTACAGCCGTTGTCTTTCCCGCGGCCAATACCGTGGAAGTTCGGGAAGGGGACTGTCCCGAGCCCGGACCCCGCGATGTGGTGGTCGACGTGATCCACTCCGAGATCAGCAATGGTACCGAGGGCTCCTACCTGAGGGGCAAGCGCATCGCGGAGGACACAGCCTAGCGGCCCGGCTCACCGAACCACTTCCCCATGGTGGCCGGCTACCAGAAAGTGGGGATCGTGCGGGAGGTTGGCAGCCCTGTGGCGGACTTGGCATCGGATGAAACGGTCTTTGCAGCCAACGGCAAGGTCCACGGAATGTTCCATCCCTCCCGAGGACAGTTGTCTCCGGCAGTTATCCCCCGGGAAGGTGTCTGGAAGCTTCCACCGCAACCGGAACCGCTGGCCTTTGCTGGTATGGTTCTGCCCCAGGTTGGCTACAACTGCGAGAGCCGCGTCGCGGTCGCGCCCGGAGAGACAGCCGTGGTGCTGAGCGACGGTATGGTCGGACTGTGGGCCGCACAAATGCTGGCCCTGCGCGGGGCGCGCGTCCTGTTGCTGGGCCATCATGCAGATCGCCTGCGGCGGTTTCCGGACACCGGCGTGCACCGCCGTTGCAACGAGAGGGGCGGCAACTGGTAGGAGACCCTGGCCGGATTTCTGCCCGACGGCGTGGATATGCTGATCGACGGTGTGGGTTCGATCAAACATATGCAGGCGATTGTGTCCCGCATGAACCGCGGCAGCCGGATCGCCTCCGCCGGCTTCCACGGCACGGACGACCTCCTCTCACTTCAGGACCTCCGGAACCGGGAACTGTCCCTGCACTCCGTCTCCGGATGGACCGGACACGGCACCTGATTGCCACAGGCTAGCTGCAAACCCTGCCGCTAATCACCCACCACTTCCCCGTGGCCCGGTCCACGGAGGCCTGGAACCTGATTCAGACCAAGTCCGAACTGGTACTCGGCGTCATCCTGGACTGGACCGCATCGGATTGAGGACAGATCGGGGGTCAGGATGACACCCACCACTTGAACGTCGTTCATTGCAACAGTCCCAAGCATTCGAGACGACAGCGACTGCATCGAGCTCCGAGGGAGTCGGCACCTTCAAGGTGCAATACCATCAAGCCCGCACGGACCGCAACCCCAGGACCGGAGAACCAGCCAAGGTTCCTCCCTACGATGCACTGGGCGTCAAACCCTCGGGACACCTCCGCAGCCAAGTGAACCGAGGCTACGGCATGTCTGGAGGGAACCATTGGAAGCCATAGCCTGCCTGTCGGGATCACCGACCGGGAACGCCGCCGTGTCTAGGACGCCACCGCCAGCGTACTGCCGGTGCTGCTGCGCCAAGCCATGTGGCACGCACGCGGATATGGACTACCCCGGCGGCCACTGCAATCGCCAATGCCCATTAGGCTCTTGGCTATCGCGTAGGTTTCACAAGCGGTTGTAAACCCTTGTTGGACCTTCCTTACGACACCGAGTGGAACCATGCCGATAATGTTGATGTACGACTTGCCTCTCAGCCTTTAGGAGAGCGGAACCATGGCATTTCAGACGCCGATCACAATCAAGGAGGCGATCGACCACATTCACAACAACCGTTTCCTGCTCCCAGCTTTTCGACGGGAGTTCATATGGCGACCGCATCAGATCGAGCGGCTCTTCGACAGCCTCATGCGCGGCTATCCGCTCGGATCCTTTCTGTTCTGGCGCGTCGATCCCGAAACTGCCAAGAATCACAGCTTCTGCCAGTTCATCACCAACTACAATCAACGGAAGCCCCACAATCCCATCCACGGGACACCTTCCACCGTACCCGGCTTGAAGGCGGTATTGGACGGTCAACAGCGTCTGACTGCTCTCAACATCGGGCTCAGAGGGAGGGGCCTGGCTCGCAAGTTGCCCCACCGGTGGTGGAACAACCCAAGAGTCTTCCCAGAACCACGGCTCTACCTCAATCTCCTCGCGCCCCGGATGGAGAACGAAGAGGGCCTCTCGTACAAGTTCAGCTTTCTCTCGGAGAAGGAGGCCCAAAATCGGAACTGCCGGAACGACCAGGAACACTGGTACCGCGTGGGAGACATCCTCGACATTGAGGTGGCTGAGGACCTGATCGACTTTGTCCATGACCTACAGCTCGCGGGTACAAAGGGGCCTCAGAAGATACTCTACCGGCTTCACCGCGTCGTGCATAACGACGGCATCATCTTGGCCTATGAAGAGGCGAACCAGGATCCGGAACGGGTGCTCAACATCTTCGTTCGTACCAACAGCGGTGGCACGCCGCTCTCCTACTCGGACATGCTCCTCAGCACGGCAGTAGTCCAATGGGACAAGGTCGACGCGCGGAAGGAGATCCACTCTCTGGTTGACGAGATCAACAACATTGGCAGAGGCTTCTCGTTCAACCGCGACTTCGTGCTCAAGGCCTGCCTGATGCTCGGCGACAGCAACAGCGTCCGATTCAAGGTCGAGAACTTCGGAAAGCCGCAGATCGGTACCCTGCAGGATCAATGGGATCGCATCAGAAGCACGATCACGGAAACAGTGGAACTCGCCTCCTCGTTTGGCTACTTCGGACAGAGCCTGGCATCGGCAGACGCTCTGTTGCCGATCGCCTACTTTCTCCACCACTGTCAGCCGGCGTTGGATACCAAGGACCGTAAGGCTATTCGTGACTGGTTGATTCGCTCGCTGCTGAAGCGCGGGATCTGGAGTAGCGGCGTCGATAACCTACTGGTGGTAATCCGCAGAGCGATCCGGGAGAGTTCCTGCCACGAAGGCTTCCCGGCTGGCGCGCTCGAGAAAGCGATGCCGTCCGGCAAAAGCCTGACCTTCGACGACGAGGAGCTCCAGGATTTGGCCGACGCCGAGTACGGTGGAAGGGCCTACAGCCTCCTGTTCCTTCTGTACGATTTCGTCGACGTAACCACGAACCACTTCCACATCGACCATGTCTTTCCGCGCGCGCTGATGACCCCGGCGCGCTTGAAGCAGGCTGGCATCAGCGAGGAACAGATCCCCGAATACCTCGCTCGGGTGAACCGCCTAGCCAACCTCCAGCTCCTCGAGGGATCGACAAACACGAGTAAGGGTGCCAAGCTACCTGCCGACTGGCTAAGCGCACGGTACCCCGACGAAGAAGAAAGGCGGCATCATTGCCACCTACACGATCTGGGTGAGGTTCCGACTGAAATCGAGGGATTCTTGGACTTCTACGAGGCGCGCCGAAGCCGTATCCTGGAGAAGTTGCGCCACCTACTCGCGTCCGACAGCCCGGGGACCCGAGGCCACCGCCACAGGAAGCAAGACATGCGAGATGCACCAACCATTACCGCAGTTCAACTGTCCAGATACCGTATCCCGTTCCCCAACGTCGGCCGGGATCACGGATTCGCCATGGGGCACTTCTACGAACCGGGCAGCACCGGCCACCGGATGGTGCTGGGAGTGCGCATCCATACCGACATCGGCGTCACCGGCGAGTACATGAGCATTGCGCCGGCCACGTTCGAGCAGGCCCTGATGTTTGTGGAGTACCTGATCGGCAAGCCGGCCCTGCAGCGCGAGCGGTTCTACGGCCAAGCCAAGTCGCTGTTGCGCAAGAACGACCGCATGGGCATGGGACCAATCGACATTGCCCTGTGGGATCTGGCGGGCAAGTTCCACGACGCCCCCGTCTACCAGTTGTTGGGCGGCTACCGGGAAAGGCTGCCCTGCTACGCCAGCACCTACCATGCCGATCGCCAACCCGACGGCCTGAGCAGCCCGGAGGCCTTTGCCGACTTCGCCGAGCAGTGCCTCGAACTGGGCTACAAGGGCTTCAAGATCCACCCCTGGGGTGATCCCGACATCGACCGCGAAATCGCAACGGTCAAGGCCGTGGGGCGTCGCGTGGGCGGCCGCATGGCTTTGATGCTGGATCCCTGCTGCGTCTACGACACGTTCGCCGATACACTCGCCGTGGGGCGGGCCTGCGACGAGGAAGGGTTCTACTGGTACGAGGATCCGATGCGGGACGGCGGGGTGTCCCTGCACGCCCACCGGAAGCTGCGGACCATGATCAAGACACCCCTGTTGCAGGGCGAACACATCCATCTGGTGGAGGCCCACGCCGACATGGCGGCCGCCGACGCCACGGACTTCTGGCGGGCCGACCCGGAATACGACGGCGGCATCACCGGAGTCATGAAGATCGCCCACGCTGCGGAAGGCTACGGCATGGACGTGGAACTGCACATTGCGGGACCGGCACAGCGGCACTGCATGGCGGCCATGCGCAACTCCAACTTCTACGAAATGGGGTTGGTGCACCCCAAGCTGACCAACATTGCCTGTCCGCCGGTCTATGCCTGCAACTACGAGGACGAACTCGAGACCATCGATGCCGACGGCTGCGTCCCGGTGCCGCAGGGACCGGGACTCGGTGTGACCTACGATTGGACCGGGGTCCAGCAGTGGCTGGTGCACGAGGAACTGATCGACACCGCAGCCTGAGTCCAATCGTTCCGCGATGGGACAGCCAGGACGAACCGCCTAGTAGTGCAACGAAGCTTTGGAATGTTAGAAGCACAGTGTTGGGATGCCCTCATCATACACTTCGCTATGCCCTTCGCCGCCTACCATCGGTACTGTGAGCAGCTGTTCCAACGCTATGAAGGTTCGTTGCACTACTGGCGGTGTATGCGGGGGCTCAGGGAATGACAGCGGGACAGGCCATAGTGCAGGTTTCGGTGACAAAAAGGGAGTCGGGACAACCTACGCCAACGAGATCGGCATAGTGCCCACCGGATAAGCGAAGCACCTCACGTAGAGCTTGATCGAGTAACATGATCGTTTGAGAAAGGACTAGACCGACGAGGAACCGGAGTGATGTACGACGGACAACCACCATTCACGACCAACCCCATTTTGCTGAAAAACCTCTTGGCACAAGTGGAACAAGGAGCACTCCAGCTCCCAGACTTCCAGCGCGGTTGGGTATGGGATGATGTCCGGATCAAGGGGTTGATCGCGAGCATCTCGCAAGGCTTCCCCGTCGGTGCCGTGATGACATTAGCCGCCAACGGACACGTGGCGTTTAGCCCGCGACCGATTGAGGGAGCAGAGGAGACGGCGAATGGGAAGGCACCGACAGAATATCTGTTGGACGGGCAGCAACGGTTGACATCGTTGTACCAAGCACTGCTGCACCCGGGACCGGTGGCAACACAAACCGTCCATGGACGGTCGATCCAACAACGCTACTACATTGACATGCGGCTAGCTCTGCGACCAGACGTAGAGCGTGAGGACGCGATCATCAGCGTGCCGAAGGACGGAAAGTTACGTGGTGCATTCGGGCGCGGAATCCTGCTGGATCTCAGCACATCAGAGCGCGAACGAGAGCAGCACATGATGCCGACGGAGCGGCTGTGCAGCGAAGACATGTGGATCATCGAGTACATCCAGCATTGGGAGGGGCGCAACGACCATCCGGACGGGAGCGCGGCGGACCTCGTGATGCGGTTCAAGAAAGAAATCATGGGGCAATTCGCTGAGTACCAGCTCCCGGTGATCGGACTCGCCGCGGGAACTCCCCCTGAGGCCGTCTGTACAGTGTTCGAGAAGGTGAACACAGGTGGCGTGACCCTTACAACGTTTGAGTTGGTCACAGCAATGTTTGCCGGACACGGGTTCAAACTCCGTGAGGACTGGGAACCACGGCGCCGACAACTGCGCCAGCAATACGATGTGCTGCGGTGGGTCGGAGGAGTACACTTCTTGCAGACAGTGACGCTACTCGCGACTCAGGATGTGAAACGCAAGGCCTTGGCAGCAGGTGTCTCACCAGACCAGGTTCCAGGTGTCAAGTGCAAAAAACACGATGTGCTTCACCTCTCCGTCGACGAATATGAACAATGGGCAGACCTTGTCCAGATTGGCTACGAAGAGGCGGCTAAGTTCCTTCATCGGCAATTCATCTTCACTCGCAGCAACGTACCGTACAACACGCAGCTTGTACCACTCGCAGCGCTCTTTGTTGAGCTAAGCGATCGGGACTTGCATAGCGCGACCGCCAGAGCGCGATTGGAGCAGTGGTACTGGTGCGGTGTACTCGGCGAGGGTTATAGCACCAGTACAGAGACACAATATGCGCTGGATCTGGAGGAGGTTGCCAAATTTGTACGGACGGGAGAGGTACCGAGAATCGTCCGTGAAGCAACTTTCAATCCGAGGCGTCTAATCAGCATGACCACACGCAACAGCGCTGCATACAAAGGCATGTATGCCCTCCAAATGAAGCGCGGAGGCCGGGACTGGATGACCGGGGAAACGCTGACGCAGATGACTTTGGAAAACGAAAACGTAGACATCCACCATGTGTTTCCTATTAACTACTGCGAAAAGAGAGATCCTCCCATCCCGCCCCGGCTGTACCAATCCGTTGTCAACAAGGCTCCCATTGATGCCAAGACAAATCGAAGCATCGGGGGGCGGGCACCAGCAAGCTACCTGCAGAACCTTCAAGAGCAAAGCGGGGTGCATTTGGAAGACATCCTAGCAAGCTACGGGATCAACATGGTAGCGCTGAAAGAAAATCAGTTTGGCGAGTTCTTTGTCCAAAGGGGACAGCAAATGTTGGCATGGATCGGGGAAGCCATGGGCAAGGAAGTGGACCTCAATGCCAAACCGCTGAGAGACGCTGTGAAAGGGTTGAAAGACCCCATCGGAGAGAGTTCCTGAGTACCGGGGCAAGGTACTTGTCAGCGCGTCCGCTATGCTGGCACAGTCAAATATATACTAATCCAGTGTGATATTAACACTTTACACCGTCATCTGTCCGATGAGAGTCTCCTGTAATCCGCAGGACGGCGGTTGCCTTGGCGACCAACACTGGATCTAGCTGCCTCTGGAGCCATGGCCCGATGATTAACCAATGGTATCTCAGGCATACTGGATTGGTATTAGTCGTGTAACGAAGCTTTGAGCAGTGGGAATACAGTGTTGGGATTCCCTCATCGTACACTTTGCCATGTTCCTCGCCGCTGATACTGTGAGCGGCTATTCCAACGATATGAAGGTTCGTTGCACCACTAGGCAGACGGCATCAGCCGCCCGAAGGAGAATCCCCATGACCAACACAATGCAGGCCATCCAAATCACGGGACCCGGCGAAGCGGCCCTCATTGAGACGCTGATGCCCACCCCGGAGGCGGGAGAAGTCCTGGTCAGGGTGGAGGCAGTCAACACCTGTCCGCAGTGGGACCTGCACATCCTGGGCAACGAACCGATGTTTCCCGGCAGCACCATCGAGTACCCGTATCCGATCGGCCAGCCCGGCCATGAAATGGCCGGCGTGGTCGCGGCCACCGGTCTTGGTGTCGAGGGGTTCGAAGTCGGCCGCAAGGTGGCCGCGTGGCGTGATCCGGGCAAGGTTCGCCAAGGGTGCTATGCCCAGTACGTGCCGTTCGAAGCAACCAACCTGATTGCACTCCCGGACGAACTCGAACCGCACGAGTGCGCATCCCTGGAACTGGCAATGTGCGTCCAGGCTTCGTTCGACCAACTGAATGGGTTTGGCGCGGTAGAGGATTGCCGCGTAATCATCTGCGGCCTGGGACCGGCGGGCCTGATTGCCGTCCAGTTGGCCCAAGTGCACGGTGCCTCCGATGTCATGGCACTCGATCCGTTGCCGGCCCGCCGCGAATTGGCTGCGCACCTGGGTATATCAAAGGTGTTTGCCCCGGATGATCCAGAAGTACTGGGCATGCTCAACCAGGGAGACTTCTGGACCACCGGCATCGATTGCACAGGCCTCGCACCGGCCCTGCAGCATCTGATGGCGCTGTGCTCGAGGTATGTCCACGTGTTCGGGGTCCTGCGGGATCCCGTCCAGTTCGGCCTGCCCGAATACCGCAAGGGACTGGCCCTGATCGGCTACGACCGGCACACCAGGGAGGCAGCGGAAACTGCCTTGTCATTCGTGGCGGACGGCCGACTGGACCTGAAGCCGCTGGCAACCCACCAATTGCCTTTGGAGGACTACCTGGAAGGGATTGACCTGTTGCGATCACGGCAGGCGATCAAGGTTCAGTTTCTGCCCTGAGCAACGATTTGCGCCGGGATAGGTCCTGTCCGATAGCCCTGGCCGCAATGCCGATCGAGAAGTCATGCACATTCGATACGGATAAACTGGACCCTCCAATGCGATGTTCGTTAGCGGGCCGTGGGTCCAGCATCCTTGCACCTGACGTTCGACGCGCCGGTACACTTGCTACACTGTGCTTGGCGGGCCGTCGTTCCGCGGATGGTGGTTGTTGCACAACATGAACACAAATCCGAAAGCCAAAGTGCCCGCGCGGGGCTACGGGCTCGTTACCAAAGTCAAGCCCGGCTCCGCACCCCTGTCCCCCGCGGTGGCGCCCAACGGTGGCACAGCCACCGACGCCTGGTGGGCCCACATCAAGGACCTGCCCCACTACGACCCCGACTATCCCTACGACCCCAACCACATCTACGGGCCCGACGGCACCGACGACGATGCCTACGGCAAGGACGGGGTCCACTTCATGGCCGGTGGAGCCCATGGGTTCAGCATCGACAGCAGCGTGAACGAGGCGCGGCGCCTGCTGGGCTTGGATCGCGTGTTCAAGGACAGATGCCTGAAGCTGCCCGATCTGGGCGTGCCCCGGACCAACCGCTATGCCAAAAGCGGACAGGTCATGCCGGACGTGTTCATCCAGAAGCATCCCCGTCCCGGCGACAACCAACACGAAATCGCCTACGACCCTGACAACCCCATCCTGTTCGTGCTGGAAGTGCTGTCTCGGTCCACCTTCCATTACGATCTTGGTCCCAAGGTGGAGATCTACCGGGCCATGGGCGTGCGGGAGTACTGGCGCTACGACCCGGAGTGGGTGTACCGCACGGATGACGAATCCCGGCTGTGGGGTCTGTGGCTGTCGCCCGACGGGGAATACGAGGACATCGAACCGCTCCGCTGCGAGGACGGGCATCCCGTCTACCGCAGCGACACGCTGGGCGAGTTCCGGATGCTGGACGAGGGCGGGGACATCCACACCCTCCAGACCTGGGACGCGCCGCGCGGTGTCTGGCTGGATCCCATGCGAGCCAAGGACGTGGCTGCCGACGAGGCAATACAAGAAACTGCTGCACGAACCCAAACAGCAAACCTCTTAGCCCTGCTCAGACAGCATGCAGCACAAGGCGCATTGGCACCCGACGTGCCGGACACCTTGGTCACAGCCTGGCAGAAGGCCCGGTGGGTACCCGACTTCGACGAGGCCCTGCGGGTAACCAGTGGTGAGCGGGACTGGTCAACCCTCCTGCCGCCCGAAGACCGCGGGACCTGATCCGGCCGACACCACCGGTGGGTGCCGCGCCACAGCAACAGTCCCGTCTTTTTCCCGACACCTGACATGGCGAAGGCCCCAGGTCAGGGAGGCGACGGAAACGGCCTTGTCGCTCATGGCGAAAGGCTGACTGGACCTGAAGCCACCGGCAACCCACAGATTGCCGATGGACGACTACTGGAAGGGATTGGCCTGCCGGGAGCCCGACAGGCGGATCAAGGTTCAGTTTCTGCCCTGAGCAACGACTTGCGCCGAGATAGGCCCTGTCTGGCGTCCCCGGCCTCGAGGCCGATTGAGAAGTCGCATGCTCGGCATGGCTTGACCGGATCTTCCAATACGATGTTCGTCAGCGGGCCGTGGGTCCAGCCCCGCTGGCTGTCGCAAACACGCATCCTTGCTCCGGGCTCCGACGCACCGGTACACCACAAGTCACCGGGTCACCGAGTGTACCGGCGCGCTTGCTACACTGTGCTTGGTGGACCGTCGTTCCGCGAATGGTGGTGGTTGCACGACATGAATACGAATCCAAAAACCAAAGCTCACGCACGGGGCAACGGGCTCGTTACCCCAATCGAGCCCGGCTCCGCAACGCCCCCGTCCCCCGCGGCACCCCCCAATGGCGGCAAAGCCTCCAACGCCTGGTGGGACCACATCAAGGCGCTCGATCACTACGACCCCGCCTATCCCTACGACCCCGGCCACATCTACGGACCCGACTGGACCGACGACGACGCCTACGGCAAGGACGGAGTGTTCCTCATGGTCGGCCCGTCCCACCAGTCCAGCGTTCACGGGTGCCATGACGAAGCCCAACGCCGACTGGGCCTGGATCGGGTGTTCCGGGAACGGTGCCTGAGGCTGCCCGACCTGGGCGTGTCCAAGACCAACCGCTATGCCCAAAGCGGCCGGATCATCCCGGACATCTTCATCCAGGAGAAGCCCCGCCCCGGCGAGGATGAGCACGAAGTCGCCTACGACCCGGACAACCCCATCCTGTTCGTGCTGGAGGTGCTGTCCCGGTCCACCTTCCACCGCGACCTCGAACCCAAAGTCGAGATCTACCGGGCCATGGGAGTGCGGGAGTACTGGCGTTACGACCCGAGGCGGTGGTATCGCACAGGGGACGAGCTTCGGCTGTGGGGCCTGCGCCTCTCGGCTGAAGGCGAATATGAGGATATTGAATCCCTCCGCATGGCGGATGGGCAGCCCGTCTACCGCAGCGACACGCTGGGGGAGTTCCGCATGCTGGACGAGGGCGGGACCGTCCACACCTTCCAGACTTGGGACGCGACGCGCGGTGTCTGGCTGGACCCGATGCGAGCCAAGGATGTGGCTGCCGACGAGGCCAAGCAGGAGGCAGTACAAGAAACTGCTGTACGGACCCAAATGGCGAACCTCCTGTCCCTGCTCAGGCAGCATGTGGCGCAAGGGGCATTGGCACCCGACGTGCCGGATACCCTGGTCGCAGCCTGGCAGAAGGCCCGATGGGTGCCCGACTTCAACGAGGCCCTGCGGGTAACCAACGGGGAGCGGGACTGGTCATCCCTTCTGCCTCCCGGAAACCGCGGGACCTGATCCGATCGATACCGTCGGTAAACACCGCGACACGGCAACGGTCCCGTCTTTTTCCTGACACCTGACATGGTGAAGGCCCCCAGGTCAGGGATGCGGCGGCACGGGTCTTGATGCTGGCAACGCACCGCCCACATCCATATCGGAGGAGGTAAACACGTGGAAGGCGATCTGCAGAAACTGATCGATGACCCCAGGTTCCGGGAATGGCATCGGGAATCCCTGCAGAGGGAATTCAACACGTTCGATGTTCTCCGGTACGCGGATTACGAGATACGCCACAGCAACGTGCTGGCTTGGCTGCTCCAGCCTGCCGAAACCCACGGTATCGACGGTCGATTCCTGCAATGGTTCGTGGAACACGTCAATGAACGGCTCGTAGCGGCAAACAGGGATCCTCTTCCCACAGTCAACCTCGAGGCCGCGAACGTCCGTGTCGAAAGAGAGCTGGACTATGTCGACGTCACCGTCTTCTTCAAGAAAGAGCAGTGTTTGGTCGCCATCGAGAACAAAACGGGGCCGACATCTTCCGACCACTTGGGCCAGGTCACGGGTTACCACAAGAAACTACGCGACAAGTACAAAGACCGCACAGTGAAAAGTGTCCTGTTGACGACTTCGCCGGACAGCAGGTTGAACTTCCCGGATATTGTCCACGTTGGTTGGAAGTCCGTCCATGAAGCCATCGGTTCACTCCAAGAGAGTGGAGAATTCTGCTCGGATAGCGTAGAGGCCTTCGTCCGACAGTACCTCGACTTGGTCGAAAGATGGTTTCGTCTCACAGAAGGTGGGAGTTTCAAGGCGCTTCTCGACGACCATCGCTCTGTACTGAAGAAAATGCGCCAACTCCTTGAGAAGGACGGCGCTGACAGCGTCGGTGGGAAGGTGCCGGAGGATCAGGCCGAGTACCGCGACGCGCTTGTCAGGCTGGTACAGGAATCCAGACAGGATCCAAAGCAGTTGCGAAAGGCGATGGCGGCCTACCTGAAGAGCCGGGGCTGTGAGACCTGGTCAACCCACAATGCCACTCACGGGACTTATTGGCTGAACTGGACAGACAGGGAACTGGAGGAGTCCTCGCGGCTCCTGAGCGGCGAGAGCAATTTTCTCAATTGGGGTATGACCTTCACACATCGCAATGTCAGCGTGGGTTTCTACCTCTACCGACCCGGAAAGAAGCAAGAAAAACCTTCCCCCTTGGACCGGCTCATACGTTTCATGGAGGATACGCCGATAGACAGACTGGAACCGGACAAGTACCAAATTAGCAACAATGGCTATGGCTGGCATGGGGTCTACTATCAGCCGCTTCTGTCCAAGGACGAGTTTGCCGACATGTCAGCATCCGAGGGACCGGACGAAGTGATTCGGAGGCTGGAGCACTTCATGGGTTCGAACGAGTCGGACTACCGGCGCATTGACGACTACTTTCGGTGCCTCGCCTTCAGACCCGACATTTCGGCATCCACGTGGAAGGAGTCGCCCTAGCGACGGTTTGAACCGCCGCTTGACGCGGGCCGGCCCCCAGGGAACCAGGCCAGGGAGGCGACGGAAACGGCCTTGTCGCTCATGGCGAAAGGCTGACTGGACCTGAAGCCACTGGCAACCCACAAATTGCCGTTGGACGACTACCTGGAAGGGATTGGCCTGCCGGGAGCCCGGCAGGCGATCAAGGTTCAATTCCTGCCCTGAGCAACGGCTTGCGCCGCGATAAGCCCGGTCTGGCATCCCCGGCCTCGAGGCCGATTGAGAAGCCATGCACACTCAGCATGACTTGACTGGAATTTCCAATACGATGTTCGCCAACGGGCCGTGGGTCCAACCCCGCTGGCTGTCGCAAACACGCATCCTTGCTCCGGGCTCCGACGCACCGGTACACCAAGTCACCGGGTCACCGAGTGTACCGGCGCGCTTGCTACACTGTGCTTGGTGGACCGTCGTTCCGCGAATGGTGGTGGTTGCACGACATGAAAACGAATCTAAAAACCAAAGTGCCCGCGCGGGACAACAGGCTCGTTATCCCAATCGAGCCCGGCTCCGCAACGCCCCCGTCCCCCGCGGCATCCCCCAATGGCGGCAAAGCATCCAACGTCTGGTGGGACCACATCAAGGCACTCGACCACTACGACCCCGCCTACCCCTACGACCCCGGCCACATCTACGGACCCGACTGGACCGACGACGACGCCTACGGCAAGGACGGGGTGACCCTCATGGCCGGCCCGTCCCACCAGACCAGCGTTCACGGGTGCCATGACGAAGCCCAGCGCCGACTGGGCCTGGATCGGGTGTTCCGGGAACGGTGCCTGAGGCTGCCCGACCTGGGCGTGCCCAAGACCAACCGCTATGCCCAAAGCGGCCGGATCATCCCGGACATCTTCATCCAGGAGAAGCCCCGCCCCGGCGAGGACGAGCACGAAGTCGCCTACGACCCGGACAACCCCATCCTGTTCGTGCTGGAGGTGCTGTCCCGTTCCACCTTCCACCGCGACCTCGAATCCAAGGTTGAGATCTACCAGGCCATGGGGGTGCGGGAGTACTGGCGTTACGACCCGAGGCGGTGGCATCGCAAGGAAGGCGAACCCCGGCTGTGGGGCCTGCGCCTATCGGCCGCAGGGGAATACGAGACCGTTGAACCAGTCCGCCACGAGGACGGGCAGCCCGTCTACCGCAGCGACACATTGGGGGAGTTCCGCATGCTGGATGAGGGCGGGACCGTCCACACCTTCCAGACTTGGAACGCGACACGCGGTGCCTGGTTGGATCCGATACAGGCCACCGCTCTGGAGACCCAAGTCCAAACCCGGATCGAGACCCAAACGGCAAACCTCCTGACCCTGCTCAGACAGCATGCAGCACAAGGCGCATTGGCACCCGACGTGCCGGACACCCAGGCCGCGGCCTGGCGGAAGGCCCGGTGGGTGCCCGACTTCGACGAGGCCCTGCGGGTAACCCGCGGGGAGTGGGACTGGTCCTCCCTTCTGCCCCCCGGAAACCGCGGGACCTGAACCAACCGCTACCGTCGGCGGACATCGCAATACGGCCACGGTCTCGCCACGAACTTGGCTTCTGCCATGGGGGAAGAGACCGGGGCAGGATACGTTGGATTGGATGAGTGGGTGGCCATTTCAGGGACAACAGGGAGTTCCTGGATTGGACACAAAGGTGCCCTCCCGACGAGAAACGCATCCTGGCACTTGGCGTTCGACGCGCCGGTGCACCAAGCGACCGGGTGCACCGGCACACTTGCTACACTGTGTTTGAGGAGCCGTCGTTCCACAGATGGTGATTGTTGTACGACATGGACACAAATCTGAACCCCAAAGTGTCCGTGCCCGCGCGGGACAACAGCCTCGCACCCGACCTAGCGACCGGCTTGGCAACGCGCCCGCCCCCCGCGGCAGCACCCAACGGCAGCAAGGCCTCCAACACTTGGTGGGCCCACATCAAGGCACTCGACCACTACGACCCCGCCTATCCCTACGATCCACGGCATGTCTACGGACCTGACTGGACGGACGACGACGCCTACGGCAAGGATGGGGTGACCTTCATGGCTGCCCCGTCCCATCGAACCAGCATCAATGGGTGCTTTGATGAGGCCCAGCGCTTGCTGGGCCTCAACAAGGTCTTCAGTGATCGGTGCCTGAAGCTGCCCGACTTGGACGTGCCCAAGACCAACCGCTACGCCCGCAGCGGACAGGTCATCCCCGATGTCTTCATCCAGGCCCGGCCCCGCCCCGACGAACGCCGGCACGAAATCGCCTTCGCCCCGGACAACCCCATCCTGTTCGTGCTGGAGGTGCTGTCCGAATCCACCTTTCACCACGACCTTGAGCCCAAGGTTGAGATCTACCGGGCCATGGGGGTAAGGGAGTTCTGGCGCTACGACCCGGAGCGGTGGCATCGCAAGGAAGACGAATTCCGACTGTGGGGCCTGCGCCTGTCGACCAACGGGGCGTACAAGGACATCGAACCGCTCCGCATGGCGGACGAGTTGCCCGTCTATCGCAGCGAGGTCCTCGGCGAATTCAGGATGCTGGATGAGGGTGGGGACATCCACACCCTCCAGACTTGGGACGCGACACGCGGCGTTTGGCTGGACCCGGTACGAGCCAGTGATCTGGCTGCCGACGAAGCCAAGCAATTGGCGGTTCAGGACTCGGCTCGGGCCAACGCCCTCACACTACTGACATTGCATGCCGAGCAGGGAGCACTGGCGTCCCACGTGCCGGACACCTTGGCCGCGGCTTGGGAGCGTACGCGTTGGGTACCCGAACCCGCAGACGTCCTTAACGTATTGACAGGTTCCAGCGACTGGACATCGCTGCTTCCACCGGGAGGCGCCCGGTAACGCCTTCAGTTCCACCGGACGCCTTGGAGATGGCAAGACGCCCACGGCAGGTTCACTACGGGAGGCCCAAGGGATTTGCCGGCTGGAGGCCACTCAAGCTGCCGTCCAGGGACCGGGATTCTGACCCCTCCCTCGGAGCCAGTTCATCGCTGTTCCTTTAAACCGCACTGTTCGGTACGGTCGCGGGTACTTCGCTCTCGGTTGATGGGGGCACTGTTGCAAGCCCCCGCAACTCGAGTCCGGGTGGAGCAGTCCCCACCGACAGCCTGGTTTGTTCGGCGAGCAGGGCCTTAACCTCCCTGTAGGGCATGTACAACGTAATCTCCTCGTCGTACAGCCTCGCCAGAATATTGCAGGCGGCATTGGCGTCCGCGTCCAGCACAACCCCGTCAAGGCAGTAAAACCGGTCCCAGCGACGACGGCCCTGCAACAGGCCCGTGCGGGAGTCGATTTGCGATGTGTAGGCCGGATTGACCAATGCCAACGCAGAACCTCTGCGTCGAGATATCGAAGTGAGGGTGTCCGCCATCACGCCCTTGACCCAGCCGTTCAGGCGACGGTTGGTGTCCTTGTGGCGCACCTTGGCGGACTTCATGGATGCGGACAGGTCCTCGCAGGCGATGGTGCCGGCCTTGTCCACAACAGTGTGGGCTGCCTGGCAGAGATGGTCGCGCACCTGTTTGCGGTGGCGAACCTGCCTGCGGTCCCGCTTCCGGTGGCCCAGATTGTGCTGCCGGATGTTGTCGGCCTTGCGGGTGTGGCCCTGGGCCCGGTGCTTCTCTTCCAGGTCACGGAGTTTGTTGCGGCGTTGCCCCTTGACCTTGCGGGCGTCGCTCTCTTCGGCCAGCAGGTCGCCCAGGCCCTCGCCGTGGCGTTCCCCTTCGTTGTCCGTGTAGGCTTCCGTGTAGCCCTTGTCCACGCCGACCGTGCCCGAGCCGCCGGGCTTGGTGCTGCACGCCTGCGTCTCGTCGATGGCGTGGTGAACGGCCACCTGGCCGTTGCCCTGCAGGATAATGCGGAGGGTGCCGGTCGGCAGGCGGTCGCTCTTGAGGGGAATGGCAATGCGTTGGCCCCGCTCCATGGACTGCAGATGGACCCAGGCCCGGCCGTGCCACAGTTTCGTCGTGTAGGAACCGCTGTCGGCTACGATCTGGTTGGTCACGTGTGACCGACCGCCCCGCCACTGTTTCCGCATCTGCCGATGCAGGAACGGATCCTCGGTCCATTGGTTGCGCTTGAGCAGGGAGTACAGACGCTGGCGTTCCGCATCGTGGCCGCGGGTCCGGTGCCGAATGGCCTTCCTGACCGATACCTTGGCCGCCTCCCGCGCCGCCTCAATGTCGCCCAGGGCATCGGCCAGCGTCGCCTTGCCCAAACGCGCAGGCAATCCGTGCCAGGCACAGCCCTCCGCCATCCAGGCGTCGCGGATCGCGTAGGGGGTTTGTGCCGCCGTGGACACCCCGCTGCACCGGCACCACGCATCAGCCCGCACCCGTCCGGCCCGCTCGGCCATGTCGGCCAGGCGGTCGTACTTGGCGCGGTTCAGCCCCTGGCTGTGCAGGATGCGCGTGACCTTCCCAGCCATCGGTGGCGGCTTCCCGGATCTTCTGCCCGTGGCGGCGCAGGCCGTCCGGCCGGCCGGAGAACGTGTGGACCACGCGGATTTCACAGTCGTGGGTCTCGGCAAAGTACTCGAACCCATCAAAGCCGAAGCGGCACGGACGGTCCTTGTGGGCCACGGGCAGCAGGGACCGTTCCCGACGCGCAATACAGGCCCTCAGGGCCCGCAACACCGGACGCTTGCAATGCAGACCCCCGCCGATTTCGGTCAGCCAGTCGTCCACGGCCATCCCGGGCGGAACGTCTCCAGTGCCCGCGGTTGGACTTCCCGTGCGGGGCGTTGGGCGCGGCTTGAGATCCGGCCGTGGAACCGCTGGCCTCCGGGCGTGCACCGGGCCGGGAAGCGCCCGCTGCGGTCCCACTCCTGGACGGTGTTCTTGTCGCCCCCACCTTGGCGGCAAAGGCCCCAACCCTGTATGTGTTCATGGTCAAATATTACTACAAAAAATCTAATAGTGCCTAAACTGCGGTCTAGTCATCGCTCCCGGCCCGCCAAATACAGGCCGTAACCCGACCCCTTCCAACTATCGTCCTCCGCAATGTCGTCGCCTGTACGCTCCATCCAGGTACGCAGGCGCGCCTTCATTCTGCGCAGTACATGCCGGTAGCCCAGGTCAGGAGCCAGATTGCGGAGTTCGCCCGGATCGCTCTCGGCATCGTACAGTTCGTCCTCGGCTCCGGGGTTGTAGACATACTTCCAACTGTGGGTGCGCACCATGCGCTGGCTGAAGAGCGCCGACTCATAGCCGTGAAACTCCGCGAAGATGTCGTCCGGCCAGTCCGCCACCTTCTCCCCATGCAGCCAGGACAGAAGTGAACGGCCGTCCAAGCCGTCCGGGATTCCGACCCCGGCCATGTCCAGCATGGTGGGCATCAAGTCCATCAGGCTGACGAAGGCATCGCACTCCGTTCCAGCCGGGATGTGGCCCGGCCACCGCACGATCAAGGGGATGCGGTACGTCTCATCGTACATGTACATGCCCTTGTTGAACAGCCGATGGCTGCCCAGCATGTCGCCGTGGTCGGCGGCATAGACAACCACGGTATTGTCCGCCAGGCCCAGTGTTTCCAGCCGCTCCAGAATGCGCCGAACCTGGTCGTCGATATAGGTGCAGTAGCCCCAATAGTGGGCAATGACCCGTTGCCAGTCCCGCCAGGTCAGATGGCTGGCGTTCCAACGCAGCATTTCCTTTTGCTGAATCAACGGCTTGCGCGCAAAGGTTTCATCGAAGTTGACCCAGCGTTCCACCGCGTTCGGGTCGTACAGGGTGTCGTACGGGGCAGGTACGCTGTAGGGAAAGTGCGGACCGAAGAATGACGCGGCAATCATGAAGGGTCCTTCGTCCGTCTGGTGTTCCTCCAACCTTCGGATGGTCATGTCGGCCGTCCAGGCTTCCTGCATGTCCGCCGCCGCCAGTGGCGAACGTCCGCAGAAGGGCGCGTCGCCTCCCCATTCCAGCCGCTGCACCTCCAGGGCTCTGTCAACCTCCAGCCCTTGGACCCGTTTGACCCGTGCGTGCTCGTCATCGTCCGCGAAGGTCCGGAAGCCCCAGTGACCGGGGTTGTCACGGGCCGGCAGATGCCACTTGCCGATGTGGTGGACCGCGTACCCGGCCCGAGCCAGCAACTGGGTGTAGCCGACCCGATCCAGAAGCTGCCTGTCGAAGACCCCGTTGAAGTTGCCCATGTTGGCCAAGAGGCCGTGATTGTGGGCATACAGGCCCGTCAGCAGAGAGGCGCGCGCCGGGGATCACAGGGAAGTCGGCGTGAAGGCCGAAGTAAACCGCATGCCGTCCGCCGCCAGGCTGTCCACGCCCGGTGTGCGCACCACCGGGTTGCCACTGCAGCCCAGGGCGTCATGGCGGTGTTGATCGGACAGCAACAACAGGATATTGGGGCGATGTTCGGTCATGGGTACCAACCTTTGTAAAAGGCATTGCGAGGGAACTGAAAGGGGCGTCCCATTGGCGGTACGCGCACACGTCGGCAGGGCGCCAGGTTTGTGAACCGGAGGCTGCCGCCTCCTCGGAAGGACCGCGGCAGGGAACAGCGACTATGCTTGGACCGGACGATCCAATATCATGCCCATGCATCGGAGGAACCCGCGCAACGGAAACCGGAGCTTCGGCCATGGGCCTGCCCATGGCCCCGGACTTGAGGCGCGGAAGTCAACCGGGCGGCAACCAAACGGTAAGCGGTCGGGGTAAGACCGGCGGAAGTGTGGGCATGAACCAAAGGAACACGAACAATGAAGGTGCCGGCTTGCGACCGGGCGAGACCTGCACCATCAACGGGGTCGGATATGTGATCGATACATGCCTGACGCGAGGGTACTGCCGCGGCCACCGGAACGATGATCCCGCGCTGACGTTTGTATTTCGTAACACGCCCCTGGAGAACCGGGACATCTGGCAGGCGGTAGATCAGGACAGGTCGGCTTACGGTTCCCGGCACCCGGTGTTCCCGGAACTCGCATATGCCGGGGACGACGGGATCGTCCTGGAGGATGTGGCCGGAAACCCCGTTCCGACAGGATTGCCACTGCCCCGGGCGATCCGGATATTGGAGGAAGTGAGGCGGGAGATGCGGTTCATGGCAGCGGCCATGCATGTCGCCGTAACCGACATCCGCCCGGACGACCTGGTGTTGACGGAGAAAGGACATACGCGCCTGTGGTGTTTCCCGGCACTATCGCCGTTTGAACCGCCGACAGAAACCCGGCGCGGGCATGTTCCCGCCGCGGATCAGGCTTCGGAACGGAACTGCGTGTTCGTGTGGGGTGCCCTGCTCTACACCTTGGTGACAGGCGCGCCCTTCCCGTCGGAGGGCCTGGATTACAAGGCGCTTGCCTCGTTGCAGGTGCCCGGTCTTCCGCAGCTGCTCAAGGCCACCGTGGGCGGCAGCAACTCCCTCACGCAATGGGCGGGCTTTCGCAACCGCCCCTCGGAACTGCTGGCGCTCGGCAAAGCCTGCCAGGCCATGGTGCGGCCTGCCCTGCCCCGGTACCGGATTGGCACCGCCACCACCATCGGTCGGAACCTCGATCGGCTGTACAACGAGGATGCCTACGGGATTGTCCAAGGCCTGATTGAATGCCACGAAGCATCCGGACATCTGATTCGTGCCTGTGTCGCCGATGGATGCGGAGGCGATTCGCACGGTGAAATGGCGAGCCATGCCGCGGTTCACGCCTTCTGCCATGGTCCCGTACCGCAATCCCTGAAAAACCCCGCGGAACAGGCGCAGTGGACCCGTTCCCTGGGCTGGGCCGCCCATGACGCGGTCATGGGCCACATGGTCGAGAGGCGCGATGGCTTTTGCCGGTTCACCAGCGACGGGGTCATGCACCCCCACGACTGCTGCATGATGGTAGCCCCCGACCGGGTCTGCACCATCACCGAACCCCATGACTGCTGCATGCGGACCACCAGACACGGCACCACCACCCTGACCGGGATCGTGGTGCTGGACGACCGCCTCACCATGGCCCACGTGGGGGACTCGCGCGCCTATCTGCATTCGCAGATCCGCGGGCTGGAACTGCTGAGTGTGGACCACACCGAGGGCGGCGGACTGGAACGGGCCCTGGGCGACACCAGGACGGAACTGTTGCCTTCCGACTACGTGGATACCCTGGCCAGCCGTCCTTGGCCGGAAGGTGAACACCGCTCCTTGGGCGAACCCCATTCCCCGTCCTGGCTCAGGTTGAGCATCGGTGATCTGGTGGTCCTGGTCTCGGATGGCGTTTGGGGCGCCTGGAGGCCCCGCCTCGGTATCTGGGGTCTGTTGGACAACGATGACACCCCGGAAGTCCGGTTTCCGGATGTGCTGGCGGGTGTCATTGCCGATGCGGACAGTGCTCCGCAGGCCGTTGCCGATACCCTGATCGAACGCGTTCTGGAAACCCGGGCAGACGACAACGCAACGGTCGTGGCTGTCCAACGGACCGCCTGAAACCAGTAGCGGCCCCGGTCAGAGGGACGCGTTGATCTCCTGCTGATACTCCGACACCTTGCCGGACAGCACCTCGTCCATCGTGACCAGCCGACCCTCCACCGCGGACTCGAGCAGGCCGTAGATCACGGCCAGGGCCCGCGTGCCCTGCATCGCATCCACCTCCACCGGCTGGCCGGTCTCCACAGCGTGGGCCAATTCCGCATACTCCAGGGCCAACAGCTTGCGGTCGACGAACGTGAAGTCCATGTCGTAGGTCCAAAGCCGGTCGCCACCGAACAGCCGGGCGGTCAGGGGGTCAAGCCGGAAGTCGGGAACCAGGTCCAGGACCGCTGCATCGGACGCCCCGTGTCCGTCCGTGCGATGCACCGTCAAGGGCTGGCCGTGCCGGTCCTCCGTCAGATCCATCGATCCTTCGGAACCGAAGATGGTCCGTTCCCACAGGGGTTTGCCCCAGCCGGCATGATCTTCGGTGTACTGGGCCACCGCGCCGCTCTCGAAGTTCAGCAGGCCGTACAGGGCATCCTCGGCATCCGGCTCGAAGCGCTCCGGCATGGCGGCCTGCCATTTGGCGTAGAAGCCGCCGGGATTGCCCAGGACGCCTTCGGACTTCCCCAGGTTCACCCTCTCCTTTTCGTGCAGACGGGCCTGGCCGTACATGGAGACCACGGGACCCAGCAGATACTCCAGCATGTCCCCGTAGTGCACCCCCATGTCAACGAGAATGCCCCCGAGCCGGCGCATGTGCCGCCACAGGGTAATCATCATCGTGTTTTGGCCGCTGACCGAGTTCATCTGCAGAAGCCGCGGGGCCCCAATGGCACCGGCATCCAACAGGGCGCGCGCCAGCCGGTTGATCGGGTCTCGGCGATAGTTCTCGGCCACGCTGATCACAATGTCCGGATGACTGCGGGCGGTCTCGCAAATCTCAAGCGACGAAGCCACAGTCAGGCCCACGGGCTTCTCGGTCATCACGTGGATGCCCATGTCCGCCGCTTCCGCAATCAGATGGTGATGCAGCGCCGGCGGCGAGGTAATGTCGATGGCCTGGACTCCGTGGGCGGACAGCGAGGCCAGATCGGGCACGGGCACTGGTTCGGCACCCAACTCGACTTTGGCCAATCGGGCCAGCGACTCCGCGTTCTCCGTCACCGGATCGCAGGCTGCAACCAAGTCCAGTGTTGGCAGACCCTGCCGCTGCAGTTCCACCAGCCCCATGAGATGCCGGTGGCCCATGCCGCCGCAACCGACGATGGCGAGACGCAGACTGGTGGACATCGCATTTCCTCCCGTTGGCCGGCTTTCCCTGTGACCTATAGGTTGCCGCAGATCCGAATCAGTGTCTCCTGCACGAGCAGTTCATGGTCCAGGGAGCGATCGGGCGGGTGATCACCGCGGATGGCCTCCAGCAGGGAAGCCAGTTCCAGTACATACAGGGCCTGGCGGCTCTGCGGGTTGACCGGCACGTTCTGCTCGCCTGCCGCGTAGCCCCCGGCCGCGGCGGCCAGGCACAAGCGGATGTTGGTGGCGGGCTCGAAGGGTTCCGTAATGGTGGCGCTGCCCTGCGTACCGTACACCTCGAAGCGACGCGCCGGCGGGCGCACCTCCATGGCCGCAATGTCAATGACCGCCAGGGCCTTCTCGAACTCGAAGACACCCACGGTGTTGTCCATGAACTCCGGCACCACACCCGTATGGTTGCGGAAGAAGCTGGTCGTTTCAATCGGTCGTCCCAGCATCCAGACCACCTGGTCGAGCATGTGGCTGGCCAGGTCGTAGAATATGCCGCCCGGATGCACCCCGACCCGCCGGCGCTGTTCCTCGCCCACGTTGGTGGACATGTGTGCCCGCAGGCCGTACACATCCCCCAGGAAACCGCTGCGGATCCAGTCCGCGACCTGGCAGAAGCCTTCGTGGTAGCGGAACATGTATCCCATCTGCAGCTGCGTGCCCTGGCCGCGCGCCTGTTCGACCACGCGCTGCCACTGTTCCCAGTTCTGTCCCGCCGGCTTGTCGTACCAAACGTGCTTGCCGGCGTTGACCAAGGCCTCGGTTTGGTCCAGGCTCTCGATGTTGGCTCCCTCGGAGGCGACCAGCACGATGCTGTCGTCGGCGAGGATTCCTTCCATTGAATCGAACCACTCGATCCCGCTCCAGGGAGCTTCGGAGCCTACTTCGGCTCGCCGGTCCGCATCCGGCTCGTAGACGCCGACCACCTCCACTTCGGAACTGTCCAGCATGGCACGCAGCTTGCCTGCCGCATGTCCATGCCGGGTACCAACCTGTGCCACTCGCATCCTGTTCATCTTCAACCTTCCGCTCCTTCGTTGTCCGCGATCATCTTTTCACCGCGCAGGCGGCCAACCCGAATGTCGTAGCGACCGGGCCGTTCCGGCACCAGATGCCCCGACTCGACCATCAGGTCCAGCGGGTTGACCCGCGTCTGCAGCGGCAGTGCCACCCGTTCGTGCATGCGCGCCGACTCGTAGACCGCATGCACCATCTGCAGGGCCTTGTAGCCGTCCATGCCGGTGCTCCGGTAGGGTTCACAGCCCTCCACCCAGTCCGCGACCCCGTCGGCCTGCGCCGCACCACCCTCCAACCACTCGAAGCGCGGGCCCAGTTCCCTTACGGAATGGAACCGGCCTTCCGGCATGTGCTCCTCCCAGGATCCCTTGGTTTCGTGGTTGAGCAGTTTCAGGTCGCTGGTCGTCATGTGAATCATGCCGTCCGAGCCGTAGATGCGCGCCCCCTGGAAGTAGAACGGCAGCACGTCGCTCAGAATCAGGGCCTGGGCGCCGCTTTTGAAGCCAAAGGTGCCAATCGCCCGGTCCTCGATGCGCGTGTTGCGCTCGTACTGGTCTGTCTTGCGCTCCACGTTGCCCATGACCCACTCGCACTCGTCGTCGTTGAGCAGGTAGCGATACATGTCCATCTGGTGGGAGGCGAAGTTCGGCAGGCCAGCGCCGCCGAAGCTCTGCACCAGGTGCACCTGCCCGATGCGACCCGCGGCGATGAACTCCCGGGCCAGGGTATAGGCAGGGAGGAAGCGTCTCTGGTGGCCGATGGCCAGCTTGACGCCGTTGCGTTCGCAGGCAATCAGCATCTGTTCCGCGTGGCCCACGGTATCGGCCATGGGCTTTTCGCACAGAATTGCCTTGGGTTTGTGGACCGCGGCCGCAATGGTCCACTCGGAGTGGCCGGCATGCCAGGTGCAGATCGACACCACATCCGGCTGCACCTCCGCCATCATTTGGCGGCCGTCCCGGTAGTGGGCCGGACTGATGCCGAAGGCATCGTTCTTCTCCTGCATGGCCGCCGGCTCCAGGTCCGCCAGCGCCACCACCTCGTAGCGTCCGCAGTCCAGGTAGCCACCGATGTGCTGGGATGCGATGCCGCCGGTGCCGATGACCGCCGCGCGCAGCTTGTCCGCCATAAATGGATGTCCTGTTGATGGGACCCCGAACAGTCGGGGTCGGGAGCCGTCAGATCGCGGTGTAGCCGCCGTCCACGCACAGAACCTGGCCGGTCACCATGCGCGCCGCCGACGAGGCCAGGAACACCACCGCGCCGGCGATCTCCTCCGGCTCCGCAATCCGTCCCATGGGCACCCGCTCCAAGTTCTTGGCAAATTCCGGGCTCTTGGCCATGGAGGCCTCCAGCAGCGGCGTCCGCGTGAAGGTGGGGGCCACGGCGTTGACCGTGATGTCGTTGGTCGCCCACTCCAGGGCCAGAGACCGTGTGAACTGCCCGACGGCGCCCTTGGCCGCGGCGTAGATGGAGCGCAGGGGTCCGCCCACGACTCCAACCTGGGAGCTGATCGTGATGATGCTGCCGGAGCGGCCGGCTTCGATCAGGTGGCTCGCCACGGCGGCCGACATGAAGTAGGCACCCTTGAAGTTGATGTCGGAAATCTGGTCGAACTCCTCCTCGGAATACTCCAGGGCCGGCTTGGGCACGTTGTAGCCGGCGTTGTTGACGAGGGAGTCGATCCGTCCAAAGTGTGCAACCGCACCCGCGGTGAACGCATTGATGCTGTCCAGGGAAGCGACATCGAGATGGGCGGCATACGCATTGCGGCCCAGGCCGCGACAGACCTCGGCGGTGGCTTCGCATTCGGACACGGTACGGCTCCCGAGAGCCACGTCGGCCCCAAAGCGCGCCGCCGTCTCGGCAATGGCCTTGCCGATGCCCTTGCCAGCTCCGGTCACGATCATGACCTGGCCGGTGAGATCAAAGCTGATGTCCTGTGGCATAAGAAGGTTCCTTGTGGAAGGAAAATGGGTGCGTTTCCGACGGACCGGCGGCCGCTCGGACATGAAAAAACCGGGCTCCCGGCCGACTGTGGCACGGCCCAACCCGGCCTCCCGCCTCGCCGAAATACGGGAGACATTGCGGGCAAGAGTGGTTGGCAGTCCGCTCGGTCCTTAAGGGCAACAATCCCGCGGCGCACAAGCATCCGACGACCGCTATCCATGCCTCGGCCAACCCAGTACGCGGCGGCAGTTTGGTCAGTATGGCACAGACCACGGCATGCACCAAAGGCATGCAATACGAGGCAATGTTCCTCAGTCGCCGACTTTGGTGCGAGCCCGGCAAGGACGCAGGGCGCTCCTTTGCTTGCCAGCCAACCTGAAACCATGCGGGAGGGGTTCGTGGCCATGACGACGATCCCACCCATGGGCATGCCCTGCGATTCGCTGGCCTGTAGCGGCGGCAGTTCGCCGCATCGCCGAAGTGCAGTGCCGGACGGGAACCCGATGTCTCCAACATCCTTGCAGGCGATAATCCGAACGTGGCCCGCGGGGAGTGGAAACCTGTTGATGTCCTGGTTCGTGGTGACACGGCCAGGGCGGCTTGAACTGTCGCCTCGCATGTTGGCCAATCGACTACCTGTCGGACTGCCTGCACGACCTGCTCCGTTGTGCACGGGACGCGTACGTCCCTATCGGAACCAACCGGCCGGGGACGGATGCAAACGAGCCGGACTCCGACAATGATCAGAAATGCCGACGGCCGGTTCGGTCCGAATCAGCGACACTGGGGCCGTACCGGCTTGGTGATTGCAATGCCATCACTTAAAATTGACATGACCATGCCGATGGAGGCTGCAATATGGCCAGTATCACTGTGCGCAATCTGGATGTAGAGCTGAAGAGGCGGTTGCGCATACGGGCCGCCGAGAACGGTCGCTCCATGGAACAGGAGGTCCGCGACATCCTGCGCACCGCGCTTGATCAAGATGCCGTGCCAACCAGGAATCTGGGCACGGCGATACATGAACTGTTCAAGCCATTGGGCGGCGTGGAACTTGAGATTCCGCCCAGGGAACCCATGCGCGAGCCTCCGCAGTTCGACAAAAGGGCGGCATCCATGCTCGTTCTCGACACCAATGTCGTGTCCGAACTGATGATGGCGTGATTCAACCCTGAAGTTCCGGCATGGCTGGACAATCAACTCAGCGACACACTGGCTTGACAGCCGGTACCTAACACAGGCATCGCCGGCTGGACCCCGAGACGGCCATGAAGGCGGCCCTGTGGCTGCTCGACGGCACCAGCCTGCCCGGCCTGCGGGAGCTGATCCTGGCCCTGGACGGCAAGGTCGCGCGCCGCTCGGGCGACCCGGGCGCCGGCACGCGGGCCCTGCACATGGTGAGCGCCTTCCTGGTGCGGGAGGGGCTGACCCTGGCCCAGGAGCCGTGCGCGGCCAAGAGCAACGAGATTACGGCCCTTCCCCGTTTGCTCGACCGCATGGCCCTGGAGGGAGCCATCGTCACCATCGACGCCGCCGGCTGCCAGACGGCCATCGTGCAGGCCCTGCGGGCGGCCGCCGCCGACTACGTGCTGGCCGTCAAGCGCAACCAGGGCACCCTGCACCGGGAAGGGAAGGCGGCCTTCGACGATGCCGAGCGGGGCGCCTTCCGACCGGAAGTGCAGGACCGCTGCGAGACCGTCGAGCGCAACGGCGGCCGCCGCGAGCGGCGCACCTGCACGGTCCTGGGCGGTCCCGGTCTCTGCGAGTGGGTCGCGGACCCCGAGGCCTGGCCCGGCCTGCGCAGCCTGATCCGCGTGCAGGCGGAACGCACCGGACCCCGCGGCCGCCGGCAGCGCCCCGTGCGCTACTACATCCCCGCCGCCCGGTGGACGCGCAGGCCCTGCCGGACCTCGTCCGCGGCCACTGGGGCGTGGAGAACGGCCTGCACCGCACCCTGGACGTGCAGTTCCGGGAGGACGACTGCCGCATGCGCACGGGGCACGCCCCCGCCGTGATGGGCATCCTGCGCCGGGCCGCCCTGAACATGCTGCGCACGCTTCAGCAGCATTTCAGTACGCATGTGTCCATCGGGCTGTTGCGCGACCGCATCGGACGCCAACCCTGGATTCTGGCCGCCGCCCTACCCTAAATCCGACTTTGCGTTTGCCCTGGACCAAGACACGACTGTACACACCGGGAGACAGCCGTGGTGGGGACGCTCCTCTGGAGCTAGCCTCTGGACCACTTCGAGAGCCTGCTGCCGCTGCGCACCGACCGCCCCGCCGGTAGCATAATCACAACCTGGCCCTGTGGGAACAGAGCGGTATGCCTGTCTGCTCTTCCCGGCGGATCCAGCCGTGCCTTCGCCAACGACCAAGCCGAGCAGCCTCTGCGCAGGATCAAGCTCCAGATGAAGATTTCGGGTTGCTCCCACACGCGGGCTGTAGCCGCGTGCTTCACCCTGATGTGGGATCCGACCGAAACCTGCAACTCCTCGTTGCAGTAGAAATCACATTAACAGAACTCAAACAGTGTCTGGTATGAAAGTGCCGTTGATTTGGAGCTGAACAACCTATACTACCTCCGGTTGATTCTGACAGAGGACCAGATTTGAAATGTCCATAGGTTCACAGCCCGGCAAAGGACGATACTGTTGCAACAAATGCAATTGGAGCGTGGTGCTGGATGACAATGATGACAGATTACCTCCCTGTGGTAACTGTGGAAAAGGGCAGAATACAACGTACCGTCGTTGCTGAGCTACAATCGCTTAGGTGTTCTTCTGTTCTTCGTTCCAACATAGGACACCTATGACAGCCACGGACCGGGTAGTTATTGACTGCCCGGTTGTCGTGGCCGCAACTGTTCAGCAACTTGTATGTTGTATTGGACCTGCAGATTAGGGAATCTGTGGGGGTGAGAGGGGCGCGCCGTTAGCAACTGGGTGCGGCAGAAACTACGGTTCGGCACGGCACCGGAACACAGTAGGGCACGCCTCTCACGATCGCTGTCGCTCCGAACAGGTACAAGGGTACCAGGCCCGCATCTGCAAGTGTGGAGGACAAGGATACCGACATGGTACGCAGGGAGGTCGGAACTTGTTGGTGGTAGCGGGTATCGATGTGTCCAAGGCCCTGTTGGACGTCACCATTGCGGCAGATCGTGTGCCGCTTCGCCAATTGCGGCCCGGGCATCCGCCGCTTGCTGCAGCACATGGCCCTGAAGAAAGCCGTGGTCACGATCGATGCCGCCGGCTGCCAGACGGTCATTGTGCAGAACCTGCGCAAGGCCGGTGCCAACTACGTGCTGGCCGTCAAGCGCAACCAACGCATCCACCACAAGGCCGTGATTACGACCTTCGACAATGCCGAGCGGGGCGTCTTCACGCCCGAGGCGCAGGACCGCTACGAGACCGTCGCGCGCAACGGCGGCCGCCGCGAGCGGCGCACCTGCACGGTCCTGGGCGGTCCTGGCCTCTGCGAGTGGGTGGCGGACCCCACAGCCTGATCCGGGTCCAGGCGCAGCGCACCGGTCCCCGCGCCCGCCAACAGCGCGCCGCGCGCTACTACATCTCCAGGCCGACCGGTGGATGCAGAGAGACCCTGCAGGCGTTGGTCCGCGGCCACTGGCGGGAGCCCTCTGGGCGCGGGAACGGCCTGCACCGCACCCTGGACATGCCGTTCCGGGAGAACGATTGCGCATGCGCACGGGGCACGCCCCCGTCGTGATGGGCATCCTGCGCCGGGCTCCTCTGAACATGCTGCGCACGCTTCAGCAGAATTTCAGCGCGGATGTGTCCATCGGGCTGCTGCGCGACCGCATCGAACACCAACCCTGGATTCTGGCCGCCGCCCTGCTTTGAACCCGACTTTGCGTTTGCCCTGGCCACGGGACGGCCGGTGGCGGTGGTTGCGTCCGCTCTTGATCCGACAGGCAGATGGTATCAACAGCCTGCTTCTACTCACTGCCTTCATTCGAATATCATGACGATGCCTGCGATGATTACCACGCCCAAGATAATCGGCCGGAAGGAGACCAGGACAACAACGGCGGCGACTACTCCGATCACCTTCAAGACGTTCATGTGCAACCCGTTTGATCTGTAGTCATGTCGGAGGATGTTCGAAAGTGATTGGGAGAATTCCGATACCTCCGCCCTGACGGCGTGGTGGTCCGTCACTGTTTCAAGTTTGTCAACCGATTCTTGTGAAGGTCGGTCCGCTTGGCTCCGGCACTGTGCCCTGATCGCCTACAATCGAGACTGGATAACCGGGTCGAGGGCTGTTGCCTCTCCGTCGACAACCCGCGAACCTGGTACTTTTCCGCACGATTGCAGCATTGACTCCCATACTGCCCCTCTCCGGTGCCACATGACCCTATTGCAGCCTGTCGTGGCGGAACGGCCACCGCACAACCCGCTGCCGATGCCGGATCCCCCACCACGCGAACCCGACGAGGCGATGGCCAACTTCACACACCTGGCCGGAACCGGCAGTGCCCACTTCCTGATCCAACACTTCGGTCGTCCCGACACCACGCTGGTGATCGGGGACCGTTACCTTGCCCCCTTCCCGACCCGTGACTTGACGGGAATCCGATATCCCGATCTGTTGATAGCCTTCGACGTGGACCCTGAGGCCTTTCGACGGAGCAACGCCTACATTATTTCGGAACAGGGCAAGCCCCCCGACTTCGTGCTGGAGATTGCCTCCCGTTCGACCGGCCGCGTGGATGTGACGGACAAGCGCGACACCTATGCCGCCCTGGGCATCCCCGAATACTGGCGGTTCGACGAGACCGGTGCCTTCCACGGCGACAAACTGGCCGGGGATCGGTTGGAGCAGGGAACCTATCGGTCCATCCCCATCGCAACATTGGAGGAAGGTGTCCTGCAGGGCTACAGCCAAGTCCTCGACATGGACCTTCGCTGGGAAACCGGGCAGCTCAAGTGGCACGACCCGGAGACGGGACGGCACATCGACACCTTCGACGACCTAAAGTCCCGTCTGGACCAGGAACGCGTCCACTCCAACAGGGAACGGGACCGCGCCGACAGGGAACAAGCCCGTGCCGAGGCGGCCGAAGAACGAATCCGCGCCCTGGAAGCAGAACTCAGGCATCGCAAGTCCTGACCGGGCGGAACCGGCGCGCCGCCTGTGTCCGTTGCCGGGCCGGTAATCGAAGATTGGTTGCCGGGCCTATCGTCCACGAACTGCGGCCGGATGCACCGGCATCTTGCAGAAACGGAATGCGGTTCGCGGCCCGCAGCATCCCGCGGGCCGGGCGAGGCACCTGAAACCCAGACTCCCTATCCCTAACGACCGCCCAAAAAGGCGCGGCGAACCCTCTGGTTGTCCAACAGATCCCGTGCCCTTCCCTGATAGGTGTTGCACCCCAGTTCCAGCACATAGCCCCGGTGGCTGGTCTCCAGACCCTGGCGCGCGTTCTGCTCAATCATCAGCACTGTCAGGTTGATTTCCTGGTTGAGACGCCGGATATTCTCGAAGATGGTGCGGGATATGCCGGGAGCCAGGCCGGCGCTGGGTTCGTCCATCATCACCATCTTGGGCTCCAGCATCAGGGACCGGCCAATCTCCAGCATGCGTTGTTCGCCACCGGACATGGTTCCCGCCATCTGGGCGCGCCGCTCCGCCAGGCGCGGAAACAGGTCCATGACATAGGCAATGCGTTCCCGGATGCGCGCCGCGTCGCGTTCCAGGTACATGCCCATCTCCAGGTTTTCGAGGACCGTCATCTGGGGAAACACGCTTCTGAGCTGGGGCACGATCGCAACGCCCGCGCCCAGGACATCCTGCGGCCGCCGGCCGGTGATCTCCCTGCCGTCGAACACCACCGTGCCGCTGCGGACGCCGATTAGGCCGTACACGGCCTTGAACACCGTGGACTTGCCGGCGCCGTTGGGGCCGATCACGCACACAATCTCGCCGGCATGAACGTCCAGATCGATCCCCTTCAGGATGTCGATATCCTGATAGCCGGCCCGCAGGCCCCGAATCGAGAGGAGCGGCGCATCCATACTCAAGCACCGAAGTAGGCATCAATCACGGCTTCGTTCTCCATAATCTCGCGGGGCGTGCCCTCCGCCATGGTTTCCCCGTGGTTCAGTGCATAGACCCGCGTGCAGAGATCCGCGATGAAATTGATGTTGTGCTCGATGAGCAGAAAGGCCTTGCCCTGGCCGTTGAGCGTACGAATGTGGTCCTTGATGGTTTCAATCAACGTGGGATTGACGCCGGATGTGGCTTCGTCCAGCAGCAGAATATCGGGATTGGGCATCAGGGCCATGCCGATCTCCAGCAGGCGGCGCTGTCCCCCGGACAGGTGACCGGCCGGTTCGTCGGCCAGGGGAGCGATCCGGAGAAACTCCAACAGCTCGCGGGCCCGACACACCGTTTCGGCGCTACTGGGCCGCATCACCCGCAAGTACGAATCTCCTCTCCACCGGCGGCTGACCAGCATGTTGTCCAGCACCTTCATCTTGCGGTAGACCCGGATCACCTGGAATGTCCGGGACAGCCCCATGCGCGCGACCCGATGCGGACTGGCACGGGTGATGTCGGTGCCCTTGAACAGGACCCGCCCGCCATCGATGCGCTGCAGGCGGCTCAGGCAGTCAAAGAGCGTAGTCTTGCCGCTGCCGTTGGGGCCGATTAGGCCGACGATTTCACCGGGCTGAACGGCAAAATCCACCTGGTTGACAGCGGTCAGGCCGCCAAAGCGCTTGGTCAGGCCGCGGCCTTCCAGCAGCGGACGGTCGTCGCCCGTCACGGTTCGGCCCGTTTTCGGATGCGGCCCAGGAGACGACCGAGCGAGGTGGAACCTCCCCGCCCGGACATGCCGAGAATGCCTTCGGGCAGGAAGAGGACCAGCAGTACCATCAGAATGCCCAGGGCCAGCAGATGAATACCGAACAACCGGCCCCAGACCACGGTCTGCAGCACATAGATGACCACCGCGCCCAGGGGAGGCCCCCAGACCGTGCCCAGCCCTCCCAGCATGGACATCATCACCATCTCCACGGTACGGGTCTCGATGAAGACCACATCGGGATCAATGAAGGTGTTTTGCCAGGCCCAGAAACCGCCCACGACTCCCGTGAAGAAAGCCGCAATCATGAACGCCAGGATCTTGTGCAGGGTGGTGTTGATGCCTCTCATCTCCGCACCGATCTCGTCCTCGCGGATGGCGATCAGGCTCTGGCCGAACTCGCTGCGCCGGATCCACCACATGACGGAGACCACCAATCCCATCAGGACCAGCATCAGGTAGTAGTCGCCCAGCCGGTTCAGCACGGGCGGCAGGTTCAGCCCAACGCCGCCGCCGGTGAGCGGCCTCAGGACCCTGACAATCTCCCGCATGGCCACGAAGGTGCCCAACATGGCGATGGAGAAGTAGGGGCCCTTGAGGCGGAGGGTGGGCAGGCCAATCAGCAGGGCGAAAACGGCTGCCGCCGCGCCACTGACGGGAAGGGCCTGCAGGAATCCCCACTCGGGGGAAATCAGCAGCGGAGACTTGGTCACCAGGATGCCCATCACGTAGGCGCCAATCCCGAAGAACACCGCGTGGCCAAAATCCACGTAGCCGGTCATGCCGCCGATGAGGTTCCAGTTCGAAGCCAGGATCACCAGCACGAACACCTGGCTGCCCAGAAACAGGGTCAGGTGGGTGACCCCGATGTAGGGATACAGGGCCAGCACGGCCAGCAGGAGCCACCACAGTCCGAGGCCGCCCCAGCCCTGGCCCAGCCGGGCCAGCCGGTCCCAT
This sequence comes from Caldilineaceae bacterium bin34, assembly GCA_002238555.1. Taxonomy (GTDB): domain Bacteria; phylum Chloroflexota; class Anaerolineae; order Caldilineales; family Caldilineaceae; genus Bin34. The sequence goes on from MPMO01000002.1 coordinate 150,850, forward strand.
ACCCGGGCCATCATTCGGCATCCGGATCGACTGGCCGCAACCCGCCCAGGAGTCCCTGGGGACGCAGGATCAGGATCAGCACAAGGATCACGAAGCTGATGGCCACGCCCAGGTTGGTGCCGATCCCCGGCACGAACCTGGACACCATCGTCTCCGTAACCCCCAGCACGACTCCGCCCATCAAGGCTCCGGGGATGCGTCCCAGACCGCCCAGGGCCGTAATGGTGTACGCCTTCAGGGTGAGAGGCGGCCCCATGAAGGGGAAGATGGCCTGGGTCGGGCTGAGCATGGCCCCGGCAGCCGCGGTGATGGCGATGCAAATGCCGGCTGTAACCGCGTAGGTGCGGTTGATGTCCACCCCCACGATGCGGGCCGCGGTCCTGTTCTGGGCCGCGGCGCGGATCGACTTGCCCATGCGGCTCCGCTGCAGAAACAAATGCAACCCCAGCATGGCCAACAACGCCACACCGAAAATAATCGACTTGACAATGGGAAAGGTGATCCCCAGCAACTCCACCGATCCGTTGTAGGCCACCGATACGTTCCGCGGGTCCGAGGTGAACAGGATCTTGAACAGGTTGGCCAGCGCGATGGATATGCCGAACGTGATCAACAGCGACATGAGGTGCGGCCGTTCAACGATGCGGTTGATCAGCACGTACTGGAGCACGTACCCGAACAGAAACATCAGGGGGAGAATCAGCAGCAGCGCGGCGAAGGGGTCCATCCCGAAGTACCGGAACAGACCCCACCCCAGATAGGCGCCGATCATCAGATATTCACCGTGCGCGAGGTTGATGATGCCCATCACCCCCCAGATGATGGAGAACCCCAGGACCATTACGGCATAGAAACCGCCGAGCAGCAGGCCGTTGACAAGTGCCTGCAGAACCTGGTCCATGGTTCACACGCGCGATGAAGCCGGAGCAGTATCAGCGATCCTTCCAGGCCGGTGCCGGATAGCGCAGCTCCGAAACGGCCGCATGGCCGGGAGCCACCACCAGAATCTCCCCATCCTGGACCTGGATGGCTCCCATCGGCTTGGATGCATTCTTGCCGGTGTCGTCGAAGTTGATCGGACCGTAGAACGTAACGATGTCCATGTCCAGCAGGGCGGTCCGCACGGAGTCGGTGTCCAGGGCGCCGGCCGCCTCGATGGCCAGATGCAGGGCCAGGGCGGTGGCGGTTGATTCGGCAGCCTGGTACGTGGGCGGCTCGCCCCACCGGGCTTCGTACCTGGCTGCATATTCCGCAGCGGTGCCGAAGTGTTCGTCCGCATAGCCCATCGAAGCTTCCCACTGCGTGGGTCCAATCACATACTCCGCATCAGCGCCCACTTCCTGGACCAGCTTGGGGTTGCTGGGGCCCACGGTGATCACCATCGCCTTGGGATTGAAGTCCAATTCCTTGGCGGACCTGATGAACAGAATGGCATCGTTGAAGTGGCCGCCCCCGACGAACACGTCCGGCTCCGCCTCCTTGAACTTGGCCATGATGCCGCTGACATCCGCCACGTCGCGCGGATACGTCTCAACACCCAACACCTCCAGGCCATAGGTCTCCGCCCAGCGCTGGGCCCCCTCGGCGACGCTGGTGGGGAAGGCCGTGTCCTCATAGGCGATCGCGACGGACTTTGCGCCCTGCTCCGCCAGCATCTTCAGGGCGGACTGGGTGTAGTTGCCTGCGGGGGTGAGAACCGCGAACAGGTTGCGGAAACCTCGCTCGAACAATGATTCGGAAGCCCCGTTGCCCTCCACCATGATCTTGTCGTACTTCTCCGAGATGGCACTGGCGCTCTGCGTCAGGCTGGAACTGTAGGGCCCCAGCAGAAAGTCCACCCGATCCTCGCTGATGAGATGTTCGACGAGCCTGGCAACCGTGTCGGGGTCCCCCTCGTCGTCGTACATCACGAGCTCAACCTGATACCGCTTGCCGGCCACGTCAATGCCGCCGTATTCGTTGTTCACCCACTCCAGCCAGGTTCCGTATCCCTGACGCGTGTCCCGGCCCTCGCGGGAGTACTTGCCGGTCTCGCTGACCGCGGCACCGATGCGGATGACATTCGCGGCGGCTCCATCTTCCGTGGAAGTTGCGGACGACACATCCTCCCGAACCTCGGGGGTGGGGAGACGCGCACATCCGGCCAGTGCCGCCAGAACCACCAGTCCCAGCACCAGCATCCTTAGGCGTGTCATATTCAGGATTCCCAATCGATTTGGCAGCGTTGCAAGTTCGTTGATTTTGGTCTTCATCCCCAATCTCCGGCGAATTTTCCATATTGGATTATTGCCAACCCAACCAACCGGTACCGGACAAGGTGGCAGTTGCCACCCTCCACCGAGTGCGCACTCGGCTCTGTTCCATGAACTGGTGACTGAACTATGGTCCGCGCCGGCCCTTTCCGCCGAGACCGAACTCAACCTTGCTGTTCGGCACTCACTGTGTTGCTCCGGGGAACGCCTCCGATGGACTGCCAGACTGCATCGGCATGCCGGAAGCTAGCAGCCAAACCGTCAAGACCGTTCCCGCTGGCTTCCTCCACGCTAATCCAACCGTCGAAGCCTTCGGCCCGCAGGATCTTGAGGATCGAGGCGTGGGGACTGGCTCCCATTCCCGGAACCACGGGTTTGAAGGCCCCCGGCTGCTCAATGTCCGCGAGGTGGACGGCGGCCACCCGTTTCCGCACGCGGGCCAGCACGGTCTCCGGACAGTCCCACAGAGCCAGGTTGTTGGCCGTGTCGAACAGCACCTTCAGATCGCTGCCCTCGGTGGCCGCGACCAGTTCCAGGAATCGGTCCGCCGGCTGACTGAAGTCGTTCCAGCGCCAGACGGAACCCCGCGTGTGGTTCTCGTAGAGTGCGGTGACCCCAAGTCCACTGGCATACGCGGCTGCCTGCGACAGGCCTTCGGCAGCCCAGACCATGCCGTCCGCCCGGGCCACCCCCGGCCAGCTTTGTCCGGCCGTCAAGCGAACGTACGGCGCCTCAAGACGAGCGGCCGCCTCAATCTGGGCATGGACCGCTGCCTGTTCCCGCCGCCTGGCCTCCGGATCCGGTAGGGTGAAGTCGGAATAGGTCACCACCATTGCGATCCGGACACCGGCCTGCGCCGCGTTGTCGCGCAGGCGGTCCAACTCGGCGCGGTCGTTCCAGTTGAAGTGGGCCACGCTGATATCGGCCCCGTCCAGGCCCAGGTCTGCCGCAATGCGAAACCAGTCGGGCAGGGAACGGCGGCCGGACACGAAATCCGCATACAACGAGACCGGCAGGCAGCTCAGTTTCATGCCGGGACCGCCTGGACATTCAGTCCAGCAGGAGCATGGGCGTCTCCATGCGCTCGTGCAACGTGGCCAGGAACCGGGCGGCCAGTGCACCGTCCACGGCCCGGTGATCACAAGACAGGGTCAGATTGAACACGGGGCGCACCGCCGGCTCGCCCTGGACGGCCACCACCGCGTCGCGGATGGCTCCAATCGCCAGGATGGCAGCCTCCGGCGGATTCACAATGGCCTTGAACTCCTCCACGCCGAACATGCCCAGGTTGGTGATGCTGAAGGTCCCGCCCGTCATCTCCGGGAGCGTCAGTTGTCCGGCACGGGCCGCCTGCACCAGGTGGCGCCGACGGTCGGCCAGTTCCGACAGGGACAGCTTGCCCGCATCGTGGAATACGGGCACCAGCAGTCCATCCGCGACGGCCACGGCCATGCCGATGTTCACCTGCGGATGCTGCTGGATGTGGCCATCCCGCCAACTGGCGTTGAGGCGCGGATGTTCCCGCAGGGATGCGGCGGTGATGCGCAGCAGAAGATCCGAGACCGTGATGTCCTCCCTTCCCTGTCGGCGCAGGGCATCGCGCCACGCCAGCATCTGGGAGGCGTCCACAGTCCGGGAGAGGTAGAAGTGCGGGACCGTCTGCCAGCTTTCGGTCAGACGACTGGCCATAACCTGCCACATGCGGCTCGGTTCCAGTTCGACCGCGTCTGCCGCCGGCGGACCGGGGACATCCCTGGCCGCAGAGGCAAATGCCTCCACGTCGGCCGTCAACACCGCTCCGTCGGGACCGCTCCCGGAGATGGCGGCCAACTCGAGGCCGCGTTCGCGTGCCAAGCGACGCGCCTTGGGCGAGGCCAGGACCGGTCCTTCGTGGGCTTGCGCTGCAGCATGGTGCCGTTCAACATCCGCCTTGGTGATGCGGCCGCCCGAACCTGCGATCTCGGCAAGGTCGATGCCGAGTTCCGCGGCCAGCCGTCGCGCGACCGGCGAGGCCGCCGGAAGCCGGGCCGGTGTACCGGGCAGCCCGGCTTCTCCGGCAGGGACAGGCCCGGGCTCCGCCGCAGGTGCGGCCGGTGTGTCGGCAGGCAGGGATTCGCCGGGTTCCAGTACCCAGGCCACGGCCCGGCCGACCGGCACTTCCTCCCCTTCCGCGGCCGACAGGCCGGCCAGGACGCCGTCCGCCGGGGACTCAATCTCGACGGTGATCTTGTCCGTGGCGATCTCCATCACGGGATCGCCGACTGCCACCGCGTCGCCCTCCCGGCGCAGCCAGCGCAACAGGGTGCCGGTGTCCTGGTTCATCCCCAGGACCGGCATGATCACTTCGTGCGGCATGGCCGTTCAGCCTTCAGGCCGCGCCGCACAGGGTGCGCGCCGTTTCAAAGATGCCGTCCGCATTGGGAATGGTCTGCTCCTCCAGGGACGGGGCGAACGGCACCGGCACGTTCATGGCACCCAGGCGCCGCACCGGTGCATCCAGATAGTAGAAGGCACCATCCGCGATGACGGAAGCCAACTCACCGGTGACTCCGTAACGCTCGCAGCCCTCGTCCACGATCATGGCGCGACTGGTCCGCTTGGCGCTCTCGACCAGCGTGTCGGTGTCCAGTGGAACCATGGTGCGCGGATCCACGACCTCGGCCTCCAGCCCAACCTGGGCCAGGCGCTCGGCAGCCGTCAGGGCTTCCTGCACCATGCTGCTGGTCGCCACGATCGTGATGTCCCGGCCCGGCCGCTTGATCTCGGCCTGTCCCAGGGGGATCAGGAACTCTTCCTCCTCGACAGGACCGGTCACGCTGTACATCATCTTGTCCTCGAAGATCGCAACCGGGTTGTCATCCCGAATGGCGCTCTTGAGCAGGCCCTTGGCATCCCGGGGCGTGGCCGGCAGGGCCACCTTCATGCCCGGCACGTGGCTGAGCCAGGCGTGCAGGGATTGGGAATGTTGGGCGGCCGACGCCCTGCCGGCCCCCATGGTGGTGCGCAGCACCATCGGCACGCGCAGCTTGCCCCCGGACATGTAGTGGGTCTTGGCGGCCTGGTTCGTCATCTGGTCCATGACGAACGTGGTGAAGTCGCCGAACATGATTTCCACGATCGGACGCATGCCGGTCATGGCGGCCCCCACGCCGATGCCGGCGATGCCGGATTCCGAGATGGGCGAATCAATGACCCGGGCGGCGCCGAACTCCTCCTGCAGACCGGTCAGGATTTTGAAGACGTTGCCCGCGGCGCCGATGTCCTCGCCGATCATGAATACGGTCGGGTCGCGCCGCATCTCCTCGACAATCGCTTCGCGCACGGCCTCGCCGTAGGTGATTTCGCGCACGGCACCGTTAGGCGTAGACATGGGTTGTCACCTCCGAATCCTCCGGGATCGGTTCATCCAGGGCCTTCGCCGCCGAATCGTCCACGGCGGTCCGAACCTCCGTCTCCAACTGCTCGACCACGTCGGCGGCCACGCCGAATTCGGCCTCCAGCCAGTCGGCCAGGGTCTTCAGGGGATCGCGCGTGGCCTGCCACTCCTCTTCTTCCGCCCTGGTCCGGTAGGGGCGATCCACATCCCCCACATGATGGCCCCGGTAACGGTAGGTGGTGCACTGCAGGAAGGAAGGACCTTCTCCCCGGCGAGCCGCCGCGACCACGTCCCCGGCCACCCGCGACACCTCCCGAATGTCCTGCCCGTCAACCTCGTGTGCCGGGATGCCGAAGGCCCGGGCCCGATCCAGAATCTCGCCGGCGATGGTCTGGTCGTTGGGGGTGTATTCCCCGTACTGGTTGTTCTCGCAAACGTACAGCACCGGCAGCTTCCAGAGCGCGGCCATATTCATCGACTCGTACAGCTGGCCCTGGCCCAGTGCTCCGTCGCCGAAGAAGCCCACGGCGACTTCATCCGTGCCGCGCAACTTGGCCGACAGCCCCGCCCCGGCCACGATGGCCGTGCTGCCCCCGACAATGCCGTTGGCACCGAGGTTGCCGGTGTCCTGGTCCGCGATATGCATGGACCCTCCCTTGCCGCCACAGTAGCCCGTGGAGCGCCCCAGCAGTTCCGCAAACGTGCGGCCCACATCGGAACCCTTGGCCAGGCAGTGCCCGTGGCCCCGGTGCGTGCTGGTGATCCAGTCGTCGTCCCGCAACACGCTGCAGACTCCGACGGCCACCGCCTCCTCCCCAATATAGAGGTGTGTGATGCCAGGCATCAGGCCGCGCGTATACAGGTTGTCCGCCGCCTCCTCGAAACAGCGGATGCGATACATCTGTTCGTACAGGGACAGCCAGTGTTCAACGTCCTGAATGGGAATCTCCGCCGACATGTGCACCACCTCCTAGGGTCTGCCCTAGGCTACACCATTACTTCGATGAAGCGGGGTCCGCGGCCGGTCAGGGCCGAGCGCATCTGATCGACCAGCTCCTCGCAGCTGTTGGCCCGGCTGGCTTCGACGCCCATGCCCTGCGACAGGGAAACCCAGTCGATGTCGGGCTGCGTGAGGTCGAGCATGGCCTTGCTGGTGTGGCCAGTGGCATCCGGCGCCAACCGTTCCAGCTCCCCCTGCAGGATGCGATACGCGCCGTTGTTGAACATGATAGTCAGCACCTGGCACTCTTCCCGGGCCATCGACCACAGGCCTTGCAACGTGTACATGGCGGACCCGTCCGACTCCATGGCGAACACCTGCCGGTCCGGGCACGCGATCGCGGCGCCCAGGGCCGCGGGCAGGCCCTGGCCAATGGAGCCGCCTGTGATGTTCAGCCAGTCGTGGGGCCGCGCCCCGGCCGTCTGGCCCTGGGAGGACCGTCCCGACGTAACCGCCTCGTCCGAGACGATGGTGTCTTCCGGCATCAGGTTGGCGACGGCCGCCCATACCTTTTCAATGGAGATTTCACCCGTCGGCAAGGCCGGCGGATCGTACCGGCCGGCCCGGTCCGGATCCGGTGTGGCACTGATCTCTTCGGCCAGCATCGACAGGGCTCCAATCACGTCCTCGTCGGACTCTGCCAGAACATGGTACTCGCAGTCCGGAGGCGCGGTGAGGCTGGGCTGGTCCGGATAGCCGAAGAAGCCGACCGGAATCGTTGCTCCGGCCAGCACCATGTGCCTGGTGCCCTTGAGCAGGGCAATCGCCTGGGGCACCGGATAGGGTATGCGCACCAGGTCGTAGCGTCCGGCACCCCGCTCCATGCGGCTGTTGACCCGGTCGCCCAACACGCGCACGCCGGTACGCGCGCCGACGGCCGCGGCATGGCGCAGGCCCTCGGCCCTGAAACCGCGGCCGCCCACCAGCAGCACGACCTCCTCGCCCTTGGCCAGGATTTTCGCAATCTCGGTCACGCGTTCGGGCGGCACCGACCGCTGCGGCGCCGGCTCCAGCCGTCCCGCCGGCGGGGCGCCCCCGGCCCCCGGGGCGGCCCCGGGCACCGCCAGCGTGGCCGGTCCCGCGGGCGGGCGGCCGGGATCCCAGGCGGCATCCGATGGCAGCACCAGGGTGGCCACCTGGCCGGGAGGCTGCAACGAGGCCTGGACCGCGCGGGCCGTGTCGCCGGGAAGGTCCCGGGCCGAACCCGAGTAGTGGTACCAGCCGGACACCGCGCCGGCGATGGCCTCGATGTCCGAGGTCAGCGGCGCGTCGTGCTTGAGATGCCAGGTGGCATGGTCGCCCACGATGTTGACGACGGGGGTCTGGGCCCGCCGGGCGTTGTGCAGATTGGCGACGCCGTTGCCGAGGCCCGGTCCCAAGTGCAGCAGTGTGGCCGCCGGCCAGTCCTTCATGCGGCCGTAGCCGTCCGCGGCACCGGTCGCCACACCTTCAAAGAGGCAGAGCACCCCCCGCATCTTGTCCGTCGCGTCCAGGCCGCCGACGAAGGAGATCTCGGAAGTCCCGGGATTGCAGAAGCACACCGTCACGTCGTTGTTGACGAGCGTGTGCATCATGCTGCTGGCGCCATTCATGTATGTCTGCCTGGTTTGATGAGTGGGAAAGCGGGCACGTCAGCCGCGGTCGATGCCGGCCTCCCTGAAGGCCGCATCCAGCACATCGTACGTCTGTTGTGCCGCCGCGATGGCGTCGTAGCCCTCGCGGCGCTGCACCATGACGGAAATTTCGGCGGAGATGAACCCGGTATAGCCATGGCGACGCATCGCCTTGAGATAGGTCACGTAGTCAAACTCGCCCTCGCCGGGAATGAGAAACTCGTGGTCCGGTGCCATGCCCCGTTCGTCCTTGACGTGGGTGTGGGCCGACAGCGGCGCCAAGGCGGACACCGAGGTCTCGATGTCGATTCCCATCACGTTGAAGTGCGAGATGTCGAAGTTGACCCTCAGATTGTCAAGTCCCATGGAGTCGACAAGCTCCACTACGCGTGGCGGGGTATCCAGCATGGTGCCGACATGCGGTTCGATGGCGATTACCACCCCGCGCTCGGCGGCATATCCGGCCAACTCACCCAATCTGTCCTCCAGCAGAGGCCGCAGGGGCTCCCAGTCGTCCGGACTCGCACCGGCAGTGGTGTCCAGGCAGGGCGGCGTACCGCCGCGGGCCCAGTCGACGGCCAGATCGATGGTCCCCTTAAGGCGGCGCATGCTCTCAGCCGCCCGGTCCGGATCCTGCTCCACCAGACTCCGGTGGCCAGCCAGGGCCGGCAACTCGAGGTTGTGCATGTCCAGAAGACGCACCACATACTTGCGGTAGGCCTCGTCCAAGGTGTCCAGCTCGATCGAATAGCCGGGGGTGACGGTCAGTTCAACGCCGTCGTATCCCATTTCCGCCAGGCTGGCAATGATGTGGTCCACGGGGACATTGGGCATGCCCCAGGAACTGAATCCAAGTTTCATTTCTGCTGTTTCCGGTTTGGCGTCCGGCGGCCGGGGCCGGACAGGGTTCAGTTGACCAGCGCGAGCGGTTCCTCCCCGCGCGCGACCCGATTGATGTTGTTGAAGATGAACTCGCCCCGGCGGGAAAAGGAGTCGAAGGTGACCCCGGCCGTATGGGGGGTGAAGATCACGTTGTCCAGCGACAGCAGCGGGTGATCCGGCGGGGGCGGTTCCCTGACCAGGACATCCAGCGCCGCACCCGCAATTTGCCGTCGCTCCAGGGCGGCGTGCAGGGCCGTCTCGTCCACCACCTCGCCGCGGCAGGTGTTGACCAGCCAGGCGGTGGGCTTCATGAGGGCCAGGCTGTCGGCGTTGACCATGTTCCGGGTGGCGTCGTTCAGGGGCACGTGGATGGTGATCAAATCGGATTGGGCGAACAGTTCATCCAAGCTGACCTGCCGCGCCCCCAGACCGGCGGACACCTCTTCCGGCGGCGGGTAGGCGTCGCTGAAGATTACGTTGCAGCCAAACGGTCGCAGCAGGCCCGCCACGCGCCGTCCGATGTTGCCGAACCCGATGATGCCGACCGTCTTGCCGTCCAGGGTGAACGTGTTGGTGCCCGAATCGATGCCCCGCCATTGGCCGGCCTTGACGAAGCGGTCGAAGTCGGCGAACCGGCGCAGGGCCGACAGCATCAGCATCAGGGCGTGCTCGGCCACGTCCAGGGAATTGGTGCCGCCGTTGTTGGCCACGGGCACCCCGAGTTCCCGACACAGCTTCACGTTGATCCGGTCGTAACCGGCCGACACCAGCTGGATCAGTTGCAGGTTGGCAGCGGCCCTTACGCCCTCGTCGTCCAGCACGCCGGGAAACAGCACCAGACAGTCGTGTTCGGCCAGCAGGCGGTTGCGCTCGTCCGCGGGCAGGTCGAACGGCCGGACGCACACCTGGTGGTTGGAGCCGGCATGTTGTGTGATCTGCTCGTTGACGGAGGGCGCGAGCGAGGAAATTAAGAGTACCTGGGACACGCTGTCGGAGTTCCTGAGAAGGGGTTAGGGCATGGGGAACGGCTGGACTGCCCCAATATACAACCGCGACCAAGGCAATGCCAACGAACTTCGGCGCGGACCCTGCTGTTCGGGTTTGTTGGTTTCAGCCCAATGCACTCCCAGGGCTCAAACGACCCGCCATCGGCATTTGTTGCCCCATGGCAATCGCCATGGGGCACAGAAATTCAAGTGCCTCCCACTGGAACCGTGACAGGGAGGCTGTCCGGACCATGGACCGGGCAGTGGGGCCCGACGGGAAAGTGTCCGTTCTCCTGCCGGGCCCCCAAGGCAACATCCCTGTCCACCCTATTGAAGCCCGGATGCGTTCGCCTCACCTGTACGGTCCCTGGATCGCAATCCAAGTCCCACCATCGGGTGCCGGGTTGAGGGTCGCTTGGGAATCGTGCGCAGATGCCGGTTGCCGACACGCCGGCCCTGCGGCGGCCTCCCGGTGGCTGTAGCCCATCGCCGTCGTCTGCCCCCGCCGATTGGGGCCTATACTGGGAAATGCGGGAAAGTTTCGTTCCGAACATGCGTGGCGTTCCGAGTACTCGCCAGTTCGACGGATGGAACGGGGCAACAACCATTCGCTGGGGCCCGATCCAAGGTCGAATGCTGCCCCGTTGCCCTACGTTCCGGGTGAAGCGCCCGACCGCACATTCATCGAAGGAACCTGCTGCATGCTTCTCGTTGCTACGGATCGATGGGTGCGCGCCTGCCTCGTGGCTCTGGCTCTCGGATTGGCGATAGCCCTTGTTCCGCCGCGGGGCTTGCAGGCTCAGGACCAGCCCATGCACGTGGTCCGGGCAGGCGATACACTTTCGTCAATTGCCGCGCGCTACGGCACCACAGTCGGCGCGATCATCTCCTTGAACGAACTGGCTGGCGGAAACCTCATTCTCGTTGGCCAGGTTCTGCGCATCCCCAACAACGCCCGCGGCTCCGAATGTTCCGCCATGCACATTGTCCAGGCCGGTGAAAACCTGCGGGCCATTGCCCGCCTGTATGCGGTATCCACGGATGCCATTGTGTCCGTCAACAACATCGCCAATGTTAATCAAATCAACGTTGGCCAACAGTTGTGCATCCCAACCGGGACATCAGGCGTGGCACAGGCTCCGGTACCAACTCCGGTGCTTTCGGAGGCAATCACGCATACTGTGTCGGCGGGCGAAAATCTCTACCGCATTGCGCTCAGGTACGGAGTACCGCAGAAACTGCTGCAGGCAGTCAACGAGATTACGGACCCAACAACTCTCAGGGTGGGACAGGTGTTGACGATTCCGGATGGCAGTACCGCCCTGTCCATCGCTACGCCAGGGGAGGGGCCGCGCGGCACAACTGCAGTTGCCCGGTCCGACAACTCGGAGTACGGCATCGTCACCTTCGTGGCCATCAGTGTTGGGCCAAGCCACGCCTGCGGGATCAGGCCCGACGGTACAGTCGCCTGTTGGGGTGCCGACTGGGAAGGACAGATCACGCCACCGGCCGGATCCTTCACGGCCGTCAGCGCCGGCGGCTTGCACACCTGCGGAATCAGAACGGACGGTACAGCTGCCTGTTGGGGGAATGACAAAGCAGGCCAAGCCACGCCACCGGCCGGATCCTTCACCGCCGTCAGTGCCGGGAGTCATCACACCTGTGGACTCAGGCCGGACCAAACGGTTGCCTGCTGGGGATCCAACTGGGAAGGACAGGCCACGCCACCCGTCGGACGCTTCATCGCCATTAGTGCCGGGTCCAGACACAATTGCGGACTCCGCCCCAACGGCACCGTCGCCTGTTGGGGCGATGACAGAGAGGGGCAAGCCACGCCGCTTGGCGGCACCTTCACCGCCGTCAGTGCCGGGGAGTACCAAACCTGTGGGCTCCGGCCCAACGGGACCGTCGCCTGCTGGGGTTACACCTTTCCTGTGGAATTGACCTACACCTCCATCAGTGTCGGGAGCACGCATGTCTGCGGGCTCAGGCAGGATGGAATGGTCATCTGCTGGGAAAGCTGGTTTGAAGACCTGTTCGATTTTCCACGAGGGCCCTTCATCGCCATCGATTCCGGAGGACCTCAAGCGTGCGGCCTCTGGCCTGACGGAACGGCAGTGTGTCGGGGTCCCGAATGGATTGCCGAGATGACCAGGGGGCTGCAGGAGACCTTCACCCCCATCGACACCGGCCAGGCCCAGGTTTTCCCCATTAGCACCGGAGAAGCCCAAGTCTGCAGAATCAGGCTCGACGGAATAGTTGCCTGCCGGGTTGAAGACAGTAGCGTCCCAACCCCGCAGCCGATGCCGCCGACGTTGCCAACCGTGCCGTTGAGCACCCTCAGCGCCGGGGGCGATCACACCTGCCGGATTGAACCGGACGGCACGGCCACGTGCTGGGGCGAAAACGTATACGGTCAGTCCACACCGCCGGGCGGAACGTTCGCCGCCGTCAGTACCGGCGACTACCACACCTGTGGGCTCAGACCCGATGGCGCGGTCACGTGCTGGGGCAATGATTCAACAGGCATGGCCACACCGCCGGACGGCTCCTTCACCGCCGTCAGTGCGGCGCATTGGCATAGCTGTGGCATCAGGTTTGACGGCACAGTCACCTGCTGGGGCGATGATGGAAGAGGGCAGTCCACACCGCCGGGCGGATCCTTTGCCGCTGTCAGTGCCGGCGCCTGGCACACATGCGGGATCCGATCCGACGGCACGGTGGATTGTTGGGGCGAGGGATTGTTCGGACAGCTCGCCCAGCCAGGCGGTACGTTCACCGCCGTCAGTGCCGGAACATCCCACACCTGCGGGATCAGGCTGTCCGGCGAGACCGCCTGCTGGGGCTTTGGGGGAGAGGGCCAGACCACACCTCCAAGCGGCACGTTCACCGCCGTCAGCGCCGGAGGGGCGCACACCTGCGGGATCAGGTCCGACGGCACGATCGCCTGTTGGGGCCGGAATGAGGAAGGTCAAGCCACGCCTCCGGACGGCACTTTCGCCGCAGTGGGTGCCGGAGACCACCACACTTGCGGCACCAGAATCGGTGGTGCCGTTGTCTGTTGGGGCCTTGATGAGGAGGGCCAAGCCACACCGTCCGCACCCTAGCACTACAGTGGTAATTTACAAGGTGTTGGCCTGCTGCCGGCGGTAGTGGCAGTGCAGGGCCGCCCACCGGTGGCGGCGGTGCCAGTGCGACCAGGCCAGCACCGCCTCGAGGTCCGCGACCACGGGCCACAGCCGACGCCGCCACAGCCGT
>MPMO01000032.1 GCA_002238555.1 Caldilineaceae bacterium bin34
GGCCCAGAGGGCCAGGGTCATGTGCCGGTACCAGCCGGTGGCGCTGCGCACCTCGTACTCGTCCAGGCCCACCTCCTGCTTGGCGGCCTTGAAGTCGCTCTCGATGCACCAGCGGGTGCCGGCCACCCGCACCACGGTCTCCAGCTCCGTGTCGCGGGGGGCATACACCCGGTAGGCGGTCCAGTCGTCCGGGTCCTTGCAGGAACGCCGAAACAGCAGCGAGCGCACCCGCGGCGCGGGCGGGTCTTCCTCCCCCACGACCTCCCTGCGGACCCACTGCCACTCGTACCAGCGCTCCCCCTTGCTGCCGGGTCCCGCACTGCGGCGCTGCCAATCGGCCTCCGCCAGGGTCGCATGGATCGCCGACACCGCCGGCTGTTGCCAGCCCCACCAGACCTTCTCGTTGCTGGCCACCGCCAGCACGTAGGCCTGCTGCCGCTCCTCCAGGGCCTGCCGCAGGTTGGCCGAGTGGCCGTAGACGCTGTCGCCCGTGACCCAGGCCAGGGGCAGGCCGGCGTCCAGGGCCCGCTCCAGCATCTGCCGGGCCAGTTCCGGCTTGGTGGCCAGGGGCGTGTCGGGCGCCAGCCCCACCGCCTGCAGCCGCGCCGGGTCGGTGGTCCAGGCCTTGGGCAGGTACAGGGCCCGGTCCACCAGCACCGTCCCCCGCGCCCCGGCGTAGGTCAGGTAGACCCCCACCTGGCAGTTCTCGATGCGCCCCGCCGTCCCGCTGTACTGCCGCGCCACCCCGGCCGAGTGCGTGCCCTTCTTCAGGAACCCGGTCTCGTCGATGATGCCCACCCCGCCCGGGTCCGCCAGGTGGTCCACGACATAGGCCTGCAGGGCGTCCCGGCCCGCGTCCGGCGACCAGGCCGCGCGGCCCAGCAGGTGCTGGAAGCCATAGGGGTTGGCCTCGCCCTGCACCTCGGCCAGCTGCCAGCTGTTCTTGCGCGGCGCCGTGCTCATCAGGCCCTTGATGTAGGCCACGGCCCGGCGGTGCGTGCGGCGGAACCGAAAGACCGCCCGCAGGCGTTCCGCCACCTCCGCCAGGTGCTCGGGCCAGGTCGCCAGCGCCGCGGGCGCCAGGGGTTCCGGCGGGGGCGGCGGTGCGGACACGGACACGGACATGGGGACTCCCGGATGACGGCGGCAACAGGCCCCTTAGGTTACCACACTACATTACAACTGTAGTACTAAATCCGACTTTGCGTTTGCCCTGGGTCAGCGAGACAGGCAGGTGTTGGGACAATCGACTACGCAGGGGCGTTTTGGTTTTGGTCAGGTAAAACCCAGCATACAGTCACTGCCGGATGGGGGCGTCGCGGGGCGGGCGATGTCGTCATGCCCGGTAAGGGCCGCGCCGTGGAACGCCCCTACACATCGACGGAACGCGCCGCCTTGTCGGACGCGTTGCCCGTTCTCGGTGAAACCACCTTCGATATCCACCTCAACGGGGAGGCCTTCTGGCGCAACATCCCCGCCGACGTCTGGGACTACCGGCTCGGCGGCTACCAAGTGCTCAAGAAGTGGCTGTCCTACCGGGAGCAGGCGCTCCTCGGGCGGAATCTTCTACCGGAGGAAGTTCAGTACTTCGCTGACACCGTACGGCGAATCGGTGCCCTGTTGATGATGCCGCGCTCTGGTTCACGTTAGAGCGTGTGGCCATTGGCGGCAAACATCACGAATCCAGGTAGCTGGATGTAGTCTTTTCGCGCCTTGGTGGCACAGCGACGCCCGCGGCGTGCCGGCTGGGATGTCGCAGAGTTGAATGTCCGAATTCTGTTCGTTCAGTCCCAATACGCCACATCCCCCCAATCCTGTTTGGTGCCATGGGCTGGCGGTATGACGAGGGCCTTGAAGTTTTGCTATGCTGGCGGCATCAATGCGGACATGGAATCTAAGGAGCCTAGGTCATGGCAGAGATTCAGGTCCTGCTCGAAGAAGCACTCAAACTGGATGGCAGGGAGGACCAGAGTCCCCCCTTGAAGCACTGGAGTTTGGCCCCGGCATCCCTCCCAGGGGCGAGCGCGGCAGTCCCCTACCCGGCTCGCGCTTGGCGCACGCGGGCGCGCCTGCAGGTGCTACCGGCATGGCAAGAGCATCTGCAACGCCTTTCACACCACGATCCCGACTACACCTACGATCCGGGACACGAATACGAACCGGATTGGACCACGGATGCCGACTACAAGCAGGACGGTGTGCGCCTGTACCAATACAATAGCGAGGGACGCCTCATCATGCCGCACGGCAGTTTCCACAGTCGGTTCATCGACTTGGTTCTGCAAACTCTGTGTTTGGTTCTGGGACGCCGTGTGTGCCGGGAGCCGGACCTGCACTACCCTGCCTGGGTAAGCGAAGAACTGAAACAGTTCACCGAAAGCGGGGAACCGCGCAAGCTCAGATCGCCAGACATTGCGGTAATGCCGGAGTCTTGGACTCTTTCCGAAGAGCGGGAACGAACTGTGGAAGAACGCATCATCCGCCTGGACGAGGGAGACCCAACACCTGAAATGGTGTTGGAAGTGGTGTCTCGCTCAAACGATGTCAAAGACTTCCATGAAAATCTGGACCTGTACATGTGCCTGGGCATCCCTGAATATGTCATTGTTGACACGGGAGAGTTCAGCGGCACCTCCAATATGTGGCTGTTCCGCTTGGACGACACGGGGAATTCCTACCACATGGCGGAGAGGGGGGACGTCATCCCCGCCTGTGACACACGCCTGCGAGTGCTGGACGCTCCGGTGGACGGCAACGTTCCAGTGTTCCAATGCCAGGACGCAAACGGGCAGTGGCGCGACTATGAGGGAGACATTGCCCACAAGAAGAGCGTGGACATCCACACGCGCCTGCTCGACATCCACTTCCCGCGCCTGCCGCAGTCGGATCGGGAATTTCTTGTCGATACCTGGACAAGAGACGGCGTGTCCGACGACATGCTCCAACACATTACTACCGCCGCCGCCGAGCCCAACCGCTGGCGCGAGCTCTTGGGCCTGAAACCGGATACTGGGGAGACTGGGGACAGTCTGCCACCTGGCGTGTTGTAGCTAGGGTGGGGCGGTACAGTGTCCCGGCCCTTGGGGGAAACCAAGGCCGTACCCCGCCCTATAGGTCTCGTCCACTTCGACCGGCCCTACGACGGGCCAGTCGGGCATGTCGTCGTCCGCCTGCGGCATCCAGGCCTCGCGGATGCTGTGCAGCATGAACTTGGCGGTGGTCTGTGTGACCTCCAGGTCCCGGCGCAGCTTCATGCTGGAGAACGACTTCAGACTGGTCAGGCAGAGATGGATGGCGATGGCCCACTTGCGCAGCGGAATTTTGGAGCTCGTGAGCCAAGTGCCGGTCTTGATGCTGAAGTAGCTCCGGCAATCGGAGCACCGGTAGGGCATGGTTCCGTGGCTGGCCTCGCCTACACCGACACCACGGCGGAAACGCCGCCGACCTTTCGGGGAGGCAACCACCACTTGGGAGCGAATTGCTGGCCTCCGTGGACATCGCCTTCCAACAGGTCAACGTGTGGATGGCATCGTCCAATTTGGTCGGCTCCGGTACATGGCACACGTCCAAAAACCGGAGCAACCCTCATCCTGCCGGTCTCCGGCAGACCTCAGCCGTTGCTGGCCTGGACAACGGAGCCACACCGCGGTCACCCCACGGACGGGGACCGGGCTTCAGCGGCGGCCGTTTCCAACTACCGGCCAAGCTGCCCTGCCTGCACTCCGCTTCCACTGCCACCGGCTTGCACGTTGGCAAGGGCTGCTGCCGATTTTGGCAGAGCGCATATGGAAGCCAAAGACCCTATTCGTGTGTATTATGGATACCCTATTCGGGTGTCCGCCAGCCGAACCCTGGCCGCTCGGACATCCCGTCGGACCCCCTCGGTGGCGCGCACGGGCGGCCAAGACCATGGGTTGCAGTACCGACGACGATTGTTCCCTCCATCCCCTGCAGGATTCGCACATGACCACCGGGATTCTCCCAGCCAACCAGATCCTTGAACGCCTGAAGTCGGGCGGCACCGCCGTCGGCACCATGGTCGGCACGTTCGCCCAGTCCTCGATGCCGGTGCTGCTGGCCAACGCGGGGTTCGATTTTTTCCTGCTCGACAACGAACACGGCATGTTCGACTACGAGACGATGGAGACCCTGTGCCGGGTGGCTGTCAGCCACGGGATAACCCCCATCGTGCGTCCGGCCGACCACACCTACACCTGGACCGCCAAAGTGCTGGATACCGGTGCCCAGGGCCTGTTGATGCCCAGGGTCTACACCGTTGAACAGGTGCGCTCCATCATCAGCATGGCGAAGTATCCGCCGGCGGGCATCCGGGGGAGCGCCCTGAGCCGCGCCTATGTCGGCTACAAGAATGCCAACGCCATGGAGGTGATGGCGGAAGCCAACGAACAGAGCATGCTCTGCATCCAGATCGAAACGAAGGAAAGCTACGCCGTCCGGGACGAAATCGCGGCGCTGCCGGAAGTGGACTGCCTGTTCGTGGGCCCCAACGACTTCTCGATCTCCCTGGGGCACCCGGGCAACATGGACCACCCGGACGTCAGTTCCGCCATCGAGAACGTCCTGGACACCTGCCGCCGGTTCAACAAGGTGGCCGGCATCCAGATGAACACCCCCGAATCGGCCTGCCGCTGGGCGCGCGCCGGCTTCACCATGCTGAGCGCCGGCTCCGACATCGGCCTGCTCCAGAACGCCGGACAGGCCTTGACCGGCCAGGTGCGGGACGCCTGGAACTGACCCGCACCTGCGGCCCACAGGCACCCCGGGTCAGGCGTCGGTGACGCAGCCCTCGGAAGCGGTGGACACCGTCTTCATGTATTTGTAGAGCACACCGCTGGTGTAGTTCGGCTCGGGGCGCCTCCATGCGGCCCGGCGCCGGGCCAGTTCCTCCTCGTCGACCTGGAGGTCCAACCGGTTGTTGACTGCGTCGATCGAGATCGTCTCGCCGTCGCGCACGAAGGCCAGGCCCCCGCCCAGGGCGGCCTCCGGGGTGATGTGGCCCACCACAAACCCGTGCGTGCCGCCCGAGAACCGTCCGTCGGTGATCAGGGCCACCTTGTCGCCCAGGCCGACACCCATGATCGCGGCCGTGATCGACAGCATTTCCCGCATGCCGGGACCGCCCTGCGGACCTTCGTAGCGGATGACCACCACCTCGCCGGCCCGGACCTTGCCTCCCCCAATCCCGGCCAGGCACGCCTCCCCCGCCGCCCCGGCCCTCCCCTCCCCCAACCCCGGCCAGGCCCGCCTCCTGGGAGTCGTAAACGCGGGCCGGCCCGCTGAAAGCCATCCCCTCCTTGCCGGTGACCTTGGCTACGGCGCCTTCGGACGCAAGGTTGCCGTACAGGATTTGAAGGTGACCACTCGGGCTGATGGGGGCGTCGGGCAGGCTGACGATGGTTTGGCCTTCGGCCAGGGCCTCCGCCTGCTCCACGTTTTCGCCCAACGTGCGGCCGGTCACGGTCATGCAGTTGCCGTCCAGCATGCCCTCCGCCAGCAGCATCTTCTGCACCGCGGGCACCCCGCCCACGTCGTTCAAATCCTCCATGACGTACTGCCCGCTGGGTTTCAGGTCCGCCAGCAGGGGGGTGCGATCCGAAACGGCCTGGAAGTCGTCGATGGTCAGTGCGACCTCGGCGGCCCGCGCCATGGCAATCAGATGCAGGACCGCATTGGTGGACCCACCCAGCGCCACCACCACCGTGATGGCGTTCTCGAAGGCTGCCCTGGTCATGATGTCGCGCGGCTTCAGATCCTCTTCCAGCAGGTTCCGGATCGCCGCACCGACCCGTCCGGTCTCGGCCTGCTTCTCCTCGTGCGTGGCCGGCCAGGATGAACTGCCGGGCAGCGTCATGCCAAGGGATTCAATCGCGGATGCCATGGTGTTGGCCGTGTACATGCCGCCGCAGGCACCTTCGCCGGGACAGGCATGGCGCAGGACATCGCGCAATTCCTCTTCGGTAATGTCGTCCGCGAGCCATTGGCCGTAGGCTTCGAAGGCCGAGACGATGTCCAGCTTGCGCCCGTTCAGCAACCCCGGTTGGATCGTGCCTCCGTAGACCATCAGGCCGGGACGGTTGATGCGTGCCATCGCCATCAGGCAGCCGGGCATGTTCTTGTCGCAGCCCGGAATGGTGATGTTGGCGTCGTAGTACTGCGCCCGCATCACGGCCTCGATGGAGTCGGCAATGATGTCGCGTGAGATCAGCGAGCACTTCATGCCCTCCGTACCCATGGAGATGCCGTCGCTGACACCAATCGTGTGGAAGACCAGACCGACCAAGCCGGCCTCGTTCACGCTTTTGCGGATGCGGCCGGCCAGGGCGTTGAGGTGCATGTTGCACGGGTTGCCGTCCCAGCCGAGGCTGGTGATGCCCACCTGGGCCTTGTCCATATCCGCGTCGGTCAGGCCGGCACCGTACAGCATGGCCTGCGAGCCGACCTGCGAGCGAACCTGGGTCAGCTGGCGACTGAAGCGGTTGAGGCCCGCCTTGGCTACGGTCCCGTTGGATGTGCTTTGACTCATGAAATGCCTCCGCAAGGTAATGTGTTCGTCCGCATGCCCGCCGGGCCCGACAGGTTGCAGCCAACGGGATGCCGGAACTACGTCCGGTCCCTGTTGCTCAACAGGAAATACTCCAGGGAATCGGTCAGTGCCGTCCAACTGGCTTCCATGATGTTGGGGCTGGCCCCCACCGTATTCCAGATGCGGTCGCCGTCGGTGCTGGCAATCAGCACCCTGGTGGTGGCCGCCGTGGCCGAGTGGCTGTCCAAAATCCGCACCTTGTAGTCCAGGAGGCTGACCCGTTCCAGTTCCGGATAGAACTTCAGCAGGGCCTTGCGCAACGCGACGTCCATGGCGTTGACCGGCCCGTTGCCCTCGCCGGCCTCGTGGAACTCCTGTCCGGCAATCCGCAACTTGACCATGGCCTCGGCCAGGATGCCGCGGCCCTGCCGGTTTTCGACGATGGTCATGAAGTCGACCAGCTCGAACGGCGCCGCGTAGCCGTCCATCTCCCGCCGCAGCATCAGTTCGACGCTGGCTTCGGCCGCCTCGAAGGCAAACCCCAGATTCTCCAGTTCCTTGATCCGCCCCAGCACCGCTCGTTCCTCGGTCCGGCCCAGGCTGTCCAGTCCGAACTGGCGGCGCTTGACGGCAATGTTGTCCTTGCCGGACAGCTCGCTGATGAGGACCCGCGTGCTGTTGCCGACCACCTCCGGGTCCACATGCTGGTAGGAGTCGACCGTCTTGACCACCGCATTGACGTGGGTGCCCCCCTTGTGGGCAAAGGCACTGCTGCCCACATAGGGCTGATGGGGAACCGGGCTCATGTTGGCCAGCTCCGACACCACATGGCTGGTCTCCGAGAGCCGGGCCAAGTTCTCGGGTTCGAGCACGGCCAAACCCATCTTCAACTGCAGGTTGGCCAGGATGCTGATCAGGTTGGCATTCCCGCAACGTTCGCCGTAGCCGTTGACGGTTCCCTGGACGTGCATGGCCCCGGCCCGCACGGCCTCCAGCGTGTTGGCCACGCCGCAACCGCTGTCGTCGTGGGCGTGAATGCCCAGGATGAAGGGATCGCCGGCACCGGGCTTGCCCACCGTGAAACCGGCCGGGAATCCAAAATGACTGCGAACGTGCGCGACGGCTTCCGCGACTTCCCAGGGCATGCGTCCCCCGTTGGTATCGCACAGCACCAGCGTACGGCTGCCGTTGTCCAACGCCTCGGCCAGGGTCGCCAAGGCGTATTCGGGATCGTCCGCATACCCGTCGAAGAAGTGCTCCGCATCGTAGATCACTTCCCGGCCACTCTCCACCAGCCAGCCGACCGTCTCCCCGATCATGCGGAGGTTTTCCTCCATGTCGGTGCGCAGCACCTCGTGCACCTGAAAGGCCGACGACTTGCCGAACAGGGTGACGATCGGGGTGTGGGCATCCACCAGCATCCGCACCTGGGGATCCTCGTCGGGAGCCATGTTCTTGCGGCGCGTCGATCCGAAGGCGGCCACCTGCGCACGGGTCAGTGACAACTCGTCCTTGGCCCGGCCGAAGAAGGCCATATCCTTGGGATTGGAGCCGGGCCAGCCGCCCTCAATGAAATGGATGCCGATGGAATCGAAGTGCCGCGCCAGGCGCAGCTTGTCTTCCGCACTCAGGGACACGCCCTCGCCCTGGGTTCCATCTCGCAGCGTCGTGTCGTAAATCTGCATGGGGCATCAAAGGGTTCCGAGGACATCCCCGGTGCAAGTTCAAGCGCCGGCACCGGTCGAACGGCGGCCGTTAGCCGGTGCCGGCCAGACCGGCGGCCAAGCCCTTGACCGACAGGTTCAGTGCATTTTCCAGCATGGCAAGGTCTTCCGGGGAATGCTGGTCGTTGCGCAGGGACTGCAACAGGGCAATCTGAATGAAGCTGAGCGGGTCCAGGTAGGGGTTCCGACGCTGGATCGAGATGTAGAGCCAGTTCCGTTCGTCGGCAATGTCGTCCCGGCCCATGACCTGCAGCACCCCCTCGCGCGTGCGGGAGAACTCGGAAACGATTTCGTTGAACAGGACCTCCGTATCGGGATCGGTGAGCGACGCATACTGGTGCGCGATGAACAGATCGGACTTCCAGATCGCCATTTGCACGTTCTGGATCAGGATGCGGAAGAACTCCCATTCAACGTACATCCGCCGCAGGACTTCCACCCGCTCCCGGTCGCGGCCGTTGTCGGTAAACCCGTTGATGGCCGAGCCCACCCCGTACCAGTTCGTGAGATTGACGCGGCATTGGGTCCAGGCAAAAACCCACGGAATGGCGCGCAGGTCGTGAACGCCCTCGGTATCGCGCCGCTTGGCCGGGCGCGAACCGATGTTCAGTTTGGCAATCGCCTCGACGGGCGTCGCCTCCATGAAGTACTTGATCAGTTCCGGGCGGCTGACAAAGGCCACGTACTGCCGGTTGGCCAGCCGGTGCAACTCCTCCATGACCTTCGCCCATTCGTCTTCGCGCAGGCTTACGCGCGGTCGGCCGCTGTTGAGCAGGACCGTGCCGATCAGCTGCTCCATGTGCCGGCGGGCGATCGTGGACTTGGCGTAGTGCGTGGAGATCACCTCGCCCTGTTCCGTCAGCTTGATGCTGCCGCGGATCGTGTCCGGAGGCTGGGTGGCAATGGCGCGCACCACGTTGCCGCCGCCGCGACTGACGCTGCCGCCCCGGCCGTGGAACAGGGTTGTGCGGATGCCGAACTCGTCGCAGGCCGCCACCACCTCCTTCTGGGCCTTGTACAGGGACCAGTTGGCGCTCAGGTAGCCGCCGTCCTTGTTCGAATCGCTGTAGCCAATCATGATCGGCTGATGGTCGCCGCGCGCATGCAGGTGCGCGCGGTACGCCGATGAGCGGAACAGGGCGCGCAGGATGGACGGGGCGTTGACCAGGTCCTCAATGGACTCGAACAGGGGCACGATGTCGATGGCCCCGAACAGGGACGCATCCTTGGCCAGGAGCAGCACTTCCAGGACCTGGCTGGCACTCTCGGTCATGCTGATGATGTAGGAGTCGATGACCCGGTCGCCCATCCGGTCCCGGGCTCGGCGAATGGTGCGGAACACCTGGACCGTCTCGTTGGTGTCGTCCGAAAACCTGAGGTCGGCGGTCAGCGGCCGGCGGGAGGTGAGCTCCTCTTCGAGTTTCCGCGTCTTGGCCGCTTCCGACAGCCGCATCCAGCTGTGCGGCTCCGCCTCGGCGTAGTAGCTGAAGATCTCGTCCAAGGCCAGGGAATGGCGCTCGGAATGCTGCCGGATGTCCAGTGTCACAAAGTGCAGGCCGCACACCTGCACACTGGTGATCAGACGGGCCACGCGACCACTGGCCAGCAGTTCGCCCTTGCTGCGCCGCAGGCTGTCGGCGACCGCCTCCAGGTCGTTCACAAGTTCTCCGGGGCCGGCATAGGCCATCGGATCATCCGGCTGGTCGGTCCATAGTTCGTCGGCGCGGCGCCGGGTGGCCTCCAGCCGCCGGCGGATGATGGTGAACATCTGCCGATAGGGTTCCCGGCGGACTTTCCGCACCGAGGCCAATTCCCGGCGCGGCAGGCGCTCGGTGGCCGTACGCAGGTGGTCCAGGAACTCGTTGGTGAACTCGGAGTGGTTCACCGACATGCTCAGGTGGGCATACAGGATGTTGACTTCGGCGATGTAGAGGTCAATCAGCCTGCGCTGCTGCTCCTCCAGGGTGCGTTGGGTCTCCCGGTAGGTGACATACGGGTTGCCGTCCCGGTCGCCTCCGATCCATGAGCCGTACCGCAGGAAAATCGGGACGGGGGTGTCGATCCGGGGGAAATACTTGCGAACCTGCTTCTCCAACTCCCGGTACACACGGGGAATCAACTCGAACACCGAGTTGCTGAGGTAGTACAGGCCGTGCTGCACCTCGTCAATCACGGTGGGCTTCAGTTCCCGATTCTCGTCGGTCTGCCACAGCGACAGGATGTTTTCCGAGATCAGCCGGAGGCGGCCCTCCTCCTCCTCCGGAGTCAGGTCAATCAGATCGAGTTCGGTCAGGACATCCGAAATGACCTTGTGCTTGAACAGCACGGTGCGCCGGTTGGCCTCGGTGGGGTGAGCCGTAAACACCGGCTTGATCGAGAGCGAATCCAGCAGTTGCCGCATTTCCTCGGTGGAAACGCCTTCCTGAAACAGCCAGTGGATCGCAAAGGCAATGTTTTCCCGGTCCGACACCCCCTGTTCCTGGGACACCCGGGCGCGATGGCGCAGGACCCTTACCCGCTGCTGTTCCTCCGCGATGTTGACCAGCTGGAAGTAGAGCGCGAAGGCCTTGAGAATGATCTGTGTCCGCGGCAGATCGTGAATCAGGTCCTCGATGATGGCATTGAGTTCGAACATGGCCAGCGGGTCGTCGGTCCGCCGCGCCTTGGACAGTAGCCGGATCCGCTCCACAAAGTCCAGGAGGTCCTCGCCGGCGTGGTTCTTCAGGGTCTCCGACAACAGCTGCACCAGCATGCGGATGTTGTCCCGCAGCGCCACTTGGCGCGCCTGGTCGAAGTCGCGCTGCGAGAATGTGGTGTCCCGCTCGGACGGCGTGCCGCCGTTCAGCTTGATCCCAAGCTCGGCCTCCTTTCGTCGGAGCTGTTCCTGCAGCCGCTCGGCCCTCCACTGCGGCACCTTGCGCTTGCGGCGCAGGCGGCGCGTCTCGCTGGGGTGGACGGCCGCCGCATTGACGTCGCTCATGCTTCCTGTACCTGTACGGATCGCAACGTTCAATTCCGCTTGTGACTACTGGCGCACCGGCGCCTGCCGGATGGCCTCATGCACGCAGGGCGGCGGCCACCAGATCGCCCATGACGGCCGTGGTCACGACCTCGGTGCCGGTCTCGGCGATGTCCGGGGTGCGGACCCCCTCGGCCAGCACCCGGTCCACGGCCGCCTCGATGGCGGCCGCCTCCCGGTCCAGGCCCAGGCTGAGCCGGCACAGCAGCGCACAGCTCAGAATTCCGGCCAGCGGGTTGGCCCGGTCTTGTCCCGCGATGTCCGGCGCGCTGCCGTGAATGGGTTCGTACAGGCCCAGGGGCCGTCCCAGGCTGTTGAGGCGTGCGCCCAGGCTGGCCGACGGCAGCATGCCCATGGAGCCCGCCAGCATGGAGGCCTCGTCCGTCAGGATGTCGCCGAACAGGTTGGAGCACACAATCACGTCGTACTGTCCGGGCGAACGAATCAGGTGCATGGCCATCGCATCCACCAGGACGTGGTCGACGTGCAGATCGGCATATCCCTCCAGGACCCTGGTGGCGACCCGGCGCCACAGGCGACTGGATGCCAGGACATTGGCCTTGTCCACGCTGGCCAGGCGGCCGCTGCGGCCACGGGCCAGATCGGCCGCGAACCGCACGACCCTTTCAATCTCCGGGGCGCTGTACAGCATCGTGTCGTAGGCACTGGACTCCGCCGCATCCGACTCCTGTCGGGGTCCAAAGTAGATTCCGCCCGTGAGTTCCCGAATCACCACCAGATCCACCTGCCGCACCACGTCGGCCTTGATGGTCGAGGCGTCCACCAACTGGGGCTGGACCCTAACCGGACGCAGGTTGGCAAAGAGTTCCAAGCCCTTGCGCAGGGCCAGAATGCCGTTCTCCGGACGATCGGCGGCGTTGGGATCGTCCCACTTGGGGCCGCCCACGGCTCCCATGAAGACGGCATCCGCCTCCCGGCAGGCCGCCAGGGACGAGTCGGGCAGGCTGGAGCCCACCGTATCGATGGCAATGCCTCCCATCGGATGTTCCGGGAATCCGAAGGCATGCCCGTGGACCTCCGCAATCACGGACAGGATCTTGACGGCTTCCCTGGTGACCTCGGGGCCAATCCCGTCCCCGGGCAGGCAGGCGATGGTGGCGTTCATGAAACCGTGCTTCCAAAGGCGGGTGCCAGTACGCCGTCCAGGACGACTTCCGGCGGTTCCGAATCGATCCAGGTACCACAGGGACCGCCCTCGGGGGACACCCCCAGGTCGACCTGCTCCCCGTTCATCCGCAGCACGGGGTGGTAGTACCGGCTGACCTGGCGGGCGTCGCCCGCAATGTAGTGGCCGATCAGAGACCGACGGAACCGGTTGGCGCTTGTGTTCGGGAAACTCCCGTGCACAAGCTGGCCGTTGAAGTACAGGACATCGCCGGCCTGCATCAACACGGCCTCGGGATTCAGCGACGAGGGCAAGGGCACCGTCACGTCCGTGAAGCTGGCGCCGGCATCCGCCTCGACCGGGCACAGCACCGGCGTGGCATGGGTGCCGGGCACGATCTGGAGACACCCGTTGGCCTCGTCGCAGTCGTCCAGCGCCAACCACGCCGCCACGCAGGTGCCCGGATCGACCTGCAGGTAGTACTGGTCCTGATGCAGGGCCTGTCCCCGCGCGCCCGGCGGCTTGAAGTAGATCATGGTTTGGACCGCATAGGGTTCCGCATCCAGCAGCACACCCAGCGTTTCATTGATGCGGGGGTCCAGCAGCCACTCCTCGGAAATCCGATCCCGGCGATGCATCATGCCCATGCGCGGGAAGCGCTTCAGGGGATCGCTGGAAGCCGGGTCGTACTCCCCCCAGCTGCGCGTGCCGCGCCGGCGGACGGCGTGCATGTGCATGAAGTGCTCCAGGTAGAAGGACACCTCCGTGGCGGAGAACTGGCCCCGGCACATGTGCCAGCCCTGCTCCCTCCAACTTTGCCGATCGCGTTCCGAAACCATGGATTGATGCTCCTGGGGAATGTAGGCCGCCGATTCAGGCCGCGGCGGGTTGGTCCCGACCCGCCTCAAAGGCCGCGATTTGATCTTCCTTGGCCAGCAGGAAGCCGAGATCGTCCAAACCCTGCAGCAGGCAGTCGCGGCGGAACGGATCAATCTCGAAGTGGAGGGACTGCTGATCCGGCATCCTCACGTTCTGGGTTCTCAGATCGACCCAGAGCTGGGTCTCCGGATCACCCTCCAGAACATCCCAGAGGGCATCAATCGCCTCCTTGGGCAGCACGACGGGCAGGAAGCCGTTCTTCAAGGAATTGTTGTAGAAAATATCGCCGAAGGAAGGGGCCAGCACGCACTTGAAGCCGTACTGGGACAGAGCCCAGACCGCATGCTCCCGGCTGGAGCCGCTGCCGAAATTGGCGCCGGCCACCAGGATTTCCGCGCCCTTGTACTCCGGGTTGTTGAGCACGAACTCCGGATTGGGTTCGCCGGTGTCCAGGTAGCGCCAGGACGCGAACAGGCCGTCGCCCATGCCGTCGGTGGTAATCGCAGTGAGGTAGCGCGCGGGAATGATCTGATCGGTGTCCACGTTGTCCGCCCGCAGCGGCACGGCGCGGGCCCGAATGAGGTCAACCTTTTCCATGGGGTGATTTGCCTTCCTTGGCCTGGATTCAACCGGTTCGAAGCTCAGCGCAGCATGCCGCGCACATCGACCACCTGTCCCTCAACCGCCGCGGCCGCGGCCATGATGGGGCTCATGAGCAGACTGCGGGAACCGGGTCCCTGCCGGCCCCGGAAATTGCGATTGCTGGTGCTGGCCACGTACTTGCCGGCCCCGGCCTTGTCGTCGTTCATCGCCAGGCACATGGAGCAGCCGGCACCGCGCCACTGGAACCCGGCTTCCGCAAACACGCGGTCGAGGCCTTCCTCTTCGGCAGCGGCCTTGACGGCCTTGGAGCCGGGGACCACCAGCGCCTCGACATGATCGGCCACGCGCCGTCCCTCGACAATCGCCGCCGCCTCGCGCAGATCCTCGATGCGGCTGTTCGTGCACGAACCAATGAAGACGATGTCCACGTGCTGGCCCTGCATGGGCTGTCCCTGTACCAGCCCCATGTAGTCGAGGGCCGCCTCCAGATCGCGGCGCTGCTGATCGTCTTCCAAGTCCGCCCCCTGTGGGACGGCGCCGGTCACGGGGACGCCCATGCCCGGGTTCGTACCGTAGGTAACCATCGGTTCCAGGGCTCCGGCATCGATGTCCAGGGACCGGTCGAACACCGCATCGTCATCCGTCGCCAGGGCACTCCATTCGACGACCGCGTCGTTCCAGGCCTTCCCGGTGGGGGCGTGCGGACGCCCGTACATGTACTCGTAGGTTGTGATGTCGGGCGCGATCATCCCGGCCCGCGCACCGCCTTCAATGCTCATGTTGCAGATGGTCATGCGGTTGGCCATGCCGAGACTGCGAATGGTGCTGCCCCGATACTCGAAGACATGTCCCACGCCGCCGCTGGCGCCGTTCTTGGCAATGATGGCCAGGATGATGTCCTTGGCCGTGACACCGGGGGCCAGACGCCCCTCCACGTTGATGGCGAAGGTCTTGGGCTTTTCCTGCATCAGGCACTGCGCCGCCAGGACGTGGGCGACCTCGCTGGTGCCGATGCCAAAGGCCAGGGCTCCGAAGGCGCCGTGGGTACTGGTATGGCTGTCCCCGCAGACGATCGTCATGCCCGGCTGGGTCACGCCCATCTCGGGGGCCACAACGTGCACGATGCCCTGGACATCGCCCTTGATGTCCCACAGGGTGATGCCGAACTGATCGCAGTTGTCGCGCAGGGCGCCGACCTGCGCCTGGGCGTCGTCGGGCCACAGTGGGATTTCCCGCGTCGGAATCGCGTGGTCCATCGTGGCGAAGGTCTGTTCGGGCCGGCGGACCCCCAGGCCCCGGCTGCGCAGTTCCGCGAAGGCCTGCGGCGATGTCACTTCGTGAATTAGGTGGGCATCGACGTAGATGACCGTCGGTTCCCCTGCCTCGGACGACACCACATGTCGGTCCCAGACTTTTTCAAACAGTGTCTTGCCCATGGCCTGTTGCCACTCCCTGGTTGTGCATCGGCGGCCGGAGCGGCCGCCGTTTCGGTTCGCCCTTGCGTCAACGACTGAGAATCCTGGTCAGATCCCCGGCACTGCCGCTTTCGGCCGGCGTCTCGACGGCCAATTGCTCCTCCTGGTCCAGCAGGCGCATGCCCTCGTTGCGGGCTTCAATCGTGTGCACCTCGTCCTGCGGGGTCACATGCCACATGGCCTGCCGCTGTACCTCCCAGTCCTCCAGGATTTGGGTGCCGCGCACGGAGCCGGTCCGCTCGACATGGGTTTGGATCAGGGAGAGCAGCCGCCGCTCCACGGCGCCGCCCGCCAACCTGCGGATCTTGATCAGCTCCGGGTTGTAGCGCCGTTCGAAGTTGGTGGCGACATCGTAGACGAAGGCCTCGCCGCCCGTCATGCCGGCCCCGAAGTTGCGGCCGGTTTCGCCCAGCACCACAACCGTGCCGCCGGTCATGTACTCGCAGGTATGTTCGCCGGTGCCCTCCACGACCGCGGTCGCGCCGCTGTTGCGCACCGCAAAGCGTTCGCCGGCCAGACCCGATGCATACAGATGGCCGCCGGTCGCACCGTAGAGGGCCGTGTTGCCGATGATGACGTTCTGCTGCGGAATGATCTTGGCCCGCTCATGCGGCCGGATGACGATTTCACCGCCGGCCAGGCCCTTGCCGACATAGTCGTTGACCTCGCCAATCAACTGGAAGTTGAGCCCCTGAATGCCGAAGGCTCCGAAGCTCTGCCCCGAACTGCCGACAAACGTGATGTTGATTTGGCCGGGCCGCAAACCGTCCATCCCGTACCGCAAGGCCAGGCCGCAGGCCAGGCGCGCGCCCACGGTGCGATCCGTGTTGTTGATCGGGTGGGTCAGGAAGACGTTGGCGTCGGGATCGGCCTCCAGGCGCGCAATCACCTGCTCCACCAGCATGTCGCCCAGGGCCGTGCTGGCCAGCAGGGGGTTGCAGTCCCGCACACAGCGGCGCGGCAGGTCGCCGGGAATTTCCTCAAGCAGGGGCGACAAATCCATGAAGCCGGCCTCGCGGCCGCGGACCACCTGGGTCAGGAGTTCGGGATGGCCAATCACTTCGTTGAGCGAGCGATAGCCGAGTCCGGCCAGGATGCGGCGTGCATCCTCCGCCAGGAACATCATGAACCGAATCACCATCTCCGGGGTGCCCGGAAACTTGGCCCGCAATGCGGGATTTTGGGTGGCCACGCCCACCGGGCAGGTGTCCTTGTGGCAGACCCGGGCCATGATGCAGCCCTCGGCGATCATGGCACTGGTGCCGAAACTGACCTGATCGGCGCCCAGCATGGCTGCCATGACGATGTCGCGGCCGGTGGAAATGCCGCCGTCGGTCCGCAGAATCACGCGGTCCCTGAGGCCGTTGTCCATCAGCGCGTTGTGGGTCTCGGCCAGCCCCAGCTCCCACGGCAACCCCACATGCTTCAAGCTGCTGAGGGGACTGGCACCGGTGCCGCCGCTGGCGCCGGCAATGTGAATCACGTCGGCATAGCCCTTGGCCACCCCGGTGGCAATGGTACCCACGCCAATCTCCGCCACGAGCTTCACACTCACATGGGCGTTGGGATTGGCCGTCTTCAGGTCGAAAATCAGCTGTGCCAGATCCTCGATGCTGTAGATGTCGTGGTGGGGCGGCGGACTGATCAGGGCCACGCCGGGCGTCGCATACCGCAGTTCGGCAATCTTGTCGGACACCTTGTGGCCGGGCAGCTGCCCGCCCTCGCCGGGCTTGGAGCCCTGCGCCATCTTGATTTGCAGTTCCTCGGCACTCATCAGGTAGGCGGGGGTCACCCCGAACCGTCCCGAGGCCACCTGCTTGATCTTGCTGACCCGTTCCGTGTGGTAGCGGTCGGGATCCTCGCCCCCTTCGCCCGAATTGCTCTTGCCGCCGATCCGGTTCATGGCAATCGCCAGCGTCTCGTGCGCCTCCGCGCTCAGCGCCCCGTGCGACATGGCCGCGGTGCTGAAGCGTTTGGCGATGGCGGCGGCCGGCTCGACTTCCGCCAAGGGTACCGGCTTCCGTACCGGCCTGAAGTCCAACAGATGGCGCGGCGCAATGCGCTGGCTGTTTTGCAGTTCGATCAACTCGTCGAAGGCGGCCTGGGCTTCCGCATCGTCTTCCGCGGTGACCGCGGTCTGGAGCAGGTGGACCACCTTCGGCGACCACTCGTGCACCTCGCCGCCGCGCCGGGACTTGTAGAGGCCCCAGGACGGCATGCGGCGGCGACCGCCCGTCCGGCCCTTCGGGAAAGCGTTGGCGTGCCAGGCCGACACGTCCTCGGCCAGTGTTTCGTAGCTGACGCCGCCCAGCAGGCTGGGGGTACCCGCGAACACCTCGTCAATCAACTGCTCGCTGATGCCGATGGCCTCGAACACCTGGCCACCGCAATAGCTGTCCAGCGTGCTGATGCCCATCTTGCTCATGATCTTGAGCAGGCCCTTCTCAGTGCCGGTCAGGAAGTTCTCGGCGGCCTGCTCCGCCGTCATCGACCCGAAGTGGCGCCCCTCTTCGACCATGGAGCTTATGGACTCGTAGATCAGGTAGGGATAGACGGCATTCGCCCCGTATCCGATCAGGGCCGCGAAGTGGTGCACTTCGCGCGGTTCGCCGCTCTTGACCACGATGCTGGCGCGCATGCGCTGGCCGGTCCGCACCAGGTGGTGGTGCAGGGCCGAAGTTGCCATGAGCGACGGGATGGGCAAACGCCCGGGGTCCACGCCTTCGTCCGACAGCACCAGGACGCGCGCGCCCTCGGCCAGGACCTCCGAGGCGCGGGCGCACAGTTGCTGCAAGGCCTGCCGCATCATCTCGCCGCGGGAACGGGGCTGGTCGGCCGCGCTGTCCGGCTGCCAGGTCATGTCCAGCGTGGCCATCCAGAACTCGGGCGAACCCATGCCCAGACTCTCCAGGAGGTAAAAGTGATCCTGGTGCAGGATGGGCGACTTGAGCTCAATCAGCCGGGCTGCCTCGGCCGTCTCCGACAGCAGATTGGCCCGTTGGCCCAGGAGCATGCGCAGGCTCATGACCGTCGATTCCCGCAGGGCGTCGATCGGGGGATTGGTCACTTCCGCAAAACGCTGCTTGAAGTAGTGGAACAGGGGACGGGGCAGGTGGCTCAGAGCGGCGATGGGCGTGTCGTCGCCCATCGCCCCCACCGGTTCGGCGGCATTGGTCAGATAGGGGCGCAGCACCACCACGAGTTCCTCGGAGGTGAAGCCGAACGCGATTTGCCGTTCGAGCAAGGGCAGCCGGGACGGGGTGTGGACCGTCCGCTCCGGACGCGTCTCCGGATTGTCGGTGCCCCGCAACGCACTGGCCAGGCGCGCTTCCTGAATCCGGCGGCCCTTGAGCAGAATGCCCTCCAGCGACACCAGGTTGTCCTCGAGCCACTTGCCGTAAGGCCGCCGGTTGGCCGCCTGCGCCGTAATCGCGGCGTTGGCCTGGACCGTGCTGGCCTTGGTGTCGACACTGAAGATTTGGCCGGGACCCAGTCGGCCCTTGGCCCGCACCGCCGCCTCGTCGTAGCGGACTGCGCCCATCTCGCTGGCACTGATGACAATGCCGTTCTCCAACAACACGTACCGTGCCGGCCGCAGGCCGTTGCGGTCCATAATCGTGCCCACGACCCGGCCGTCGGTATAGGTAATGCTGGCCGGGCCGTCCCAGGGTTCGAGCAGGGAACTGTGGTACTTGTAGAAGGCCCGGCGCTCCGGGGTCATATCGCCTTCCGGAATCCGCTCCCAGGCTTCCGGCACCATCATCAGCAGGGCGTGCCGAATGTCGCGCCCGCTGCGCACCAGCAGTTCCAGCTGTTGGTCGAACTTGCCGCTGTCGCTGGTGTCGGTGTCCATGATCGGCAGCAGGTCGTCCAGGCCCTGCGGCCATACGGCCGCCGCCAAATCCGGCTCGCGGGCGCGCATCCACAGTTCGTTGCCCTGGAGCGTGTTGATTTCGCCGTTGTGGCAAATCAGGTTGAAGGGCTGCGCCTTCTCCCAGGAAGGGAGCGTGTTCGTGCTGTAGCGCTGGTGGAACACGGCCAGGGACGTTTCGAACAACGGGTCGTGGAGGTCCGGGTAGAACCGGCCCAGCATGTCGGCCAGGACCAGTCCCTTGTACACGATGGTGCGGCTGCTCAGGCTCGGCACGTAGAGGCGTCCCACGCCCCGTGCCTGCGCCTGTTTCAGGATCAGCTTGCGGGCGCGGTAGAGCAGTCGTTCAAATGCTTCGCCGGCGTGTGCGGCGCGCGCCGTGCGCCGCAAAATCACCTGCTCCATCCAGGGACGCAACCGGAGCGCCCGGTCGCCCAGCACCGACGTGATAACGGGCACGGAACGGAAGGCCAGAACTTCGAGCTCCAGGTCGGACGCCACCTTGCGCACCACCTCGCGGGCCCGTTCCCGGTCGTCTGTATCGCGGCGGTTGAGAAACAGCTGGCCCACGGCCAGGTCGGAGACCGGCGGCGCCTCGACGCCAATCTGCTTCAGTTCCCGGACAAAGAAGCGATAGGGAATCTGCGAAAGGATGCCGGCGCCGTCGCCGGACTTGCCGTCGTCGGCGATGGCTCCTCGGTGCGCATGGTTGCACAGCGCGTCCAACGCCATGCGCAGGACTTCGTGCGACCTGCCGCCTTCCACATGGGCCACAAACCCGATACCGCACGCATCGCGCTCGGCCGCAGGCGGGTTCTTGTAGAAGGATTTCCGGCCGGTCTTGGCCCATGTAGCCATGGTGCACCTGCACACAAAATGACAAAGCCGCCCGCCACGCGCGGCGACCCCGGGGTCGGGCACACGGACCCGCCCCGTAGCCGGACCCAATGCCCAACGGCACCGTTGGCCCGATTATACCTGTAATGCCGCCGGGATTTTCGAGCCTCCGGCGCCGGGGGCCGACGCGGCGTCAGCCGGGCCTGGTTGACCGGACGGCCTCAGCCCTTGACGCCGCCGATCAGCAGGCCCTTGACAAAGTAGCGCTGAATGAACGGATAGACGAGCAGAATCGGGACCGTAGTGACAATGATCATGGCCGCCTTGAGGGTCTGCGCCGGCGGCATCATTTCCGGCTCGAACATGATCCCCAGGTCGCCCCGGTACGAGGCATCCCCCAGGTAGAGGATGGAACGCAGGATGACCTGGATGGGATACAAATCCCGGTTGGAATTGAACACCGCGGCATAGAACCAGCCGTTCCAGTGCCAGACCGCATAGAAAAGTCCGATCGTGGTAAGCGCCGGCATGGACAGGGGCAGGTAGACCCGCAGCAGCACCGTCAAGGGATTGGCCCCGTCCATCAGGGCCGCCTCCTCCAATTCCACGGGAATGGTCATCAGGAAGTTGCGCATGATCAGCAGCCACCAGGGATTGACCAGGAAGGGCGTGATCATGATCCAGACGGTGTTCGTCAGACGCAGCCGGTCCACGACCAGGTAGAACGGGATCAGGCCGCCGCTGAAGACCATGGGGATGAACACCAGCAGCGTCATGAAGGTGCGTCCCGGGAGGTTGCGCCGGGCCAGGACGTACGCGCCGAGGCCGGTGAACGTGAGACACAGAACGGTTCCGACAATGGTGCGGAAAAACGTGATCTTGTAGGCGTTGAACACCGTGCCCTTGCTGCCGCCGAAGAGAAACTGGTAGGCCTCCAGCGTGGGGGCTTCCGGAATCAGGACGAAGTTGCCGCGGCGCGCCCACTCCGCCGTGGAAATGAACGAGGTGCTGAGCACG
Source organism: Caldilineaceae bacterium bin34 (assembly GCA_002238555.1). Classification (GTDB taxonomy): domain Bacteria; phylum Chloroflexota; class Anaerolineae; order Caldilineales; family Caldilineaceae; genus Bin34. The sequence goes on from MPMO01000032.1 coordinate 21,096, forward strand.
CTGATGAACGGAATCAGGAACAGGAGGCTGACAACAATCAGGAACACGTAGTTGCCGAGGTAGAACAGCCGTTCCATCGGCGTCGCCTTAATGCGCATGGCCCCGCCTCCCCCTACCAGATGCCCTGATGGCCCAGGAAGTGGGCGAACTTGTTGGCAGCCAGCAGGAGCAGGAGTGCCAGGATCGACTTGTAGAGGCCGACCGCGGACGCGAACGAATACTTGAGGTTGAGCAGGCCGGCCCGGTAGACGTAGGTGTCGATGATGTCGGCCACCTCGTACACGGACGGGGAATACAGCAGCAGAATCTGCTCGAACCCGGCGTCCAGCAGGTCGCCGATCCGGAAGATGAACAGAATCACGATGACGTGGCTGATGCCCGGCAGGGTGATGTGGCGCACCTGCTGTATCTTGCTGGCCCCGTCGATGTTGGCGGCCTCGTAGGTTTCAGGGTTGAGGCCGGCCATGGCGGCCAGATACAGGATGCTGCCCCAGCCCACGGTCTGCCAGACCGTGGTGCCCACCAGAATGGTCCGGAACCAGCGGGGGTCGCCCAGATAGTGCTGCGGTTCGCCGCCGGTCAGGACCACGAGGTGGTTGACCAGGCCGCCCTGCACCCCGAACACCACGTAGACCAAGCCGGCCACAATCACCATCGAGAAGAAATGCGGCAGATAGGAGATGGTCTGCGAGATGCGCTTGAAGTAGGTGTTGTGCACCTCGTTGATGAGCAGCGCCAGCAGAATCGGTGCGGGGAAGGACCACAGGGTCTTGTAGATGGAGATCATCAGCGTGTTCTCCATCAGGTCCCAGAAGAAAAACGAGTTGAAGAAATTGACGAAGTGCTTGAAGCCAATGAAGCTGGACGTGACAATCTCGCCCATGGACATGAACGGCGTCACGTCCTTGAACGCAATCATGATGCCGATCATCGGCACGTACTTGAAGATGATCAAGTACACCGCCACCGGCAGGAACAACAGATAGTAGAAACCATGTTTGCGCAGGATGCGCAATACTTCGGTCATGGGCGTGTTGTCCGTGATGTTCGGCAACCGGCAAGCAATCCGCCGATGGCCGCAGGCACCGTCGACCTGGAACTACATGCGATCGGCGAAGGGCGATTCCGTCCCCGACCGGGTGCCCCCGAACCCCCGGCCTGCAGGCCGGGGGTTCGGATGGCAGTGTGACGGTCCGGGACCTCGCCTAGAGGCCCTTGGCTGCCACGTACTGGGACGTGTAGGCGTCAATCCAGTCCTGAAGGCCGGCCCGGTAGAGGCTGTCGACGAAGTCGCTGAACTCGGTCAACGGCCGCACTCCGGTGATGAACTTGATCACCTCTTCGGAGTTCAGGCGGTTGATGTCCTCCATGCTCGGCACCTGCTCGGCAATCGCCGCGCCGTCGTAGGGCACGTCGAAGTCGACCGGCATCTTGCCGTTGCTGTAGTCGAACACGTACTTCTTGATGTGGTCGTAGTGGCGACCCCACAGCGGATCCTCGGGAGCCGACCAGGTTTCGATCGCCAGGCCCGCGCCCTGGTAGAGCTCGCCGGCGTAGATCGCGGCACCAGCCTCGGCATCGTAGCGGCGCACCTGTTCCTTGGACTCGTCGACCCAGTCCCAATCCGTGCCCTGAATCCCGTAGTGGGCGGTCACGGCGTTGTCGCGGACCGGATCGTACTGCCAGTTCACGAACTGGATGACTTCCTTGGCCACCGGCGAGTTGGCCGGAATCATGTAGCCCTGGGTCATGTTGGCGTTGTTGGTCCCCGCCAGACCCATCGGGCCCACCATCTTGAGCGGGAAGACGAAGTCCATGCCCGGGACCACATCCTCGAGGAAAATGCGCTGGCCCAGGATGGTCATGCGCGAGTACCAGCCGCAGTGGATGCCCATGTTGCCGGAACGCAGGACCTCCTCGAAGTCCATGTTGGCAAAGACTTCCTTGTGGAACCAGCCGTTGTTCCACCACTCGTTCATCTTGGTCACGAACGCCTCGTAGCCGGGCTGCAGCTGGTAGGGCTTGATCTGGCCGTCGCTTTCGTCGTACCAGCGCGAGCGGCCGTATTCGCTCCAGGCACCCAGCAGGCAGCCTTCGAGGCTGCCCAGATTGTTGGTTACCAGGACGGCGTCGGGGTTGGCCTCCTGGAAGGCAGCCATGTTGCCTTCGAGCTGGTCGATTGTCATCTGTTCCGAGTCGAAGGGCAGGCCCAGATCGTTGATCCAGTCCTCGCGGAACCACGTGAAGTTCCAGGTGTGCCCCATCAGGCCAAGGCGCGGAATACCCCAGATGTCGCCGTTGGCGTCCTTCATCCCGCTCCAAGTGGCCTCGGGGAAGGCGGTCAGAATGTTCTGGCCGTATTCCTCCAGCAGGTCCGTAATCGGCATGATGGCGGCCTTGTACTGGGTCCAGTCGCCGGTGAACATGTCCAGCTGTTCCGTCTGGGAACTCAGCATCAGGTTCAGGCGTTCGCGGCCGGCGGCGCCCGGAGGCGGCACAAAGCCGTTGGGGCGGATGCCCAGCTGCTCCGTAATGTAGTCCTGTACTTCCTTGTACTTTCCGGGATCGCTTCCTTCCGGCCGGACCAGGGCAATCGACGGCCAGACATAGACATCGACAATGCCGTCCTCGGCCATGCCCATGTCGTCGCCGCCGGCCGGGGCCTGGCCCGGCGCGCACGCAAGAATGATGCTGCCGCTGGCGGCCAAGGCCGACAACCGCAGGAACTGCCTGCGGTCAACTGTGTACTTCAAGCCATGCTTCATGGCGTTTCTCCTTTGTGCCAACTATGGTGACTTGCACAGGCGCGACGGCCGCCGGGACACACGTTCCCGTGGCGGAAACCGCCGCATTCCGCGCCCCGCGATCGTAGCACAGCGCGGAATTCCCCGTCCGGTCCGCCGCTCAAATCATCGAGCCCAGTGGGGCTGCCTCGGCTTCGCTGGCAATCTGCTTGTTCAGCGCCTGCAGGTACGCCTTGGCACTGGCCACGATGATGTCCGTGTCCACGCCCCGACCCGAAAAAAGCCTGCGCCGGACCCGTCCCTGGGCCGTCTCCACCATGTCCCGACCGCGGTCGGGCACCTCGATGCGGATGGTCACGTCGCCGTTGGCGTCCATGCCCGCGGTCACAGCCTGCACCACGAATTCGACCAGGGTGTTCTCCACGCCCACGATGCGGTTGATGCCCTGGTAGACCGCGTCCACCGGACCGGTGCCGAAGCCGGCGTCGGTGACCTCCTCGCCGCTGTCCAGCCGGCGCAGGATAACCACGGCGGTGGGGGTCAGGTTCGAGCCGCACTGCACCTGGACGTTGACCAGTTCCCACGTCTCCTTCGGCTGGTACACCTCGTCCGCCACCAGGGCCTCGAGGTCCGCATCCGTCACGGTCTTCTTTTTGTCCGCCAGCTCCTTGAAGCTGCTGAAGATCTCGTTCAGTTCCGCGGGTTCCATGTGGTAGCCCAGCTCGTCCAGGCGGGTGCGCAGCGCATGACGGCCGCTGTGCTTGCCCAGGACCAGGCCCTGGCGGTGCTGGTTTAGGCCCACCGTCTCGGCATCCATGATTTCGTAGGTGCGCTTGTGCTTGAGCACGCCGTCCTGGTGGATGCCGGCTTCATGGGCAAAGGCGTTGGCGCCGACGATCGCCTTGTTGGGCTGAATGACCATGCCCGTGTAGCGGCTGACCATGTCGCTCGTGCGATGGATCTCCTGCGTCTGCACATTGGTACGCAGGTTGTAGAACTGCGGCCGGGTGTAGAGCCCCATGACGAACTCCTCCAGCGACGAGTTTCCCGCCCGTTCACCGATGCCGTTGATGGTCACCTCCACCTGCCTGGCCCCAGCCGACACGGCCGCCAGCGTGTTGGCCGTGGCAAGCCCCAAATCGTTGTGCGTGTGGGTGCTGAAAATCACGTCGCGACCGCCCGGCGTGCCTTCGATCAGCGCCCGGAACAAAGCCTCGTATTCCTTCGGCTGCGTGTAGCCGACGGTATCCGGGATGTTGAGCGTGGTCGCACCGGCCTGAATCGCGACCTCCAGAACCTGCTTGAGGTACTCGATATCGCTGCGCCCGGCATCTTCCGGACTGAACTCGACGTCGCCGCACAGGCTGACCGCGTACTCCACCATCTCGCCCACGGTTTCCAGCACCTCGTTGCGCGACATGCGCAGCTTGTGCTCCAAGTGAATGTCGCTGGTCGCGATGAAGGTGTGGATGCGGGGCCGGACGGCCGGTTCGGTGGCCGTGAAGGCTCGTTCGATGTCCTTGCGGTTGGCGCGCGCCAGCCCGGCGATCACCGGCGGCGGCAATGGGCTGCCGTCCTGGCCGACACGGGTTTCGCGCCCGACGGTCTCCGCTACCCTGTGAACCGCCTTCCAGTCACCGGGGCTGGCAATGGGAAAGCCGGTTTCGAGAATATCGACTCCCAGGCGGGACAGCTGGCGGGCCAGTTCAAGCTTCTCATGGTCGTCCAACGTCGCACCCGGACTCTGTTCGCCATCCCGCAAGGTGGTGTCGAAAATCAAGACGGTGTCCCCGCGGGCCACCTGGCGGGCGTACGCCGCCATGTCCTCAATGGCGAACTGGCCGCCGTCAACCGGAGGGTCGACTGCAGGCTGTTGCGTGCCGGATGCTGTATCCATGGTCCCACTCCCGTGAACGGGCCGTCGGACGGCCCAGGGTCAATCAGGCTTCGCGCTCGATTTCCTGTGCGTTGAGGAAGGTCATCATGCGGCGCAGTTCCAGGCCCACCTCCTCAATCTGCTGGTACTGTTCGCGGCGGCGGCGGGACTTGAAGTTCGAAAGTCCGGAGTAGTACTCGTCCATCCACTCCTCGGCGAAGCGGCCGCTTGTGACCTCCTCGAGGATTTGCTTCATGGCCTTGCGCGTCTCGTCGGTGACGATGCGCTGGCCGCTGACATAGTCGCCCCACTCGGCCGTGTCCGAGACGCTGTAGCGCATGTAGGCCAGACCGCCTTCGTAGAACAGGTCGACAATCAACTTGAGTTCGTGCAGGCACTCGAAGTAGGCAATTTCCGGCTGGTACCCCGCCTCGACCAGGGTCTCGAACGCGGCTTTGACCAGTTCGCTGACGCCGCCGCAGAGCACGGCCTGCTCTCCGAAGAGGTCGGTTTCCGTCTCCTCGGCGAAAGTGGTCTCCAGCACGCCGGCGCGCGTGCAGCCCAGGCCGCGGCCGTAGGACAGGGCGTGGGCCAAGGCCTGGCCGGAGGCATCCTGGTGGATGGCCACCAGGCCGGGCACACCCGAACCCTCCGTGAAGACTTCGCGCACGCGATGCCCCGGCGCCTTGGGCGCCACCATCGACACATCGACATGTGCGGGAGGCACGATCTGGCCAAACCGAATGTTGAATCCGTGGGCGAACATCAGCGTGTCGCCGGGATTGAGCCCCTGCTGGATTTCCTCCTTGTAGATCTGACCCTGAACCTGGTCCGGCAGCAGGACCATCGTGATATCGGCCGACGCCACGGCATCCGCCGTGGTCGTGACCTCCAACCCGTCCGCCTCGGCCTTGGCCCGGCTGCGGCTGCCCTCGTACAGGCCCACAACCACGGACATCCCGGAATCGCGCAGGTTCAGGGCATGGGCATGCCCCTGGCTGCCATAACCAAGGATGGCGATGCGCTTGTCCTTGATCAGGTCCGGATCCGCCTGGTTTTCATAGTAGATCGTGGCCATGGGGTAAAGGGTCTCCTTGCCGGTCGGGATGGGTTGGGAATCACGTATGGGTCAAGTGGCCGGAAATGCCTCGGGCAGTCCCGGTGCAAGCGGGGCGCGGTCAAACACCTCCGCCCTGCCAGGTGTCGCGGGCCGGTTCGAGGGCCGGTTCCGGTTCGACGTTGGCCACGGCACTGCGCACGATGGCCACCGGTCCGGTGCGGACCATCTCCAGCAAGTGGTAGTCGCGCAGAAGGCCAATGAGCGAGTCGATCTTCTCCTCGCGACCCACAATCTGGATCAGCATGTTGGTACGCGAAATGTCCTCCACCGTGGCCTCGAACACCTGAATCAGGTCAAGAACCTGACGTCGCTCCTCGGGACCCACTGCCACGCGCACAAGGGCCAGCTCCCGCTTGACGATCGCCTCCTGCACAAAGCTCTCGACGCGAGTGACGTCCACCAGCTTGATCAGTTGGCTGCGCACCTGCTCCAGGGTCCGGTCGTCACCGCTGACTTCAAAGGTCATGCGCGAGATGCCCGGTTCCTCGCTGGCACTGACCTGCAGGCTGTCGATGTTGAAGTTGCGCCGGCTCAGCAGGCCGGTCACCCGGTTCAGGACACCGGGACGGTCCCGCATCCAAGCCGCCAGAATGTGTTTCATCAATGCCGTTCCGCGGTGGGTAGGGGAGCAAATCGGATCAGAAGGCCGGCACCACGCCGCCGTGGTCCTGCATGATGTGCGGCCGGCGAATCAGTTCATCCACGGCGGCACCGGGCGCCACCATCGGATACACGTTGACCTCCTCCTTGACCTGGAAGTCGATCAGATACGGGCCGTCCGTGGTGTTGGCCGCCCGCACGGCTTCGGCCACCTGTCCCGGCTCTTCCACCTTGCAGGCCGGTATCCCGTAGGCGGCCGCCAGCATTACGTAGTCGGGGGACAGGACCGGCGTGCCCACGTAGCGCTTGTCGTAAAAGATCTGCTGCCACTGACGCACCATGCCGAGAAAGCCGTTGTTGATGATGGCAATCTTGACCGGCAGCTTCTCCTGCTGAATCGTGGCCAGTTCCTGCATCGTCATCTGGAAGCCGCCATCGCCCACGATGGCCCACACCAGCTTGTCGGGACAGGCCATCTGGGCCCCCATGGCGGCCGGCACGCCATACCCCATGGTCCCAAGGCCGCCGCTGGTCAGGAGCTGTCCGGCCCGTTCGTGCACGAAGTACTGGGACTCCCACATCTGATGCTGGCCGACATCGGTCGCCACCAGCACGTCGCCGGGATCCCGCAGGTTGGTGGTCTCCGACCAGATCTGCCGCATGACGAACGGCGGCACCAGTTCGTCCAGTTCGAAGGTGAGGATGTCCTTGCCGGCGCTGCTGAGCTTGCGGTCGGTGAGCGAGGCCAGCCATTCCGCGTGCGTGTTGGGATGGATGAGCGGCTCCAGGGCCGGCAGTGTCTTGGCCAGGTCCCCGACCACGGCAACGTCCGGCTGCACGTTCTTGCCCACTTCGGCCTTGTCGAGCTCGAAGTGCACCACGGACGCCTGCTTGGCAAAGCGGTCCAGGCGGCCCGTGATGCGGTCGTCGAAGCGCATGCCCAGCGCGATCAGGACATCGCAGGCCTGGACCGCCTCGTTGGCATAGGCTTCGCCGTGCATGCCGCCCATGCCCAGGCTGAGGGGATGGGTCTCCGTGATGTTGCCGGTGCCCAGCAGGGTGGTCACGACCGGGATTTCGGCCTTCTCCACAATCCGCAGCAGCACGTCCGATACCCCGGCCAGGTGAATGCCGTGCCCGGCCATGATCAGCGGTGCCTCGGCGGTGTTGATCAAATCGGCCGCCTGGGCCAGCGCGTCCTGCCAGGAAGCGGGGTAGGGATCGAAGCCGGGCAGCTTCACCTCCATGTCGTAGCGAAACTCGCCCTCCGCGATCTGCACGTCCTTGCACACGTCCACGAGCACCGGCCCGGGACGACCCTCCCGGGCGATATAAAACGCCTCCTTCATGACCATCGGCAGGTCGGCCACGTCGGTGACAAGATAGTTGTGCTTGCAGACGGGCTGGGTCACGCCCACGATGTCCGCCTCCTGGAAGGCGTCGGTGCCCAGCAGCGGCGAAGGCACCTGGCCCGTGATGCACACGATGGGCACGCTGTCCATCTGGGCGGTCGCGATGCCGGTGACGAGATTGGTCGCGCCGGGGCCGCTGGTGGCCACGCACACCCCCACCTCGCCCGTGGATCTGGCATAGCCGTCCGCCATGTGGGCCGCACACTGCTCGTGCCGCACCAGCACGTGATGCAGCAATCCGTCGGCCTCGTACATCGCCAGCGCGTCGTAGGCGGGCAGGATGGCGCCGCCGGGATGGCCGAACAGGATGGAGACCCCCTCCGTCACGCAGGCATCCCAGATCATCTCCGATCCGGTAATGCGGCGCGGCGGCGCCGTGGTCCTGAAACGATCGGGGGAAAAGTGCATGGTGATACTCCGATCTCGGTATGTGGACACTGCGAGGTTTGGTTTCGGCTAAAATGATGCTGAGCCAAGGCAAAAAAAATCCTTCCCGGTGGGAAGGATTGACGGCTTTGCCTGCCTAGCTCGCCTTGGTCGGCTCGCCTCTATCCCTCACCACACAGGTGCGGTCGCAGGACGACAAGGTCGACCTGCGCGCCAGGCAACAACAAGAACGACGAATACGGCAGTGCATTCATAGCCCCATTGTAGGTCAGCCCGGAGCGGGGAGTCAATTCGGAGAAACCCCTGCACCGGCAATCCGTCCGCACGGGGTGCAGGCGGCCAGCCCGTTGCCCCAAGAACCCAAGAACCGCCCATCCACCTTATCCAAGTGTCCCACCCCTGATTCCTTCCTGCCATGGCCGTCCTTCCATCCCCTTCCGCCCCTGCCGAGCTCGCCAACGAACCCTTGGTCCAGCTTCCTCCGGATTCCCGCCCGGCGGACGATACGACGGCCCTGAACGGGCATGCCGGTGCGGCCGTCATGCCGCCGGCGGACACGATGTTCCTGGAGCGGGACGTGTCCGGCCGCACGGTCGACGATTTGTGCACGGCGCCCGAAATCTACAACCGGGAACTGAGTTGGCTCGACTTCAACTGGCGGGTCCTGCACGAGGCGCAGGACCCGCGCAACCCGCTGGTGGAACGCCTCAAGTTCCTTGGCATCACCGGTTCGAACCTCGACGAGTTCATCCGCAAGCGGGTCGGCGGCCTGCAGCGGCAGCGGGCCGCGGGCGTGGCCAACCTGCGGCTGCAGGGATGGACGCCGGAACACCAATTGAACCTAATCGGCAAGGTCATTGACATTTTTCGCAACCAGCAGGACGCGTGCCTCCTGCAGGACCTCCTGCCCAAGCTGGCCGACGAGGGCATCCGCCTGCTGTCCTACGACGAACTGTCCGAGAGTCAGGTAGCCGACCTGCGCAACCTGTTCCTGCAGGACCTGTTTCCCCTGCTTACGCCCTTGGCCTACGATCCGGGCCATCCGTTCCCGTTCATCAGCAACCTGAGCCTCAACCTGGCGGTCGAGGTGCGCGATCCGTCCACCGGCGATGTGCGACTGGCCCGACTCAAGGCCCCCACCGACCGGCACCGCTGGATCTCGGTGGGGGTTCCCAACCACTTCGTGTCGCTGGTCAATGTCCTGACCAACAACCTGGACGTCCTTTTCCGCGGCATGGAGGTGGTCGACGCCTATCCGTTCCGCATCACCCGCAACGCGACCCTGGTGCGCAACGAGGACGAGGCGGACGACCTGGTCGAGATGATCAGCGAGGAGCTGCAGCAGCGGCGGTTCGCGCCGGTGGTGCAGCTGGAGGTGTCGGACCGCATGCCGCGCCGCGTGCTGGGAGTGCTGTTGCGCGAATTCGGGCTGCGCGACCAGGATGCCTACCGCGTCAAGGGCGTCCTGGATCTGGCCGAGCTATTCAACCTCGCCGACCTGATCGAACGCCAGGATCTGAAGTTTTCGTCGTTCCGGCCCCAGATTCCCCCGGATTTCGTGGCGCTCACCCCGCAGACTCCTCCGGATGACATGTTCCGGCTGCTGAACAAGGGCGATCGGCTGTTGCACCACCCCTACCAGTCGTTCGCCCGCACAACGCAGGAGGTGATTCTGGCCGCGACCCGCGATCCCAAGGTGCTGGCCATCAAGCATACGATGTATCGCACGTCGGACGATTCGCCGATCGTGGCGGCGCTTGCCGCCGCCGCCGACGCCGGCAAGCAGGTGGCGGTGCTGGTGGAAGTCAAGGCCAGGTTCGACGAGGAACTGAACATCCACCATTCCAAGCGCCTGGAGGAGGCGGGATGTCATGTGGCCTATGGCCTGGTGGGCCTCAAAACCCACTCCAAGGTCACATTGATCGTGCGCCAGGAACGCAACGGCCTGCGCAGCTATGCGCATATCGGCACGGGCAACTACAACGCCAAAACCGCCAACGTGTATACCGACTACAGCCTGCTGACCACGGACAAGGACATCATCAGCGATGTGATGCATCTGTTCAACTACCTAACCGGCTACGGCCAGAGCCTGGAGTACAAGCACCTGCTGGTGGCGCCGATCAACATGCGCGACCGGTTCGTCGAGATGATTGAACGGGAAATCGAGCACTGCCAACGGACGGGCGAGGGCCACGTCATCGCCAAGGTCAATGGCCTGGACGACCCGCGGATTTGCGCCGCGCTCTATGCCGCCAGCCAGGCCGGTGTGCGGGTTGATCTGATTGTGCGGGGCATCTGCCGCATCCGGCCGGGCATCCCGGGGGTCAGCGACAACATCACCGTGCTCAGCCTGGTCGGCCGTTTCCTGGAGCACAGCCGCATCTTCCATTTCGCCAATGCCGGAGCGCCGGAGTGCTACATCGGCAGTGCGGACTGGATGCAGCGCAACCTGGACAACCGGGTGGAGGTGATTGTGCCCCTGCTGGATCCCAGGCTGCGCGACGAGTTGCGGGACATGCTGATGCTGTGCCTCAACGATCAGCGCAATGCGTGGGAGATGCGGTCGGACGGGAACTACGTGCAGCGCGTGCCGACCGCCTTGCCGGCGGAGGCCCCGGAGTCGGAGGTCAGCGCCGTGCGGGGCGCCCAGCTCACGCTGATGATGCAGGCCAGCCAGCGCTCGCTCTACTGAGCCGGACCGGGAAGCCCCTTCTCAAAACCCGCCCGCGGTCGGAAGCGGGTCCGGCCGGCTGCAGGTGGTGGTCGTGTCCAGGTGTCTGCCGCGGACACTGGATTCCCTGAACAGTTCCATGACCTCCAGCACGTGATGGGCAAGGTCCCCGCCGGCCCGGTGGGGACGATCGTGGGTCAGGGCGTGCGCCATGTCGGCCAGGCCGATGCCCCTCCGGACCTGGTCGCTGTGGGTCAGGGCCACATCCGTCCATTCGCGGTTCCGGAAGATCCCGGCCAGATGCGTCACCGGCCCCTGAAAGGTGTTGGGATCGGGAACCCCCAGGGAACCCTCGGTTCCATACACCTCAATCCGCGGCAACGCGCCGCCCCAGACATCGAAGGTTTGAATGATGGTTCCGATGGCGCCGGAATGGAATTCCACGGTGCCGGCGTAGTGGGTGGGCACTTGGGGACGGATTACCTTGCCGGCCAGCGGCTGGCTGGTAATCGTGCGTTCCGGGAAGGTCGTGCGGGTCATGCCGCTGACCCTGCGAATCGGCCCCATCAGGTTGACCAGGGCCGTCAGGTAGTAGGGTCCCATGTCCAGCATGGGACCGCCTCCGGCCTCGTAGTAGAACTCCGGTGCCGGATGCCAGGCCTCGTGCCCGCGGCTCAGCATGAAGGCCGTGGCCGCCACCGGTTCCCCGATCATCCCCTGATCGATGGCATGCCGTGCGGTTTGCTGCCCGCCGCCCAGAAACGTGTCGGGGGCACAACCCAGCCGCAGACCGCGGGCCACAGCCAACTCCACCACCGTCCCGCCCTGATCGCGATCAACGGCCAGGGGTTTTTCGCTGTAGGGATGCTTGCCGGCCTCCAGCGCCTTGATGTCCACCTCGGCATGCGCCTTGGGAATGGTCAGGTTGAGGACGATGTCGATGTCGGGTCGATCCAGGAGTGCGTCCACCGTCAGGGCCGGACAGCCGATTTCCGCCGCCAGGGCCGCGGCCGCCTCCGGATTCAGGTCCGCCACGGCCGCGATGGCGACGTGGTCAAAGGGCGCCAGGCCCTTCACATAGGCGCGGCTGATAACGCCGCAACCGACAATCCCAACCTGCCATACCTTCGTCATCCGAAACTGTTCCTTTAAACCGCCCTGTTCGGTACGGTTGCGGGTACTTCGCTCTCGGTTGATGGGGGCCCTGTTGCAAGCCCCCGCAACTCGAGTCCGGGTGGAGCAGTCCCCACCGTTGTCCTGGTTCGTTCCGCGAGCAGGGCCTTAACCTCCCTGTAGGGCATGTACAACGTAATCTCCTCGTCGTACAGCCTCGCCAGAATATTGCAGGCGGCATGGGCGTCCGCGTCCAGCACAACCCCGTCAAGGCAGTAAAACCGGTCCCAGCGACGCGTGCCCTGCAACAGGCCCGTGCGGGAGTCGATTTGCGATGTGTAGGCCGGATTGACCAAGGCCAACGCAGAACCTCTGCGTCGAGATATCGAAGTGAGGGTGTCCGCCATCACGCCCTTGACCCAACCGTTCAGGCGGCGGTTGGTGTCCCGATGGCGCACCTTGGTGGACTTCATGGATGCGGACAGGTCCTCGCAGGCGATGGTGCCGGCCTTGTCCACAACGGCGTGGGCCGCCTGGCAGAGATGGTCGCGCACCTGTTGGTGGTGCCGGGTCCGCCGCCGGTTCCACTTTTGGTGGCCCAGGTTGTGCCGCCGGATGTGGTCGGCCTTGCGGGTGTGGCCCTTGGCCCTGTGCTTGTCTTCCAGGTCGCGGAGTTGGTGGCGGCGTTGCCCCTTGACCTTGCGGGCGTCGCTCTCTTGGGACAGCAGGTCGCCCAAGCCCTCGCCGTGGCGTTCCCCGTCGCTGTCGGTATAGGCTTCCGTGTAGCCCTTGTCCACCCCGACCGTGCCCGAACCGCCGGGCTTGGTGCTGCACGCCTGCGTCTCGTCGATGGCATGGTGAACGGCCACTTCGCCGTTGTCCTGCAGGATGATGCGGAGGGTGCCGGAGGGCAGGCGGTCGCCCTTGAGGGGAATGGCGATGCGTTGGCCCTGCTCCAGGCTCTGCAGGTGGACCCAGGCCCGGCCGTGCCACAGTTTGGTCGTGTAGGAGCCGCTGTCGGCCACGATCTGGTTGGTCACATGCGACCGACCGCCCCGCCACTGGTTCCGCATCTGCCGGTGCAGAAACGGATCCTCTGTCCAGCGGTTTTGCTTCAACAGGGAATACAGACGTTGGCGTTCGGCGGCGTCGTTCCGGGTGCGGTGTCGCACGGCCTTCCTGACCGACACCTTGGCCGCCTCCCGCGCCGCCGCGATGTCGCCCAGCGCATCGGCCAGCGTCGCCTTGCCCAACCGCGCCGGCAGTCCGTGCCAGTCGCAGCCCTCCGCCATCCAGGCGTCCCGGATGTCGTAGGGAGATCGTGCCGCCGTGGACACCCCGCTGCACCGGTGCCACGCGTCCGCACGCACCCGTCCGACCCGCGCGGCCATGTCGGCCAGGCGGTCGTGCTTGGCGCGGTTCAGCCCCTGGCTGTGCAGGATGCGCGTGACCTTCTCAACCATCGGTGGCGGCTTCCCGGAGCTTTTGCCCGTGGCGGCGCAGGCCGGACGGCCGGCCGGAGAACATGTGCACTACGGCCATCGGGTCCTCGACCCGCTCGGCCTGTGGCGACAGGCTCTCCCGGTGGACCACGCGGATGGCGCAGTCGTGGGTGTCGGCACAATCCTCGCACCCGTCCAAGCCGCTGCGGCACGGACGGTCCTTGTGGGCCACAACCAGCAGGGACCGTTCCCTACGCTCAATGCGCTCCCTCCAAGCGCGGAACACCGGACGTTGGCAGTGCCGGCCGCCGGGCGGAACGTCGCCAGGGCCTGCCGCCGGGCTTCCCGTTCCGGGCGTTGGGCGCGGCTTGAGATCCGGTCGTGGCCCCCCACCAAGGCAGCGAAGGTCCCAACCCTGTATGTGTTCATGGCCTAATCTTACTACAAAAATTCGACCAGTACCGAAACTACGGTCTAGTCGGCCCTGTTTCACTTTCGTTGATTTTGGCTCGAGGCCACAGGCGGTGGCGGACATGCTGCGCTGAGTGCCGTCACAACAGGCGGTGCCGAACACGGCGGAATTCTGGGAGCCGGTCCCTCTACAGTGGTTAAGATCCTGTATCAACGAGATTGAAACAGTGCCGTCTAGTCAGTGCTCCTTGGCTGCGGTGGACAGAATTCTCAGTGCGTGGGTTCCCCCGCACCGGTCTCCAGCCAAGCCAGATCCGCGGGCGTCAGCTCGAAGTCCAGCGACCGCAGGTTGTCCTGCCATTCGGCGGGGGAGTTGCAGCCGATCAGGGCGAAGAGATTGAGGGGCTGGGACAACACGTAGGCAACGGCCACCTGCGCCGATGTCAAGCCATGGCGGGATCCCATCGCCGCGGCCCGGTCCAGGCGTCGGAAGTTCTCCTCCGAGACATAGGACCGGATGCAGGTTGCGTGGTGGTAGCCTTCGAAACCGTCCAGATTGTCCCGCGTGTAGATCCCGGTGAAGAAGCCCATGGCCAGGCTTGACCAGGTGAAGACCGGCATCTGTGTTTCAAGGTACCAGGCCCGCGCTTCCGCGCCCTTGCGCCCCGAAATGGTCAGGCAATCGCGCCAGGGTTCCTCCACCTGCTCCGCCATGCTGAAGTTGGGGCTGCTGGCCACGAATGGCGCGCAGCCGTTGGCGTCGGCATAGGCGTTGGCTTCCCTGATGCGTTCGGGACTCCAGTTCGATCCCCCGTAGGCCAGGATCTTGCCTTCCCTGCGGTGTTGGTCGAGCCGGTCGACCAGGGGTCCCACCGGCAGCGCGGGGTTGTCCCGGTGCAGAAGGTACAGGTCGATGTAATCGGTGCGCAGGCGGACCAGCGAGTCGTGCAGATCGCTGCTCAGGTCGTACGGGGTAACCCGATCGCGGTCCTGGTTGAAATGGCACCCCTTGGTGAGGACGAACATCTCGTCCCTCACGCCCCTGGACTCCATCCAGATCCCCAGAGACCGTTCCGAACCTCCGCCGCCATAGTTGTGGGCGGCATCGACGGCGTTGCAACCCAATTCGTACAAGCCGTCCAGCAGGCTGTGGGTGGCCTCCCGGTTGCCGTCGTGCAACATGATGGTGCCCTGCACAATGCGGCCAATCCGCTTGTCGCAACCTGGTATCTGTCCGTACTTCACGAAACGCTCCTGTTGGTGCTGAACGGGCCGGACCCTTGGAAGAAGGCCTGTGGCCCTGGCTACTCCATCGGATAGCGCAGGCCCCACTGGGCACGGATGGTGTCCAGCGTGGTCATGACACCCATGGTGTGGGACCAGGTCATGTCCGGGCTCTCCAGCAGTCCGACCTTGAGACAGCGGTTCACTTCCATGACTTCGTGGGCAAACCCCTTGCCGATGAGGCCCGACTCCACCCGGCGCCAGTCCTCGCCGTCCACCTTGAGGTGGAAATGGTCGGTCAGCCACCACGGTGTTGGCATCCGGATCTCGCCGCCCGACCCGAACAACAGGCACTCCTGCGGGGTGTTGTCGCGGATTGAGGAGTAACAGATTGCCAGACCACCGTCCGGATAGCCCAGCAGAATCCCGCTCCGTTCGTCAATGCCGCCTTCCAAGTGCCCCAGGGTCTCAATCCTTGTCGGCAATCCGCCGAACAGGTAGGCCGCGAACGACACCGGGTAGATGCCAATGTCAAGGAGGGCGCCGCCACCCAGAGCTGGTTCGGTCAGGCGCGATCGGGCACTGCGGGCACCCCTGAACCCGAAGTCCCCCACCATCATCGTCAGTTGGCCAATCACGCCGTCGTCGATTATGCCCTTGATCGCGCGCGGCACCGGTAGGTACCGGGTCCACATGGCCTCCATCAGAAATAGGTTGCGTTGCCGCGCCACAGCGATGATGTCGGCCGCTTCCGCAACATTGATGGCGAACGGCTTTTCGCACAGGACCGGCTTGCCGGCCTCCAGGGCCAGGATGCTGTGTTCCCGGTGCAGGTTGTGCGGAGTCGCAATGTAGACAACGTCGATGTCCGGGTCCTGCACCAATTCCTCGTAGGTCTCGTATTGGCGCGGAACGCCGAACCGTTCCGCCAGGGCCTGCCTCCGGTCGGCCGTGCGCGAACCGACCGCCAGCAACTCCGCATCGTCCACCTGCATCAGGCCCTCGCCCAGGCGGTTGGCAATGCTGCCCGCACCCAGGAATCCCCACCTCACCTTGTCCATGCCCAGATCTCCCAATTCGTCAATGGTTTGCGCCGCTACCCCAGCATAGGCCGCGCCGCACAATTTCACAGGCTTTCGGCACTTCAAAGTCGCTGGCGAAAGGCCCCGGCCAACCGTGGAACACGCGTCCCCCCGACCATGGCATCCTCGCCCCCGCCACCGGCATCACCGTCCCGCCCTGGTCGGGAACCGGGTGGCAGCGAACACCTGGCGGCCCGGATCCCCACACATGCATGCCATGCTGCTTCCTGTCGGTGCTGGACGGACAGGACCTGTTGAAGCGGCTGTGCCTATTCCATCGGGTAGCGCAGGCCCAACTGGGCACGGATGGTGTCCAAGGTGGTCATGACACCCATGGTGTGGGACCAGGTCATATCCGCACTCTCCAGCAACCCGGCCTTGAGGCAGCGGTTCACCTCCATGACTTCGTGGGCGAACCCCTTGCCGATGAGGCCCGCCTCCACCCGGCGCCAGTCCTCGCCGTCCACCTTGAGGTGGAAGTGGTCGGTCAACCACCAGGGCGTTGGCATCCGGATCTCGCCGCCCGACCCGAACAACAGGCACTCCTGCGGGGTATTGTCGCGGACCGACGAGTAACCAATCGCCAGGCCGCCGTCCGGATAGCCCAGCAGAACCCCGCTGCGTTCGTCGATCCCGTCCGCCAAGTGGCCCAGGGATTCAATCCTGACGGGCGATCCGCCGAACAGGTAGGCCGCGAACGACACCGGGTAGACACCGATCTCGATCAGGGCGCCGCCGCCCAGGGCCGGATCGGTCATGCGCGATTGGGCGCTGCGGGAAATCCTGACCCCAAAGTCTCCCACCATCATCGTCAGTTGACCGATCACACCGTCGTCGACCATGCGCTTGATCGCGCGCGGCGCCGGCAGGTACCGGGTCCACATGGCCTCCATCAGGAACAGGTTGCGTCGCCGGGCCACGGCGATGACTTCCGCAGCCTCCGCCACATTGATGGCAAACGGTTTCTCGCACAGGACCGGCTTGCCGGCCTCCAGGGCCAGGATGCTGTGTTCCCGGTGCAGGCTGTGCGGGGTCGTAACGTAGACGATGTCGATGTCCGGGTCCTGTACCAACTCCTCGTAGGTCGCGTACTCGCGCGGGACGCCGAACCGCTCCGCCAGGGCCTGCCTCCGGTCGACAGTGAGCGAACCCACCGCCAGCAGCTCCGCATCGTCCACCTGCATCAGCCCCTCGGCCAAGCGATTGGCGATGCTGCCCGCGCCCAGGAATCCCCACCGCACCTTGTCCATGATCCCGTTTTCCTTGGCGTCAATGACTCGCGCCGCCGGCCCAGCAAAGGCCGCGCCGCACAATTTCACGGGCTTCCGGCACTTCAAAGTCGCTGGCGACATGTCCCAGCGAACAGTAGAAGACGCGCCCCCGTCCGTACATCCGCTTCCACGCCACCGGCATCACCGTCCCGTTGACCCAGGGCGCGATCTCGGTCTGGAACTGGGTGGTGGCAAGCACCTGGTTGCCCGGATCCACATGCATATAGTACTGCTCCGAATGCATGTCGAAGTCCGGCAGATCCCTGGTGATGGGATCCATGTGGTTGGTGATGTTCACCCGGTAGTCGATGATGTTGCCGGGATGGGCCACCCACTGGCCGCCGGTCATCCACTGGTATTCGGTGTTCTGGCGGAAGGCGTCGCACATGCCGCCGTGCCACCCGCCGAAGTTGACCCCGCCACGGACGGCTTCGAGCAACCCGGCCTCCTGCTCGCGCCCGAGTTCGGACATGGTCCACGTGGACACGACCAAGTCGAGGCTCTGCATGTACTCGGTGTCGCAGTAGCGGTCCAGGTCATGCACGATGTCCACCTTGAACCCCGCCTCCTCAAGCAAAGGGGCAAAGATGTGCGTGGTCTGTTCGGGCTCGTGGCCTTCCCAGCCGCCCCAGTTCATCAACGCCTTCCTTTGAGCCATAATCGTCCTCCCGTTGGTTCAATTGGAATCTGTATCGGAACGTTTTCCGCTCAGCGCTGCAAGGCACCGCCGCCGGAAGCCACCAGGTGCTCGACCTCGGCCCTGTGGGTGACCAGCATGTCGCCGTGCTGGGTCAGGGTCATGGAAGCCATGACCGAACCGAAGCGCAAGCCCATTTTCACATCCTGGTTCAACAGGCCATGCAGCACGCCGGCCGCCAGGGCATCGCCCGCGCCCAGCCGATCCACCACCGGCACGGGCACCACCTCCTGTCTGAACACGACGCCGGCATGCCGAACGTAGGTGGCCTCCGTGCCGCAGGACATGACGACCGTATCCCCGGCCGCCAGGTCCGCCAGGGCTTCAAGTTGCGCTTCCGGCGCGCCTTGAAGCCCCAGTACCGTCTCGGCATCCGCCTGTCCGCAGAACAGGATGTCCGCCGTGCCCAGCATGGGCTGGAGGACGGCGCGGGCCTCGGCCGCGGTCCACAGCTTGGAGCGGAAGTTGAGATCGAAACTGATCATCACCCCCCGGGCGCGGGCCTCCGCCAGTGCCGTCCGGGTCACTTCGAGGCAACTCGGGGACACGGCCGGGGTGATGCCGCTGATGTGGAAAATCGACGTATCCATCAGCCGATCCCAGTCCACCTGGTCCGGCCGCAGACGGCTGGCACACGAATCGGCCCGGTCGTAAATCACATCCACATTGCGCGGCGGCTCGGCATTCTCCAGGAAATAGAGCCCGGTCCGCCCTTCGTCGCTCCACACCACACACGAAAGATCAACTCCGGCTTGCCGCAGGTGATTGGCCACCAGGCGACCGGTGGCTCCGATCGGCAGGCCGCTGCACCAGGCTGTGCGGTACCCAATTCGGGCCAGGGCCACCAGGGTGTTGGCCTCCGCCCCTCCGGGATGCACATCAAGCTGCCGCGCGGTTTCCAAGTGACTGCCGGCAGGTACACTGAGACGCAGCATTACTTCGCCCAGTCCGGTTACGTCATACAAAGACATGTATTCGCCTACTTGGGAATCCGAGACGGCAGCCTGGCCTTGCCGGGTCCGGACACTGGCCGCGCCCTGCCCGTCGAAACCCGGTCCTCGCCGTGTTCGAACCTATATCTTGGCATACCGGGCGGTTGCATTCCACAGTGGCGGGTGCGCTGGTCCGGCTTCCGTCCCGTCGTTGGCGAGTGCGGCCCGAATGCCACCCCACCGGTGCTCCGCATGCTGTTGACCAAGTTGCACAACGGCCTGCCGGCCTATCAATTCGAACTGCTGGCGAACTGGCCTGTGGAGGCATGCGTCAGCACGCGCACAGGCGGTGTCAGCGCATCTCCTTTCGACTCACTGAACTTCAGCACGCGCCGGGGTGATTCCGAGGCTGCGGTCGGCACCAACATTGAGCGTTTCAGCCGGGCATGCGGATTCCGCCGGGAAGACCTGGTGTGGGCTGGGCAAATCCGATCCGATGCCGTCCGCGAGGCCACGGATGACCACCGCGGCACGCGCCTCGCGGGGACGGACGGATTGGTGACTTCCGAAGTTCGCCTGCCCTTGATGACCCTGTATGCGGACTGTGTGCCAATCGTGATCTACGACACCATGCACCACCGACTTGGTGTGGCCCATGCCGGCTGGCAAGGCACGGTCAAGCGCATTGCCGAGCAGTTGCTCCGACAGCTCGGCCGTCGGTACGGGACCGTCCCGGCCGACTGCGTGGCCGGTCTGGGCCCCAGCATCGGCCCGGATAGCTACGAAATTGGCGGCGACGTAATCCAGCTGGTCCGAACCACCCAGGAGGATGCCGACTCCCTGCTCAGACCCTCCGCACGCGAGGGCAAGGCATATTTCGACTTGTGGGAAGCCAACCGTCGGCAGCTGGCGACAGGAGGGGTGCCCGGCAACCGCATTGAAATCGGCGGCTTGGACACGGCCGCCCTGCCGGACACTTTCTTTTCCCACCGGGCTGCCCGCGGCCGTTGCGGATTGTTCGGCATGCTTTGCTGGCTCGAGCCCCGCTCCCCATCAGCTCCATAGGGACCGCAGGATTTCCTTGTGATGAACAGCGGCCAACTCCGGGAGCGGCTGCAATCCAGAGTCGATGCAGTCCGGGAGCGATTGGCCCGCGCGGCCGAGGCTTCCGGCAGGCACCCCGAGGACGTAACACTGGTGGCGGCAAGCAAAACCCAACCCGATGCCATGATCGCGGCCGCGTTCGACTGCGGCGTGCGCCACTTCGGAGAGAACCGCCCGGAGGAACTGGCCCGTCGGCACCGAGTCCCGGATCTGGCCGAGCGACCGATCCACTGGCATCTGATTGGCCCGCTACAAAGCCGCAAGCTCAAACTGCTGCCGCCAAATCTGACCCTGATTCAAAGCGTGGACCGGCTCAAGACGGCACGCCTGTTGGCCAACACAGGCCTGCGCGCCGAGACTCCCGTACCTATCCTGCTCCAAGTCAATCCGGCCGGCGAAGCGTCCAAACAGGGGGTCGCGCTCGACGCGGCGCTACCCATGGCCGAAGCCATCTCGCAGATGGCAGGCCTGGCCCCGCGCGGCCTGATGGCCATGACCCCCCTAGGGGCCAACGAAACCGAACTGCAAGCCCTGTTTGCCGCGGTCCGGGCGGAACTCCGGCGGATCCAAACCAGCCTTGCCGTTCCGGGATGGACCGAACTCTCCATGGGCATGAGTCAGGACTTCGAACCGGCGGTGCGGGAGGGTGCTACAATCGTCCGCATTGGTACTTCCCTGTTCGGTCCCAGAGCTGACTGAACAGTTCCTGCGGACTGCTCCCCGATGGCACCAGAACGGCAAATCCTCATCATTGGAGGAGGGGCAATGGGCAGTGCCCTGCTGCGCGGCGTGCTGCAGAAGGGCCTGTACCGGCCCGACGAGATCGAAGTGGCCGAACCGGTGCCGGCCTTGCAAGCCGCGCTGGCGTCGGAGTTCGGCGTGGCCGTCGACGCCCTGGAACGCACCGGTCGCTGGTCGCACGAACTGGCCCTTGTGTGCCTGAAGCCGCAGGTGTTCGGGACCGCGATGCAACGGTTTCGCGAGGACCGATCCCTGGACATCGGCCTGTACGTGTCCATCATGGCCGGGGTTTCAATGCATGCCCTACAACTCGCCACAGGGATCGGCAACGTGATTAGGGCCATGCCCAATACACCGGCCCAGGTTCTGGCCGGCATGACGATGTGGACGGCCACAAGCGAGGTTTCGCAAGCCCAGCGCGAATCTGCCCAGGCCATATTTGCGGCGGTTGGGGAGGAACTGTACACCGACCATGAAGCAGACTTGGACCGGGCGACGGCCATCAACGGTTCGGGCCCGGGCTACCTGTTTCTGGTGCTGGAAGCCATGATTGACGCCGGCGTCCACATTGGCCTGAGTCGGGACGCAGCCGCCAAGCTGGCCACGCAGACGTTTCTGGGCTCGGGCGAACTGGCCAAGCAACTGGCTGATATCCACCCTGCGGAACTACGCAACCGCGTCACCTCCCCGGGCGGCACCACGGCCGCAGGGGTCCAGGAACTTGAACTGGCCGGCTTGCGAGGGGCTTTTGCGTCCGCGATCGAGTCGGCTTGGAAGCGGAGCGTGGAACTGGGCGGTTGACCGCCGCCGCCATTCATCTTCGGCAAACCCGACACTCTCCGCATGAATCTCCTGATCACCGTCCTCCAAGTCTATTCCTTCCTGATCTTCATCAGGATCATGCTGACCTGGATTCCCAACCTGGACTACTCCCTGGCACCCGTTGCCCTGCTGTGTCGACTCACTGATCCGGTGCTCGACCTGGCGCGGCGTTATATTCCTCCCCTGGGCATGATCGACGTGTCCTCGGCGGTGGTGCTGCTGGTCCTGATGTTTGTGGTCCGGGGCCTGGCGTCCCTGCAATAAATCAACCGCAACGGCCCGGTCCCTCCGGACGTTTGCAATCTGGCCAGCGGCCAGCTGGCTACCTTCCCGGGCTTGGCAAATTGGCGCCAAGCAACGGGCAGTGGACCGGACAACTGGTTGTCGCTCAGGCCGAGCCTCTGTAGGTGGGCTGGTTGACCCCGATCCGAAGGGGGCCGTTCGTCCGTACCTGGTTGGGACCCAAATCAACTCATCCAATCGATGTCCTTTCCGTCCGCCCCTATTGACCGGGACATGCGGTAGTGACCTGATGGCCGGTGCCACCATCCACTGCTTCATGGGACAATTCAGCCATAACCGTCCAATCGGCGGCCGACACCACAATCCCGCTGGTTGGATCAAAGGCATTGGCGGCAACCGCGACCCCGTCCGCGTCGACATCGCAGGCGGCTACCGTGTAGGCGAACCTCAGCCTTGCCGTACCCGATCCGCCAACGTAGACGAGCTGGCGCTCGTCACTGCCCACGGTCATCGTGATCGCCGGCCGGCGCGAGACGTACACCGGTTGATCGAACTCGGCCACCAGGGAAATCACCTCGGCATCCGCATATCCCTGGGAGCCCGTCGCAGGTTCCGAATCAAACCCCAAGGACGCGATGGCGGGCACGGAGTCGCCTTCCCCGCCCGGTCCGGCAACGGCCAGCGCAAACTCCCCGGACACCGCATAACCGTGGCTGTTGCGCACGGTATAGACATACTCCGCCTCGGGTTCGGCACCGGCAGGGGTTCCCGCGAGCGATCCGTTGGCCGAGTTGAAGGTCAGCCCGGACGGCAACACGACACTTGCGCAGGTTCCGTCCGCGACATCCGTTTTGAGGCACAGTTCATAGGTATGGGAACCGCAGTCGCCGGACATCCGCGGCATCGACAAGCCATCGTCGGCCACAGGGGTGCCCGCCTTCAACACCAGATTTTCCACCGGGGACAGAAACACCGGCGGCGATTGCACAGTGAAGGACACCTGTTGTGCATTGTCCGCTTGGCCCGTCTCAAGGTAACCACCCGACCCCAATGCCTCCACCTGGGGCAGGACCTTGGCGTAATACGTTTGGTCCACTGCCAGGCCGGGAAAGCTCAAATTCGGCTGGGCCACCTCAAATACGCCAGGGCGTCCCCGGCGCTTCGGGAAGGCCTCGGCGTCCTGGGTCAACAGCACTACCCAGGACACCGATCGTCCGAGAGCTGGTGGCGCGTCCCAAGTCAGTGAGGGGGATGCCCGGCACGCGCCGTCGCCAACCGTCACGCCGGTGACCCGCGGCACCAACGTGACATGCAGCGTTGCGGTCCCGAACGCCCCCGGGTACCTTCCGTATTGGTAGGCCGCGTACACGTGGCTGCCGGTGCTGTCCACATCCCCGGCCTCGAACCGGAAGGGAGCATGGTAGTCGTCGTTGCCGCCGCATTCCCCGAAGGCATTGCAGACAATTCCGTCGTCGACTCCGTGGCGGGTACCGTTCACCACCCCCACGGTGGTGGTGTCGAGCCCCGGATGCGCACTGTCTCCGCTCAGAAAGACCACCGCATGCTCCGCACCGGCCGGAGACTGCCAGTGCAACTCAAGGCCGGGCAGGTCCGGTCTGCCCTGCACGGGAATCAGACAATTGTCCGAGGTGGCGATGTCGAACGTGCCGGACAGGGACACCAGGCCCGCGTCCAGAACACACCTGCGATCCACCATGTGGTCCGCATCCGGTGCCAGCGCGGGATGGGCAAGCACAGCCGCCTCCCCGGCCTGATTTTGGATGGTACCGCCGTTGAGGACTATCGAACCCGCTTCCACTGCAGCGCCGGCCGATGTGAATTCACCCGGAGCAATCGTGTACCCGAATACAAGATGGGCACTGCCCGAACCCGACTGATAATTCGCCTGCCCAACGGTTGCGCCCAACTTCAGGTAGATGTTGGGCAAGCCTGTGACATACACCACTTGGTCGAACGCAATCGTGATCAGGATGGAATCGCCTTGCTCTCCGTACGTCCGGCCCGGCCCGGGTTGGGAGGTGAAGGCAACCGAGCCCACCACAGGGGCCGCCGCCCAGGCAGCCGTGGGAAACAGTGTGGCCAAGGCCACCACGGCCGCCACCACCATTGCGCTCCATTTGAGACCTGTCGGCAAGGCCTTGACTTCAGCGAACGGGGAGCACACCAAGCGCGCTGAACAGACGGGAACTGGGGACGCAGGGGAATGAGCCAAGGCGAAGGACCCTCCGGAAGGAGTGCTGGATGCGACGTGTGTTTGGCGTACCGAATATTGTAGAGGTTGGCCGCCGTAGCCAACCGGCTCTCACCCCACTACCGGTACCCATGCGCAAGCCTGCAGTCCGTCGACCGGTTCTGCCTGGAAACGTCGCACGTCTCGCGGCGCGGGGAATCCGTTGCCTATACTCCTACCTGCTATCGGGCTGGCGGACAGGCTCGAGCCCATCGACAGTTCAGTACCTCGCGGCCACGTGTTCAGATTGTTGAAGTGGGGATTCCAACTCCTCATTCTGTTCATCGTCGTGTCCTTTGCCGGACGCGGCTATGCGGCCCTGGCGGCTCGCAGCCAGGGGTTGCTCCCTTCCGATCCCGTTGCCTCGATGTTCCCCGAACCGCAGGTGGACCAGTTGCGCTTGCGCGGTGTCAACCGCGACACCGTCCAGCCGGGCAGGAACCTGCCCGGCACCGACCTGATCCTGGTGGAAATCCGGGAATCCGATGCCGTGTTCGCCAAACCCGGAGGCGAAACGGCCGTCCGTCGATTCGGAGACTCCGTGAAGTTCGACGGACCTTGGGCCAACGTCTCCGGCACGGACTACAACGTGTCCGGCCGGATCATCCGCGTCAACCCCGGCGACGTGCACGTGGTGTCGGTGTACTCGATCACCATCTCCGACACCGCACCTGCACGCGCCCCCCTTGCCATGACGCCCGGCACGCCGTACACGCTGGTGCTGCGGGCCCGCACGGATGCGCCCATCCGAGGCACCACCCTCCACTACCGCGGCCGTACCGACAACGGCGATGCCCGGGTCGATGGACTGGATGGCGACAGTTGGGGGCAGTTTTCCGCCATGGACAGCATTCGATGGTCGGGCCTCCTTAGGGAAGACCTGGCGGTCAGTTACAATATGCGCATCCTGTTCTATACCGATACAGATATCTACCTGGGGGGCACTGTCCAACTAACCCACCTTCCCTAGACATACACACAACCTGCTCTCTTCTTCGACCGAGGCTGCTCCCATGACCACCATCAACACTGCCCTCGACGCAAACGTCAAAGCACGAGAACTGACAGGAACTGCCGCCGCGCCCATAGCCGCGCGCCCCCTGCCGGCGGTCATTTCCTCCGACTACTACAACCTGACCGAGGCCGACGGGTGGCCTGTGGCCGGCCTTCTGGTATTGCTGGATCGCCAGCACACGCCCGTTAGGGCCGAGGTCCACCTGTACGACAACACCATGGGCCGGCGTCAGGATGCCGCCCTCCAGATCGCCTATCGCGTTCTGGAGGAGCAATATCGGGCACCCTCGGAAGAATCCGCGCGTCTCCCGGTGCGCATCATGCGCACGCGCCAGCAGTTGGACACGGTGGGCGTGCGGCTGGACATCGGCGAACCGCTGCAGGATTCGCGTTTCGGCGCGGCGGGGATTGGGGGATGGAACAACGCGAGGACGCTGCTGGCCTTGTTGGTGGCGCTGCTGCTCATTGGCGCGGTAGTCGGGGCTTTCGCCCTGAGGCAACGCTCCCCGGTCTCATCCGCACCGGCCGATGCGGACACCGCCGTGCCCGCCCAATCCGATGCCATGTCCGATCTGCTCCCGGCCGGAGCACCGCCCGTACCTGTTGACGAAACCTCCATGGCTGCCGACACCGTTGGCGCGTCGCCGGCGCCCGGTGTTGCGGCAACAAGCCAGGAAGCCACCGAATCCATGCCGCCGGCAGCCGTCTCGGCAGCGGCCGTGGAATGGCCTTCGCTGAAAGATTATGTCAATCCCTACCCGGCTCAGACCAACGATCTGCCACCCAGCACCGTAGCCTACCCGTTCACGTTGCTGGACCGGGCCGAGGTTGTGGCTGGGCACCTGGCATTCCAGACGGAACCCAATCCCGATACGGCGTTTTCGTTCGCCTGGAAGGAAGCGGGCACGCAAGTCACCATCGTGGGCGGCCCCGTGCGACTGGAAGGTGACTCCGGAACCATCGAATGGTGGTTTGTAGCCGCGGACGACGGCACCGAGGGTTGGATGGCCTCCAACGGCAGCACGCAACGGTATCTCGACCCGGTCGAATGAACCGTCCGGCGGACCGGTGACGCCGGTCCGCCAACATCATTCGGTCAGCCAGGCGACACAGTTCGCGTCCAGGGTCCACGGACCCGCTGCCGAACCGGCGACGGATGCCTCCAGGTCCGTCTGCAGTTCGCGGCTGATCCCCGTCCGTGCCAGATCGAGCCGAATGGTTGTGCCTTCCAAATCGGGCTGGCTCAGGGCCAGTTCCACCTGAACCTCGTTGACTTTCGGCCGTAGCGCGGCGACCTTGCCCCTGCACCGCAATCCCTGCCCGCCATCACGGTGACCGGTCCGCAACTCCGTTTGTGGCCGAATGAGCAGATGCGTGGTCCCGATGCCGAACCGATCCAGACCCGAGTCTGCCGAGGATATCGCCCACTCCCTGAGCCGCCGTCCCACGGATGTGTCCAGGGCAAAGATGTTGCCCATGCCCAGATAGCGTGCACATGCCACCGTGACCGGGTTCGCCACGAGTGCGGATGGAGCATCGATCCGGTTCACACGCCCATCATGCAAGAAAGCGACGCGGTCGCCCATGAAATAGGCTTCCTCCAGGTCATGGGTTACGTAGACGGCCGTTATGGACTGTGCCTCCAGAACACTTCGAAGCTCGGCCACAAGATCCCCGCGCAGCCGCTGATCCACGGACGACAGCGGTTCATCCAGCAACAGGAGATCGGGTGCCGGTGCCAAGCTGCGCGCCAGGGCAACCCGCTGGCTTTCCCCACCGCTCAATCCACGAACCGGCCGTTCCTCGTACCCGGCCAAGTCCACCAGTTCCAACATCTCGTGTACGCGACGGCCCCGTTGACGGGCCGGCCATTTCAGCATGCGCAGGCCGTACTCCACATTGCGCCTTACGGACAGGTGCGGAAACAGCACATGGTCCTGAAAAACGTACCCGATGCGGCGGGCATGAACCGGAATGCCATCCTGATCCCTGCCTCCCAGTCGCACGCGGCCGGATTCGGCCTGCATCAAACCCGCCAGGATGTGCAGGACCGTGGTCTTGCCGCAGCCGCTGGCACCCAATAGGCACAGGATCTCGCCGCGCTCCTGCGTAAAACCCAGGCCCCGCAGCACGGCTCCCGTGCCGCCAAATGATTTCCAAAGGTCTTGCACCTCCAAATAGGCCACCGTCAGAACTCCCGGATGGCAACCGGCAGTCGGTCAAGCGCGAACATGGAAGCGCCGGTCACAGCCATGAGTACGACGCTCAAGGCCTGAGCCTGGCCCAGATTGGCCAGGCCCGGGCGGCCCAACAAGCCGAAAATCATCAACGGCATCGTCGGATGCTCCGGCCTGGCAATCAACAAGGCGGCGCCAAATTCACCCATCGACACTGCGAAGGCAAACACCGATGCAACGGCGCAGGCAGGCAGGAGCAGGGGCAGTTCCACCCGCCACCATGTCTGTCTGGATGTAGCCCCAAGCACAGCACTGGCTTGTCGCAGGCCCGGCTGAAGCCGGCGGAGGGCCGGCAGGATCACGCGCAACACGAACGGAGATGCAATAAGGGCATGGGCCGCCGGAACCAGCAGTGACGATGTCCGCAAGGGTCCCATGGAAATGATGTAACCCAGGCCCAGGGTCACGGCCGACGTGCCCAGCGGCAACAGGAACACGGGATCCAGCCATCGGCCGGCCCGGCCCGGCATCAGGAACAGGGTGTAGGCCATGCCGGTTCCCAGCACCAGGCTGACAACCATGGTCGCCAAGGCGTTGCGGACGGAGTTGCCAACCGCCTCCACGGGCGACGCGAGAAAAGCGCTGTCGGCGCGTCCCTGCAACAGGCCGGCATAGTTCACCAGGCTCCATTCGGAGGTTCCGACCGAGAAGCTCTGGACGGTGAGGGCGGCCAACGGGGACACCAGGATCAAGGCGGCCGCCGTACCCAGGCCGTCTCTGATCCAATGGCCCCGGGTACGGGGCCCGCCGTCGGCAAGCCGCTCCGTCGACTCGACCTGCTGGGGCACCGCGTGCCGCCGCTGCAGCCGCGTGTACAACGACATGGCCGTGAACGTAACGGCCAGCTGAACCAGGGCCAGAACAGCCGCAGCCGGCAAGTTGAAGTAACTGACGGCCTGTCTGTATATCGCGACTTCAAGCGTACTGAAGCGCAGACCGCCCAGGATGAGGACCACACCAAAGCTGCTGAAGCAGAAGAGAAACACCAGCAGGCCCGACGAAACCACCGCGGGCAGGACCAACGGGGCCTCCACCGTGACCAGCGTGCGCCAGGCCGTGGCGCCAAGGGTACCGGCTGCAGCGGCCAGCCTGCGGTCCTGCTGACTCCAAAAACCGGAGACAACCCGGACCACAACACTCGTGTTGTAGAACACGTGGGCCAGGATGATAATGCCGAAGGTGTGCATCAACTGGATGGGAGGCGCCGACAGGTCGAACCAGCCCATCAACCAACGATTCAGCAACCCGGAAGGCCCCATCAGGGCCACGAAGGCGCTGGCCGTGACCACCACCGGCATCACAAAGGGAACCGTCAGCAGGAGCCGGGCAACGGACCGCAGGCGCGAACCGTGATCGCGCAGCCACCAGGCCAGCGGCAAACCCGCCACCAGCGACGCGGCGGTCGATACGAGTGCCTGCCAGGTGGTGAAGCCGAGCACTGCTGCAAGGCTCCGCCAATCCGGCAGGACCGCCTGACCTCCGCCAACCAGCCTGTCCGGCCCCAGGGCCGTGACCAGAATGCGGACCAACGGCAGGAAATAGAATGCTCCCAAAAAGATGAACGGCGGCAGGGCCCACACGAGGACCCGAAGCCGCCCGTTCATCGAACTTCGCTGCGTAATTGGATCAGCTGATTTATGTCAATTCAACATCACGGAGGTCCACTCCTCGATCCATCGGCGACGGTTGGTGTCGATGTCCTCCGGAGCCATGGGAGCCGGATCGGCCGGCACTTCGGCAAACTGCTCAAACAGATCGGGCAAACCGGCAGCCTGATTGACGGGGTAGACAAACATGTTCAGGGGGATGTCCTCCTGAAACCGAACATCCAGCATGAAGTCCACAAACGCCTTGGCCAAGTCAGGGTGCCGGGTGCCTTGGAGGACTCCGACAAATTCAATCTGGCGGAACGTGGCCAACGGTAGGTTGAGGTTGATGCTTGCGGGTTCGGTGCGGCCGTCGGAGGCGTACAACACGTCCGCCGGGGGACTGGTCGAGTAACTGACCACCAGGGGTCGAGACCCGGCTCCGCCCGAACCCACGGTGAAGTGATCAAAGTAGGCTTCGCTCCAGCCCCCAGTGACCAAAACATCGTTCGCGAGCAGGCCGGACCAGAAATCCAGCCACGCCGGTTCGCCGAAATAGCTGACCGTGGCCAGCAGAAACGCCAGACCTGGGGAGGAGGTGGCCGGGTTCTGCACCACCAGCAGGCCTGCGTATGCGGGCTTGGTCAAATCTTCGAGGCGTTCCGGCAGCGGAAGCCCCCGGTCGGCAAACCAAGCCTTGTCGGCATTCAGGTTGATATAGCCGAAGTCGACCGGCAGCAACCCGAATTCCGGATCCAGTTTCAGTTCATCCGCGATGCCGTCCAGCAGGGATGACGCGTGCGGGATGAAGAGGTCGTTTGCCAGGGCCCGACTCAGGAACGTGTTGTCCACGCCGAAGACCACATCGGCCAACGGAGCATCCTTGCTCAGAATCAGCTTGTTGAGCGTCTCGCCGGCGTCCCCGAGGGCCAGGTAGACAACATCCGCATTGTTGGCCTCCTCGAACTCGGTCAGCACATCCTCCGAAATGTTGAAGGAATCGTGACTGGCCAGCACCAGCGAGACCGGCTCGGCGGGAGGCGGTACGATCAGCGAACTTCCGGACGGGCTGCAGGCAACGACCGCAGCCATTGCACACAACACCCCGAGCCAACGCAGGCCGGTGGTGAAAGGGTTGTGGGTGTTCATGGTGGGAATTCCCCGTTGCAAACAAAAAACCTGCTCCGTTCCGGGCAGGTCTGCGTTTGGCTGGAATTCCCTCCCTACGCTGGCATTACCCAGATCAGGTTCAAAAGGGTCATTCGGCTGCCAGCCGAATTCTCAGTCCGTCGCATCGGACACCCCTGGAGAAGCTACAGTGTACCACCGATCTGAATCGGACACCGGCACCTGCAGGAGGGCAATCGCATTCTAATTTGACAGGATCCTGAGCAGGTACCCGTCGTTCCCGACTACTCTACAACTGTAGTACTAACGAGAAGGGCTGTCCGCCAGGGCAATCGCATGCTAATTGGGCCAGTGACGTCTGCGGGTAGGATGGGCGGTCTTTGCCTTGCCTGGAAC